>CAZYQW010000077.1:0-150735 GCA_964649825.1 uncultured Phycisphaeraceae bacterium | reverse complement strand
ATTATCCGGAGGTCATCGTCGTCGCTGGCAAGGCGCGACGACGACCGCGTATTCGAGATACGTCGAGGAGGAGCAACGCAGCAAGCGATGACGAGGGCCCCGGAGAAACGTCAACAACTCTGAATCACACCACTAGGATGGGCCGCGGGAGCAACCGTGATCCGTCGCCTCTACCGTGGAGACTTCCAGCCGACGCTCGAGCGCGCCTTCGCGCGCGAGGTCGCCCTGCTGCAGGCCGATGATCCGTTCCGGCGCGTCGTGGTCGTGGTGCCGTCGAACCTGCTGAAGCTCCATCTGCGGCGGATGCTCGCGGCCGAGCGCGCGCATCTCAACGTGCGGTTCTGGACGCTGCTCGACCTCGCCCGCGAGATCGCGGGCGCCGGGGTGGGGCGGATCGCGCCGCTGATTTCCTCGATCGGCGCGCACCTGCTCGCGCGGGACGTGGCCGCGGAGGCCGACGGTGGTTCGTACTTCGAGGGCGTCCGCCGCCTCGCCGGGTTTCCTTCGGTGCTCGCGGCGACGATCCGCGACGTCCGCGACGCGCGCGTGACCGCGGCCGACGTGGAGCGCGCGGCGGGATCGAGGAAGGTCGAGGACTTCGCGCGGCTCCTCGCCGCGTACGAGCGCCGGCTCCACGAGTCCGGCTTCATCGACGACGCGGACCTGTTCGCGCTCGCGGTCGACGCGGCGGTGGGCTCGGACGCGGCGGCGGAGCCGATCCTGCTCTACGGCTTCTACGACTTCACGTCCGCGCAGCGGCGTCTCGTCGAGGTCGTGCTCGAGCGCGCGGGCGGCGTGGTCTTCGCGCCGATCGGCGAGAGCGAGGCGTTCGCGTTCGCGCGGCCGACCCTCGAGTTCTTCCGCGGCGCCGGCTTCGTGGAGGAGTGCGTGCCCGCGCCGCCCGTCGAGGTCGATCGTGCGTCGTCGCTCGCGCGGCTGCGCGAACGCCTCTACCGCGACGCCGCGGGGACGCCCGCGCCGGACGACGGGACGGCGCGGATCATCGCCGCGCCGGGCGCGCCGCTCGAGGCGCGCGAGGTGGTTCGCGCGATCCAGGAGCTCGTGGCGGACGGCGTGAAGCTCCACGAGATCGCGGTGCTCGCGCGCGTCGCCGACGGCCTGACCATGGTCGACGACGCGTTTCGCGAGCTCGTCCGCGCGGCCGGCCTCGAGGACGCGCCGCCGCCGCTCTTCCGCCACGGCGGCGTCCCGCTCGCCGAGGCGCGCGCGGCGCGCGCGGTGCTGCTGCTCCTGCGCTTGATCCGCTCCGACCTGCGGCGTCGAGACCTGTTCGAGTGGATGCATCACTCCGGGGTCGAGCCGCGGGCGGTGGCGCTCGAACGCGTGGCGCGCCGGGTCGGGATCCTCGGCCACGGGATCGCCGAGTGGCGCCGTGGTCTCGGCGTGGTCCGGCGCCGCCTCGCGTTCGAACGCGAGCAGGCGGAGCGCGAGGAGCTGCGCGGCGACGCCGACACCGGGGCGGCCGCGTTCGACGACGATGCGTACCAGCGCCGCCTCGACGAGGTCGTCCGGCTGGAGGAGTGGGTCGAGCGGATCGCGGTGCTCGGAGTCGCGCTCGCGGGGACCGACCGGATCGCTCCACGAATCGCGGCGCTCGTCCAGTTCCTCCGCTCGCTCGACGGCGCGACCGACGGCCTCGACGCCACCTGCGACGTGCTCGAGCGGCTCGTCGATCTCGACCGTCTCGGCGCCCGCGTCGACTTCGACATGTTCGCCGGCCTGGTCGAGGAGGCGCTCCTCGGCGACCGGATCCGCGACGGCCGGTTCGGTGGCGGGCTCTTCCTCGGCACCGTGCTCGCGGCGCGCGGGCTCGCCTTCCGCGCCGTCATCGTGCCCGGACTCGTCGACGGCGTCTTCCCGCGGCAGGCGCGGCCCGACCCGATCCTGCTCGACCACGAGCGACGCGATCTGTCCGCGGCGCTCCTGCCGAGCGGCGACCCGGGGTTGCCGCTGGCCGGGCGGGCGCGGGCCGAGGAGCGGATGCTGTTCTACCTCGTGTGCGCGCAAGCCGGCGACCGGCTCACGCTCTCCTGGCCGCGCGTGGACGCGGAGACCGCGAAGGAGCGAGCCCCGTCGTCCGCCCTCGTGGCCGCCGCGTCCGCGCTCGCGGGGCGGTCGGTGTCGGCGACCGAGCTGGCCGCGCTCCCTTACGTACGCGTACCGAGGGTCGAGCCGGACGTCGACGCGCCGCGGGCTGCGCTCGACCCGCACGAGCTCGATCGCATCCACGTCGCGCGCGCGATCCGCGACTGCGATCCGGAGCGCGTCCGGTTCCTCGAGACGATCCACCCGCCGTTCGCGCATGCGGTTCGCGCCGAGCTCGCGCGGTGGCGGAACCCGGAGTACACGGAGTGGGACGGCCTCGTCGGTCCGGACGTCGCGGCGGCGATCCGCGGCGGGCCGACCGAGCGCGCGATGTCGCCGTCGCGGCTCGAGGCGTACGCGCACTGCCCGTTCTCGTTCTTCGCCCAGACCGCGCTCGGCGTCGGCGAGTACGAGGATCCGGAGGAGTTGGCCGAGCTCTCGCCGCTCGAGCGCGGCGCGCTCGTCCACTCGATCCTGGAGGAGTTCATCGGCGCGCTGATCGCGGACCGCGAGCCGTTCCCGCTCGACGGGACGCGGCGCAGGCGGCTGTGGAGCCGTCTCGACGCGGTCGCGACGCGGCACTTCGCCCGTTTCAAGGACGAGTGCTCGGTGAAGAACGAACTCCTGTGGCGCGCCGAGTGCGGCAAGATCCGCGCCGACCTGCACGTCTACTTGGATCGAGAGATCGGCGCGAGCGGCGCGCGCGCTCCCGAGCTCCTCGAGGTGCGGTTCGGCCGCGGCTCGGACCACCCGCCGCTCGAGGTCGTGGTCGGCGATCGGCGCCTTCTCGTCTCCGGAGCTATCGATCGCGTCGACCGTGCGGGAAGCGCCGCGACGGTGATCGACTACAAGACCGGCAAGTCGAAGCCGAAGTGGGACGGCGGGCTGAAGGGCGGGCGGGCACTGCAGCTTCCGCTGTACGCACTCGCCTTCGAGCGGGTGATCGCGCCGGGGGCGTCGGTCGACCGCGCCGAGTACTTCTACTGCACCACGAAGGCGTCGGATACCCAGGCGCACCAGGAGGCGAGCGCCGGCCTCTGGCGCGAGGGCGAAGCGGGCGAGCTCCACCGGGTGCTGCGCGCCATCGCCGAAGGCATCGCGCGCGGTGTCTTCCTCGCCGACCCGCGCGACGACGGTCGCTGCCGCTTCTGCGCCTACCGGCTCGCGTGCGGACGCGGGGCCGGACTGGAGGCGCGGTTCGAGCGGAAGCGGCGGGAAGGCGAGGTCGCGGCCTACTTCGACCTGCGCGCCGAGGACGACGCGTGACCCCCGAGCCGCTTCGCGACGAGACGGCGCGCAAGCGCGCGATCGACGAGATCGATCGCTCGTTCGCGATCGAGGCCGGCGCGGGTACGGGGAAGACGACGATCCTGGTCAGCCGCCTCGTCGAGCTGGTGCGAAAAGGCGTCGACCTCGATCGAGTCGTGGCCATCACGTTCACCGAGAAGGCGGCCGGCGAGCTGAAGCAGCGGTTTCGCGACGCGCTCGAGGCGCGATTCCACGCCGCCGCTGCCCCGGGCGACGTCGAGCGATTCCGCGCGGCGCTCGACGAGGTCGAGGGTGCCGCAATCACGACGATCCACGGGTTCTGCGCGTCGATCCTGCGCGAGCGCCCCGTCGAGGCGAAGGTCGACCCCGGGTTCCAGGTCGCCGAGCCGAAGCTGATCGACACGCTGTTCGAGGAGGCGTTGCTCGAGTTGTTCGACGAGTCGGGCTCGCACGATCCGACCCCGCTGCTCGAGGCGTTCGCGGCCGGTCTCTCGATGGACGCGCTGAGGCGGCTCGCGCGCGCGGTGATCGAGAACCGCGACCTCGTCGTCGACCCCGCGTTCACGATCGACGCCGTCGAGCCGCCGAGCCCCGACCGGTTGAGCGACGCGTTCGCATCGCTGGTGTCGGTCCTGCGCGAGTCGTCGAGCGCTTGTTCGGCCGAGGACGACAAGATGTTCGAGCAGATCACGCGGCTCGCGGACCTGCGCGAACGGCTGTTCATGCGACCGGAGAGCGAGGTCGAGTTCGAGCTCCTCGCGATCAGACCGAGGAGGGGAAAGGTCGGCGCGAAGACGAAGTGGCGGGACGAACGGGCGCTCGAGACTTGCCGCGAGGCGCTCGCGTCGTTCATGGACGAACAGGAGCGCTACGCCAAGCGTCGGCTCGCTCACCGGGCGATGCGGCTGCAGCAGGTGCTCGTCCACCTCCCGCGCCTCTACGACGCGGTCAAGGAGCGGCGCGGGCTGCTCGACTTCCAGGACCTCTTGATCCGCACGCGCGACCTCTTGAAGCACGACCTCGACGTGCGGCGCACGTTCAAGGAACGCTTCGCCACCGTCCTTCTCGACGAGTTCCAGGACACCGATCCCCTGCAGGCCGAGATCGCGTTCTTCCTCGCCGAGGACTCGGCGGCGGAGCCGGCGCGCGACTGGACCGACGTGCACGTCGGCGCGGGAAGACTGTTCCTCGTGGGAGATCCGAAGCAGTCGATCTATCGCTTCCGCCGCGCCGACGTGGAGGTGTACGAGGCGGCGAAGGAGCGCATCCTCGCTTCGGGCGGCGACGTGCTGACGATCTCGGTCAACTTCCGGTCGGCCCCCGCCGTGCTCGGCTGGGTGAACGAGTGCTTCGGGCGGCTCATCCAGCCGGCGTCCGAGGACGTGAAGTACCAGCCGACCTACGAGCCGATCCTCGCCGCACCCGGCACGCGCGACGTCGGTCCGGGGGTCGTGCTGCTCGGGGACTCCGAGGGCGACCTTCCCGGGAAGGCGGACGACGCGCGCGTCGCCGAAGCGACATCGATCGCGGCGCACGTGCGGCGCCTGGTCGGAGCAGACGGCGGCGCGCCGACGACGATCATCGAGCGCAAGCGCGGCGAGCTCGTCGAGCGTGCCGCGACCTATCGGGACTGCGCGATCCTGTTCCGCGGCACCACCGCGCTCGGCATCTACGAGAAGGCGTTGCGTGCGAATGAGGTGCCGTACCGCGTCGGCGCCGGCCGCCACCTCTACAGCCGCAGCGAGGTGAAGGCGGCGGTCGCGCTGTTTCGCGCCGTCGACGACCCCGCCGACGAGCCGGCGCAGCTCGCCGTGCTGCGCGGCCCGCTCTTCGGGGTCTCCGACACCGATCTGCTGCGCTTCCGCAACGCCGGCGGCCGCTTCTTCCGCCTCTCACACGATCCCCCCGGCGCACCCGAGTCCCTCTGCGCGGCGCGCTCGCTCCTGCGCGAGCTCCACCGGCGCCGCCACCGCGTCGGCCTCGCGTCGTTCGTGGTCGAGATCCTCACGCGCACGCGCGCGTTCGAGCTCTTCCACATGAAACCGATGGGGGAGCAGCGCGTAGCCAACCTGCGGCTCTTCATCGATCGGGCCCGCGCGTTCGAGGCGGCCGGCGCGACGTTCCGTGCGTTCGTCGACGACGTGCGGCGTCAGGAGGAGCAGTCGAGCGACGAGGCCGAGTCGCCGCTGATGGACGCGAGCGACGACGCGGTGCAGCTCCTGACGATGCACATCGCGAAGGGGCTCGAGTTCCCGATCGTCGTGCTCGCCGACCTGAACGCTCGGCCGACCGCCGGCGATCGCTGGTTCTTCGAGCGCGCTCCCGCGCTTCGCTTCGAGTTCAGCATGAAGAAGAATGACGAGGCGATCCTCGAGACCGACCGCTATGAGGAGGCCAAGACGCGCGACAAGGCCCGTGACGACGCGGAGCGCCGCCGGATCCTCTACGTCGCGGCGACGCGCGCGACGTCGCTGCTCGTCGTGCCGCGGTTCACCTACGCGAGCGGCGCGAAGAAGGAGGAGAAGGTCGACGGCTTCCTGGACCTCCTCAGGGACGATTCGATCCTCGATCGAGAGGCGAGCGAAGCGGCGGGGCGGTTCGTCGACGCCCACACCCTCGATCGACGCACCGGCGACGACCGCGCGTTCCGACTCGACCTCGATCCCGACGCGCCGATGCCGGCGGTCGCGACGCGCGTGCTGGCGGAGCGCCGTGAACTGACCGAACGTCTCGGGTCGCTCCTCGGCGACCCTCGCCACGCGCGCGCGGTGACGTCTCCGACGGCGCAGAAGGATCCGGTCGATCATCGCTTCGCGGAGTCGCTCGACGCGCCGCGGTCGCGTTCCCGCGGGATCGCGTTCGGTACCTACGTGCACCGCCTCCTCGAGCTGATCGATCTCGAGCGTCCGGAGGAGGGGCTCGCCGAGAACGCGCGGGGGTTGGCCGGCGCCGAGGGTTGTCCCGGCGAGTTCGCGGACGACGCGGTCGCGATCGTCCGCAATCTGATCGAGTCCGACCTGTGGCGACGCCTTACGCGTGCTCGGCGCGTCGAGCGCGAGGTGCCGTTCGTGTTCGACGCGGGCGGCACGCTGCTCGAAGGCGCGATCGACCTGGTCGCCGAGGAGGCGGACGGTCGCTACCTGATCGTCGACTGGAAGACGGACGACGTGGCCGGCGCGGCGCTCGCGGGGCGTCTCGACCGGTATCGGTCGCAGGGCGAGGCGTACGCGCGCGCCGTGCTCGTGGCGACGGGCCGCGACGTGTCGGACGTCCTCTTCGCGTTCGTCCGGACGGGAGAGGTGGCGGCGTTGTGACCCTCGGCCGCCGGCCGGCGCCCGGGAGCGACTGAGGTCTCGCGTGACGATTCCCTTCGGCGTCACCGCGCGTTCTCGACGCCATCGATCGTCACCCGTTCGTCCGCCGGGCGCGCGCCCCTCGAGATTTCCCCAGACGTTCGACACGCGCACCCGAGTTCGTTCGAATGATCCGTCATGTCGATCCGCGTGCACCTCCCGATCCCGTCGTTCGTCACCCTCGTCGTCGCGTCCCTCTGCGGATGCAGCGTGTTCACCGAACCCGACCCGTCGCGCCACGAGGCGGAGTGGGCGGCGGAGGCGATCCCCGACGGCTTCTGGCCGGCGCGCGAGGTCGAGGGCCTGGACGAGGTCGCGGCCGCGATGCCGCGGCGCCTCTACCGCATGGCCGGCGCCGAGGACGACCCGACGAGGATCCCGGTGCTGCGTGTGACGTCGGTGACGCCGTCGGGCCGGGGGCTCGTCCGTTCGGTCCGCCCCCTTCAGCCGGATGGATCGCTCGTGGCGCCCGAGCGTTCGCCTGAGCTCCAGTTCGTGTCGTATCGGCCGGGCGAAGTGCCGCGGGCCGACGCGGTCTCGGACGTCGTCGACCAGGTCGCGGCGGGGGAACGGTTCGTTTCGGTCGAGCCGGACGGATCCCCGCGCGGCGTCGCGGTCGTGATCACCGGCGAAGCGGGACGCGGCGACGCGGTCGACGCGGTGGTCGACGCGCTCGTCGCGCGCGGCGTGCTCGTCCTGCGGACCGACGTGCCGCGGCTCGTCGACCGAGACGTCGCGGTCACCATCGACGACGACGACGACCTCGAAGCGGCGGCACGTCGGATCGCGCGCGCGGCCGACGAACGGCTGGCGGAGACCGCGTACGCGGTCGAGGCGGTGCTGCCGGCGCTCGAGCGACGCCGCGCCGCGCTCGCCGGCGCGCCGCGCGCGGTGCTGGGTTTCGGGCTCGGAGCGGTCGCGGCGCCGACGGTGGCGGCGCGGCTCGATCGGCGGAGCGCGGCCGTCGTCCTCGCCGGCGGCGGCGTGAACGTGGCCGAGATCGCGCGTTCCCCGGGGCTCGACGCGACCGGCGTGTCGATCGCCGCGGACCCCGTGTTCCTCGGCGGGGAGCGCCTTGCTTGGTTCCTCGACCTTTACCTCGCCGAGTCGCGACTCGACCCGCACCACACGACCCGGCGGCTGCAGGGCACCCCCGTCCTCCAGATCCACGCCCGGTTCGACGACGTCGTCCCCGCGTGGACCGGCGAGAAGCTCCACGAGCGACTCGGCGGTCCGGCGCTGCTCCGGGTGCAGGGCGACCACGACGACTTGCAAGACGAGGTCGAGGACGAGGCGGACTGGATCGCGGATTGGGTCGTGGAGCGGCTCGATGCGGTGGTCGGCCCCTGACCGTCCCCGATGCCCGCCGATCCTCGGGCGGGCCGGCGCGTCGCCGCGAGGATTCTCGGTTCCGGCACGCGACTCTCGATCGTCGATCCAAGAAGGCGTTGTCCGAGATCCCCGGGCGATGCCACCTCAGTGGTTGAACAGGAACTCCGGGCTGTTCGCCATCGCCCAGCCGAGGTCGCGGGCGGCGGCGAGGCGCAGGGCGAGCCGGAGGTCCGGCGCCGTCGTCAGGAACGTGGCGTGGATCAGGTCCTTCTGGGCTTCGGTGCGGGCGTCGGACCGCACGTCGAGCGCGGCGAGGACGTCGTCGCTCAGAGCGGAGGCGCGCACCGGACGCATCGATGTCGTCACCGACAGGCGGAAGCGGCCGAGGTAGTGCTGGTTGCCGTACGTCTGATCGAGCGTGAAGACGAGAGTGGTCCCGCCTTCTCGCTCGTTCGTTCCTGCGTCTTCCGCGAGCTCGAACACCGCCTGGTGCGGCACGCCGGACCGCGGGTGGATCCCCCAGCCCTGGGCCGCGTTCTCGGTGATGGCTTCGGCGACGGGCCAGCCTTCCTGCGAGAAGTCGGCGGTGGCGACGGAGAACGCGAGGTCCTCGGCCGCGCCGGGAGCGGTGATCGGGATCGCGGTCAGCCAGATGCGGTTCAGGACGAAGTTGCCGTTCTCCGAGCGGCCGGGGCCGTTGCCGCCGAGCGAGTCGTGGGGGAGGGCCTCGAGCCGTACGCCGGTGATCCCGGTGAGGTCGGTCCGCGCGACGATCGTGTAGGCCTCCTTCGCGGCGAGTTCGCCCGACGCCAGGATCGAGCCGTCCTCTTGCACGGTCAGCGTCGCCGCCAACGCGCGCGCGGCGTCGATCTCGACGGCGTGCCACGTCGCGGGCGCGATCTTCGCCTCCCACTCCGCGCGGCGCCGGTCGAACTCGGCTCGCGCCTCGGGGGCGAGCGCGGCCACGTTCGCGCGCACGAGCGGGTCGAGCGTGGCCGTCAGCTCGACGCGCTCTTTCGCATCGGGGAACCGGCCGAGGAACGAGAGCGTCAGCTCGTCGACGATCGTCCCCGCGTCTTCCGTCCAGCGGACCAGCCGCGCGATCTCGTTGTCATCGTCCTGGATCGCGTCGGCTACGGTCGGTCCGTTGACGAGGTTGAGCGCCTGGCCGAGGGACAGCCCGGTGCCGCGCTCGCACTCGCACGCCGACTCGCGCGGCGGGCGGCCGAACAGGTCGAGGAACCCGTCGGGCGCCTCGACCGCGGGACCGAGCGCCTCGGCCGCGCGCGTGCCGGGGCGTGTCCCAGGGAGCGCCGCGCGCGAGCCGGTCGCGCGATGCACGGCGTCGTAGAGCATCTCCGCCGGCAGCCGTCGCGCTCGCGCGTGCGAGAAGTGCACGTCGTCGTCCGCGTTCCAGCGGTCGGTCTCGATCGACTGCTGGTAGACGCGTGACCGGCAGATCAGACGGAGGACGTGGCGCACGTCGAAGCCGCTCCTCACGAGCTCGTCGGTCAGGAACTCGAGCAGCTCGGGGTGGCTGGGCGGATTCCCCGCGCGGACGTCGTCGACGGGATCGATCAGTCCGCGCCCGAGCAGGTAGCTCCAGAGACGGTTGGTGGCGCTGCGGGCGAAGTACGGGTTCTCGGGGGCGACCAGCCAGTCGGCGAGCCGCGCGCGGCGCGAGCGGCCGTCGTCCGCGTCGGTCGCCGCTCCCGCGTGCTCGAACGGGAAGGCCGGCGCGTACGTCAACCCGTCGTCCGCGTTCACCATCTCGCCGTGGTCGAGATCCGCGATGATCTCCTCGTAGGCGGGCGGCGCTCCGTCGTCCATCACGGTGATGTCCGGCATCTTGGGCGACCCTGGCGCGTCGGTGCGCCCGACCCGCGCGAACCACGCGGCCAGTTCCCAATGCTGGCGCTTCGTCCAACGCTCGAACGGGTGGTCGTGGCACTTGTTGCACGAGAATCGAACGCCGAGGAAGAGCTGCGTGGTGTTCTCCATCACCTCGTCGGGTTTGCGCAGCACCTTGTAGTACGCAGCCGGCGGATTCTCGTCCGTCGCCCCTCGTGCCGTGAGCAGCGCGCGCACGAAACGGTCATACGGGACGTTGCTCGCGATCGCGCCCTTGATCCAATCGCGCAGCCGCGCCGCGCCGGCCTGGCCCAGGAACTTCGGGTTGACCTGCAACAGGTCCGACCACTTGTTGGTCCAGTGCTCGACGTACTCGACCCCGCCGATCAGCCGGTCGATCTCCTCGTCACGCTTGACGCGCGACGGCCGCGTGTCGGCGAGGAACGCCCGCACCCGGCGCGCGGTGGGGGGGAGGCCGGTGAGGTCGAGGTGGACGCGGCGCAGGAACTCGGCGTCCGTACAGAGCGGACTCGGCCGGGTCCGGATCTCCTGCAGCCGCCGGTCGACGATCTCGTCGATCGCGTTGTGCGGCGGCGGCGCGCTCCAGGCGAACCCCTCGCGGTCCCCCATCACGAAGACGCGCGTCGAGTCGTAGCTCCCCTCGAAGCGCGCGAGCACCGCCGCCGCGCCGCGTCGCGCCGCGTGTGCCAGCCCGCGCGCGTCGACGGTGAGGACCTCGGTGTCGCTCGACTCGAGGAACGACCACCGGGTGACGTCGCGCTCGGCGCCGTCGGTGTACGTGGCGATCACCCGGAACTGCTGGTCCTGCCCGACGTCGGGGAGCGTCGGATCCTGGGGCCGGACGCGGATGCTCGCCACGCGCGCCGTCTTCTCGCCGCCCGCGTCGCGGCCGTCGAAGCGCGCGCCGTGCTCGATCCACCGGGAGAGGACGCCGTACGCCTGGCCTCCGGCCTCGATCGGCGCGCCGCCCTCGTGTGGAACGGCGCCCGACGGCTTCAGCAGGAACAGGCTTCGCCCCGGTGCGGCGCGGTTGAACCGACGTCCGGCCAGGTCGTCGGTGAGGGCCAGATGGTCGAACGCCGCGTCGTAGCCGCGCAGCGAGAGTTGGAACCCGTTCTTCCCCTGCGCGCTGCCGTGGCAGGTGCCGGCGTTGCAGCCGCTCCTGGAGAGGACCGGCTCGACGTCCCGAACGAACGACGGGGCCTCGTCGGTCCAGGTGCCTTGGACGCGGTACGGCACCGTGAGCCGCGTCTCGCCGACCACGAGCGCGAGCGTCCCCTCGCCGTCGGCGCGCGGCTCGACCAAGCGGCGGTCGTCGATCGAGAGCGCCGGCGGCAGCTCGCCGAGCGTCGCGTCGCGCGTCAGGTCGACGACCTGGCCGTCGACGCGCACGCCGGTCACGAGGAGCTGCGCCGACGAGAACGGACCGATCAGCTCGAGTCGCTCGGGCTCGACCCGCAGCTCGACGATCGCGGGCGCGCCGCCGCCGCCGGCCGTCGTCAGGAGGAGGGTCAGGACGAGTGGTCCGATCATCGGGCCTCCTCGTGTTGCACGTCCGCCGGAGCGGCCCGCGCGCCGGCCGGCGCGGGACGCACCTCGAACGAGTGCAGGACGGTGCCGTCCGCGAGCGAGAGCACGCGCACCACGCCGTCGGCGCCGCCCGCGGCGAGCCACGCGCCCTCGGGGTCGAACGCCAGCGCGTAGACGCCGCCCGGCGAGGTCCACGACCAACGTGGCGCGGGCTCGCCGGCGGGCGGAGCCGGCGCGTCGAGCGTGGCCGAGTAGAGATGGACCGCGCCGCCGGTGCCGGTGCTCGATGCGATCGCGCAGACCTCGCCCGAGGGCCCGTACGCGACGTCGAACACGCGCCCCGGGACGGCGGGGAACGCCTTCAAGAGGTTGTAGTCGTCGCCGATCACTCGCTTCCTCTCGCGATAGGTCCGGTAGATCCTCGCCACGCCGTCCGCGCCGCCGATCAGCAGTTCGTCCTTCATCGGGTGGCGGTCGACGGCCATCAGCCCCCCCTTCAGCACGCCCGGCGTGATGCTGGTGACGTTGTCGATGAACTGCTGGGTCTCGACCTTGATCAGCTTCATCGAGCGATCGCGGCTGACGGTGACCAGGTGGCTGTCGTCGGACGTGAACGTCGTGTCGAGCACCCAGTCCTCGTGCGCTCCCTGGAACAGGACGATCTCGCCGCTCTTCGCATCGATCACGCGCACCGCGGAGTCGGGGCAGCCGAACGCGATGCGCGACCCGTCGTTCGACCAGCTCGCGCCGTAGAGCGTGTCGAATCCGACGGGGACGGAGAGACGCAGTCGGCCCGCACGGACCGACCAGACCTGGCACTCGCCGAGGCGCCCCGGCGATCCGCCGACCGCGGCAAGCTGGCGTCCGTCCGGCGCGAACGCCACCGACTCGATCCGCTCGGACATCCCCACGAGACGGGCGGCGAGCGAGAAGTCGGCCGTGTCGTACAGCAGCACCTCGTGATATCCGGCGACCGCGAGCCGGGTCCCGTCGGGAGAGACGTCGAGGCTGGCCAGCACCGGTCGGCCCGCGTAGACGGGCGGGTACTCCGGCGAGATCGAGTCGACGGCCTGGGCCGGAGAATCGTCGGGCGCACCGGCCGCGATCCACGCGCGAAGGAGCTCGACGTCGGCGGCGTCAAGCGGCGGGCCGTCCTTCGGCATGGTCGGCGGCTCGTCCGCGAGCGGCGAGATCGACGCGATCAACGCGCCGTCGTCGGGACGTCCGGGGACGATCGCCGGCTCCCCCTCGTCGCTCCCGCGGAGGATCGATGCGACGTCGGTGAGCACCAGGCCGCCTTTCGCCTTGGCGGGCTGGTGGCAGCCGTGGCAGCTCTTCACGAGGATGGGACGCACGTCCCGCCAGTAGCTCGGTGCGTTGTCCGCGGCGGGTACGAGCACGGCCAGCAGCGCGGCGACGATCACGCGAACAGCTCCGTGACCGGCTCGCCTTCGACGATCCGGCGCGGCTGGCCGACGTGGTTCGACACCATCGTCTGCGGCGAGACGCCGATCGCGTGATAGATGGTCGCCAGCAGGTCGTTCGGGTGGACCGGCGTGGTGATCGGCGCCGATCCAGTCTCGTCGGACGCGCCGTGGACGTGTCCGCGGCGGATGCCGGCGCCGGCGATCAGCGCCGTGAAGCAGTACGGCCAGTGGTCGCGCCCCTCGCCGTCGTTGTCGTTGCCGGACGTCGACAGGCCCTTGCGTGGCGAACGTCCGAACTCTCCGACCGCGACGACCAGCGTTTCGTCCAGGAGCCCGCGGTCGTCGAGGTCCTCGAGCAGCGTCGCGACGGCCGGGTCGAACCGCGGCGCCGAGTCGTCCCGCATCCGCTTCGGCAGGTCCGTGTGACAGTCCCACGAGTGACGGTCGGAGTTTGCCGTCTTCGTCCAGTTGACCTGGACGACGCGCGTGCCCGCCTCGATCAGGCGCCGCGCGAGCAGGCAGCTCTGCCCGAAGGTCGAGCGTCCGTACTGATCGCGCAGCGTGGCGCTCTCCTGGCCCAGATCGAACGCGTGCCGCGCGCGCCCCGACAGGACGAGGCTCATCGCCTGCGCGGTGTACTCGTCGAGGTCATACTTCGCGACCGCCTCGTCGAGCGCGGCGCGGCGTGCCTTCATGCTCGCGAGCAACGCGCGCCGCCGCTCGAGCCGCTCGACCGACACCTCGGGACGGAGCGTCAGGTCGGCGACCTGGACGCGGTCCATCTTCATCTCGTCGAAGTCGTCGCCGGGCGGGTACAGCGTGTACGGGTCGTGCGCGCGGCCGAGGAATCCGGCGGACCCCGCCTTGCCGATGACGTCGCTCTCCTGGAGCGGACGCGGCATCATCACGAACGGCAGCATCGGGACCTCGGGCGGCACGAGCTGGGCGACGTTCGAGCCGAAGTTCGGGAAGTCCTTCGGCGAGGGCGGCTCGAGCTGCCCCGAGGGGCTGACGCGATCGGCCGTGTAGCCGGTCAGCATCTGGTAGTGCGCCGCGGTGTGGTTGAACAGCCCGTTCGGGTGGTAGCTCATCGAACGGATCAACGTCAGCTTGTCGGTGACCCGCGCGATCCGCGGCAACAGCTCGGTCAGGCGGATCCCGGCGACCTTCGACTCGATCGTCTTGAAGACGCTCCGCACGTCGTCCGGCACGTCGTCCTTCGGATCCCACAGGTCGAGGTGGCTGGGGCCGCCCTGCAGGAACAAGAGGATGATGCTCTTCGCGCGTCGCCATCCGGGCCCGCCGGCCGGTGCGGCCGCGGCTTGCGCCTGGAGAAGGCGGGGAAGGGAGAGACCGAGCAGCGCCCCGCCGCCGATGCGCAACAGCTCTCTCCGGCCGACCGTGGCGACGGGTGGCCGCGAGGCGGCGGAGGAGGGAGGCGGGTCCGGGCGAGGAGTGACCAACGGCACCTCCAATCGGACCAGCATCGGTCCGACGAGCGAGTCATGACGACGCAGGCAGTGTAGCAGGTCCTCCTACCGAAGGTCCCGTCGGCTCGTCGACGAGGCGTACCTCGAGATCATCGGGGCGGGGGCACGACGATTGGTCTTGCCGGAACCACCTCTTGGCTCCGGCCGCGCGGGCGATGCGACAGATCCTCGTCGACCACGCGCGCCGGCGCCGCGTCGAGACGACCATCCCCGACAAGCCGAACCGGCGCGATCCTCGGTTCCTCGTGGCTCGCGAACGACGGCGGCGGCTGCCGCGGCGCGATCGAGTGGATCTCCGCCATGACCGGGTCGAAGGACTCGTCGCTCTTCGACGAGCTTCGGCTCGCCGACGGGTGATCGTCCGCTCGACTCAGAGCAGCGGCTCGTAGAGCGCATCGAGGTCCCGCACGAGCCCGCGGACGCGCTTCAGACAGTCGAACTTCGCGTGGTGGACCTCGTCGGGCGTCATGCCGAGCTCCGCCGCGACCTCCTCCGCGCTCCGGCTCCGCCGCCCGACCTCCTCGAAGGCGCGGATCTTCTTCTCCGACAGGCCGGTCTGCGACCGGAGCCGTTCGACCGCGACTCCGAGGATGTGGGCGCGGCACTCCTCGGTCCACATCCGCTCGAGCTCGGCCGTCTGCTCGGGCTCACGCTCGATCGCCGATCCGCCCCGCACGTCCTCGGACTCCTCGAGCTTGCGCCGGTGGTCGAGGATGCGGTGGTTCAAGATGCCGACGATGAAGCCGCGGAGGCGGCCGCGCTCGGGGTCGTACTGCCCGGCGCGATACGCGCGGAGGAACGTGACGAACGCCTCCTGCGCGACGTCAGCCGAGTCCTCCGGCCCGAGCCCGCGCCGGCGGCAGCACGAGAGCAGGATCGGTCGCATGCGGTCGTCGAGCAGCCGCCACGCGCCGCCGTCCTCCTCGTGCCGCAGCGCGTCGAGGAGCGTCGTGCTCGTGGTCGTCCAGTCCGGTCGCGAAAGGTTTTTCATCAGGGCCTCGGTCGAACCATGTCAGTCGTCCCTTCTCGCGATCTTCGCGAGGATCTCCCGCGCGAGGCCGCGGTCGTCTTCGTTGACGGCCGATTCGAGCGCGCGCCGCGCCTGTGGTTCTGCCTCGTCGTACCGCTGGAGATCGGCGAGGAAGTCGGCATACCGCACGTGGTAGTACGCCACGTCTCGATGATCGCGGCCGAGCGCGGTCTCGCTGGAGTACACGAGCTCGCGGAAGCAGGCCTCGGCGTCCGCGACCCGGCCCCTCGCCGCGTAGCACCGGGCGAGGCCGTTGAGCGCGCTGAGGAACTTCTCGGACTCCGGACCCGGGGCCTCGATCCGCGACTCGACCAGTCGCTCGAGCAGGGGCTCCGCTTTGCGCGATTCTCCCGCGAGCGAGAGATACAGCGCCTGGTTGTGCAGGAGGTCGGCGTAGCGGGGGTCATCGATCCTCCCGAGCGGGAGCGCGATCTCGATCGCGCGATCGACGAGCCTCGCCGCGGCGGCGTCGTCGTGGCTCTTCCGCGCGAACTGGGTGCGCCACATCACCGCCTCCCACTGCGCGTCGCAGAGCCCCTCGCCCTCGACGTCCTTCAGGTACGGATCGGTGATCGCGATCGCGTCGTCGATCTTCGACCGCGCGTCGAGCAATCCGACGAGGTTCGACATCACCGAGAGCACGACGGGATCCGACGGAGGGTGATAGCGCCGCGCGCGCTCGTACGAGAAACGGAGCCACCGCTCCGCGGCCTCCAGGTCGCCGCGGTCGCGGCACGCGTTTCCCATCTCGCCCGCGTATTCCCACAGGATCGGGCCGGTCGTGCGGCTTGCCTCGTCGAACGTCGGACCGAGCTCCGACGCGACGTCGAGATCGCCGGCGCTCAGGAAGATCCTCGCGAGCTCGGAACGGAACCTCGAGCTCATCCGCGACGAGGCGACGAGCGGCAGCAGCGCGTTCAGCTCCGCGAGGTTGGCGTCGGCGCGTGCGCGCTCGCCGCGCAGGACTTCGTACTTCACCATCGCGCCCAGCAGCTCGATGCGCGCCGGGTGCGTCGGCTCGAAGATGCGGTTCATCCCGTCGGCCGCGCGGCAGAGCGCGCGCCCGGCCGCGCCGAAGTCCCCGGAGTAGAGCGCGATGTGACCGCGAAGGCCAAGAGCCCCGAGGGCGTTGGGATGGAACGGGTGCTCCTCGACGAAGCGGTTCGTCCGATCGAGCGCGCGGGTCGCGCCGTCGACGTCGCCGCGCCTGAAACGCATGGTCGCGTAGGCCGCGAACCACGCGGCCGAGTCCTCGTCGCCGCCCGCCGCCGTCGTGATGGGTGGCAGCTCCTTCCCGAGCAGCCGCTCCGCCTTCTCGTACTGGCCGTCCTCGAGGCAGCAGCGAGCGACGAGGTACCGAACGCGCTGTGCGCGCGGGTGGTCCGGCCCTAGCCGCCGCTCGAAGCCGGACCCCACCTGCTCGAGGAGCTTCCGCGCCTGCCCGGACCGGCCCGTGTCCAGATCCAGTTGCGCGAGCTCGACCCGAACATCGTCCAACACGTCTTCGTCCTTCGTGCCGTGCTCGACGAGGAGACGCTGCGCCGTCGAGAGCGCCCGCTCCGCGTCGGAGATGCGCCCGATCCTCCTCAGATTCGTGCCGAGCTGGATCAATAGGCTGGCGCGGACGACCGGAGCGTCGGAGCGGGCGATGATCTCGGCTCGGAGTCCGTCGAGGGCATCCCTCAGCGACACGTCCTTGCCACGCGACACCGCGGGATCCGCGTAGCTCACGAGCTCGGTGAGCTGCTCGCCCAACCACTCGCGCGCTTCCGCCTCCTCCTTCGCGAGCGCCAGCGCGTCCCGCTCGCGCTCGAGCCCGTATCCGAGCCCGGCCACGGCGACCGTCAACCCGAGCACGACGCTGACGAGCAGCGCCGTCGCGACGCGATGCCGCCGCGCGAGTAGGCCCAGCCGATAGCGCAGCGTCGTCGGTCCGGCGACCAGCGGCTCGTCGTCGAGGAAGCGACGGACGTCGTCGGCGAGCGCGTCGACGGTGCCGTAGCGGCGGCGCGGGTCCTTCTCGAGCGCGCGGCGCACGATCCAGTCCAGCGGGCGCGGCACGCTCTCGTCGACCGACGAGGGCGGCGCGGGCCACGTCTCCTCGATCGCACGGATCGCGCGCACGAGCGGCAGCCCCTCGAGCTGCAGCGGCGTGCGGCCGCACAGCAGCACGTAGAGGATCGCGCCGAGCCCGTACACGTCGGCGCGCGCGTCCGCCGCGCGCACGCCTGCGGTCGCGAGCTCGGGTGCCATGAACGGAAGGGTTCCCATCAGGCGTCCCGACTCCGTGTGCGCGGTCGAGGCGCCCTCGAGCTCGTTCATCTGCGCGAGCCCGAAGTCGATGATCCGCGGGTGTCCGCACTCGTCCACGAGGACGTTGGACGGTTTCAGGTCGCGGTGCAGCACGCCGGCGCGGTGCGCGTACGCGATGCCGTCGCAGAGCTCGAGGAAGATCCGCAGCCGCTCGGGACGCGGCGGCGGCGCAGCGGCGATCAGCACGTCGAGCCGGCGGCCGTGCACGAGCTCCATCGCGAAGTACGGCTGCCGCTCTCCTCGGACCTCGGCGACGCCAGCCGAGAAGATCCGCGCGATGTTCGGGTGATCGAGACGGCCGAGCGCCTCGACCTCGATGCGGAACCGGCGCAGCGTCTCCCGCGTGACGCGCGCCGGACGCACCAGCTTCAGCGCCACGCTCCGACGCGGTTGGTCCTGCTCGGCGCGCAGCACCACGCCCATGCCGCCGCGGCCGACCTCGCCGATCACGCGGAACGGTCCAATGCGCTCCGGCTGCGCCGATGCCGGCACCCACTGGTTGAGCTCGGCCAGCGCGCGCTCGTTCGCGCGGATGTCGTCGAGCAACGCGGCGCACGATTCGCAGCCGCCGACGTGGCGCCCGAGGTCTGCGCCCGGTCCGTCCTCCAGCGCGTCGCGCGCGTAGCGCTCCAGGGTCGTGAACGCCGGGCAGTTCATCGGTCCCTCCGGATCGACGGATCGTGGCTCATCAGAACAACCGAGCCTCGCGACGCATAGACACGAGGCCCGGATTCTCGAACGTGTCCGCGTCCGTCGAGGAGGTTCCGACTCGTGGACGTGGGGACGTGTGGATTCGAGGCGCGGGCGCGCCGGCGGGGACGGCACCGTGAACGAGGTGATCAACGGCGCGCTCACGAGCGGCCGTCCGAACCCGCGCATCGCCATCCTCCCCGTCGAGACCTGATCGACGTCGATCGTGTAGACACCACGAATCCCGTCGAGGTCGACGATTTTCTCGCGGGTGGTGACGACGCAGAAGCCGTTCCCGCCCGTCGCGATTCCTCGCAGGAACCCGAAGCATCCCCATGTCCATGAGGCGACCGCGGTCGACGTCCTGATCCGACTGGAGGACCTCGAGGCCGTCGAGGACGAACAGGGCGCGGAGGTCGCCGATCCAGATCCAGGGCCGGCACGCCCCGAGCTGATCAGATTGCCGCGCATCCTCGTGATCACCGCCACTCCGATGCCTGCTGCGCGCCCCCGGCGGTCCGGTGATTCTCGGTGACGCGCGTCGTCTTGCTATGGTGAGACGGCCTCGCGAGACCCGGCCGGTCGCACGACGCGTGGGCCAGTGTCGCTTTCCAACCTTGGGTTGGGTCGGGTGTGACGCGTACCGAGCGCTACCCCACCCGTCGAACGGATGTCTCCAACGTCATGAGCGAGTACCAGTACCACGAATTCCTCGCCGTCGATCGGGTGCTGACCTCCGACGAAATACGCGAGCTCCGGGCCATCTCGACCCGGGCGATGATCACGCCGACGCACTTCTCCAACGCGTACCACTTCGGAAGTCTGAAGGCCGACCCGACCTGGCTGTTGGCCCGCTACTTCGACGTCTACGTGTACGTATCCAGCTGGCGGCATCGCCGGCTCGGCATGCGCCTGCCCGGCGATGTCGTGAGCCCGGATGACGCGCGGCTGTACCTCAGCGACGGTGCGAGCGTGGAGCCGGCCGGACGACACGTCCCCGCGCATACCAGGACGCGGTGCGCCTCCTGTTGGATCTCAGGGAGCTGGCATCGGACGGGCGCGCACGGGCGAGCTTCGTGGAGCACGTGGCGGAGATCCGCGCGCGCCACGGCCGCAAGTACACGTTCGTCAAGATCCTGGATGCCGCCGGCCTGGACCGGGATCTCGGCGCGGCTCCATAGGCGCGCGGTCGCGGCGATCGGCCCCGGCCGCCGAGCCGCACTCTCTCGCGCCCACCCGCGGCCGCCCGAGGAGCCGCAGGCAAAGGTGCGGTCGATCGGCGCAGCCTCGCCCCGCCGCGTCGCGTCGGATTTCGTGACCGCGGCGCGGCGGGGATCCGTACGGGGAGAACGAGTGTCATCCAAATGCCGGAGGCAGACCATGCGCCAGACCCGGATCCTCGCCATCGCTCTCGCCGCCGCGAGCGCGTCCATCCTCGGTTCGCGCGCGGAGGGTGGGAACGGGAGCAACTATCTCCACCTCATCAACGGCATCGACTACTTCTTCGGGAAGACGCCGCCCGCCGGCAACCTCGTCGGCGTCTGGCGCTGCTTCCCGAGCAGCATGCTCCACGCTCCGACGCTCGACCTGGACCCGGCGAACACGCTCACGTACGGGACGTACGCGACGCGGCTCTGCGCGCTCCACCTCTCGGTCACCGGGTCGTCGGGCAGTGTGATCGCGTTCCCGACCATCGCCCTGTCGAGCTCCACCGGCACCTGCCGGTTCCTGACGTCGGCGGGCGCCGTGAACTTCGGCCTCTTCTCCGTGAGCGGGTTCGGACAGTTCGTCGCCGGACCGTTGACGGGCAACGGGGGCCCGGTGCCGGCGGTAAACCTGCTCACGGGGATCGCGGGCCTATCGATCGTGAACCCAGCCGTCAGCTCGATCATCCTGCAGCTTCGGATCGACCTGGTCGGCATCTTGGGCCAGCCGATCGCGGTGCCCCAGGGTGAGAGCCTGGTGCTCTGGATCCAGGACGACCCGAACGCGTTCGGCGCGGGCACGATGCAGTACTGGACGGGCTCGCTCGACGAGCGCAACCTCTGCTCGAGCCACTCGTTCCTCTACTCGGGCTCGTCCGGGCTCTCGTTCACGTTCGTGCCCGCCTTCGAGTGGTCGATCGGGCTCGGGACGCTCGATGCGACGCTGACGACCGTGATCCGCTCGGCCGGCGCCGGGCCGAGCTCGTTGAATGCACACGACGCGTTCTGGGGTTTCAACCCGGGGTTCGACCAGGGTTCGGGAAGCCGTACGATCTCGATCACGGGCGGGACTCTCGGGTCCGAGTTCCTCGGGTTCGCGGTCTACGATGAAGCGAGCGCGAGCGGCAGCCCGCGACTCGCGACCGCGAACTGCGGCGGGCTCGACCTGGCCGGGCCGACCTGCTCCGACCGGAGCGCGACGTTCCAGGCCCTCGGCGGCGGCCCGGGCGGCCCCGTGCTGAGCACGGCGATCCCGGAGATGCCGCGGTCGGTGGGGGTGATCGACTCCTGCACGAACGCGCTCCTGGCGAGCGCGATCTGGATCGCGTCGACGAACGTCTCGACCGCGCAAGGAGCGATGAACCTCCCGTGGTTCCCCGTGGCAGCGGGCACATCCGGCTCGAACGCGTCCGGTCTGAGCGGCGGCTTCGTGCTGCCGATCCCGCCGCTCGGGATCCTCGTCGGCGCGCAGCTCTGGTTCTGGAGCTGGCCGGTCGACCCGACGAACAGCTACCTCGACGTCAACGTCAACAACGGCCACTCGAACACGAACACGTACGACGTGCTGTTCTTCCCGTGACCGCGAGAGGGCCCGCGCGCGCAGGCCTGGATGTCACGGGGTGTCCGCGTTCGGCATCCGCCGCGCAGCGATCGAGCACCGCTCCCGGCGCGGCGGCGTCGCCGCGCGGGTGCCCGCCGGGCTGGATCGCGCGCGAGCAGGCGAGGAAGAGCGGGAACCAGAGCCGGGCCCGCCACGGAAGTCCTGCTGTCCTAGTTTGTTATGGACGTGTTCGTCGGGACCCTTGACTTGGAGCATGTTGCGATCGAGGAACGCGTACCATGCGTCGTCATCCGGGCGCCCGCTCTGTCCATTGCCACCGAGCGGGCTCTCGCTGATTTCGGGCGACGATCCGAGCCGGGGACGGTGTGGTTGGTCACCGACGGCGAGCACCGGCTCGGCGGGACCGTCGGACCCGGTGGTCTGCCGCCGCGCGCGAGCAAACGGAGAGCGCGGTCCCCACGACGTGCGACGCTCCAGGGAGGTTTCTCGGATCGCTTCCTCGCGTGCTTGAAGGCGTTGCTCCTTTCGGCGCATGTCGGTGCGAGGTCGTCGGAGTTCACGGCAAGACGAAGGGTCGACGAAACCGATGTCCAGTGGGTCTCTCGCGCGGCCGCGGTGTCGGTTCCGCACGTGCACCGCTTCCTCCGAACCTACGAGCGGCTGGGCTTCATGGTCCGGGACGCGGCCGGGATCCACCTGATCCGACGACGGGATCTGCTCGAGAGTTGGAGCCTCCGGATGGTGGATCAGCTCGACGCTCCCGTGAGCGGCGCGGTGAGCGAGGAGGCCTTTCGGGAGTGGCTCGTTCGCTGCCCCGCGTCGCTGACAGGACCGAACAAAGCGCATCGGGTCGCACTCGGAGTTCACTCTGCCGCCCAGGCGCATGGCTCCGACCAAGTCGCGAACGCTCCCTTGTCGATCTACGTCGAGGGAGACCCGGCCGAAGTCGCCCGGCGGCTCGAGATCGACCCCGAGCGGAGCGGTCCCCGAATGGTCGAGCTGCTTCGTCCGCGGTTCCCGCACAGCTTCTGGCGCGGAGTCGTCGAGGTCGAAAACGACTGGCCCGTGGCGGACGTCGTGCAGACGTATCTCGACCTCCTTCGGCACCCACGTCGCGGCGGCGAGGCCGCGCGCGCTCTGGGGCGTCGATTCCCCGATGTCCTGGGGGAGGATGGGTGATGGCGGTCGAACTCCGCATCGTCATCGACGTGCTTCGCCGCGTCTCGCCGTTGCCCGATGATGCCCTGCTCGTCGGCGCCTGGGTTCCCTCGCTCTACGCGAGCCGCGACGTCTTCCTCTCCCCTCCGGTCGCGACGCGGGACATCGACTTCGCTCTTTCCACGACCCCCGGCAATCGAAAGCGACATCGGGAGTGGGCCGATTCGCTTCCCGCACGACTCGGGCCGAGTCGTTACGAGCTCCGGTACGAAGGGACGTCGTACGAAGCGACGCCGTTCACGGTGCTCTCACCCGTCGACGACGTCGAATCCCTTCCCGAGATCGAGGTGATCGTGGAGCTCAGGGGAGGAGGACGTCGGGAGCCCCAGCTCCGCAAGTGGTTTCCTGGCGAGTTCGTGCCGCAGGGAGACTCCTGGCGCCACGCTCGACGCTCGCGAGGGAGGCCGTCCGGGCGCTTCCCCGGCCCGTGCCCGAGCGAGAGGCGATCGATGTCCTTCGTCGGTTCCTGACCGCGTGCGGAGTCGAACCGTGAGCGGCGTGCCGGCCATGAAGGGGTTCGAGTTCCAGGCAGCGGTGGCGATCCGCCTGCTCGCCGGGGCGATCATCGACGAGTGCGAGGGAACGTGCGACATCGATTCGATCCGGCTCGAGGTGCCGACGCCTCGGCTCGGCCACGGCTCCAGGACGTGGACGTCGTCGTCGAACGCCGGTCCGGCGCGAAGGAGCTGCACCAGGTCGCGTGGCGAAGAACCTCGGACCCGAGCAAGTCGAGGAACGACGTGCGGGACCTGGGGCTCGCTTTTCTCGAGCGACGCGGCACAGGGGACGAGAAAGACGGCGATCGCTACGTGTTCGTGTCGAACATCGTCGGCGAGCACACGGAACGAGACCTTCGACACGAGATCCGTCGTGAATGGTCCGAGGGGACGGAGGCGGACCGAGATGCCTTCTTGGATCGTCTGGAGTTCGTCCCATTCGAGGGTGACGGCGGCGTACGCGGGTTGCTCGCGGCGCCTCCCCTGGTCCTCGCTCCCTGTGAGATCGACGAGGTGCTGCGAGTGCTCAGCGCGTTCGCGAGGGTCGGTAAGGGAGCCGAAACGTCGCCGATCCGAGTTCGTGATGTGCTCGTTCGTCTGCAGAACGAAGGCGTCGCGCCCGCGATCCAACTTCCTCCTGACGATCCGCTCGGGACGGCGCGCGAGGGATGGTGGGTCGACCGATCGGCGTTGGAGTCGCGGCTCGACGATCTCGTCGCGTCGCCGGGCCCGGTCCTCGTGACGGGCGCCGCGGGCGCCGGGAAGTCCACGTTCGTCGACGGCTGGGTCAGGAAGCACAACGAGAGGGAGCCCGGTTCGGCGCGGCGAATGCCGGCCGCCTTCTTCGACGATCAGCAGGCCGTGAATCGACTCGCGGACCGCGTGCTTCGCTTCGGGCGGCGTGGAGGCCGGGTCTTCGTGGTCGACGGGCTCGACGAGCTCTGGGATCCAAACGCACAACGTCGCGCTCGGGACTTCATCGACGCCGTGGCACCCGTCGAGTCGCCGCGCCTGGTCGTCGTGGCGCGACCGTCCGATGCCGAGCGATTGCGGTCCCCATTGGGCCCCGAGTGGACGCTCCTCGAGGTGCCGGAGCTCACGGACGAGGAGCTCGAGTGCGTCCGTGCTCGTATGAACGGACTCCTCGACCCGCTCGCGGATCATCCGCGCGACCGAGACCTCGTGCGCAACCCGTTCCGGCTGCGCTTGCTCGTCCTGATGCTTCGGAAGGAGGGGGCCGCGGTATGGCGCTCTCTCGATGCGGTCGCCGGGCCGACGGAGTTCCTCGGCGAGTACTGGGCGAGGGTCGTCGAACACGACGCTGCCGGCCGCGAGGTCCATCTGGAGCGGGCGCTGCTGAGGCTCGCGCATCGGATGGCCGCCGACGGAGTCGATCGGATCCGACCCCTCGCGGTCGACGTCGAGATCGGAAGGTGCGGCGAGCGCGCCAAGTCGCTCGGGATCCTCGCGAACGCGCGTGATCTTTTCTTCTCGTCCCGCATCTTCCGTGACTTCGCGCTCGCGCTCGCGTTCCGCGACGGCATCGACGAATCCAACGGACTCGAGTGGCTCCGGTCGACGCTCGACGAGGCGGCGAAGGTGATCGTGCTGCGACATTGGGTCGGGATCGAGTGGTGGCACGCGAAGCGCGAACGAGACTGGAGTCGGGCTCGCGAGACGTGGGTCGAACTGGTCGCGTCGTTGCCCGCCAACCTCGCGGCCGAGGCGACCGACGCGCTGATGCTCCTGGTCGATCGGGATCGCGTGCGCAGCGTGTTCGGGTGGACGAACGAGATCGATGATCCGTCGCGCCGTCGCGAGTGCCGCGCCTGGATGGTCCGGCGCCGCGTGATGCTCCTGGAGGACGAGGCGCGACGAGACGTCGAGCTCGACGCGGCACTGATCGACGCCGCGATATCGCTAGGCGTCGACGGACCGTACGCGGAGATCGTCGAGCTCGCGCATCGATCCGTCGAGACCGCCGACCCTGCCGACCGGACGGCGCTGGTCGGTCCGGTGCTTCGACTCTTCGATCGGCTGGCGAGCCGTCGTGAGCTCGAGAGCGCCGAGAGGTCGCGCCGGCTCGGGCGGCTGTTCCATGCGTTCGTGCGCACCGCGGGAGACGACGGCGAGTCGCTTCGCGCTCGCCTGAACGTCCTCGACGTTGGAGATCCCTCGCTCGCCCACCGTGTCCTCGACGACCTCACCCTCGTGGCCGAGCTCCAGCCGGAGACGGCGGCCGAGCTCTGGGAGCGATGCGTCGAAGCGCACGCGGAGACGAGCTCGCGGGACGGAGTGTTCTGGTCGGCGGACCGCCAACTCGAGCATCTGCTGGAGCGAGCCGCCGGCGCGATGGCGTGCGCCGTCATCCGGGTGTTCGAGAGCGAGGGACGGCGCGAGGACGCGTCTCACGACGAAGCGGTGCGGCGGGCCTCCAAAGAGCTCGGGGTCGAGCCCGGCGAGGAGCGCTGGGAAGCGGAGGTTCTCGACCGTGATCTGTGTCGCTGGCTGGAGGCCGTGGGGCGGCACGCGCCGGCGATGACGGCCTTGGCCGCGGGCGCGGGTTCGATCGAGCCGATGAACACCCGCTCGCAGGTGCGAGCGGCTCTCTTCGCCGGCGCAGTCGCGGCGATGGGCCCGGCAGACGAAGAGACGCGCCGCGCGCTCGATCGGTTCGCGCGACCGCTCGTGACCGGGCTGAAAGAGACGGAGCCGCCGTCGTCGCGGGAAACGGTCGGGCGCGCCTTGCTGGCTGCCGCGGAGGTCGAGTCGAGCCGTGCTTGGGCGAGCGATGTCGCGAGAGCCCTCGCGGAACGTCTGCCGAGCGTCGTCGTCCATCTCCGCGTCGCGAGCGACGAGGAATGCCGGCAGATCGGCGAGAACGCCGCGTCGAGCCGCGGGCGCGTGAGGCCCAGCTTCGAAGTCACCGGAGGGGCCGGACCGCCGCCGTCCGACGAGGTCTACCTCCGCCAGATGGACGATGCCGAGGAACTCGATCGATCGACGGACGCCTACCGCGCGACGCTCGGCGGTCGGCTCCGGTTGATCGCGGATCTGCCGCGAATCGACGGGGGAACGATCGACTTCGAGAACGTCTGCGCGCTCGAGAACGCGTGGTCGAGCATGGACGACACGAACGACGCCAAGCTGCGCGCGAAGCTCGAGCGAGAGCTCGCCGCCGCGGCGGAGAAGTTGGCCAGCTTCGGCACACTCGAGCTCGACGTCGCGGAGTGGGTGCGCAGATTCCTGTTGGAGCACGCCGCCTCTCGGATCGATCATTCTCCGCGCGACGTTGCCCCCGGGGACCATCTCGAGACTCTGAGCACTGGGACTCGCGCCCGGTGCGCTCGAGGGCTTCTCGCGATCGCGAGGGTTCGGGAACTCACGGGAGCGGAACTCGAGCGGATCGAGGCTCTCGCGAGCGACCCGTCGCCCCATGTGCGTGTCGAGGTCGCCCGCGCGGTGCCCGCTCTGCGAGAGCGGCATGCCTCCACGATGTGGAGAATCGCCGCGGGAATCGCGTCGTCGGAAGGGGGACATGCCGGCAGCGCGATCGTCGTGTGGCTCTTGTGGGCGATGGAGCCGACCTTGTTCGCCGATCCCGTCCATGCGACCGAGATCCTGCGCAACGTCTGGCGGCGGCGCTCGCACTGGACGGCCGTCGGGTCGCTCGGTCGGCCGCAATCGGTCGTCGCGGAGATCGTGCCGCGGCTGGTGGCGTACTCCGGCCTCGAGGAGACCGGACGGCTCCTGGCCGAGCTGCGCCGACAGCTCCATGATCCCACCGTCTGCCAAGCGCTGGCGCGAGGCGTGAGCACGATGCTCGAGGACGCGGTTGGGCACCCGGGCGCGCTCGACGTCGCGCGCGCGGGAGCCGTCTTCATCGAGTTCGTCCGCGACGTGTACGGTGGATCGAGATCGGAGACGCTCGAACACGCCCTCTCGGATGGTGCGCTGTCGGAGTTGATCGTCGGGCTGATCCGCGTGATTCGAACCGACGGCGCGTCTGGCCGGATCCCGGGCGCCGTGTGGACGTCGCTGGCGGACTCCCCGCCTGACTTCGGGCCGCGCGTGGTCCGTAACCTCATCTGGCTCGCCGACGAGGTGCTCTCATCGGATCCGGAACGGGCGCTCGAGCTGTCCGAGCTGGCGATCCTGCGCGAGGATCGCGACCGGCTCGACCCGGAGCGGGCGGGAGCCACGTCGTCGCGAGTGGTGCGGCTCGCGGAGACGATCTGGAGGCCCGGCTCCGGCGACGAGCGAACGAAGCGTCGGATCCTGCGCTTGCTCGGCGCGTACACCCGCTTCCAGATCGATTCGGTACGGCTCGTCCGCGACAGGATCCTACGGAACGATCGAGCCGCCGGCGGGTGAGCCGCCGGCGGAGAGGCTCAGTGGATCCGAATTCGCGGCCAGGCGTCGCTCACGTAGACGAGGCCGCCCGGGTAGATGATGAACGCCTGGACGTCGACCACGTGCGTGCCGGTCGGCGCGGGGGGAGCGCCGATCGTGTGGTTCAGCACGTGGATGCCGTCGCCCTGGTTCGTGAAGAGGTACGGCACGCCCGGGTCCCACGGGAACCAGGCGGCGACGCCGATGGCGAAGCCGAGGTCGATGGTCGGGGGGATCACCTCGGCTTCGAGGAAGACGTGCTGGTCGCCGAGGTCGACGCCGCGGAAGCCGCACCGGCGGACCTTCGGCATGTAGTCCTCGAGCTGAGCGTCGGTGTCGTACTGGCTCGTGATGTCGATGAACGCCGGCGGCCCGCCGACGGAGAAGTACGGCCACGGGTCGGACAGCTTCGCCAGGTCGAGCGGTACCTCGTTCGGGACCGCGAGGATCCCCTTCAGGTTGTCGCCCGCGCTTACGCCCTGGCCGGGCTGCGGCGGCGGCGAGAGGAGCGCGCTGTAGATGCCGTCCCCGGCCTCCTCGTCGCCGATCGCCGGGCTGCCGTTGTCGCGCATCAGGATCACGGAGCCGTTCGGCGTCCAGAACGTCCCGTCCGCGTTCGTCAGCGCGACGAGCGACGGCAGGTTGTCGCGCTGCGCGACGACGGCCTCGCAGTGGAGCGGCCGCGTGGCGTCGCCGGCGACGAGGTGCGTCTCCTCGTAACCCGCGAGGAGGACGACCGACTTCTCCGAGTCGGTGGCGAGCACCCACGCGGGCTCGCTCGTGTACGACGTCCCGCCGACGTCGAACGCGGCGACCACGCGCGCGCTGCCCGCCACTCCGGCGGTCGAGTCGATCCGCCCGTCCGGCTGCAGGTCGAGGATGCCGAGCCCGTCGTCCGACCAAGCGGCGAGCTTCGTGACGTCGGCCGTGGTGCCGTCGCCGAAGTGCGCGATCGCGGAGAGCTGCGTCGAGGCGCCGGTCGGCATCCCGGAGACGCGTGGCTCGATGGAGATCCGCTCGAGGTCGGGGAGCGCCTGATAGTCGAGCGGCTGCGGGAGCATGTCCATCTTGACCGCGAGGTACGCGCGCGAGAGCCGCGGCGAGGGCCGGACCGGGCCGGCCAGCGGGTCGGGGTTCGCGTACGCGTAGAGGCCCGCCGTGCTGTAGCCGATCACCTCCTCCCGGTGGTCGCCGGCGATGTCCCACGCCTTGCCGTTCGGGACGTTGCTGTGCGGCCAGACCTCGCCGAGCTTCTCGTAGTAGTGCGTGTATCGACCCACGCCACCGTTGTTCCAGCCCCACTGCGTCGCCTTGGACCCGTCTTGCCCCTGGTAGTAGAAGACCCACCACGTGCCCTGGATCGGGGGCGGCGCCGGCGGACCGGCCGTCACCTCGGCCATCGCCGGCATGCCGAGCGGCGGCGGACCCGGCAGCCAGTCGCCTTTCTCGCCCATGCGCCAGACGATCATCGTGTTCCACGGGACGCTCAGGATCTCGTCCTGCGTGCGGTCCCCGTCCCAGTCGATCTGCCATACGTCCCACGCCGGCCCGCACGACGTCCGGGGTGGCTTCGTGCCGTCCTGGATTCCGAACAGCACGCCGTCGACCGCGAGCTCCTCCTGCGTCGACGAGATCGCGTAGCCGCCGGAGCCGTTCACCTCACCGGGCGGCTTCACCGTCCCGGAGTAGTCCTTCGGCGTGATGATCGCCTCGAACCCGTCGCGCGTGCTCGTCCAGTTGCCGGGATAGATGACCTGGCCGTGGAGGGACGGACCGTCGGCGTTGACGGAGATCAGCGCGCCGGTGAGGGCGTCGTAGAACGTGTCCTTCGTCACCTCCGGCACGGCGAGCACCTCGAGCCCCGGCCGGTTCGGGTCCCAGTCCCACGCCTGCATGTTGTCGATGTCGTTCTGTGCGATGCCGGTGCTCCAGAGCTGCACGCCGTAGAGCGGGTTCACGGGGTTCGTCGGTCCCGACGCGTCAACGAAGTCGACCAGCCCGTCGAAGAGGAACTCGTGGTAGCCGTCGTTGTCGACGTCGAAGTAGTTCGACTCGTGCGTCGAGCCGGTCGCGCCGGGCGTCTTGCCGTTGAACAGGTCGAACTGGT
Source organism: uncultured Phycisphaeraceae bacterium (assembly GCA_964649825.1). Classification (GTDB taxonomy): domain Bacteria; phylum Planctomycetota; class B15-G4; order B15-G4; family JADJEK01; genus CAZYQW01. Next base: position 121,343 of record CAZYQW010000077.1, on the reverse strand, counting down.
GCCGGAGCACGAGCTGGTCCGTGTCGTCGAGCATCCAGATCCCGAGCTTGTTCCCGTTGTGCTCGTGGGTGCAGAGGTCGCGCGGGAATGCCGTGTCGCGCACGCGGCAGATGCCGAGGCGCCGCGCGACGCTGAACGGATCGGCCGCGTACCCCGTGCTGTCGACCACGAGCGGCTCGGGGACCGACGCGTACGGGCTCGGGCCGGACGCGTTCGGGTCGGTGCGCAGCACGAAGATCGAGGGGTGCCACTTCGGCGGGTCCCACGGCGGGTTCGTCCCGAACTCCGTGGCGATCACCGCGACTTCGTTCGTGCCGTCGCCGTTCAGGTCCCAGATCACGACGTTGCGCTGCTCCGCGCCGCCGTGCGTGCCGGGCGCGACGCCTCCGAGCCCGCCCGGCGCCGGGGCCTGCGCGTACGGCGCGAGCCAGAACCAGAGGGGCGTGGTCGTCGCCGTCTTGGTGCTCCAGTCGATGTCGACGCGCATCGCCAGCAACGCCTCGTTCGTGAGGTAGAGCACGACGTCGAGGTCGCCGTCGTCCTTCCCTTCGATGTCGCCGAACGCGAACGAGCCGGCGAAGCCGTTCGAGTTGTGCCAGTGGAGGAGCCACGGGCGGAACTCCTGCGGGATCGGGATGGCGATCTCGTCCATGTAGAGCGGCGAGCTGGGCGTCGGGTTCGTCGTGGCGTCGTGGGGGTCGGGCGCGGGGGGCCACTCGCTGTCGTGGGCGAATGCGTTCGCCGCGAGCAGGGCGAACGACAGCACGGTGGTCCGGATCGAGAGCAGCATCGTGGCGGTCCTCTTCGTGGGTCGTGGGTCGTGGGTCGTGGGTCGTGGGTCGTCGGTCGTCGGTCGTGCGGTCAGGCCGCTCCCTGCTCGCGTCCGCGAGCGCGAGCCCGGTTTCGCATTTCGCGGGAGAATCGCCAGGCTCCCTTCCTCCCGGCTGGCCGGGAGGAGGGTCGAGATCACGATATGCATGGCCCGCGCGCGAGAGATGCCGACGTGCGCCACGGCCCCGGCGGTGGCGGCTCGGTCGACCGGCGCGTGGGCGCGGTGTCGCGAGACGCGTACGTGGCGGTCGGGGCGGTGTGATTCGTGGTCGCCTCGGCCGCGTCGACGTTTCCGGCGGGCGCCGCGGTAGACTGCCCATGCCGCGATCGATGAGCGCGGGGTGCTGTCGGGTGCGAGGTGCGTCCGAGTCACGTGCTCGCGGCGTCGACTTTCCGACGCGGCGAGCGCGCTGTCGCGGGACGAAGTCGTCGAGAGCCGGTTCGCCCGGCCTCGCGGACGCGGCTGGGTCGCGATCAGAACCGAGGAGGAGAGAATGTCTGTGCTGGCGCTATGGTGGGCCATCGGCTGTGCTTCGTTGCTTGCGCCTGCCCCCTCGGGGAACGTCCCGAATCCGCTCGACATCGGGAGCGACGCGGTGCGTCGTTGGGTCGTCCGGGAAGGCGAGACGTACCGCGCCGTGAATCCGGCGCAGGAGTGGGTGACACGGTTCGACGGCCGAGGGTTCTCGACCCGGCCGAAGACGGGGGACTGGACGTGGGGTCTCGAACTCGAGAGCTACGGCTTCCCGGACGCGGAGACCGCAGCTCGTCGACCCGCAGGAACGAGCGCGGACGGTCCGCGCGTCGACTACGAGTGGGATGGCCGGCTCGTGGAGTGGTTTATCAACGACGCCCGAGGACTCGAGCACGGGTTCACCCTCCGCGAACGGCCGGCCGGAGGCCACGGCCTGCTGACCTTCCGCCTCGCGGTGCGCGGGGGGCTGCGCGCCGAGACCGGTGAACGTGGCCGCGACGTCCGCTTCGTGAACGACGCCGGCGTCGTACGCGTCCACTACACCGGCCTCACGGTGTTCGACGCCGACGAGGGCCGGCTTCCCGCGCGGTTCGATGCGATCGGAGACCGACTCGTCCTCTCGATCGACGACCGCAACGCTCGGTATCCCCTGACGATCGATCCGGTGGCGGAGCAGGCGTACGTCAAGGCGTCGAACACGGGTTCCGGTGACACGTTCGGCGCGGCGATCGCCCTCTCGGACGACACGCTGGTCGTCGGCGCGCCGGGCGAGGACAGCGCGGCGACCGGAGTGAACGGCAACGGGAGCAACAACAGCGCGCATGACGCCGGCGCGGTCTACGTCTTCGCGTGGAACGGCACCACGTGGGCGCAGCAGGCGTACCTCAAGCCGTCGCACTCCGACCCCACCGACCTCTTCGGCACGAGCGTGACCTTGTCGGGCGATACGCTGGCCGTCGGCGCGCCGGGCGAAGGCAGCGCGGCGACCGGCGTGAACGGCAACGCGAGCAGCAATGGAGCGTCGGGCTCGGGCGCGGTCTACGTGTTCGTGCGGAACGGTGCGACGTGGACCCAACAGGCGTACCTGAAGGCGTCGAACACCGGAGGCGGCGACGCGTTCGGTCATTCCGTCTCGCTCGACGGAGACACGTTGGTGGTCGGCGCCGCGGCCGAGGACAGCGCGGCGAGCGGCGTGAACGGCAATCCGAACAATGACTCCGCCGAGGACTCGGGCGCGGTCTACGTGTTCGCGCGGAACGGGACCATGTGGACCCAGCAGGCGTACCTGAAGGCGTCGAACGCCGACGCGGGGGATTATTTCGGCGTGGCCGTCTCGCTCTCGGGCGAGACCGCCGTCGTCGGCGCGGTCGCCGAGGACAGCACGGCGACCGGCGTGAACGGAAACGAGAACAACGAGTCCGCCGAGAACTCGGGCGCGGCGTACGTGTTCGTTCGGAACGGGACCACATGGTCTCAGCAGTCGTATCTGAAAGCGTCGAACACGGGCCCCTCTGATCATTTTGGGGCGTCTGTGTCGATCGCTTCGCACACCATCCTCGTCGGCGCGCCATTCGAGGACAGCAGCGCGGTGGGCGTGAACGGGGATCAGGAGAACAACTCCGCCAATGGAGCCGGCGCAGCTTACGTCTTCACCTGGAACGGCTCGAAGTGGAACCAGCAGGCGTACCTCAAGGAGTCGAACACCGACGCCGGCGATGCGTTCGGCACCTCCGTCTCCGTGCAAGGCGACACGGCGGTCGTGGGCGCGCCGTTCGAGGACGGGGGCTCGACGGGAATCGACGGGCCCGAGAACGACAATGGCGCGTACGCGGCCGGCGCTGCATACGTCTTCTCGCGGGCGGGGACGACGTGGAGCCAACGGGCGTACGTCAAGGGCTCGAACACGGGCGCGGGAGACCGATTCGGTGACGAGGTGTGTGCGTGGCACGGCCGGGCGGTCGTCGGCGCGACCAACGAGGCCGGCGGGACGAGCGGCGTGAACGGCGACGGCAGCGACGACAGCAAGCTCGGGGCCGGCGCGGCGTACGTGTACGACCTCGGCGAGTGGTGGGCCGATCTCGGCTTCGGTCTCTCGGGGACGAACGGCATCCCCCTGCTCGCGGGAAGCGGCACGTTGGCGCCGGGAACGTCGGGCGCGCTGACGCTCGCGTCGGCCGCCCCGAACGCAACCGTGTTGCTCCTCGTGTCCACGACGGCGAATCCGACGCCCGGTTTCGGCGGCACGGTCGTCCCGATCCCGCCGATCGGCGCGCTGTTGCTGTTCACCGGCGCGTCGGGCAGCCTGGTGCTCTCGTGGGGCGCATGGCCGACCGGCGTTCCGTACGGCACTCGGATCTACTTCCAGTGCGCGATCGACGACCCGGGGGCGACGGCCGGCGTGTCGCTGAGCAACGCCCTGGAGTCGGTCTCGTCCTGACTTCCGCCGATCCGCGGCTCGAAGGCCGCCGCGCGCGTGCCAAACGGAGCCGGCGCGTGCCAGGCCCCGCGCGGGAGGCACCGTCCAGCGCCCCGGTCCGCACTCCGGCGGGTCGCGCGCGTCGGCCTCGCGCCCGAACGGTCAGGGGGCGGTGAGCTTCAGTCCGTTGGTCGCCGCGTACCCCTGCGGACCGTTCGGGTCGGGGAGCCAGGCCTGCACCCACGTGGACGTCCCCGCCGGGACGTTCGGGGGCCAGAGGGCAGAGGCCGTGGCGGTGCCGAGCGCGGTCAGGGGGACGCCGGGCGTTACGACGTCGGGGTTCGGGACGAGGGTGCCGCCGAGGAACGGGACCGACAGCGCCGAGGCGCCGATGACGAAGAGCGCGATGCCGTTCGCCGGGCCCTGCTGCACCCGGAGAACTATCGTCTCGCCGGTGAACATGTACCCTTCCGCGTCGAGCGTCGGCGTCCCCGCGCCGCCCGCGAGGCCGCCGCCGACGTCCTGGACGTCGTGCCCGAACGTCGGGTCGAACTCGAGCGCTCCGACGTCATCGGGCCCGCAGAGATCGATGCAGGGCGAGGTCGGACGCAGGAAGAACGGCAGCCCGGGCGGCCCCCAGAGCTGCGGGTCGGTGGGGGGGATCCCCGCCGAGCCACCGACGGTGTCGTGGACCTTCCCCATCCCGACCACGCAATGGAACACTCCGAACGAGCTGATCGACTGGTTCAGGTAGTCCCACGTCGCGTTCCCCCAGAGGATCGAGTTCCGGGCGACGAGGCCGTATCCCTTCTCCTTCACGCCGACGTCGTTCCCGACCACCGTGCAGTCGTCGAGCCAGAGGTCATTGCCGTGCGTCCCGACGCCGTTTCCGGTCACGATGCATCGCTCGGCGCGGACGTACTCGTCGGTCGACGTGGAGATCCCGATGTCGCTGTCGCGAACGGTGAAGCCGACGATCATGCACTCCGCGCCGGTGCTCCCGGCGAGCTTGAACGTGCTGTGAAACGCCGCCCCGGCGTTCAGCGCGCGTAGCGTCGTGACGAGCGGGCCGCCCTGGCTCTCGACCCGGATCCCCTTGTTCGGCATCACGACGTTCTCGTGGTAGTCGCCGGACGCGACCGAGACGACGTCGCCGTCCGCGGCGTGGTCGACCCCCTCCTGGATCGTCTGGAACGGCTTCGCGGCCGAGCCGTCCGCCATCTGGGTCGCCGACGCGTCGACGTACCAGGTCGTCTGGGCGCCGGCGGGCGCGAGGGCGGCGGCGAGGGCGGCGAGGACAGCGAGGTGGCGCATCGTTCTTCTCCGGTGGTGGTGGCTCGAGTCCATTCGCACGGGCTCGGCCCAGGATACTCGCTGCAAGGCGCGGGGCGAGCCTGCCACGGCGACATGCTGTTGTTCGGCGGCGGCCACGCGCTGATCACCAGACGCCCGGGATGAGGCGCTTGGTACGCGCCATATACGCCTCGTAGTTCTTCCCGAATTCCTCCACCATCATGCGCTCCTCGGGGCCGACGCGGAGGGCGAAGAGCAGCGCGAATGCGACGAGGTACGACGGGCCCGCGACCCAGTTGGGAAGCACGAGTGCCTGACCGGACGAATAGAGCAGGAGGGCCAGGTACATCGGGTGGCGCACGCGGCGGTAAATGCCCTGGGTGACGAGCTGGTGCTCCTCCCGGATCTCGAGGGTGATCGACCAGTTCGTGCCGAGGTCCGCGTGCGACCGGAAGAGGAACCATAGCCCCACCCCGAGGCAAAAGATGCCGGCGATGACCGGGACCGGGTGGAGCGGGTAGTCCGCAAACTCGAGAATCGGCGTCGCAATCCAGACGAGCGGGAGGAAGAACCCCAGCGAGGTGAGAGCCAGAAGGGTACGCTCCATCCGTCCTTTGCGGTTCTTCACCACCTTGATCGCACCGCCCCGATGATGGATGCACGCTGGGATGATGACGATTGCGAGGGTGCTCACGAGGATGATCGCCTTCGCAAACCACGGGTTCATGACCGCGAACGACATGCTACTCCTCTCGCCCGATCTGCCCGCCTAACGCCTTGCCGATCAGCGGCGGCCGAAGGCCGTCCGCTGCGTCGGCTTGTTAGCCGGTTCTCTCAAGTCGTCGTGACCGCACGAACATGTCTGCATCTTCAGGAACGTCATCCGGAATTACTCCTTGCGTAGGGCTGCTTCCATCCTCCACCACCCTTGCCCTGCGGGGGACCATCGACGTCGTCGAGGACCATCGAGCCATCGAGCGAGTTCTGCTGCTGCGCCTCGCCCGGGGTCACGAGCACGCCGAACAGGACCAACAGTCCGGTCATCCGTTTCGATCGATTCATCGTCACACCTCCTCCGTGAGTCCACGGGACTTCGAGCTTCGGGTCGGGGCCGCGGGGACTGCCCGCGGCTCAACGGGACCCACGGACGGGAACCGGTTCGACCTTCGGACTTTTCGGAGAAAGGCTCGAGTGCGCCGGAATCGCGACAGGGCGGCGGACGTTCCGAGCCGGAGGCGGATCGGCGCGCGGTCGAGGCCGCGGTCGACGTGCAGGATGACCGGCCCATATGCTGCGGTGGCGCTCGGACCGCGAGAGCGTGCGGCGCCTTGCCGCCCGAACGTCCGCCCGGGGCGTTCTACTTCATCACCTGGACCCGCCACGTACGTGAGTCCGAGAGGAGGGGGAGCCACTCGGGCTTGATGACCCAGTCCGTCGGGTCGGTCACGACGGTGCGCACGTAATAGTTGCCGGCGTCGAGGTTGGAGGCATCGATCTCGACCTGATAGGCGGTTCGTTTGTCGGGCCCGCGGACGCGGGCGACGCGCAGCGGCGCGCCCTTCAGCGCCGGTTCGGGCGCCTTCCCGAAGCGCGACGGTCGGTCCCATGCGTAGTATCCGCCGAAGCCGCCGCTCGCGCTGCCCAGGCCATCGTCGAAGCCCCACTCGTCGGTTCCCGTCGAAGGCGCGGTACCGAGCGGCCGATCGAGGTCGAGGACGGAGCCGCGCTCGAAGCGGTCCTGAGTGGCCTCGATCGTGAACGTCACCTCGAGCTTGGGCGAGCCGACCGGCTCCATCGGGACGACCTCGATGACGACCGGCCGCCCCTTCTCGGCGAGCAGGACGTCGTGGTGCGGCGTCGCGTCGTCGATCGGACTGACGACGTCGTAGACGTGCGCGGTGATCGCCTCGCGGCAGATGAGGCAGTAGCTCGGTCCGCTGCTCATCGCGCAGCCGCTGGCCGATCCGCGCCACGCGCCCTGCGAACGACCGGCGGCGCCGGGGAACATGCCGATGCCGTTCGTCTTCGCGTCGAGCCAGTGCTTCCACGGCGCCTTCGCAGGGTCGGGGTCGTTCGCGACGTTGTAGCCGCGCGGCACCGGACCGGTGTAGCCGACGTCGCTCGTGTACTCGTCGAGGAGGTTGCCGAACGCGTGACCGAATTCGTGGATCACCGTGTTGCTGGGCACGCCGCCGCAGACGGCCACGCCACCGCCGCCGGTGCCGAGGGTGCCGAGGCGCACGAGGACGACCGCGAAGCCCTCGGCGCGCGGGTCCTTCGACAAGAACTCGTTCACGCGCTGATGATCGACCGCGACTTGGCCCTGCGACGCGCCGCTTTCGAACGCGCCGAGCGCGGTGTCGTAGTCCTTGCCGCGTGCGTCGACGCCGTCCTCGTGCGAGGCGACGTTCATCGCGTGGAAGTTGAAGTACGTCCGATACCGCCGGTAGACGGGCGCCTGCGCGAAGTACTTCAACGTCTCGCGCGCGCCCTGGTCGAACAGCTTCTGGAACTTCTTCTCGCGCGTGTAGCCGTCGCCGAGGACGAACAGATCGATGCGATTCTTCGGGTCGCCGTTCTCCTCGAGGGTCTGGACGCGCAGGATCGCGTTCGGCTGGAGCCGCTCGCGCGCGACCTCGGCCGCCGCGGAGGACGGAGCAACCTCGAGGATCTTGCGGTAGAACCCGTCCGCCTTGTCGAACTGGCCCGCGTCGCCGGCGAGGCGCGCCTTCTCCAACAGGTCGGAAGCCTCGTCCCACAGCGACAACGCGAGGACGAGCGAAAGGACATGGAATGGCATCGACGAGTCTTCGGTCAGGAGTGGGCGGCAAACGATGGGATTGTAGCGCGCCCCCCGGGGTTTGCGGTCCCCGCGTTTCGCGGCCGCGCGCGTGCCCGAGGCACGACGCGCCCGGCCAATGGTCGCCCAGAGGCCTCGTTCGCCCTCGTTCGTCCTCAGTGGTCGGCGTGGCCGTCCGGTTCCCCGTTCGCCGCCGTCAGCTTCTCGAGCTGGTCCCGCACCAACCGGGTCATGAAGTGATCCTCTCCGAGCCGGCTGGACGCCGTTCCTTCGATCTCGGTCAGGATCTCGATCGCTTCGTCGACCCGTTCCGTCCTCGACAGGCAGAGCGCGAGGAGGAACCGAGCCCGGAGCAGCGTACGATCGTCCGTCGGCTCGATCGACGTGAACCCGCGTATCGATTCCTGCAGGTGAGGGACGGCGTCCGTGAACCGTTTCTGGCGAGCGAGCGACTCGCCGAGCTCGAGCTGCGCGTACGCCGTGGCACCGTGCGTCGGGCCGTAGCGGTCGACGTACAGCGCCAGGGCCCTTCGCGTCAGCGCCTCCTGTTCGACGAACTCGCCGGCGCGGCCGCGGAGCTTCGCGAGGTCGATGAGGTGTCGCGGGAGGACGGAAGCCTCGTTCCCGTACAGTTCCTCCTCGATCTCGATCGCTTGACGAAGCAGGCGCTCCGCCTCGTCGTCGTGCTCGAGGAGCGCCTCGATCTGACTCTTCAACGCGAGGCAGTCGGCGACGCGCGAGGACCGATCCCCCATCGTCTCCCGGGTGATCTCCGTCGACTCGTCGAGGGCCCGCGCGGCGTCCTCGAGACGGGACTGGCGCGTGAGGACGTTCGCGAGTCCGAAGAGATGGATCGCGCGCTCGGCGGAGCGCTCACCGACGATTCGCGACGCGATCGCCGCGGCGCGGCGAAAGCGCTGCTCCGCCTCCTCCAGGCGGCCAAGGAGGGCGAGCGCGTCGGCCCGGTGCGACAGGGCCGTCACGACGCGCGAGTGGTCTTCGCCGTAGATCCGCTCGAGGGACTCCTCGGCGCGCGCCAGCATCGCGTCGCCCTCCTCGAGCTTTCCGGTCGCGACGATGGCGAAGCCGAGGTCGCCGGTGAGCTTGGCCTCGACCGCGTCGTTCCCGTACGCTTCGGCGAGAACGAGGGCGTGCCGGAGGCACTCGACGGCGTCGGCCGCCTTGCCTTTCTCGAGCAGGAGGTTCGCCTTCGTCTTCAGGACTTCGATCGCCACCTGCGCGCGGCCCGCGTCCATCTCGCCCGGCTCGTGGTCGACGATCAAGAGGAGCGCTTCGTCGACCTTCGCCGTGGCGCCGGAGACGTCGCCGCGCGCGGTCAGGAGGTTCGCGTAGTCGAGCAACGCATCGCGAAGGTCGAACTCGGCCTCGTCGACCCGCCGGAGCCGCGCGATGACGTCGTCGAACTGTGCGGCTCCCTCGTCGAACGCCCCGCCGAATGCCGTCGAGGCGGCCAGCCATCGCTGCGCCCGCAACGTATCGATGTGTTCCGGCCCGAGCTCGGCGCGTCGCATCTGGAGCGCGGCGGCGAAGTGGTACGTTGCCGACTCGTACCGCGCGAGCCGATGGAAGACGATGCCGCTCAGGACGTGCCGCAGCGCCTTCTCACGCGGTTGAAGCGGCGCCGCGCCGATCGACGTCGCGGCCTCCTCGAACGCGGAGCGCACGTCGACGTCGTTCGCGCGGCGCGCGTTCGGGAGGATCACGTCGAGCAGGAAGGCGATCGTCGAGTTCGCCTCGTCCGCACGCTCCACGGCGCGCGTCCGCTCTCCGGCCTCTCGAAGCTCGGCGAGGACGGCGCGGTCGCGCTGCGCCTTCAAGTCGATCGCCAGGTACGTCGAGACCGCCCCGAACGCGGCGAGCACGACGAGGAGAGCCGCCGCGAACGCGAACGCGACGCGGTGTCGGCGGAGGAGCCCCTTCATCTGGTACGCGAGGCTCGGCGGATGCGCGAGCACCGCGTCGCCGGCCAGGAGCCGGACGAGGTCGTCCTGGAGCGCGTCGACGGTGGGGTAGCGGTGCGCGGGGTCCTTCGCCAGGGCCTTCATCAGGATCAGGTCGAGCTCGGCACCGATCGCGGGCCGGATCGAACGCGGCCGGATCGGCTCGTCCTCGCGGATCGACCGGAGCAGCGCGCTGAGCGGGGTCGTCTCCGGATACGGAAGCCGGCCGAGGAGCGACTCGTAGAGCAGGAGTCCGACCGCGTAGACGTCGAGGCGGACGTCCGGCGGGGTCGAAGGGTCCAGGACCACCTCGGGCGGTGCGTAGGCCGGCGTGCCGAGGAACTCGGCGGTCCGCGTCAACCGCGCATCGTCCTCCGTCCGCTTCGCGAGGCCGAAATCGAGGACGCGGGCCGCGCCTTCGCGCGTCACCAGGACGTTCGACGGTTTGATGTCCCGATGGATCACGCCGCGGCGATGCGCGTGGGCGAGGGCGTCGCAGAGGTCGATGAAGACGCGGATGACCTCGTCGCGCGAGCGGTCGTGCGAGGTCGCCCAATCGGTGATCGGCACGCCATCGATCCACTCCATCGCGAGCAACGGCTGGCCATCGACGAAGTCGAGGCCGAAGATCGTGACGACACCCTCGTGGTCGAGCGCCGCCGCCGCCTCGACCTCGCGCTGGAACCGTTGGCGCGCCGACGCGTCGGCGAGCGAGCCGCCCAGCATCCGCTTCAGTGCGATGACGCGCCCCGTCGACGGCTGCGTCGTCTTGTACACGACGCCCTGGCCCCCCCGGCCGATCTCGGCGATCAGCTCGTATGGACCGATCCGCCCGACCGACCCCGTCCGCTCTGCGTCGCGCAGGCGGTCGATCCACGAGTCGTCGTCGAGGCCGAACTCGGTGAGCTCGCGGGGTTCGCGAGCCCCTTCGTGCTCGGCCTCACCGTTCGAGTGCGTCTTCCTCCCGGATCTGCTCAAGGATCTGTTCCTCCAGGCGCCGGCGGACGCGTTGCTTGATCTTGTAGACCGCATCGACGCTGAACCCGGAGGTCTGCGCGATCCCTTCGACGGTCTCGCCATCCAAGAGACGGTCGAAGACGTGCATGTGGTTCGGCGCGTGTCGTTGGCGCAGCGCCCGCAGCGCGAGCCGCAGGTGGTGGTTCTGCCACTCTCGCTCCCACCGTTCGTCCTCGACGTCGTCGGCCATGCAGTCGCCGGCCAGCTCGTCGGGGGTCGCGGCACGGCGACGGTGGAATCGGATCACCTCGTTGCGCACCGCCCGCCCGAGGTAGCGCCGAAACCGTCCGCGCTTGCGGTCGTACACGAACCCGCCGTTCATCGAGCGAGCGAGCGACATCAGCACCGCTTGATGGACGTCCTCGGAATCCGCGGCCTGGAGCCCGCACGCGCGGCAGTAACGCAGCACGAGGTCGCGATAGCGCGTATCGAACTCGCGCCACGCGCCAGCATCTTCGGCGTCACGGAGCCGCTCGAGAAGCGAGATCCGCGTGGTGTCCATCGCCGTTGCTCGTTTCGTTCCGATCGTGCGTCCCTGGCGGGACAGCATAGCGGATCCCTCGGTGAAGGAGGCTTCGACGGAGTGGAATGGCCGCGCGCGCGTCGCCGGGACGATTTTCTGGCGCGGAACGAACCCGACGCGCGGCGGATCCGCACCCTATGATCCGTTGTCGTCGTCGAAGGGAGGTGCGTCATCGAGCGAACGAGACGGCAGGAAGACCACGCCGGCGGCTTGCGCCGTCGTGCCGGCGTCGTGGGCTTCGTGATCGCGATCGTAACCTGGATCGCGGCTCCGGAGACGGCGACGTGCGACCCGCCGGTCGACCCGGAGGAACCGTTTCGCACCGGGCTCCGCCACCTCTTGGAGACGCAGGAGGGCGTCGGCCGGGTCGAGTGGCCGTACGAGGGCGTGTACCGCGTACGCCGGGAGATCCCGATCGGCTACCGCGTGGGAGGGACCGCGATCTGCGGGACGTCGATCCTTCGCGCGCCGCCATCCTCGATGACCTCCGCTTGCGACGAGGCGCTCGACCGCGCGGTCCGGTTCGTCGTCGCCTCGATCGAGCACGACGAGATGGCCCACTCGTTCCGCGCGACGTACGACGTGCGCGGCTGGGGCTACACGTACGGACTCTCCTTCCTCCTCGCGCTTCGAGCGGACGAGCGCGTCCCGGACGGCCTTCGGGAGGAGGTCGACGGCGCGATTCGATTCTTCATCCGCGGCCTGGAGGAGACCGAGATTCCGACCACCGGCGGCTGGAACTACTCGCGGCCGCGGGGCTTCGACGCGTCGGGACCCTCGTCGCCGTTCATGACCGCGCCGTCGCTGCTCGCGCTCTACGAGGCGCGGCGTCAGGGCTACGACGTGGCGACCGGCATGGTCGATCGCGGCCTGGACGCGCTCGCGGCGAGCCGGACTGCGCTCGGGACGTTCGTCTACGCCGGCGAGGCGACGGACCGGCGGTCGTCGGAGACGCCCGGATCCTGCGCGCGCATGGCCGCGGCCGAAACGGCACTGTTCCTCGGCGGCCGCGGCTCGCTCGAACGGATGCGGGCGGCCGTCGACGCGTTCATCGTCCACTGGCGGTGGCTCGAGGAACGGCGCGCGCGCGATGGGACGCACGAACCGCCGTACGGGATCGCGCCGTACTACTTCTACTTCGGCCACTACTACGCCGGGCTGGCCGCCGAGCTCCTGCCGGACGAGGAGCGCCAGGAATACCGCCGGCGCGTTCGTGAGATCGTGATGCAGTCGCGCGCGGACGATGGCACGTGGAACGATCGCGTCTTCGCGCGCTCCGCCGCGTACGGCACGTCGATGGCGATGCTCACGCTGGCGTTGCCGGCGTCGCCTCCGCCGGCCGGCTGGCCCGCGCCGCCGGCGGAGGCGACTCTTCCCGTCAAGTGAACGTGATCACGAGCGTCGTCGTCGACCCGCCGGTTCCGTCCGTCGCGAACAGGGCGCCCTGGACCACGATCGACCCGGGGATCCCCGGACTCGTCGCCGGGATCACGAGCTCGCCGTTCGCGTCGAGCGGCAGCGGCACCGAGGCGATGAGGCTGCCCGGATCGAAGCCGAGGGCGAACGGCACGCCGTCGTGGAGGACGACGACCTCGGCGGGCGCGGCCGACGACGCGATGAACAGATACGTGATCCCCGACGGCGGACCGTCCTCGAGCCGGAACGTGAACGGCCCGGCGGGGACGGGCGAGGCGGGCTGCGTCGACAGGGTGGCTCGCCGCGGCTGGACGCGGCTGACGTCGTTGAACGAGAAGAAGTCGGACGAGACCACGTAGAGCGCGTCGCCGGTCGCGGGTTGGTAGGGCGCGAAGTGAGTCGGGCCGCCGCCGTCGCCCACGAACACCATCGTGCCGACCGCCGCGGTCGGCGACGTCTCGAACCCGACCTCGCTCAAGAACGTGCCGTTCGGCGCGTACTCCTTCAGCGTCGCCTCGATCGAATCGGAGACGAACAGGTCGCCCTCGTCGTCGAACGCGAAGCCGTACGGGGCGGTTTGATTCACGACGAACGTCGAGGCGTCGGCCGCGCCGAGCGCGCTTGGGCCGATCGCCGCGTCGACCTTCGCGGCGTCGAACCGGACGATGGCCTGCGCGCCCCGCGCGGCGGGGAAGCTCGTGTCGTTGACGCCGTAGAAGAGGTCGCCGTTGCGATCGAACGCGACCGGCCCCGACGGTCCGGGAACCGACGCGATGAGATCGGTCTGCCCGGTCAGGACGTCGAGCCGCTCGATCAGGGTGCCGCTCGACGACGGGTTCGCGCGGGTGATGAACGCGACGTCGGGCCCGCGAAACGTGCACGCGAAGTTGAGCCAGAGGTTCGCGACGACCGACGCCGGCGAGCCGTCGAGGGGAACGCGATGGACGTCGTGGCTCGAACTCTCGCCAAAGAGGATGTAGGTGTCGGTCGGGTCGATCACCACGAAGCTGCCGAACACGGGAGACGGCGGCGTGAAGATGGTGCGCACGACGGCGCCCGACGCCGGCACGACCTCGACGATGGCGGTGCCGTCGAAAACGGCGAGGTTCCCGTTCGCGAGGACGTCCATGCCTCCGAGGATCGCCCCGGCCGGCGCGGCGGGGGTGCTTTCCGACGACCAGCCGACGGATACGGACAGGCCGGCGTGGGCCGGCGCGACGAGCGCCGAAACGGAAACGATGGTGATGAAGGGGGACGCGAGGATTCTCGACATGAGGTTGCCCCGGGAGCCGGGAGGTCGGTCAGGTCGAGCGCTGCTCCGCGAGCGCCGCGACCTGGAACCCCTTCCACCGCGCGTCTTCGAAGCGGCCCGGTCGACCTCGTCGGCCCGGCCCACGTCGGTTCGCGCGCGTGGTCACGGTTCGTGCTCGGGGCAGGTCTCCTGACTCGCGGGTCACCGCTCTGTCTCGTGCCTTCCCAGAAGCCAGGCTTCCAGTGGCGTTCGCCGAGACGAGCTCACCGCTCACAGTGGCGCGACCGTGTGGGATTCACACCCACTTCCCTCGTGGTTCCTCCGCTCCGAGCGGAGGAAACCCCGAGCCAGGCGGATTGTCGCCGGACGGGCCGACGGTGTCAACGCCGGTGAAGTGATCGGTCGTTCGCGGTCTACGAACCGAGATGGAGCTGGAGTCCTTGCGAGCCGATCGGTGCGCCCGATCCGTCGATCGAGATCGACTGCACGAACACGTCGGCGCCTTGGATCGCAGGGTCGGGAGGGATCGCCGCCGGCCAGATCGCGTCGCCCGTCGCACTCGTCGCTCCAACGGCGGCCACGATGCTCGGAAACACGAGGATGCGGCAGGCGCCGAGCGGGGCATCGATCGGTACGAGCCCGGCCACGAGGAACGTCGCGGCCGAGGCCGGCGCGTCGACGAGGGTCAGCGTGAAGTTCACGTTCCCGACGTACGGAACGAGCCCGATGCCGTCCGTATGGTCGAGGATCGGGGCGATGCCGCCCGGCGCCGCGCACGGCTCGCCGTAGAGGAAGGAGAACGCGAAGTCGTCGTGCACCACGCACAGGTCGCCGCGATCGCCGGTGATGCCGGATCCGGACGAGTTCGTGAGCACGAGCGGTGGGTTCGGCCCGCCGCCGGGGACCTGGAAGCGGACGACGTGGTTCGGACCCGTGTAGAAGCCGTGGCAGGCGTTGATGCCATCGGCCGCGAGCACGTGCAGCCGCCGCTTGACCGGGTCCCACTCGCTGTCGGTCGGCCGCAGCGCGACCGGCTTGCAGGTCGTGGAGAGGTTGATGTCGACCACGACGTTCGGCGAGCCGACGGTGATCGCGACCATGTGGTCGCTCGACCGGCTGAACATCACTCCGTTCTGGAGCTGCGCGTCGCAGTCGCTGCCATCCGAGAACGGTGCGTACGCGAGGATCTCGGTCGTGAGCGTCGGAACGCGCACCCGCTGGATCGCGATGGAGTCGCAATAGACGAGCCCGAGCCGATAGCGGCGGCTGTCGACGCTCATGGATCGCGACGACTTCGGCACGGCGACGCTGAGGTCGGGCGCCATGCCGAGGACGAACGGTGGACGGAACCGGTGGATCGCGCCATTCGCGCGGTCAAGGACGTAGAGGTCGTCGTTCGCCGGGTTGACGTCGAGGTCGAAGAAGAGCGGCGTCGCGCCGGAGATGGCCGGCGTGAGATCGGTGATCGTCGCGTTGGACGGCGGCGTGCCGGCGAGCGTGACTCGGAACAGCTTGGCCTGGCTCGTCACGAACACGGCGTTGGTGCCGCGCTCCCATTCGACCGACGGGTTCGCGAGCCCGCCGAACGCGGTCGCCGGCAGGAGCTGCGTCGCGGTCGTTCCCACCGTGGCGCCGTGCCAGAAGAGGCCGTCCTCGGTCACCACGACGACGTCCTGGGGCGAGAGCGAGCGGGCGTCGGCGATCGATCCGAATGCGAACCAGGCGGAGGTGAGCAGGACTCGCGTCGTCATCATGATGGAGGTCCTTCCTTCTTCGCGTCCTGAACGGGTGCCCGTCATTCTGGCCTCGATCGGTTCGGATGTGGCAAGAATGTCGGCGGAACCACGGCAGAGTACGCGCTTCACCCCGGTATCTGCGCGCCGGCGCGCCTGAGCGAGTCCTACAATCCGCGCGTCGAGGCGCGGGGACGGGATGAAAGGAACCTCTGAACGGGAGGGAGTCGTGAACCAACTTCGTACGGTGGCGCTCATCATGACGGCGGTCGCGCTGTGCTCGTGCTCATCGACGACGGGGCGGGTCGCGCTGACCCCGCTGACCGGTGCGCGCGACCTCGTCGACGTTCCGCTCGTGACCCTCACGAACGTGTTCGAGTTCTGGGCCGGCCGGAGCGATCCGACACCGACGCCGAGCGTCGGAGTCGGCGTTTCGACGGGGGGCGTCAGCCCGTTCGCGGGAATTGGGCTCGGCTACTACGTCTTCAAGCCGATCTCGTGGATCCTCGGGGGAGTCGACTACGTCGTGTGTCGATCGCTCTGGCCGAACTGGCCGCGCGGCATCAGTCCCTGGGTGAAGGAAGGGCACGGGTGGGGAACGCTCTATTTCCCGAGCAGCCGGACCCTTTGGTCGGACGACGGGGTTCCGCCCGGGTACGACCCGCCGTCTGCTTACGGCGTCGAGCAATCGCGGAAGGAGGGAACCCGAGCGGCGGAGTGAAGTCGACGCGAAGGAGACTCGACCGCGGTTCGGTAGGATGGGGCCCGCTGCCGCAATCCATCCTCCTTCAGAGATCGCAACGATGAAGCTCGCTCTCTCGACCGTTCTCGTCGCGGTGACGTTCGTGAACGTCGCCGTCGCTCAGACCCACTTGCTCACGGGCGATGCCCAGGGCGACGCGTTCGGCTCGTCCGTCCATTCCGCCGGCGACCTCGACGGCGACGGCTTCGACGACGTCATCGTTGGCGCCCCGTTCGCGGACAGCAGCGGGCTGATCAACAACGGCGCGATGTCGGTCTACTCCGGCCAGACCGGGATGCAGCTCGTGAAGGTGACCGGAGGCGGACTCCTCGACCTGTTCGGGCGATCCGTCGGGACGGTGGGGGACCTGAACAACGACGGCTACGCCGACGTGCTCGCCGGCGCGTTCTTCGCGGACCCGAACGGTCCCGAGTCGGGACAGGTGGATCTCTTCGTCGGTCCGAACGGGACGCTGGCCACGAGCTTCATCGGTGCCGCCTCGGGCGACCAACTCGGCCAATCGGTCAGCGGCGCGGGGGACGTCGACGCCGATGGTTTCCCCGACTTGATCCTCGGCGCCTGGGCGGCCGACGTGGGCGGGATCGACAGCGGCAGCGCGATCGTCGTGTCCGGCCAGTTCCTGACCACGCTCCATTTCCTCGGCGGCGTGGCCGCGAACGACGCGTTCGGCACCTCGGTCAGCGGAGCGGGCGACGTGAACGGCGACGGCTTCGACGACGTGGTCGTCGGTGCGTACGGCGCGGACGTGGGGGGCCTCGATTCCGGCGCGGCGACGATCTTCTCCGGTCAGACCGGCGCGCCGCTCGCCCTGATCTCGGGCCCCGCCGCCGGCGATCAGCTCGGCATCAGCGTGAGCGGCGCCGGCGACGCCGACGCCGATGGATTCGCGGATGTGGTCGTCGGCGCGAACATGCACGATGGCAACGGGGTGGACTCGGGCGGCGCGTGGGTCTACTCGTTCGCGCTCGGTTCGATCGTCCACGCGTTCCTCGGGACGGCGGCCGACGATCAGTTCGGGGGATCGGTGAGCGACGCGGGCGACGTCGATCTCGACGGCGCGCCGGACGTCATCGTCGGCGCGCAGTTCTCGGACGCCGCGTTCGCCAACGCGGGCGAAGCGACGATCTTCTCGGGGAAGTCCGGCGCCGCGATCCGGGCGTACACCGGAAACGCCGCGAACGACCACTTCGGCCGGTCCGTTGCCGGGAATCTCGACGCGGACGCCGATGGCTACGCGGACGTCGCCGTCGGCGCGCCCGATTTCGACGTGGCCGCCGGCGGGGAGGGGCTCGTCCGGATCGAGTTCGAATGTCTCGGCGCGCCGATTCCGTACGGCACCGGTTGCCCCGGTTCCGGAGGGTTCGTTCCGTCCTTCTCGCTGACCGGCTGCCCCAAGCCGGGCGAGATCCTGACCGCCTCCATCTCCGGTGGGCTCGGGGGCTCGCTCGCCGTCCTGCTCTTCGGCCAGGTCGAGGCGTCGCTGCCGCTTCCCGGCGGCTGCACCCTGTTGATCGCGCCGGTTTCTCCGATCTCCCTGCCGCTGCCGCTCGGCGGGATTGGGCCCGGCAACGGCAGCATCGTCGCGTCCGGCACGGTGCCGGCCGGGACGCCGAGCTTGACCGCGACGCTCCAAGCATACGTCCTGGATCCCGGCTCCCCGCTCGGCGCGACCCTCACCAACGCGGTCAGCCTCGTCATTCCTTGAGCCCGGCTCGCGTGTCCGATCCCGAACGGCTCGAAACGGGGCCGCCCCGGTCGCCGACCGTCGTGGCCCTCGCGCACGGGGCCGGGGCCGGCATGGACACCCCATTCATGAACGCGTTCGCGGAAGGGATCGCCGCGGCGGGTCACCGCGTCGTCCGCTTCGAGTTCCCTTACATGGCGGCGCGCCGGCGCGACGGCCGCCGCCGCGGGCCGGATCGCGAACCGGTCCTCCGCGAGACCTGGGTCGGGCTGGTGGGTCAGCTCGGGGCGGAGCGGCTCGTGATCGGCGGCAAGTCGATGGGGGGGCGGATCGCGAGCCTCGTTGCCGACGAGCTCGCGGTTCGCGGCCTCGTCTGCCTCGGGTATCCGTTCCATCCTCCCGGTCGGCCGGAAAGAGTGCGGACCGCCCATCTCGCGTCGCTCGTGACGCCCACGTTGATCGTCCAGGGAACGCGCGACCGCTTCGGAACTCCCGCCGAGGTGGCCCAATACCACTGCTCCTCTCAGGTCCGGGTCGCCTGGATCGAGGACGGAGACCACGACTTGAAACCACGTAGGAGCCGTGGTCGGAGCGTCGAGCAGGCCAGGGATGAGGCGATCACAGAAGTGTTAAACCACCTTCAAACGGTCTTCTTCGGGAACGGACCAGGATCGACGTAGATTCACGAGCAACGTGGATCTGAGACATGACGAAGAGAGCCAAATAAAGACAAAATGAGTTTCACTCGCGCTGAATTTCCCCGCACGCCCGGGACGGGTGTCGAAACGGATCCCCGGAACCGCTAGAATTCCCCCGTATCGTCGCACCACTGACCGGCCTCGATGAGCCCGGTCGTGCCGGGCCTGGGTCCCGGCTCCCAGCCCCGGTTGGCGTACCGCGTGGGCGTAACCTGTTCGTCGCGACGATCCCGGACTGCATTGAAGCGAGGTGGACGTGGGAAACGAGGCGACACGCTACAAGGTCTTCACGGTCGCGACGTTCGATCGGATTCCCCAGCTCGCGAAGCTCGATTCGGACCTGCGGCTCCAGATGAAGGCGGTCGCTTCCGTTCTTCCGTTCCGCGTCAACGAGTACGTCATCGATGAGCTGATCGACTGGGACCGGGTGCCGGACGACCCGATGTTCCAGCTCACGTTCCCTCAGCCGGCGATGCTCCAGGACGATTGGCTCGCCGAGATGGTCACGCGGCTGCAGAATGACGCGCCCCGCTCCGAGCTGGCCGCGGCAGCGGATCGGATCCGCCTCCAACTGAACCCGCATCCGTCCGGTCAGATGAAGCTGAACAAGCCGCGATTGGCCGATGGAACGTTGCTCTCCGGCCTCCAGCACAAGTACGCGGACACGTGCCTCGTCTTTCCGAGCCAGGGGCAGACGTGCCATTCCTATTGCACCTATTGCTTCCGTTGGGCGCAGTTCGTGGGGATCGACGAGCTCAAGTTCGCACAGCGCGAATCGGACACCTTCCTCCAGTACCTTCGGGAGCACCTCGAGATCAGCGACGTGCTGTTCACCGGCGGCGACCCGATGATCATGAAAACGAGTGTGCTGCGGAGGTACGTCGAACCGCTTCTCGGCCCGGGTTTCGAGCACATCCAGGACATCCGCATCGGGACGAAGGCGGTCGCGTACTGGCCCCAGCGATGGGTCACCGACGCGGATGCGGACGACTGCCTCCGGTTGTTCGAGCAGGTCCGCGACGCGGGCAAGCACCTCGCCGTGATGGCGCACGTCAGCCATCCGGTCGAGCTCTCCACGGACGTCGCGAAGAGAGCGATGCGGCGGATTCGGAACGCAGGCGCCGAGGTCCGCTGCCAGGCGCCGTTGATCAAGCACGTCAACGACGATTCCGACGTCTGGGCGCGGATGTGGAAGGAGCAGGTCCGCCTCGGCGCGGTGCCGTACTACATGTTCGTCGAGCGCGACACCGGCCCGAAGCAGTACTTCGAGATCCCGTTGGCGAGGGCGTACCAGATCTATCGGGACGCGTGGAAGCAGGTGACCGGCCTGGCCCGCACGGCGCGTGGTCCGTCGATGTCCGCGACGCCCGGCAAGGTCCAGATCGACGGAGTCGCCGAGATCCACGGCGAGAAGGTGTTCGTCTGCTCGTTCATCCGGGGGCGCAACCCCGACTGGGTCAAGCGACCGTTCTTCGCGCGCTACGACGAGAACGCATGCTGGCTGGATCAGCTCGAGCCGGCGTTCGGTGAACCGCGGTTCTTCTTCGAGGAGTCGGCTCGCGTGCGGAGCGGCGGCGAGCGGCGTGCGATGGTCTACTCCGGCTGAGCCGGCGCGGATCCGTCCCGTCCGCGCGGAACCCGCACCGGCGCTTCTTCGTTTCGTGATCGTGGGTCGAGATCGTGCTCTGCTATCCTCGGAGCCTGAGTCGGAGGCTCTTCGAGTTCGGGGTTCCGCATGGGTCAGCAGTACACTTCGGGAACCGTGGACAACCGCGAGTTGCGCGCGTTCATGCGTGCGATCCTCGACGACGTTCGTGCGCTCGAGCGGATGATCGAGTCCGGCCTGATCGAGTCCGGAGTCCGTCGGGTCGGCGCCGAACAGGAGATCTTCCTGGTCGACGACGACTACCAGCCGAAGAACCTCGCGATCAAGATGATCGAGCGACTGCGGCATCCGCAGTACACGACCGAACTGGCGCTGTTCAACCTGGAGTGCAACCTCTCGCCGTACGCGTTGACGGGCAGCAGCCTGTCCGAGCTCGAGGCCGAGTTGTGGGGCCTGCTCGAGCGGGTCCGCGTCCAGGCGAAGGAGCTGAACGCGAAAGCGGTCCTGACGGGGATCCTGCCGACGCTGCGCCAGTCGCACCTGACGATGGACAGCATGACGCCGGTCCCGCGCTACTACCGGCTGAACGACGCGATGCGCGCGATGCGCGGTGGCGAGTTCCGGGCCGTGATCAAGGGGCTCGATGAGCTCAGCGTCCGTCACGACAACGTGCTGTTCGAGGCGTGCAACACGAGCTTCCAGGTCCACTTCCAGGTGGCCGCCGAGGAGTTCGCCCGGCTCTACAACCTGGCGCAGGTGGTCAGCGCGCCGGTCCTCGCCGCCGCCGTCAACTCCCCGTTCGTGCTCGAGCATCGGTTGTGGCACGAGACGCGGGTGGCGTTGTTCCAGCAGTCCGTGGACGAGCGTTCGGACCTGCACGTGACCCGCGGACGCCGGCCGCGCGTGAGCTTCGGCGACGCATGGGTTAGAGACTCGGTGCTCGAGATCTTCCGCGAGGACATCGCACGATTCCGGCTCGTGCTCACGACGGAGCTGGGCGAGCCGTCGACCGCGATGCTCGACCGCGGCGAGATCCCCGACCTCACCGCGCTCCGGCTCCACAACGGCACCGTGTACCGATGGAACCGCGCGTGCTACGGCGTCCATCGCGGCAAGGCTCACCTCCGGATCGAGAATCGTGCGCTCCCGGCCGGGCCGACCGTCAAGGACGAGATCGCGAACGCGGCCCTCTTCTTCGGCCTGATGTCGGCGCTCGCCGACAAGTACCAGGACATCACGCGGCATCTGACGTTCGACGACGCGAAGGGCAATTTCATCATGGCCGCCCGCCAGGGGCTGTTCGCGCAGTTCCAGTGGCTCGACGGCAAGGACTACACCGCGCAGGAGCTGATCCTCGACGAGCTCCTTCCCCTCGCGCGCGACGGGCTCGCGGCGCGGCGGATCGACCAGAAGGACATCGACGACTACCTCGGCGTGATCGAGAAGCGGGTCGCGAGCGGACGCACGGGAGCTCAGTGGCAGTTCGACTCGCTTGCCGCGATGAAGAGCGGCACGCGCGACGAACGGTTTCGAGCGATCGTGCGAGCGACGTGGGAGAACCAGTGGACCAATCGTCCGGTCCATGAATGGGAGCTCGCGAAGTTCGACGCGTCCGGCCTCGACTGGCGGAGCAGCTATCAGACCGTCGCGCAGGTGATGACGAAGGACGTCTTCACGGTGCATCCGGAGGATCTCGTCGACCTCGCGGCGAGCCTGATGGAGTGGGAGCACATCCGTCACGTTCCGGTCGAGGACGACCAAGGGCGGCTCGTCGGCATCGTCTCCCACCGTGCCCTGCTTCGCCTCCTCGGCCGCGGCGTGGGACGGGAAGGATCGGAACCGATCGCCGTGCGCGAGATCATGAAGCCGACGCCGGTGACGGCGGAACCGGAGACCAGCGTGCTCCACGCGGTCTCGCTCATGCGCAAGCATGGGGTGAGCTGCCTGCCCGTCGTCACGAAGGACGACCGCCTCGTCGGGATCGTCACCGAACGCGACTTCCTCGACGTCGCGGCGCGCATGTTCGAGGAGCATCTCCGCGGGAACGCCGAGCCGCCCTCCTGATCCGCCGGCGGGAGCGAGCGGAACCTGGGCGGCGAATCATCCGTTGTCACGACCATCTCCGCGGGTAGGCTCGTGAGAATGAAGACCCATGTCGACCCCGCGTCCCTCTTCGTGGCGCTGGAACGAGCCCGAGAGCGAGTGCAGACGCAGGTCGCCGCGCTCCTGAAGGGAGCCGGGCTGACGAGTCCTCAGTACAACGTGCTCCGGATCCTCCGAGGCGCGGGGCCCGGTGGCCTCTCGTGCCAGGAGATCGCGGCGCGGTTGATCCGCCGCGATCCCGACGTGACCCGGCTGATCGACCGATTGGCGGCATCTGGGATGGTGAGCCGAGGACGCGGTGCGGAGGACCGCCGCGTCATCCGAGTGAAGCTGGAGCGCAAGGGCCAGGATCGGCTCGCGGCGTTGGACGAGCCGATCCGCGAGCTTCACGAGCGTCAGTTCGCTCCGCTCGGTCGCGAGGAGAGGAACTCCCTCCATCACTGCCTCGAGCGCGTCGGCATCGGCTGATGCCACGGAACGTGTAACCGAACCGGATCTTCGTGCATCGTAGATATTTGTTCAAACGAATATGTGACGGACGACGTGAAACCGGCGCGGAGGTGCGAGATGCTGACCATACGGCGATCGACGGATCGGGGACACGCGGACCACGGCTGGCTCGATGCTCGGCACACCTTCTCGTTCGCGGGGTACCACGATCCGCGCTTTCAAGGGTTCCACGCGCTTCGCGTGCTGAATGAAGACCGGGTGCAGCCCGCGACCGGGTTCGGGACGCATCCGCACCGCGACATGGAGATCCTGACCTGGATCCTCTCCGGGGCCCTCGAGCACCAGGACAGCCTGGGAAACGGATCGGTGCTTCGGCCCGGCGACATGCAGCGGATGACGGCGGGGAGCGGCGTCCTCCACAGCGAGGTGAACCCGTCCGCTTCCGAGCCGCTGCACCTGCTTCAAATCTGGATCGAGCCGAATCGTCGCGGCCTCGCGCCGAGCTACCAAGAGATGTGCGTACCGTTCGAGAAGGCGCGAAACGAGCTCCTCCTCGTCGCATCCGAGGACGGCGACGTGAACGGATCGTTGACGATCCATCAGGATGCACGAGTTCTTGCCGCGCGATTGGACGCCGGCCGGAGCGTTCGGCATTCTCTCGGGGCAGGCCGGGCGGCGTGGCTTCAGGTCGCGCGCGGCGTGGTGAACGTGAACGGTTCGAGGCTCGGCGCCGGCGACGGCGCGGCGATCGAGCAGGAGCCGCGGTTGGACATCGAGGCGGAGAGCGACGCCGAGGTGCTCGTCTTCGATCTCGCCCGAACGAACGAGGAGCGATCCCGATGAGGAACGACGACAGAAAGGCCGTGACGAGCGTTCCCGTGCACGATTTCATCGCGTCGCGCTGGAGCCCGTGCGCGTTCGACGATCGCGAGGTCGAGCCGACCGATCTGATCGCGTTGTTCGAGGCGGCGCGTTGGGCGCCCTCCTGCTTCAACGAGCAACCGTGGCGGTTCCTCGTCGGGCGCAAGGGGCACGGCGCGACGTGGGAACGCGTGCTCACCTGTCTCGTCGAGCCGAATCAGGTCTGGGCCAAGTACGCGCCGGTGTTGATGCTGACGCTCGCGGCGACGAAGTTCGACCGCAACGGCGAGCCGAACCGTCACGCGGGGCACGACGTCGGACTCGCGATGGGCAACCTCGCCCTGGAGGCGACGTCGCGTGGGTTGTTCGTGCATCAGATGGCCGGGATCCGGCCGGATCATGCCCGCGTGGAGTTCGGCCTTCCGGAGGACGTCGACGTGGTGGCCGGCGTCGCGATCGGATACCTCGGCGATCCGAACCGGCTCCCCGAACGGGTCCGCGACCGCGACTCCGCGCCGCGATCGCGCCGGGCGCTGGACACGCTCGTGCTGGGCGACTGGGACGAGACGGCCGACTTCCTGTCGCCGGGCTGAGAGGTCGAGGATCGCGCTCATTTGCGCCTCGACGGCGCCGTTCGCGCCCGGGTGTAATGCACGTCCCGCACCGGCTTGATGCGTCGAGGAGAGAATGTCCGACCGAGTGAGCGAGACGAGCCCGCAGGACTTCGACTTCGCCACGCTGCCTTGGCTCGATCGCGGGCGCGACCAGATCGATCGCTACGTCCGATCGCTGCGGTTGGATGACGCGCGCCGGTTCGAGCTGCGCGCCCACCTCGTCCATTGGATGCAGTTCGGTTTCGTGGTGTTCGAGCGCGCGATCGATCCGGCGCTCGTCGACGCGCTCCTGAAGGACGTCGACGATCTCCTCGGCGCCTATCGGAGCTTCCGGATCCAGATCGACTGCGACCTCGCGTCGAACGTGCCGATCACGACGCTGGAAGAGCATCACGTCCGGGATCTGCGCGAGGACCGCGGTGCGATCCACGTCCGCCTGAACGACCTCCACAACTACTCGACGGCCGCCAAGAAGCTGTCGCTCCACCGCTCGATCGTCGACTTCCTCGGTCACGTGTTCCGGGCGCCGGTCGTCGCGATGCAGTCGCTCTTCTTCTTCAAGGGGAGCGAGCAGGAGGCTCACCAGGACTTCGCGTTCGTGCGGTCCACCGTCGCGAGCGAGCTGGCCGCGTCGTGGATCGCCCTCGAGGACGTCGACCCGGGCGCCGGGCCGCTCGTCTACATCCCCGGGTCGCACGCGCTGCCCAAGTTCGAGTGGGGGGACGGGATGTTCCGCACCAACAAGTCGAGGCGAACGACGGTCGAGTTCGCCGAGTTCCTCCACGCCGCGGCCGATCGGTATCGGCAGGAAGCCCTGCGGTTCTGTCCCAAGAAGGGCGACGTGTTCATCTGGCACGGCGCGCTCGCGCACGGCGGATCTCCAGCCACGAACCGCGAGCTGACGCGCAAGTCCTACGTGACGCACTACTCGAACGCGGACCACCACCGCCACGACCACCGTGCGCCCAAGAAGCGGGCGAAACGGATCGAGATCAACGGTGCGTTCATCCACCAGAGCCCCGTCGACCCGAAGCACGAAGACGTGCTGCGAAACGGCGGGGCGCTGCCGTAGACGGAACGGTCGCGCCGCCGGACGTTCAGGCGTCGTCGCCGGCCACGACGAGCCGCATGTAGCGCGGCTCCCACGTCTCGCGGTCGAGCCTCCGGTCGAGCTCGTCCCGTGGGAGCTTAGGCGCGTGGCCGGATCGCATCGCCTCCTCGGCGACCGCCCGCGCGACGGCGCGGGAGACCGAGCGGATCTCCTGGACCGGCGGGAGGATTCTCCCCTGCGCGAGCTGCTCTGGGGCGACCGTGGCGGCGACCGCCCGTGCGGCCACGGCGAACATCGCGTCGGTCACCTCGGTCGCGCGTGCCACCCACACGCCGAGCCCGACCCCCGGGAAGACGAGCATGTTGTTCGCCTGGGCGATCGGAACCGGTCCGTATGGGCCGGCGACGGGCGGGAACGGACTTCCGGTGGCGACGATCGCGCGCCCCGACGTCCAGCGCATGAGGTCGTCCGGCTGCGCCTCGGACATCGCGGAAGGGTTCGACAACGCGAAGAGGATCGGCCGCGCGGCCTGGCCGGCGAACGCCCGGACCGCCTTCTCGTCGAACGTCCGCGGGATGCCGGTCGCCCCGACGATCGCGTGCGGCCGGAAGTGGTCGATCGCCGCCTCCAGGATGCGGTCGCGCGGCGCCTCGGGCCAGCGCGCCGCGTCCTCGCCACGGAGCGCGAAGTCGGCCTTGAACGGCGGCAGGTTCGGTCGGTCCTCGCTGACCGCGCCGCGCGTGTCGAGCAGGACGAGCGACCGCCGCGCCTCGGCCTCGGCGGCGCCGGCCGCCCGCTTCGCCGCGAGGACCGCCCGCGCCGAGCCGATGCACGCCTCGCCCGCGCCGAGGAACAGGACGCGCGCCTCGACGAGCGGCACTTCCGCGACCTTCAGCGCGTTGACGAGCGCGGCGGCGACGATCGCGCCCGTGCCGAGGATGTCGTCGTTGAAGCTCGGCGTCCGACCGCGGAAGCGGTCGAGGATCCGGAAGGCGTTCTCCTTCGCGAAGTCCTCCCACTGCAGGATCGCGTGCGGCCAGCGGCGGTGGACCGCGGCGACGAACGCCTCGATCAGCGCGTCGTAACGCGCGCCGCGCACTCGCGGGTGGCGCAGCCCGAGGTAGAGGGGGTCCGTCCGGAGCTCTTCGTTGTCGGTCCCGACGTCGAGCATGACCGGCAGGGTCAGTGTCGGGTGGATCCCGGCTCCGAGCGTGTAGAGCGACAGCTTCCCGATCGGGATCCCCATCCCGCCCGCTCCTTGGTCGCCGGTGCCCAAGATCCGCTCGCCGTCGGTGACCACGAGGATCGCGACGTCGTCGGGCGCCGACTCCGCGAGCATCGTGTCGAGTCGGTCGACGTCCTCGAGCGTGACGTACAGCCCGCGCGGCCGCCGGTAGATGTGGCTGAACTGTTGGCACGCCTGACCGACCGTCGGCGTGTAGATCAGCGGCAACACCTCGTCGAGGTGGTCGAGGGCGAACCGGTAGAAGAGCGTCTCGTTCCGGTCCTGGAGCGCGATGAGGTAGAGGTACTTGTCCAGGTCGGTCGGTTGGCGGCGGAGGCCGTCCGCGATCCGTCGCACCTGGTCCGCGATCGCCGACGTAGCCGGCGGCAGCAGCCCCTGAAGCCCGAGCCGCTGCCGCTCCTCCGGCGTGAACGCCGTCCCCTTGTTCAGGATCGGCTCGAGCAGCAACTCCAGCCCTCCCTGCTCGACCTCGATCGCCCAGGGCTCGGCCCCGGTCTTCTCGACGATCCGGTAGTGACGCAAGCGCCGGCCGGAAGGACGAGGATTTGACTGGGTCATGGGTGACTCCGCAATCATGGACCGACTGATGACGTCGAGGCCGCGCTCGCCTCCGCCGTTCCCCGTCCCCTGCGCACCGGTGGAACCAACAGGAACCCGACCGCGTACACCGCGGCCGCGATCAGGATCACCTTGGTGAACCCGATCGCCATGCTCAGGACGATGCAGAAGATCGATGAGAAGACCGAGAGGAACCCGTTGATCGCCCAGGCCCACGGGATCAGCTCGGGGGCGTCCTCCTTCAGCCGGCGGATGCCGGTCGGGAACGGCATGCCGAGCGCGAGACCGACCGGCGCGAGCAGCACGACGACGAACGCGACGCGCGCGGCGAACGGCAGGCCGATGAGCGCGGCGACGCCGTGGTTCACGCCGAGCAACGCGATCCCGATCGACGCGACGATGGCGACCAGCAGCTTGAGGAAGTTCGCACGCGTCAGCGATTCGATGCGGCCGGCCAGGTAGGAGCCGATCCCCGCGAACGCGAGCAGCGAGGTCAGCACGACGGAGAGCGAGTAGGTCGGGTGGCCGAGGAAGATGACGACCTTCTGCATCACCGCGATCTCGACGAACATGAAGCCCATGCCGAGCGCGGCGAAGTAGGCGAAGTACCGCAGCTTGCCCCGCGTGCGAATGCCCTGGCTCTTCAGCCGCCGGAGCGGCACGATGAGCAGGACGAACGCGATCACGACGATCTGCCCCAGCGACGCGAGCAGGACCATGTGTCCGACCGGGTAGTCGTAGTGGTAGTGGCTCTGCTGGTTCAACGCCTCGTCAGGCTTCTTCAGGAGCCCTCCGTAGCGGTAGTAGTTGAAGAAGAACGGCGCGTCGTCGGTGCACGGGCGGACGTCGTACTCGTAGGCGTCGACGAACCGCTCCCGCTCCTCGTCGGTGCCCTTGAGCACCGTAATGAAGTCGCGCTGCAGGGCCATGAAGTTCTCGGCGTTGTCGCGCGCGCCGTCCTCTGCCTCGCCGAGCGCCTCGCGGATCGCTGCTTCGTGCACGCCGCGTCCGTCGCCAAGCGCGTCGAGCGCCGTCTCGAGGCTCAGGTCCGCGTCGCCGGACACGAGGCGCGCCGCGACGGTGTCGATCAGCGGCTCGAGGACCGCGCCGCGCGTCGCGTCGTCGAGGTCGAGCCGGCCGAGCCGGTCGGCGAAGAAGATCCGCGCGAGATGGCGCGTCTCGGTGTTGGCGGGGAACGGTTTCGAGCGCTCCTGCAGCGGGTCGTAGGCAAACCCGCGGAACCCTTCGAGCTCGCCGAACGCGCGGAGCGCATCGATCTCCTGCCGCGTGAACGCCCCCTTCTTCACCATGGTGGACGCCCAGTTGTGGCCGACGAACACGGCGATCTGCGACGACGGGTCGGCGACCCCGAGCTCCTCGAGCGCGGTCCGGGCGATGTTCGCGAGGCGAAGCGTCTCGCGCGGCTTCTTCGGGTAGGTCAGGATGAATCGAGAGTAGTTGACGTAGCCGCCCTCGTTCAGGTGAGCGTAGAACTCCCGGACCGCCTCGACGGTGTAGAGGTAGCTCTCGGAGAGAGTGTAGGCGCCGGTGCTGAGCGCGGTGAACGAGTCGACGCCGCTCATCTGGATGACGTCGTACTTCCGATCGCGGTGCCGCATGAACGAGCGGCCCTCGGAGTTGTGCAGGTGGACGCGGTCCGACCACGCGTGCGCGCCCGGGCGGAACAGGCCGTCGAGGTAGTCGTCGTAACGCTTCGTGACCATGTCGATCATGGCCGGGTTGATCTCGACGGCGTCGACGTGTTTGGCGCCGTGGTAGAGCGCGGTCATGACGTCGACGCCCCCTCCGACGCCGATCACGAGCACGTCGGGTTCCTTCGCGCCGCGCGCCGCGAACGCCTGATAGGCGGTGCCGGCCGACGTGTCGTCGAGGAACCGGAAGCGTTCGATCTGCCCCGCGTCCTTCAGCATCATCGTCGGCGCAGTCCCGTCCTGGGCGACGGCGCGCATCCCGACCGACATCTTGTCGACGGCTCCGAAGTTGCCGCCGAGGATTTGCGGCGGGCCGTCGAGGTCGACGCTGACTTCGACCTCGGCCGTCGCGCTCGGAATGCGCGCGTCGAGCAGGCTTGCCTCGAACCGCTTCACCTCCTTGTTGGGCGCGAACGGAACCGTCCAGTCGCTGGCGGGAATCCGCAGGACGTCGGAGCCGCCGGTGGCGGCGACCGCCACCGCGGCGGCGACGGCGAGCGCGGGGAGGTTCTTCACCGTCTGCCAGACGCCCGCGCCGAGACCGAAGAGGAAGCCGGACAGCACGCCGGCCGCTCCGGCGAGGAAGACGACCTGCGCCGAACCGAAGCGGTTCAGCACCCAGACCGAGAGCGCGCCGCCGAGCGCGCTGCCGATCAGGTCGAAGAAGTACACGCGATTCACGTCGCGCGCGTAGCGCGTCAGCGCGGTGCCGATCGCGACGCCGCCGAGGAGGAACGGGGCGGTGATGATCAGGTAGATCAGGAGCAGTGCGAAGAAGTTCTTCTTCTCCTGCCACAGGCTCAGGCTGTCGACCTTCACGCTGGTCACGAACGCGAACGCGAACATCACGGCGAAGCCGTATGCGATCGAGGCGCGCGAGATCTCGCGCGAGGCCGGGCCCTCCTTCAGGCCGTCGCCGCGAGCGGTCAACAGGCTTCCCGCCGCGCCGAACCCGAGCATCGCGATCGACACGACCATGTACGTGAGGTGATGCCACATCATCACCGCGAAGACGCGCGTCAGCGTGATCTCGAACAGCAGGATCGAGAACGCGAGCACCAGGATCCCCGCGTAGGCCGATCGGGGCGCCTTCGTCGACAGTGCCGTTGCCGTCATGGTGTTCCGTTGGGTGAGGTGGCCGAGAGATCCGCGCCGTTCGGCCGTACCTCCTCGGAGGGAACAGATCGCGACATGATACGCGTTGCGCCATGCCTCGCTAGCTCGTTCAATCGTTCCCATGTGGACCTGGATCGCGGGCTTCGTCGCGGCCGTGAACGTGGTCGCGTTCTTCTACATGGGCTTCGACAAGCTGCGCGCCGCGCGCGGTTGGCGGAGGATCCCGGAGGCGCATTTCTTCGTCCTCGCCGCGGCGACGGGTGCAGTCGGGGTCTGGCTTGCATCGGCCGCGTTCCGGCACAAGACGATCAAGTCGTCGTTTCGTCGGAAGCTCGTCTTCGCCACGCTGGCGAACGGCGTCTGGATCTGGCTCGGCCTTCGCCTCGGAGGCGCGTGATGCCGGAGCTCCCCGAAGTCGAGACGACGGCGCGCGGGCTCCGGCCCCACGTGGTCGGCCGCCGCATCGTGGACGCGGTGGTGCGTGATCGCCGGCTCCGTTGGCCGGTCCCGGCCACCCTGGGCCGGTCGATCCGAGGGCGGAGGATCCGCGCGGTCGAACGGCGGGCGAAGTACCTCCTGCTGCGGCTGGAGGCCGGGACGATCATCGTGCACCTCGGAATGTCAGGCAACCTGCGGCGGGTCGACGCGTCCGCGCCCGTGGTGGCCCACGACCACGTCGACCTCGTCCTCGACGACGGCGCGGTCCTCCGGCTTCACGACCCGCGGCGTTTCGGCGCGGTCCTGTTCACGGCGGACGACCCGCTCGAGCACGCGCTCCTCGCCCCCCTCGGGGTCGAGCCGCTCGAACTCGGATTCGACGGCGCGTATCTGCACGCCGCCTCGCACGGCCGCCGCGCCGGAATGAAGGACGTGATCATGAACGCGCGCGTCGTCGTCGGGGTGGGCAACATCTACGCGAGCGAGTCGCTGTTCCGCGCCGGCATCCACCCGCATCGCGCGGCGGGTCGGGTGGGTCGTGACCGCTGCGATCGCCTCGCCGTCGCGATCCGCGACGTGCTCGAGTCGGCGATCCGCGACGGCGGGACCACGTTCCGTGACTATCGACGTGCCGACGGCAGCCTCGGCGGGCACGCGCGAGCGCTCCTCGTCTATGATCGCGCCGGCGAACCGTGCTCGCGGTGCGGGACGCCGATTCGCATGACCCGGCGAGGGCAACGCTCCACCTACCATTGCCCTCGGTGCCAACGTTGAAGGGGACGCGGGTTCGAAGACGAAACACCGGCGTTCTCGCGCGCGGCGGCGCGGCGGGGAGGCGTTGAACGGGGGCGGGCCATCGCGCTAGGCTCTGCCGAACTCGGAGGTCCCATGCGATTCACCCTGACCGTCGTCCTGTTCGTCGCCGGCTCGTTCGACGCGGCCGCGCAGGGGGTTCTCCACGACCATCACGGGGCGCCGGGCGACCTGCTGGGAAACGACGTCGGCGCCGCGGGCGACGTCGACAACGACGGGTTCGCGGACGTGGTGGCGGGTTCACCGGCCGCCGATCCGAACGGGGCTTCGTCGGGGCGCGTGACCGTCTTCTCCGGCGCGACGGGCGGCGTGCTCCACTCGTTCGGGGGCGACTCCCCCGGCGACCAGCTCGGCTCGTCCGTCGACGGCGCCGGCGACGTGAACAACGACGGCCACGCCGACGTGATCGCGGGGGCCCCGTTCGACGACGACGGCGCGATCGAGGGCGGCGCCGCGCGCGTCTTTTGCGGGCAGACCGGCGCGATCCTCTACACGTTCTTCGGCGACGGCTCGAGCGACTTCCTCGGCACGTCGGTGGCGGGCGGCGGCGACGTCGACAACGACGGCTTTGCCGACCTCGTCGTCGGCGTGCCGCTCGACGACGACTCGGGGCTGAACGCGGGCAGCGCGCGCGTCTTTTCCGGGCAGACCGGCGCGGTCCTCCATCAGTTCAACGGTGACGGCGCCGAGGACGGGCTCGGTACGACAGTGGCCGGCGGCGGCGACGTGGACCAGGACGGCTACGCCGACGTGATCGCCGGCGCGCCGCTCGACGACGATCAAGGAAGCGCGTCCGGGAGCGTGCGTGTCTACTCCGGATTCAGCGGAGCGGTGCTTCACACGTTCTTCGGCGACGGTCCAGGCGACTGGTTCGGCTGGTCGTCGAGCCGGGCGGGCGACGTGGACCAGGACGGCTTCGACGACGTGATCGCCGGAGCGCTCTTCGATGACGACAACGGCGTCGACTCCGGGAGCTGCCGCGTCTTCTCGGGGGCCAGCGGCTCGACCCTCTTCACCCGTTTCGGCGACGCGAGCGACGCGCAGCTCGGCTGGGCGGTCGGCGACGGCGGCGACGTGGACGGCGACGGCTTCGCCGACGTGATCGCCGGGGCGCACAAGGACGCCGAGAACGGGTTCGACTCGGGCGCCATCCACGTCTTCCTCGGCCCGTCGGGCGCGGCGCACTACAAGGTCCGCGGCGAGGCGACGGCGGACCGGTTCGGACGCTCGGTCGACGGGGCGGGCGACGGCAACGGCGACGGCTACGACGACGTCATCGGAGGCGCCTATCGCGCCGATGCGAACGGCATCGACTCCGGCCGCGCCAAAGTGATCGGCGGCACGAGCTGCGGCGGGATGGCGACCCCGTACGGCGTCGGCTGCGGGGGGAGCGGCGGGCTCGTGCCCCAGCTCGCCGTCGACGGATGCATCGCGCAGGGCGGCGTCGGCCGCTTCGAAGTGACGAACGCGCTCGGCGCGGCGCTGGGCTTCATCTTCGTCGGCCTGAACTCGTCGACCAACGTCGTCGCCGGCGGCTGCGTGGCCCACGTTTTCCCGATCCTCTACGTCACGCCGATCGTGACGAGCGGGAGCGGCCCCGGCAACGGTACGTTCGAGGCGGTCTTCGGTCTGCCCTTCCCGGCGCTCGACGTGATCGTGCGGACGCAGGTCTACGTCGCCGATCCCGGATCGCCGGTCGGGTTCTCGAACACGAACGCGGTGACGGTCGACATCCATAGATAGGTCGGTCGGTCGGTGTCGTGAAGTCGAAACAGAACCGGCGAATCGCGAACTCCGCGGCGGTGATCGACCTCCGCCGCTCATGGTCCTCGCGATTGCGGGCTGCTCCGGGCTCGCGCCGCACCCGAGAAGCGGGTCGGCCCACCCCGGCGAACGGCTCGCGGCGCTCCTCGACGACTACCGCGCCGCGAACGGCGCCCTCGTGCTGACGTCGCGCGAAGAGGTGATCGTCGATACCGGACGCATCCGGAACGAGATCGAGCGGTTGACCCTCGAGTTCCCACACTACGTTCCCGCGCTGATGGCGAGCGCGGAGCTCGCGTACGTCTTCGCCGAGCCGGCCAAGGCACAGGGGGTGTGGCGCCTAATGAACCGTCCGAGCAAGGGGACAGCGAACGAGTAGCGGCCGTGCCGGTTCTTGAACACGAGGCCCTGCGTGCTCAACGCCACGAGCATCTGGTTCGTGTGGCTGCTGCTGAACGGTTTTTGCGTTCTTCGCCTCGACTGTTCCACGATCTCCTGCACCGTGAACTCGTCGTCGCAACGCTCGAGACTGGCGATGATCGCCAGGAGATCACGCTGCCGATCCGTGGCGCGGGCCCAGCGGCCGGCGAAGAAATCCGAGTCCAGCTTCCGCTCGATGTCCGCGACGGGGATCGATGAGGATTCGCCGCGCTGCACGAACACGTCGTAGACCTCGCGGCAGACGAATTGGATGAAGTAGGGATAGCCTCCGGAGAGCTTGACGATCGTGTCGACGGCGGGCGGGTCGAGTCGCACGGGACACGCGTTGTCCTCGATCGGCTTGAGGATGGCTTCGCGGCTCTCTTCTTCCGTCAGGTTCTTCAAGAACACGACTCGAAACATCCGTTCCGAGAACGTTCGCGCCTCGACGAGCTTGGGAAACAGAGTCGGCAGTCCAGTCAGCGCGAGCATCAGCGGATGGCCCTTGCGCTGGATCGACTGGAAGACATCGAGGAGCAAGGAGAGCGGGTATTGCTCCTTTGCCGCCTGACCCGACAGGGTCTGCGCTTCGTCGTACGCGAAGACGATTCCGCGCGTCGATCGAGCGCGGGATAGGTAGCGCCAAACCGTCTCCAACATTGCCTTGAGCTTGTCCGAGGCGAGTCCGGGGGTCTGGTTGTAGATGGACCACAAAGTGTCGTAGTCGAGGCGGCGCTCGATTAGCCCTCCTCGACCGTCGCGCCGCGCTGCTCTCGTTCCTTCTTCCGAGCCTCCAGCACCCGGCGTCGAACCTCGTCGACGTTCCAGAGGAAGGCGTCCTCCGGAATCGACTCGTCCTCGCGGACCCAGGTGTCGAGGGCGAAGAGGGTCAACCCGATCGAACCCTCGAATGTCGTGTGGAGCAGGTCCTTGTCCATCAGTTGTTCGAACGCGTCCTTGCCCCAGTGGTTCTCGCGCACCGCCACGGTCTCGTGGTTGCGGACCTTCTCGAAGAACTCGGCGACGTGCACGACGTGTCGCGACGGTTTCTCGGCCGCCCACTCCTCGATCCGGGCGTTCAATTTCGCGAGGGTCTCCTTCTCGGGCACCTGCCACTCGTAGATCATTGGTGCGCCGTGGATGCCGACGCCGTCGGTCGCGGCGAGGCGCATGTCGGGGAGGTTGCCGGCGATCACCGGACAGTCGAACTCCTCCAGGAGCGCCAGCCCCTGCTCGAGGCGCTTGTGGCGGCTCTCCTCGTCAATCGAGAATCCGTAGCCGAACCAGAACAGGAAGTCGACCGCGATGAGGAGGGACGGGTCGTACGTCTTCGCTTCCCGGGCGTACCGCGTTCCGTACTCGAGCGGATCGCGGAAGAACAAGACGTTCGACCGGCGAAACGGCAGATCGATCGGCTGACGCGCGCTCGCCTTGACGACGTCCGCGAGCGTCACCATCGCGCCGACCTCGTTCGGCAACAGGAAGCCGTCCGTCACGCTGGCCCCGATCAAGGCGACGCGCTCGAGCGCGGACACCGCGATCGTCTCGGCCGCGGGCTCGGCCGGCGCGCTCCGGCCGAGCAGGCCGACGACGAGAGCGATCGAGATCGGAGACAGGTTCCACATGGTTTCACCTCGGCTGGCGGCGCTCGACGTCATGGTAGTCGTCGTCCTCGTCGTTCGCGCGATTCATCCTACGACCGGATTCGCCCCCAGCCGGCGCAGTGCCGCCGCGACGCACGTCGCTCCGGCCGCCGCGACCAGGCCGTTCGCGGCGGCGGCGACGGGCCGATCGAGCAGGACCGCGCCGACGCCGAACATCGCGCCGTAGGTCAGGGCGAGGGCGCCGGCCGTCCCGGCCGCGATCCAGCGGCCCTCCGCCCGCGGCGCGGCGTCCGGCGCGAGGGCGCGGACGGGCGCCCAGCACCCCATGGGGCGTACGGCCCGGTAGAACGGGACGAGCGTGCGCGGATCCGGCGCGCGGAAGACCAGGAGCGAGAGCAGCGCGCACGCGGTGGAGATCGTGACGACCAGGACGAGACGTCCCTCCGGCGCGAGTTCACCGTGCGGGGAGAGGGGACCGAGCCGCCACGCGAATCCGGACATCGACGAGATTGCAATGGTCGAGACCGACGACGCGATCATCGCGACGATCTCCGTCGCCCCGCGGATGCGCCACCAGAGCCAGCGCAGGACGTAGATCGGTCCCACGCCGCCGAGGAAAGCGAGGAAGAAGAGGAACAAGTCGCTGATCGACGACGCGTTCGCGGCGACCACCGCGCCGAGCACCATGACCACCGCCCCGCAGAGCCGTGCGGCCGACACGTAATGACGCGCGCTCTCGTTCGGCCGGAGGAACCGGCGATACAGGTCGTTCACGAAGAAGGACGAGGCGAGGATGACGTGCGTGTCGATCGTCGACATCAGCGCCGCGATGAGCGATGCGAGGACGAGCCCGAGCCACCCGATCGGGAGGTAGCGGGCCATCATCGCCGGGTACGCCCGCTCCGAGTCGGTCGCGGCGAGAACGGTGTCGGCCCGGACGGTCGCACGTTCGTCGACGGCCAGCAAGGCGTGCCAGTCGCCGGTCGTGTCCCAGCGGACCTCGTGCGTTCTGGCGTCGTCGGACTCCACGACGACTCGTCCCTCCTCCGCATGCAGGACGACGCCGTCCACGCCGGCGCGGACCTCGATCGACGGCAGCACCACCATCGACGCGAGCGCGACCGCGATCCACGGCCACGGACGGAGCGCGTAGTTGGCGAAGTTGAACCAGAGTTGAGCGAGCATTCCGTGCCGTTCGTCTCGGCACGCGGCAATCCGCTGGACCACGTAGGTGCCGCCCTCGATGCTCTGCGTCGCCCACCAGGAGACACCCAGGTAGACGGCGACCGCGGCGATCGGCACGGTCCAGAACGCGGGGTCGAGCAGGCCGGTCGCCTCGGGGGGTGCGGTCGGGAAGAACCCGAGCCGGGCTCCGTCGATCAGGCCGGCGTCGACCTGGGCCGCGATGGCGTCGAACCCGCCGATGCCCTGCCACGCGCTGACCGCGAGGACGATCGCTCCCAGCATCGCGACCGCGAACTGCGCGAGGTCGGTGATGACCACGCCCCAGAAGCCCGCGAGGAGCGAGTACGTCATCGCGATAGCGCAGGCGGCGGCCACCGCGACCCGCTCGTCGACGGCGAAGAGCACGCTCGAGATCTTCGCGGCGGCGAGGAGCACCCAGCTCAGGACGAGGATGTTCGAGATCCCCGCGTGGAAGAAGCCGAGGAATCCTCGGAGGACCCGCGCCTCCGCGCCGCCGTAGCGGAGCTCGGACAGCTCGGCGGTCGTCATCACCCCGAGCCGCCGCCAGTAGCGCGCGAAGAGGAAGACCGTCGACATCCCGCCGATGCAGAAGCACCACCAGAGCCAGTTCTTCCAGATCCCGTGATCGCGAACCCAGCCGGTGACGACGAGGGGCGTGTCGGCCGCGAACGTCGTGGCGACCATCGATGTTCCCGCGATCCACCACGGCAGGCGCCGGCCGGAGAGGAAGTACTCGTCGACGTTCTCGCCGGCCCTTCGGGTGAACCGTAGACCGAGCCAGACCGCGAAGGCGACGTAGAGAACGACGACGATCCAATCGAGCGCGGCGAGCTGCATGAGCAGGGAGTCTAGGAGTTCCAGGCGCGCGAGCCGCCTGGGCTCCGTGCTACCATCCGAGGATGAATCGTGCGAACGGAGCATCCGCGAACGGGAGGAACGGTCGTCCCAAGCGGTCGTCGTTCGAGTCGCTGAAGGTCGCGTTGGACGCGCACGTCCAGTGGCCGACCACCTACGTGTTCAAGTTCATCGTCCCCGCCGCCGAGCTGAACCACCTGCTCGCGCTCCTCGACCCGCTGCCCTACTCGACGCGCGAGTCACGCACCGGGAGGTACGTCAGCGTCACCTCCGAGGTCGAGATGGAGTCGAGCGAGCACGTCATCGCCGTCTACCGCCGGATGTCGGCGGTGAAGGGGCTCATGTCGCTCTGATCGGCCGCGCTCAACCGTCGAGGAACGGGAGCGCGCTCTTCACGTAGATGCGAAACGCGTCCTCCCACACGTTCCCGTCGAAGGGGTTCAGGAGCAGCGAACGATTGACGTACGCCACGCCGCTCTTCGCGTCGCCGAGCCGGCTGGCGTAGATCTTCCACCCGATATGGCGGAGCGCTCGCGCGTAGTCCGGGTGGTCCTCCGGGACCCGCCGCAGGAGCTCGAGCGCGGTGTCGTGGTCGCCCGCGGAGAGCGCGTCCATCCCGGCGTCGTACGCGAGCGGGTCCGGCGTGGAGGGGGCCGGGAGGATCGATGCTCCCCGATTCGCGAGCCCGATGAGGGTCGCGAGCGACGCGAAGACGAGGAGCAGCAGCACGATCGCCACGTGGAGCACGTTCTTCATGGCGGAGCCTCTCGAATGCCTCTCGATGGAGGGGACGGCGCCGGGAGTCAGCGCGTCCTTCGAGCAGACCCCGCGGCGGGCCGGCCGGCGGATGGTTTCCGGTTTCCGTCGCGGAAGGGAACGGCGCGTCCCCCGCATCGATCAATGAATGCGGATCGACTCCACGTTCGTCAGGGTCGATCCCGGCGCGTCGAGGAACGCCTGCAGATGAATGGACACTCCGGGCGGCGCCGTCGGCGGCACCACGGCGGGAAAGCCGATCACGCCGGTCGCGGGCACCGATCCGAGCCCGATCGGGAAACCCGGGACGAGCGGGAACCCGAGGCCGAACGTCCCGAATCCGGTGAGGATCCCGACCGGGTCCAAGGCCAGGCTCGCGAACAGGAGGCCGGGCGAGCCAGGAGCGCCGATCAAGCTCACTCGCAGGATCGCTCCGGGGTTCGGGACCCCGAGGACCGCGAGGTGCGGATGGAACTCGTCCGCGCCTACGTCCGGAAGGGCGACCTGGGGGTCGCCCTCCGAGTCGCTCGCCGATGCGACGTTGCCCGCGCCGACGCACGGCGATCCGAAGGTCACGTGGTAGTCATCGCTGGCGGCGGCCGCGAACATCGGGTCGGCGCTGAAGTTGTTCGTGCCGGGCCAGCCGCCCTGGACGTCCGAGTCGGAGACGGTGATCACCCCGCCGCCGCTCAGTTGGAACGGGTTCGCCTGCGTCCAGGCGATCGTGTCCCCCACGGAAAGACCGAGCGCCGTGGCGGCGACGCCGTCCGGCGTGTTGCCCGTCAATGTGCAGTGGGTCACCCGTGCGATCGTCGATCCGAACAAGCTGCCGACGAGGACGGCCAGTCCGCCCCCGCTCATACCGGCCTGGTTGCCCGCGAAGATCGAACTCTCGATGAGCGCCTCGGCCACCCCGGGCGAGAACGAGAGGACGTTCACGTACGCGCCGCCGCCGCGCGCTCCCGCGGAGTTGCCGTAGAACGCACAGTGTTCGAGCTTGGTGCTCATGGGGTTGTTCACGAAGAGGCCGCCGCCCACCTGAGCGGCCTGGTTCCCTACGAACGTGCAGCGGTCGAGCGTCAACCCCATGCCCCCGTTGTAGCGCAGACCGCCGCCTTCGACCGCGCCCGTGTTGTTCGCGATGAGGCAGTCGGTGAGCGTGAGGTTCGGCCCCTCGATGCCGCCCCCGTTGTTCGACGCGATCGTGCACCGGCGCAGCGTCAAGTTGCCGAACGCGCCGACTCCCGCGTTGGCCGAGATCACGCAGTCGGTCAACGTGAGGCGGGTCGTCGAGTCGAGGATCGAGCCCGCGAAGACGCCGGCGCCCACGCCGCTCGCCGAGAGCGAGTTGCCGGTGATGAGACAGTTCTCCACCCGAGGATCGGCCCCGCCGTGGACCAGGATTCCGCCGCCGCCGAACGAGGAGCCGCCGCTGCTCCCCGTGCCGCCGGTCACGGTGAACCCGCGCAGGACGGAGAGCGGCGTCTCTCCCGACCCGAACCGGACCACGCTGGCGTTCGATCCCGTCGCATCGAGGATCGTGCTCGTCGGGCCGCCGACGCCGATGACCTCGATCGCTTTGCCGAGGAAGTCGATCGCCTCGAGGAACGTGCCCGGTTGGACCAGGATCCGATCCCCTGGCGCGGCCGCCTGGATCGCGGCCTGGATGCTCTGCCCGCTGTTCACGATCACGTCCGCCGCCTCGGCGGATCCCCCGGCGGTCGAGAGCAGGACCCACGCCAAGACCTTTGCTCGTTCCACGATTCGGCTCCTGACGTCGGAAGAGGGTGCGGTTCGCCCCGAGCCGGGTCCGCCGCCGACGCGGAAGTCGACGAGCCGGCTCGTCACGCGGCTCATCGTAGCGTTCGGCCGACGACATCGATGCCCTCGGCCGAAGGGCGAGCGGCGCGACGCCGTTCGGGCTCCTCGCGCTCGCCCCGGTCGCCCCCGAGGATCCGCCGCCGACGTGGCAGGAGATCCGGCAGATCTTCGCGGAACGCTGCACGGTCTGCCACGGCGGCGACGAGCCGACGCGCGGGCTCGACCTCGAGACTCTGGCGGGGGTGAAGAAGGGGAGCCGCGCGGGGGCGGTCGTGGAGCCGGGGAAGCCGGACGAGAGTGAACTCGTGCTGAGGTTGCGGGGAGAGAGCGAGCCGCGCATGCCGCTCGACGGCCCCCCGTTCCTCTCCGACGCGGAGATCGATCTCCTCGAGAGGTGGATCTGCGGCGGCGCGCGCGACGCCCTCGGCGAACCGTCGCCCGTGCCGGCCGGACGCAGGATCCGGTACCGCGGCCGGTGGTCCGGGACCTGGGAGATCGATGGCGTCGAAGTCGCCGTCGATCGCCGTACGCGGATCGACGACGTGCCGCGCGTGGGCGACGCGGCGGAGGTCCGCGGCGTGATCCAGGCGGACGGCTCGATCCGGGCGACGCGGCTCCGGAGGCGGTAGGCACCTTCCTCGGCGACCCTTCTCCACGACGGCAGCACCCACTGGTCTTCGTGGGAACTCCCGCGGGATCGGCCGCTTCCGTCACGAAGCCCAGCGGCTATGGTGCAAGTGGCTCCGGCGCCGTCCCCAACGGCACCGGCTGACCTGGGCGGCATTCAACCGCCTGGTGATGCGCTACCCGCTGCCGCCTGCCCGGCTTCGGCCGAGCGAGCGGCGACCACCAACAGCCACTGCCCTTCCGACCAGCGAACCTCTGATCCGAGGAGCCGGATGCGTCAATCGCGCA
The DNA here is from genome assembly GCA_964649825.1 of uncultured Phycisphaeraceae bacterium. Lineage (GTDB taxonomy): Bacteria > Planctomycetota > B15-G4 > B15-G4 > JADJEK01 > CAZYQW01. The sequence continues at coordinate 80,572 of CAZYQW010000077.1, read as the reverse complement.
CGTCCGGATCTGTGAGGGGCCAGGAGGGGCAACCCTCCTGGCCTACTCGACCGCGGGCCCTCACGGCCTCGCTCGAGGACCGCGGCGCCCTGGCGCTCGAGCGCCGCGCGCGCGTCGTGCGCTCCTCGGCCGTCACGTGCTCGGAGGGGTCCCGGAGGACGACGCGCATCGGCGTCAGCGGCGGAGCGGCCGGGGGCTCAGGGCCTTCGCGAGCGCGGCCGCCTCCACCGCCGCCTGCCGGCCCTCGTGCTCCTCCGCGAAGCGCAGGAGCCGGTCGACGTACGCGTCGAGCCCGCGGTCCGACGGGGTGTAGTCGTCCAGGATCTCCTCCAGCTTCGCCCTCGCGGCGAGCTCCACCGTCACCGCCGGGTCGCGCTTCAGGCGCTTCACGTCGTCGGACGCGGCCCGTCCGACCGGGTGGCCGGAGAACCATGCGGCCAGCTTCTCCAGCGCCGGGATCGCCTCGTGGTGGCGCGAGTCCTGCATCGCGTCGTCGGCCACGCCCCTCCAGTGGCCGGAGATCTGCTCCAGCCGCGTCACGATCCACCGCGCGTCGTCGAGCGCCTCGCCCGACAACTTCGGCATCGCCCGCTCGACGTCGTCCCACGCCTTGCCGTACTCGCGCCTCCCGAACGCCTTGGCGATCGGACGGACGGCGCGGTCGACCTCGAGGCGGAACAAGCCCGGGTAGCGGACCTTCTTCAGCTCCTCCTCCAGCACCTCCTCGTACCCGAACCGCCCCTCCCACACGACGTTCCCGTCCACGCCGATCAGATAGGTCTTGGGGAGCTTCCGGGCGTCGTAGCCCCAATCGAGGAGCGCCGTCGAGCCGAGCATGGGGAACTCCGACCAGCTCAGGATCGGGTTCGGGAACGTGACGCCGGCCTTGCGCGTGAACAACGTCACCTGCTCATGGGAGTGGTTCTGGCTCTCGACGTGGAAGAGGTGCAGTCCCTTCCCCTCGTACTCCTTCCACAGCTCCTGGAGGTGCGGCAACTGCCGCACGCAGGGCGGTCACGTGATGCCCCAAAACTCCAGCACGATCACCTCCCCCTTCAACCGGTCCGACTCCACGATCTCCGGCCGCTGGACGCAGGTGTCGGCCGAGAACGGAGGCGCGGGTTGACCCACCAGCGGCCCCTCCTGCGAGAACGCGGTGGAGGCGGCGGCGAGGACGAGCAGGAACGGCGTGGGACGGGCGAGGGGCATGCGGCTGCTCCGAGGGCGCGGGCGGCAGAGGGAGAGGATAGCGAATCGCGTCGTACGCGGCCCCGGTCATTCCATGTGCGCCTCGACCCGCCCGCGAGGCAGGTTTCTCGACGCAGGGCCCGGGAAACCCCATAAGCTCGGCGCGAGCACGGCGTCTTACGAGGCGGCTGGTTCCACGCACCGGCCGGCGGGTTTCTCCGAGAAGTCGGTCGAGTTACCATCCCGCAACGTTCGTATAAGGCACGGTCTCACTCGAAGGCGGGATTCCTCATGGCGATGAACGCACTCCTCCCCGCGCTCCTGGTCTACGTGCTGGCCGCGCCGGGCTCGATTTTCGAGCACGCGATCCTGACGGCGCGTGACGCGCTGGCGAACGGGAAGCTCGACGACGCGGCGGCGCTCATTCAGCGAGCGATCGAACGCGATCCGAAGTCGAGCGAGGCTTGGGGCCTGCGGGCCAAGTGGGCCGAGGCCGTCCAGGATCGTGACGAGCTGGTCTACGCGCTCCACAAACAGTACGGCTTGATGGTCGCGCAGCGCGCCGACCGCAAGGAGCTGGCGACCCTTCGCGAGCGCATCGAGGGGCTCGACGTCAACGCGAAGGATCTGTTCCGACTCCGTGAAGGGTTCATCGACCGACTTCAACCGATCGCCGACCTCTACGAGCGCGAGCAACGGCCGCACTCGGCGATCCGCGTCCTCCAGGAGATCCTCGCGCTCGACCCCGAGCGCGAGGCAGCGCTGACCGCGATCGAGAGGATCTCGGCGCTTCCGGACCCGAGCCTCGCCGACACCGCCAAGCCGAAGGACCTGCTCGCCGACGTGTCGGTGCAGTGGATCCGCGATCGCGACTCCAAGCACGCCGACTGGAAGAAGGCGGACACCGTCACGCGCGACAACTACGTGACGAAGACGAACGCCGGGTACGAAGTGCTCGTCCGGTCGGCCGAGGCGATGGAGCAGATCAACCGGTTCTACCGCATCTTCTTCGCGTACGGCGACGGCACGAACGACAAGCGATCCGTGCCGCGGATCACGCTCCACATCTTCAAGAACCGCGCCCAGTACCTCGAGCTCGGCATCGGACCTCCGGTCGAGTGGTCGGGCGGCCACTTCACCGGCAGCCACGTCGAGACCTACATCGGCGACGGGGGCTTCGAGGAGTGCATCACGACCCTCTTCCACGAGGCGGCGCACCAGTTCGTGTCGCTCGCGACCACCGCGGTCGGGTGGCTGAACGAAGGGCTCGCGTCGTTCTTCGAGGGGTGCCGGATCCTGAGCAACGGCACCGTCCTCATGAACATGCCGGCCAACCACCGCCTGTTCCCGCTCGTCGAGCGCGTGAAGAACGGGTGGATGAAGGATCACACCGACGGCATCGAGGCGGGCAACGCGAACGCGACGCCGACGACGGCGCCGACGTTCCAGATCATCCTCGAGAACCGCTACGCGTGGGGGCCGCCGTGGTACGCACCGACGTGGGGCGTCGTGTACTTCCTCTTCAACTACCAGGATCCCGCGGACGGCCGGTTCATCTACCGGACCGCGTTCCGCGAGTTCGTGAACGCGTCCGGTGGTCGCATGGGCGAGGGCGCGGTCGAGAACTTCGAGAAGGTCGTCCTCGCGAACCCGCAGCGACCGACCAAAGGGCTTCCGCGCAGCGACGCGCTGAAGCTGCCGCGTTCGTGCGACGAGCTGAATGAAGTCTGGAAGGAATGGCTGATCGCGCTCGCGGACGAGCAGTCGGGCCGGAGCGAGGCCGAGAAGCCGTACCTCGACTGGGCGCGGTTCGCGATCAAGCGCAACGAGTTCGACGTCGCGACCGAGCACTTCGAGAAGGCGTTGGTGCAGTCGGCCGACGACGTCGACACGCTCGTGGAGTTCGGTGAGCACCTGGCCGATCGCGAGAACAACGTGGACCGTGCGACGAAGCTCGTGCTCCACGCGCTCCGCGTCCTCGAAGCGGATGAACGTCCGGACGAGAAGCGGATCCGCGAGGTCGAATCGTTGCTGGCGAAGTGGGACCCGAAGCGGTCGAACCTCGAGCGGATCCACGAGGAACTGTGGGGCAAGGCGCGCGGCATCGTTACTGGCTACCTCGACTCCGGTCTCCCGATGATGGCGATGGAGGTCGGCTGGCGGCTTGGCACGGACCTGAACGTGCCGGGGATGTTCGAGCTCTACGAGAAGGCGCTTCGAGCGTCGCGGAAGTCGATCGCGGTCTGGCAGCTCGCGTACAACGAGGAAGACCTCGCGGGTTGGACCACCGGAGGCGACGTATGGGTGCCGTACGGCGGCGAGCTCTGGTCGCGGTTCGGCGAGTACGCGGAAGACGAGTACAAGTTCAACTTCCTCAGCTACGACAAGGTCACGTCGGGCGACTACTCGCTCGAGCTCGAGATCCTGGCCGAGCGGGGCAAGAGCTCGTTCTGCGGGATCGTGTTCGGACGGAAGGCGGCGCAGACGTTCCACTCCGTCATCCTCCACCCGGGTCGCGAGGCCGACGCCTCCCGCGGCCGGCTCGCCCGCGGCGGGAAGCTCGATCTTTCGTCCTTCTACGGCGCGAACGCGAACAAGGTCTGGCGCAACAACTCCGTCGACACGACCACCCGCGGCTGGCACAAGCTGCGCCTCGACGTGATCGGCTCCGAGGTCGACGTCTGGTGGGACGGCGAGTTCGTCGTGACGCACGACTTCTTCAGCGTGGACGTGCTGCGCGGGTCGTTCGGGCTGATCACGGGTCCGGGCACCGCGAAGTATCGGAACATCCGCTTCCTCGCGCGCGACCGGAACGACCCCGCCGCGAAGATCGAGCGCGCGATCCGCATGGAGAAGCTCGAGCGCGAGGCCTCGCACGGAGCGATCGGCGGGAGCTTCATCCGGCGCGTGCCGCCGTTCCCCCGGGTCCAGACGTGGGTGCAGGGAGGCCGCCTCGGCTTCGACGAGCGCGGTCCCGTTCCGACGCTGCTCGTCTTCTGGTCGCGCCATCAGAATGACGTGATCCCCATCGACAAGTGGCTCGTCGATCTCGACAAGCGCTACAAGGACACGGGGCTCGAGATCATCTCGATTGCCCAGTGGGACAACCGGGAAGGACTGGAGGAATACCTCGAGAAGCACCCGCTGCCCGGGTCGGTCGGAATCGACTACAAGAACCCGCAGCGGGTCGGGATGGGGGAGACGTTCGAGGCCTACGGGATCAAGGAGCTGCCGCGTCTCGTGCTGCTCGACATCGACTACCGCGCGTACTGGGAGGGTGACCCCGGGTTCGAGTCGGGGATTCCGTGGCGGCCGGGAATCGTCAGCTACGTGGAGGAGTCGCTCGACGAGATGACGACGCGGCGCCGCCTGAAGGACCTCCTGCGGTGGCGGCGGGCCTGGGCCGAGACGGGCGGGCCCGCCCTCGGTACGGGCGACTTCGCGACCGCGCTGCCGTTCCTGCAGAAGTCGCTCGAGCTGCCGGGCCGCCTGGTGCCGATGGTCGGTGACGCGCAACGATGGATGCGATCGCTCGAGAACGCGGTCTCGTACCTCGGCGTGACGGGCGAGATCCTCGCCGAGCAGCACGCCGAGCCGGCGCTGAAGCCGTTGATCGCCTGGGCCGAGGCGATGGGCGCGAAGGTCCCGCGCGACGAGATGAACGCGGCGCGCAAACACCTGAACGGCGGCTCGGTCCGTGACTGGACCAAAGCGATCAAGGCCGCCGAGAAGGCCAGGAAGGGCATGAAGCCCGGCAAGGAGTGGAGCGTGATCGACGAATTCGCCGCGTCGTTGAACGGGCTCGAAGGCGAGTTCGTGCACCTGACGCGCGAGGAGCTCCTGATCCTGCGCGAGCAGCAGGACCTGGCGGGAATCCTTGCGTTGCTCGATGGGCTCGAGCAACGCCCCGCGGTTTGGCTCGTCTGGCACCTGGCGGCGACATGAAGCTCCACTTGGTCCGACGGGGCCGGCTCCTTCTCGTCGCGATCGCGGGCTGCGGCACGCCGCCGGTCGAGTACTACGCCCCCGAGCAGGTGACCCTCGAACACGTGTCGGTCGATGCGGCGGGCCACGTCACGGTCGATTTCCGGACCCTCGCCGAGACGCTCTACCACTGCCCCGGGATCGACTACGAGCGGGACGGCGAGACCCTCTATCTCGCGTTCGCGCGCCACGGGGTCCACCGGGACGACGGGTCCGTCATGCGGGCCGCCACGCCGATCGGCGATCGGCTCCGCGTCGAGGTCGACGCCGCCGGCATCGCGGCGATCAACGTCAGCGACGACGCGACGTCGGAGGTCGTTTGGCAGCGCGCGGCGTCGCTCCGCTAACGCCGCCGGCGGACCCGTCGTCTGGAGATGCGGTCGAAACGTCGCGTGGGCCGGGGACGGTCCGGTCGATCGGCACCGGCGCGAGATCCGAGGTGCCGACTCGACTCTCGCAGATGGGACCACATCCATGAAGGACCGATACCTACTCGATCGCGAAGGGCCCCCCGATCCGTTCGTGCGGTATCTGGAGCGAACGCTCGCGAGGAAGCGCTACGGCGCGACGGCGTCGATCCGCCGAGCGAGCCACGTGGCGTGCGCCGCGATCCTGCTGCTCGGACCGGCGTGGCTGGTGAAGCACGGCAAGGCGACGGGTGAACCGGGAGCGTGGCCGGCGGCGCCCCTCGGCTCGGAGTCGACGCGGTCTTCGCCGGGGAAGGCGGCAAGGCCCGACCCGGTCTCGCGGTCGAGCCATGCGGCCGCGGCCGTCATCGACGCGGACCTCGACGTCGAGCTGGACGAAGCGCCGGTCGACGCCGACGCGCGGGTCGAGACCCACGCGACGCTCGATCCGATCGCGTCCGACGCTGCCGCGACGGCCGCGGCCGCGAAGATGGAGTGACGGGAACCTGCTCTTTCGATCCCGCGGTCACCGAAACGGCGAGCAGTCGCTCGAACGCGTGGTCGGAAGGGTCGCCGAGGAAACCGAACTCTGGTCGCGCGCCCTGCTTCTCGCGTTCATCGAATAGCATTCGAGGGTACGAGCCTCGTCACACCCCTCGGGCTGCCGCATGACGCAACATGCCTCGGAACTCCTCCTCGCGATCAGGGCCGGGAATCGAGAGGCCATCGATGCGCTGGTTCCGCGGCTCTACGGCGAGCTGCGCGAGCTCGCCGCGCGCGCGATGTCCCGCGAACGACCGGATCACACCCTCTCTCCGACGGCGCTGGTGCACGAGGCGTTCGTGCGGATCACCGGCCAGCGGACCGCGAACGCCCTCGATCGGAGCCGCTTCCTCTCGCTCGCGGCGCGCACCATGCGCCGGGTGCTGGTGGACCATGCGCGTCGTCACGCGTCGGATCGACGCGGCGCCGGCCGAACCCTCCTCGACGTGTCCGGCTTCCCGGTCGCCGGCTCGGTGCGTGAGTTGGATCTCCTAGCCCTCGACGACGCGTTGTCGCGCCTCGAGACGGTCGACCCGCGCCAGGCACGCCTGGTCGAGATGAGGTTCTTCGGCGGCCAGACGTTCGAGGAGGCGTCGGCGGAGCTCGGCATCTCCGTCGCCACCGCGAAGCGGGACTGGGAGCTCTGCCGAGCGTGGCTCCATCGGGAGCTCCACGATGCGTGACGCCGGGGGCGGCGACTGGGAGAAGGTGCGCGCGGCGTTTCACGACGCGATGGATCGGCCGCTCGCCGAGCGCGTGCCCTTCATCGAGGGGCGGCTCGCGGACGAGCCCGAGGCCTTGGCCGAGGTGCGGGAACTCCTCGAATCGCACGCCGCCGCGGCGGGCTTCCTGAACGAGAACCAGGAGGCGTCTCCCCTGAGCGGCCGGCGAATCGGACCGTATCGGCTGATCGCCGAGATCGCGCGCGGGGGGATGGGCTCGGTCGTGCTCGCGGTCCGCGACGACGGCGAGTTCCATCAGCGGGTCGCGATCAAGCTTCTGAAGCGGGGCATGGACACCGACGAGATCGTCCGGAGGTTCCGCGCCGAACGGCAAGCCCTCGCGGCGCTGGACCACCCCCACATCGCGCGCGTCCTGGACGGCGGCACCACCGCCGAAGGCCTCCCCTACTTCGTCATGGAGTACATCGACGGGGAACCGATCGACGAGTACTGCCGGCGGGTCGCCCTCTCGCGCCGCGCGCGCCTCTTGCTGTTCCTGAAGGTCTGCCACGCGGTCAGCCACGCGCACCAACTCCTGATCGTCCACCGCGACATCAAGCCGGGCAACGTGCTGGTGCGGGAGGAAGCGGAGGGTGAGCCGGCGCCGAAGCTCCTGGACTTCGGCCTTGCCAAGTTGATCTCGTCCGAAGCCACCCTGGACGACGCGACCTCCTCGCTCGTGCACGGCGCGTGGATGACCCCGGCCTACGCGAGCCCCGAGCAGATCCGCGGCGAGGCGATCGGCACACCCACCGACGTGTACTCGTTGGGCGCGCTCCTCTACTGCCTGATGGCGGGACGTCCGCCGTTCGAGACCGAGGGCCTCGGCGCCGCCGAACTGGCGCGGATGGCGGCCGAGCGGCCCGTCCCGGCGCTCGACGGCGGTCGCGGCCGGAGCGATCTCGATACGATCCTGAAAAAGGCGCTCGATCCCGATCTCTCCTTGCGCTACGCCTCGGTCGAGGGCTTCGCCCTGGACGTGCGGCGCTGGCTCGAGGGTCAGCCGATCACCGCCCGGCCGAGCACGTTCGCCTATCGCGCGCGGAGGTTCCTGCGACGGAACGCCCTCGCCGTCGCGTCGATCGCCGCGGTTTTCGTCTTCCTCGCCACGGCGCTCGCGCTGGTCCTGATCCAGGCGCGGGAGATCCGCGAGGAGTCCGCGGCACGCCGGGAGATCAACGAGTTCCTCCGCTGGATCCTTGCCTCCGTCGACCCCGCGAACGAGGGGCGCGACGTCGATTTCCTGCGAGTGGTCGAGCGCGCCGCGGAGCGGGTCGAGGACGAGTTCGCGGATCGCCCGCTAGTGCGCGTGACGCTCCAGGACACGCTGGGTCAGACCTTCCACCGTCTCGGGCGCTACCGCGAAGCGCGGGGGTTGCTCGAGGCCGGCCTCGCCACGTGCCGTGCCGAGGCGGAGGGCCACGGCCCCCTGCTCGCGGACAGCTTGGATCATCTCGCTGACCTGCTCATCGACCTCGGCGAATACGACCGGGCCGGGGAGCTGTTGGTCGAGTCCCTCTCTCGACGCCAAGCGGCCGGCGACCCGGTGCGGCTGGCGGAGACCCACAACCTCGTCGGCCTGCTCCACTACTGGCGGAGCGACTTCGACCAGGGGGAACGCCACGTCCGCCGCGCCCTGCTGCTGCAGCGCGAGCACCTCGGCGAGTGGAGCGAACCGGCCGCGCTCAGCTACAACAACCTCGCCTTGATCCATCAGGAGCGGGATCAGGGCGCCGAAGCGATCCGATGCCTCGAGCGATCGGTGGAGATCGAGCGTCACCTGTTCGACCGCCCCCATCCCGGGCTCGCCACCGGGCTCTACAACCTGGGCTGCCTGCTGCACAAGCGGGCGTGCCTCGAGGACGCGCGGCGGCACCTCGAGGAAGCGGTGGCGCTCCGCCGCGAGCTCTTCGGTGAGCGTCACCTGGACACCGCGCTCGCGACCGCGAAGCTCGGCAACGTGCTCCTCGAGCTCGGCGACCACGAACGGAGCGAACGGCTGGTGCGTGCCGCGTACGCGGTGATCGGTGAGCTCGCGAGCCGAGAGAGCTTCGACTACGCGAGCGCCTCCTTCGACCTCGGCAAGGTGTTGGAGGGAAAGGGAGCATTCGCCGAGGCGGCCGAAGCCTACGAGGAGAGCCTCGCCATCTACCGGCGATGGGGTGACACGAACAGCGCACCGAGCCTGGTCGGGGCGCGCATCATCGCCTGCCGGGTCGCCGCGGGGCAGCACGACGTCGCGGAGGAGCGGATCGACGCGTTCCTCCAGACGATGGCGGACGGCGCGGGAGGCTATCGGAACGTCGGGCACGTCGGCGAGGTGATCGCGAGTCGGGCGCGCATCCTCCTCGAGCGGGGCGAGCGCGAAGCCTCCGAGCGCGCCCTCGCCGAGGCCCTCGCGATTCCCACCCAAGAACAGTGGGGGTGGCGGCTGGTGTGGGCGCTCGAGCTGGAGAGCGACCTCGCGCTGGCCCGAGGCGACCTGGACGCCGCCCGCGCCGCCCGCGTGGAAGCTCTCGCGTGCCTCGATCGCCGCCTTCCCGGCGGCAGCGTGGTGAGGAGCTGGCTCCAACACGGCCTCGGCCGCGTCGAATGGCAGGCGGGAGCGACGGCGACGGCCGAGGCCTTGCTGCGCGAGAGCGGCGAGACGCTCGGCCGGCTGGTTCCCGCCGGTCACCCCTGGCTCGACGTCGTCGAGCAGTGGCGGGCGCGGCTCGGCGACGGTTGATCCCCTGGGACTTAGGGCCCGCGCAAGAATAACGCCGCATCTCGCTTGCCCTCGCCGCCGATGGCTGCGTTGCTCCTCCTCAGCGTATCCACCAATACGCTTCGTCGTCGCGCCTTGCCCTCGGCGGCGATTGCTGCGCGTGGATGCGACGTTATTCTTGCGCGAGCCCTTACTCGAGCTTCAGCACGGCCAGGTTGGTCACGTACTTGGCGTTGGGCGGGATGAGCTCGAGCCCCTGGAAATAGAGGGTGAAGGGGCAGGCCAGCGGAGGGATCGGCGGGAGCAGGTAGTCGACGTAGCCGTCGGCGCCGATGGTCCGGATCGCCGGAGCGCCCGAACCGTCGTTGTAGATGAAGAAGGTCGGCGTCTCGACGATGAAGCCGTCGAAATCGCAGTCGGGCACGGTGTTGAGCCCGAGGAACCAGTTCGCGTCGTTGATGCCGACGGGGAACTCGTAGCCGGGGGAGAGCTTTAGCGGAGAGTAGAAGACGCCGACCGACCGCCCGGGGAGTCCGGTCACGCGCAGCACCCCGCCGGTCGTCGGGGTGATGGTCGGTCCGATGTGATAGAGGTGCTCGCTGAACTCGTCCGCGCCGATGTCGATGCCCGTGCCCACGACGCGGAGGTCGCCTTCGAAGTCCGTCGGGGACAGCACGCACGATCCGGCGGCGGTGCTGCCCACGTCCTTCAGCTCCGAGGTGAATTTCAGGTGGAAGTCCTCGCCGTCGGGATCGATCAGGCCCGGGTCGGCGGCGAAGAAGTCGAAGGGGTTCGAGCCGTTCTCGATGCAGTTCAGGTCGTGGATGGGGGATACGAACATGCTCTCGTAGAGGTTCGGCCCGAACTGCGGATCCGCGACGTTGTCCCAGATCAGGTTGTTGCGGAGCAGCGGCGCCGCGAAACCGTAGATGGCGATCCCGCCGCCGACCGCGGGGTCGAACGCGCTGCCCAGCGTCACGTTGCCCCAGATCGTGTTGCCGACGATCTCCGCCGCCGAGTTCTGGAGGTAGATTCCGCCGCCCTCCAGCGGCGCGAAGCAGACTTCGTCGCCCACCTTGCCGTTGAAGGCGATGACGTTCGAGAGGATGCAAGGGTTCGAGTCCTCGACGAAGATCCCCCCGCCGTAGTCGACCGAGTCGAAGTTGCCGTTCCTCGTGATCTCGTTCGCGGCGATGATCGGCGTCGAGGACTCGAGCACCGCGATGCCGCCCCCCGACCGGCCGCGGTTGCCGCGGATCTCGTTGCGGTAGATGATCGAGGCGTCCTCCTCGTAGCTGGCGATGGCACCGCCGTAGAGCAGACCGAGGTTCGCGTAGTTGCCGGACCACGCCGCGCAATCCTCGTTCTCGACGATGAACCGGTTCTCCAGCACGACGGCGGTGCTCTCGCTCAGCGCGACGCCGCCGCCCCGGCCTTCAGCCACGTTCTGGCGGAAGATGTTGTCGCGGATCAGCGCCGAGGAGCGGCCGCAGTAGATCCCCCCGCCTGCATCCTGCACCAAGTTGTCCTCGATGATGTTGTTCTCGATGATCGGGTTCGAGTCGACGACGTAGATCCCGCCGCCCCAGCGCCCGACCCCGAAGGGCGGAGTCGCACCAGCCCCCGAGCCCCCGGTGATCGTGAAGCCGCGGATCACCGTCGCCGCGGTCTGGCCGGCCGTGACGTCGATGACCGGAAGTTGGGCTGCACTGCCGTCGATCACCACGTCGCACGGACTGAGCGGCCGGCCCTCGAGGATGACGTCCAGCGGACCGCCCGGTCCGCTCGGCAGGGTGAGGTTCTCCAGGTAGCTCCCCGGATCGACCAGGATCTTCGGAACGGTCCCGGGCATCGCCTGGACGATGGCGAGGGCCTGCTGGATCCCTCCCGCGATGGTCGTGATCGGCCGGTTCGGTCCGACGCGAACCAGCCCGGGCGGGTCGACGCACGGCGTCCCCGCGAGCACGAGCAGGCTCATGGCGTTGATGATGGCGAGCGATGCAATCATGACTTGGTCCCGTTCTCTGGCGCTCCGCACGCGGAGCGGACGTCCCTGGTTCGCCCCTCAATCGCGAGATCCGTGTCCGGATCGTCTCAGGGAATTCCGGGCGCGATCTCATTCAGGGCCGGACCGCCGCGGCCGGCGCCGGCGAAGGTCGGCGCCGATTCGGCCGCGGAGAACGACGGTATCCTGGGGCCACGGAGACCCCGATGACCTGCGAACTGTGCGACGGCCCCGGCGGCGTGGTGTGGTGGTCCGACGCGTTGACCCGCGTCGTCCACGTCATTGACGAGGACCACCCCGGAACGTGCCGCGTCATCCTCGACCGCCACGTCCGGGAAGCCACCGACCTCGAGCCCACGGAGCGTCGTCGGGTGATGGACGTCGTGTTCGCGGTGGAGCAGGCGATCCGCGACGTGCTCCAGCCCCTCAAAGTGAACCTCGCGAGTCTCGGCAACCTCACCCCGCACCTTCACTGGCACGTGATCCCGAGGTTCGCGGACGACCCCCACTTCCCGCGCCCCGTCTGGGCCGAGCCGCTCCGGGCGCGCGCCGACGGACGATGGACGCCGGAGGTGCTCACGAGGCTCGCGGAAACGGTACGGACGCGCTGCGACGACTGCTCCGCGCCGCGGACCGAGTGGTCCGGCTAGCGCTGGAAGGAGCTCGCCGACGGCCGGAACTCTTCGTCCTCGCTCCCGCCCCGTCCCGTGCCCGAGCACTCTCCGCAGAGAGGGAGGCGGCCTGGACGGCTCGCTCACGGGGCGCGGGTGAGCGCGGCGAGCCGGCGGCGGGCGTCCTCGAGCTCCGCGAGAGGGGCGGGGTCGGTTTCGCAGCGATCGAGGAGCTCGCGGAGAAGGGTGGCAGCGTCGGTGGGTCGGGTATCGGCGATGAGGTGGGCGAGGCGGGACAGGTAGAGGCGGAGGTCGGGCTGACCGAAGCCGTGCGTGACGCGGGCGAGCTCGAGGGCGCGGCGCGCGTTGCGTTCGGCATCGCGAACGAGGTCGAGGTTGGCGTAGGCGCTCGCGAGGGCGGCGCGGAGACGGCCCTCGGCTTCGGGGGTGTCGGCGAGGTCGGTCTCGATCGTTCGTTCGGTGGCCGCCAGGGTGGAGACGACGGCGTCCGGGTCGCTGAGGTCGCCGGCCGCGACGCGATCGAGGATGTCGCCGAGATGGCGCGAGACGAGCACGGCGTTGGCGTGGGCGCGCCACGCGATCGACTCGCTCGCGCGGATGCGCTCGAGCGACTGGTGCGAGGCGATCCAGCCGACGGCGAGACCGGTCACGACGGCACCGGACGTCACGGAGAGGAGCGGCCGGCGGCGTACGAACTTGCGCGTGCGCGTGGTCCACGGCGCGCGGCGGGCCGTGATCGGCTCGTGGCTCCGGTGGCGGCGGAGGTCTTCCGAGAGGTGGCGGGCCGAGGGGTAGCGTTCGTCCGGTCGGCGGGCGAGGCAGCGCGCGACGATCGCGTCGACGTCGCCGGCCAGGGCGCTGGCGGAGTAAGGGATCGGGTGGACCGAGCCGTCGTCGCGCGCGCGGAGCGCCTCGCTCGCGGTCCGAAACGAACTCGGGTCGAACGGATCGGCGACCGGTCGGACTCCGGTCACCAACTCGTGCAGGATGACGCCGAGCGCGTAGACGTCGCTCGCGGTCGTCACCTCGCCACCGCTCCGTTGCTCGGGGCTCGCGTAGGCCGGGGTCATCGGGGCGCGCTCGCCGGGACGGGTCCACGATTCGCCTCCGGCGGCCGCGTCGAGGAGCTTGGCGATCCCGAAGTCGACCACCTTCGGCGCACCATCGGCGGCGACGAGGATGTTCGTCGGTTTGAGGTCGCGGTGCACGACGAGGTGGACGTGGGCGTGATGAACGGCTTCGCAGACGCGCTGCACCAGCTCGAGGCGGGCGAAGAGCGGCAGTCGGTGCGCCTGGACGTACCGATCGATCGGCGGGCCGTCGACGAGCTCGGTGACGAGATACGGAGCCCCGGACGGCAGCCGTCCAGCATGGAGGAGCGCGATCACGCCCGCGTGGGCGAGCCCGGAGAGAAGCTCGCGTTCGGAGCGGAAACGCCCGATCAACTCGTGCGAGTCATGGCCGGAACGGAGCACTTTGATCGCAACGCGCGTCCCGTCCGCGGCGCGCGCGCGGAAGACCGTCGCGGTGCCGCCGCGGCCGATGCACGCCTCCACCTCGAAGCCGTCGAACGCCGAGCCGACCAGCTCGTCCTCGTCGCGAGCGGCATCCGCCTGCAGCGCGGCCGCGCCGGCGTCGAGGCGTGAGGTATCGGCGGCTTCGTCCGCGGCGAGCATCGCGAGGACCTCGGCGCGGACCGCTTCGTCGTTTCCAAGTTCGGCGAGGATCGCGGCGCGCCGATCGACGGGGTGCAGGACGGCGCGGTCGAACCACTCCAGGGCGCGGCGGTGTTGCTCAGCGTTCATCGGCGAGCCTCCGCGCGATCGTCGTCTCGAGCCAAGCCTTCGCGGCGCGGAAGCGGCGTTTGACGGTCGGCGCCGAGACCCCGAGCGCGCGCGCCGCCTCCGCCACGTCGAGGCCGGCGAAGAAGCGCAGCTCGACGACTCGCGAGAGGTCGGCGTCGACGCGCTCGAGTTCGGCGAGAGACTCCTCGAGCGCCAGGATCCAATCGTCGCGCCGCTCGCCCTCGCCGCCCGGCGAGCCGAGCCGACGGTCGATGGCTCGCCGGCGCGCTCGCCGCCGCCGCGCGCCGTCCACGAGCGTGCGCCGCATCACGGTCGAGACCAGTCGCAGGAACTGATCACGATCGTCGCAGTCGAACGGCACGCGCTGGAGCCGGAGGTAGACCTCGTGCACGAGCGACGTCGGCGCGAGCGTGTGGTCGTCCGGCTCGTTTCGCATGTGGCGTGCGGCGAGGCGGCGCAGCTCGTCGTACAGCAACGCGAACAGCGCCTCGCGCGCCTTCGCGTCGCCGGCATGCTGCGCTCGGAGGAGCTCGAGGACCTCGTCCTCGCGGGATCGCACCGTCGTCATGGGTCGAAATGTAGCACGAGAAAAACGCCGCCGCGTGATCCGCGTGACGCACCTCGTTCGCTCTACAGGCAGGAGGCGATCATGAATCCCACGTCACGCCGAGGCTTTCTTCTGTCCTGTTCCGCCGGCGCAGCCGGCGCGTTGGTGGCGAGCTCGTTCGCGGGCGTCGACTCGCGCCCGAAGCTCGCCGAGTCGGACGCGTTCCTCGCCGCGGTCGAGCGCGGTGACGACGTCGCGGTGCGCGCGATGCTCGTCGAGCGTCCGGAGCTGAAGGACGCCGCGGACGACCGCGGCCGCTCGGTCGTGGTGCTCGCGTGCATCCGCGGTCACCGGCGGGTCGTCGACGCGTTGCTGGCGCACGGTCCGCGGCTCGACTTGATGGACGCGTGCGTCGTGCCCGACTGGGACCGCGCGACGGAGCTCGCGCGCGCGCACCCCGAACGGTTGAACGAGGATCATCCGGTCGGAGGGAACGTCCTGTACGGCGCGGCGCGCTCCGGGGCACGAGGGATCTGGCGGTTGCAAACGCTCGGCGCCGAGACCGACGGGAACCCGCGCGGCCGCGACGGCGTCACGCCGGCGCACGGCGCACTCGAGTGCGTCGATCCCGTGCGGGCGTGGATCCTCGCGACGGATCTGCTCGCGAACGGCGGAGACGTGAACGCGCGGCAGCGCGGCGGTGAACGGCTGCTCCACGTCGCGGCTCGTCGCGGCGATCCGCGCCTCTTGCGGTTCCTCATCCGCAAGGGAGCGGACGTCGACGCTCGCGATGACCTCGGCCGTACCGCGCTCGACGTCGCCGAGCAGCTCGAGGTCGGATCGAGCGTCGCGGTGCTCCGTTCGCACGAAACCGTCGTGAGGGACGACTCGACGCAGCGCTACGCGTTCGACGCGAACGGCGCGCCGGTCGTCTGGCCGGATCTCTCCGACCTTTCGCTGGCCGATCATCACGCGGTCACCAATCCGTCGCACGCGAACCTGGCCGCGGTCCGAGCCGTCGTCGACGCCGACCCGCGGCGGTCGTTCGCGCGCTCGTCCCAGGACGAGCTGGCGATCGAGGCCAGCTCGCACACCGGCGCGCGCGAGATCGCGCGCTACCACCTCGACCACGGCGTGCCGCAGTCGCTCGCGACGTCGCTGTCGATCGGAGACCTGACGCGGGCGAAGACGCTCCTCGAGCGCAACCCGTCGAGCGTGAACGAGCGCGGGCCGCACGACTTCGCCATGACGTGGTACTGCTCGATCGCCGGCGGCTCGATCGAGGCGGCCGAGCTGCTCCTGGCGTACGGCGCGGACGTCGACCAGCAGGCGCTGGGCGCGACGGCGCTTCACTGGGCCGCGTCGTCTGGACACCTCGACCTGATCCGTTTCTTGATCGACGCGGGAGCCGACGCCGACGCGGTCAGCCACTGGTTCGAGCCGGAGGGGCAGACCCCGGCCCAGGTCGCCGACGCGCGTGATCAGGCGGCGGCCGCACGGCTGCTGCGGTCGCTCGGCTGACGCGCGTCTCGTCGCGAATCGCCGCGATTCGACGACGGCGCCGAGACGGATCCGCGCGGAGCCGGATACAGGGTCCAGAACCTCACCCGGCTTGCTCGGAGGCATCGATGCTTCGCACCTGCTCCGTTCTCGCGACCCTCACGCTGCTCTCGACCGGAATGCCCTACGCCGCGGCGACAACGGAGTTCCTTC
Organism: uncultured Phycisphaeraceae bacterium; assembly: GCA_964649825.1. Taxonomy (GTDB): domain Bacteria; phylum Planctomycetota; class B15-G4; order B15-G4; family JADJEK01; genus CAZYQW01. Next base: position 64,319 of record CAZYQW010000077.1, on the reverse strand, counting down.
GCGTTCCCGGCGACGTGAACGGCGACGACTTCGGCCAGGCCGTCGCCGCGGCGGGGGACGTAAACGCCGACGGCGTCCCCGACGTGATCGTGGGGAGCCCGCGCTTCCACTCGAGCGCCGGCGCGTCGTTCGACGAGGAAGGAAAGGCGGTGGTCTATTCGGGTCGCGACGGGACGAAGCTGCGCACGATCCTCGGCCAATTCGACCAGGGCCACTTCGGCTGGGCCGTGGCCGGGATCGGCGACGTCGACGGCGACGGCCACGGCGACCTGGCGGTCGGCGTGCCGGACCGGCACTACGTGTTCTGGGTGGGCGGGGTCATCGTCTACTCGGGCAAGACCGGCGCGATGCTCTACGACGTCTACTCGCCGTACGTGGGCGGCAACGACGCCCGCCTCGGCGCGTCGCTCGCGGCGCTCGGCGACGTGAACGGCGACGGCGTGCCCGACTTCGCGGCGGGGGCGCCGTTCGCCGACGTCGTGACCTCGATCGGCACCTTGCAGAACGCGGGCGAGGTGATCGTCTTCTCCGGAGCGGACGGCGCCGAGATCCGCCGCTTCAGCGGCTCCGAGGTCAACGGCTGGTTCGGCGAGTCGGTCGCGAACGCGGGCGACGTCAACCACGACGGGCGGGACGACCTGGTGATCGGAGAGCCGCTCGCGAACCTGAGCTCCGCGCTGCCGACCGTCGACTGTGGTCGCGTCACCGTCTACTCGATCATCCCCGGCGTGATGCTGCAGAGCCACTCGGGCGGACTGTTGAACCATGGGTATCAGCTCGGCCGCGCCGTGGCGGGAGGGTTCGACGCGAACGGCGACGGCACCACGGACGTCGCGGGGGGCGCGCCGTCCGCGGACTCGAGCGCCACGAACGCGGGCCAGTTGAGCGTCTACTCGGGGACGAGCGGAGCGCTCCTCTGGGCGCGCGACGGGAACCTCGCGGCCGAACGGCTCGGGGGCGCGGTCGCCGGGATCGGCGACCTCGACGGCGACGGCCGCGACGAGGTCCTGGGAGGGGCTCCGTTCAGCAACATCGGCAGCCCCTTCGGCGTCTTCGAGGCGGGGATCGTCCGCGTGTACGCCGGCGTCGACGGGACGATCCTCGACCACGCGGCGACGTTCGAGCCGGGCGTCAACTTCGGGGCATCCGTCGCTCGAGTCGCCGACTTGAACGGCGACGGACTCGACGACTTCATCGCCGGAGCGCCCGACGGCGACGGTCACCAGATCGTGTCCGGCTACGCGTCGATCGTGCTGACCAAGGACTGCAACGCGAACACGTACAACTACGGCATCCCGCTCGCCGGGACCAGCGGCGTGCCGGCGTTGACGCTCGACGACGACCCGACCCTGTGCTCGTCGACGAGCCTCGACCTGGGCAATTCCTTCGGCCAGTTGACGGCGGGAACCCTCTACATCGGGGCGCAGGAGGCCAACCTGCCGACCGGTTTCGGGGCATCCCTCCTCGTCGCACCGCCTCTCATCCCCGTCTCCGTCGTCCTTCCGCCGGCCGGAGCCTCCATTCCCGTCTCCATCCCCTGCGACGCCACCCTCTGCGGGGCGAGGGTGTACATGCAGCTCCTTCTCGCCGATCCCGGCGCGGCCGCCGGCGTCGCGTTCAGTTACGGGCTGTTCGTGGAGATGGGGGGATGACGCGGTCCGACCGCCGGCAGTTCAACCTCGAAACACGACCTGCAGGCCGGCGCAAGTATCCGCGCAAGCATCGAGCCTCGAGCGGTCGATAGCGAGGGTGGAAGTCGCTGTGTTGCGAACGGAGACGGGAAGCCCTCTCGATGAAAGGGATCATCTTCACCGAGCTGGTCGAGATGATCGAGGCCCGACACGGAGCCGCGGTCGTCGACGGCATCATCGGGGACGCGGGGCTTCTCTCCGGCGCCGCGTATACCGCCGTCGGCGCGTACGGCTTCGAGGAGCTCGCGGGGCTCGTGAACGGATGGGCTCGCGCCGTCGGCGGGCGGGCGGGGGAGCTGTTGAAGGTCGGGGATCGAGAGCGCTGCCTGGCGTCGGGGATGGACGACTACATCGCGAAGCCGTTCGAGATCCGTGACGTGGACATGAAGATCCGGCGGCTCGCGCGCCGCGTGACGGTGGCGTCCGACTGACGCGGCGCGACCGTCAGGTCGTCTCGCCGAGCCGCACGACGTTCGCCACTTCCGCCGTCACCGCCGCGTCGGCCGCTCCCACCTGGAGCGGCGCTCCGGACTGCATCGCCCGCTTCTTCACGTAGCCGAGCGCGTACCAGCCGTCGATGATCGGAGGCCCGGCCACGGTCGTCAACGCGCCCGCCTCCTTGCCGTTCGAGAACAGCGGCGCGTCGCGATCCGCCGGGCCGGACAGGCGGAGGCGGCACAGGTGCTTCATCACCTTGTCGTACGTCCGAAGCCGCGCGATCACCTCCTGCCCGACGTAGCAGCCTTTCGTGAACGAGACCGAGTCCCACAGGCCGGCCTCCAGCGGGTGGTGATCCTCCGTGATCTCGCGGCCGAACCCCGGGACGCCGAACCGGGCGCGTACGGCCTCGAACGCGGCGCGCCCGATGGGACGAAGCCCGTACGCCCCTCCCGCCGCGACGAGCGACGTCCAGAACTCGGCGGCGCGGTCCGCCGCGACGAGGAACAGGAACCCGGGATGCTCGAGGAGACCGGCGGTGCGTACCACGGTGACGTCGACGCCGAACCCGATCCCGGCGCAGAAGGCGTTCTGCACCAGCGACGTCGCGCTCTCGCCCGCGGCGGCCCGAGCGAGCTCGGCCGCCCGCGGCCCGAGAAGGTGGACCTGCCGCACCTGGTCGCTCACGTCGGCGACCTTTACGTCCTCGATGATCGTGTAGGTGTCGATCCAACGAACGACGTCATCGCCGCGGCCGGGGCTGATCCGCAGCATGAGCGAGTCGTCACCCGCCATCACGAACACGCGATCGACGATCCTGCCCTTGTTCGTCGTGAAGCAGTTGTAGTGCCCAAGGCCGGGTTGGAGGCGCTTCAGATCGTTCGAGGAGATCCGCTGCAGCAGATCGACGCGGTCTCGTCCGGTGACGACGAAGATCCTGTGGTCGGACTCGTCGTGCACCACGACCGCGTCCTGAGCCGCGCTCGCCTCGGCGGCCGGATCGCCGAAATGAAGGGGCGCGGCACGATCATCGTCGAAGACGGCGCCCGCCGCGACGAGGGCGTCATGCAGGTTGGTCGTCATTTCGTGTCGAACTCCGGCCCGATCGAAGTCACGATACGGCGGTCGAAGGTGCGCCGCAAGGCGTGCACCCGAACAGACGGACGGGAGCGATGACGAAACAGAAGGCGGACACCGGCGGCCAGAACCTGGTGACGAGGTGGATGTCCACCGTCGGGCACTTCCTCACGCGCGAGGTCTGGAGCGTCGATCTCACGACGCTGCCGAAGTGGCGTGCGGTCAACTTCCGCATCGCACGGATCGTCTTCCTCGCCGTCCGTGGGCTCTCCAAGAACGACTGCTTCAACCGCGCGTCGGCGCTGACCTACATCACCGTCCTGTCGCTCGTGCCGATGCTCGCGCTCGCGTTCTCGGTGGCGAAGGGCTTCGGCGCGTACGACCACCTCGTCGAGCACACGGTCTATCCGTGGGTCGAGCGCACGTTCGGCGACGTCGGCGTTCTTCCTCCTCCTCCTCCGGCGTCTCCCGCGGTGGAAGGCGAGGCCGGCGCCAGCGTGGAGCAAGGCGTGGAGGCGGCGGAGGACGAGAGCACGTCCGCGCTGAAGAACGCGATCGAGAAGGTGCTCGCGTCGGTGGACAACGCGAACTTCTCGAACGTCGGCTTGCTCGGTCTCGTGTTCGTCCTGTTCACGGCGGTGAAGCTCCTGACGAGCATCGAGAACGTCTTCAATCGGATCTGGGGCGTGCAGCAGGCGCGCTCCCTGATCCGCAAAGTGACCGACTACATCGCTCTCGTCGTGATCTCGCCGATCCTCGTGATCACCGCCACCGCGGTGATGGGCGTCGCGCAGAGCAACCGGATCGTCGACTTCCTGTCGGAGGATCTCCACCTCGGTCCGGTCCTGACGATCGCGTTCCGGCTCATCCCGTACGTCGCGCTCTGGGTTGCCTTCGGCTTCCTCTACATGGTGATGCCGAACACGCGCGTCAGCCCGGTCTCGGCGCTCGTGGGGGGGATCCTCGGCGGCTCCCTCTGGCATCTGTTCCAGATCCTCCACGTCGAGTTCCAGATCGGCGTGGCTCGGGCCAACGCGATCTACGCCGGGTTCGCCGCGTTCCCGATCTTCTTGGTCTGGATCTACTTCAGCTGGGTGACGGTGCTGCTCGGCGCGCAGCTCGCGTGGGCGCATCAGTACGAGCCGGAATACCGCAAGCAGATGCGAGACACGCCCGACACCGGCGAGGAGCGCGAACGGCTGGCCGTGCGATCGATCGCGGAGGTCGCGCGCGCGTTCGCGACCGGCGGCCCCGTCCTCACGACGACCACGCTCGCCGCGAGGTTCGCGGTGGCGCCCAGCGCGGTGGCCGAAGCGCTCGCCCCCCTCGTCGATCACGGGCTGCTCGCGCGGACCGAGGCGGATTCGGCGGAGACAGCCGCTTGGATCCCGGCGCGGGACCTTGAGCAGATCACGGTTCAACGCGTGCTCGACGCCGTGCGCGGCCACGAGGACGAACCCTCCGACGGAAACGACGTCCTCGGTCTCCTCGCCGGCCTGCGGCGCGACGCGGAGCGATCGGATCACAACCTCTCCATGCGCGACGTCGTGGAGCGGATGCCCGGCGCGCCGGCGTGACCGGCGCCCGGGCCCCCTCCTCGCCTGGTGTCGGGGCCCGGGCGTCGAGTCGAGTCTCGGTCAGGCGCCGTACTTCTTGATGGCGGCGTCGAGCTTGGGAAGCAGCGCGAAGATGAACGCGGCGACGAGCGACACGGCGATCGCGATCACCAGGAAGAACATCGCCGGGGTCATCGCGCCCTGCAGCACGCCGAGGAAGCCGGAGAACTTGTTGCCCACCGCGGTCGCGAAGAACCATCCGCCCATCGTGAGCCCGACGAAGCGCTTCGGGCTCAGCTTCGTGACGAGCGACAAGGCCATCGGCGAGAGGAACAGCTCGCCGACGGTGACGATGCAGTAGAAGCCCATCAGCCACAGGCCGCTCACCTTCTCCGCGCCGTTGTCCGACACGAAGCCCGCGACCACCATGAACAACGCGGAGAGCGCCGTGATCACCATCCCCGCGAACACCTTGCGCGCGGTGCTGAAGTCCACGCCGCGACGAATCAGGCGGGCGAAGAAGAGCATCACGAACGGGGTGAAGAGGACCACGAAGAGCGCGTTCCAGGACTGATACAACTCTGCGTTGGCGGTGCGAAGGTAGACGCCCGGCTCGTCGAGGGTCGGCGGGTCTCCTCGATAGAGCGCCTCGAACTGGTCGGGCGTCACGAGGTAGGTCGGGAATCGCCGGTCGTCCATCGCCCTCACGAACGCGACACGTTCCAACACCTCGGCCCCGTCGGCGACCTCGACCGTCACGACGGGAAGGCCGTGCGAGTCGGTGTCCTCCTTGATGGTCACCTCGGCGTAGACGTCGACGCTGTACTTCTTCCACTCCTTCTGCTCGGCGGAGAGTTCGTCGGAGAGCGGCAGCTTCTCGGCGACGACGTCCGCGGGGAGCCGCCCGCGCAGGTTGGCGAGGTTCGCCATGTCCATGCGCTTCTGGCCGAACATCTTCGCCTGGTCATCGATCGCGAGCGGAAGCAGCGTCGCCCGATGGGGGCGCAGGACGTCGCCGTCCGCGTTCTTGTAGTAGCCGGGGTAGGCGTCGCCGGCGAACCACGGCAGCGCACCGGCCACGACGACGATGGGGTCGGCGATGCCGAGTTGACGTTCCGTGTTGTCCTTGGCCCAGGTCGTCATCGCGCTGCCGTTCAGATGCAGCACCATGAAGAAGGTTCCGCCGGCCACGTAGATCGGCAGCAGCGCGAGCAATCCCGGCTTCTCGTCCGTGGTAGCGCGGTGCGAGAGGCGCATGAAGAACAGGATGATCGGGATCGCTCCGACCAGGAAGCCGATGTCGGACGGCCGCACGAGCTTCGTGACCGACGCGGGGAGCAAGTATTCCGCGACGGCCCAGCCGAGCACGCCGACCGCCAGCGCCGGCCCGAGGATCTTCCGCATGATCTCGCCGAACGGCGTGTCCTCGGGGTTCGTGCCGGGGACGCGGTCCGCACGCTCCAGGACCTTCCAGCTCGCGAGCAGGATCGTGATGCCGATCAGCATGCCCACCCCGGCGGCCAGGAAGATCGCCTCCCAGAAGAACTCGTTGCGCATGATCGCGGCGAGGAAGTTCGCGATGAACGCGCCGATGTTGATCCCCATGTAGAAGATGTTGAACCCGGCGTCGCGCTTCGGGTCCCCGCGTTCGTACAGGTTGCCCACCATCGCCGAGATGTTCGGTTTGAAGAAGCCGTTGCCGATGCACAGGCAGACGAGGCCGGTGACGAAGGTCCAGCTCTGCCCGGCCGCGAGCAGGAAGAACCCCGTGGTGAAGAACCCGCCGCCGATGAGAACCGCTTTCCGGTACCCGAGGAACCGGTCCGCGAGCAGACCCCCGAGGTAGGGCGTGAAGTAGACGAACGCGAGGTAGAGCCCATAGATCTCGTTGCCGACCGCCTTCGGCATCCCGAGGCCGCCGCTCTCCGTGTCGGTCGCGTAGAGCAGGAGGATCCCGACCATCGTGTAGAACGCGAGGCGTTCCCACATCTCGATGAAGAAGAGGCGGTAGAGCCCTTTGGGGTGTCCGGTCAGCACGCGTTCTTCTCCTCGACCTATGAGGGGTGGATGGACTGGGGGGCGCATCGTAGAAGGCCGGTGTGACGGCGGGAACCCTCCGCCGGGAACCCCGTGCGAAGCCGGAGTTTTTTTGTGAGAATCCGTCGATCTCGTGCTTCTTCGCGCGGGGTCTTGTCACGTGCGGGGACGTCGAGAACCGCCTCGCTGCGATTCGACCTCCCCGGCCGCGCCGAATCGGAGGCTCCATGGTGCACGCGGTCTCGTTTCGTCTCGTGAGAGGGGACGCGCACGGCGCCCGTTTCGACGTCGTGGTGGCGATGGTCGCCGAGCTCATCGAGGTGCGTTACCCGTCGTTCCGGGACAATCGCATCCTCGAGGGGAAGACCGCGACCGACGTCGCGACCGACGCCGTGACCGACACGTGGGCCGCGCACCGGTTCGAGGACGTGCCCCCCGAGCACATCGTCCGCGCCGCGTTGTGCCTGGCCGCCGACACGCTGCGCAAGCGCACGCGGCGCGAGGGCGTGATCGTGCGGTTCGTGCGCTGGTACCTCGCGTCGCTGAATCGCGACGTGGTGCTGGGGGCGATCACGCGCGAGCAGGGCGCGCTCGCCGCGCCGAGCGATACGGTATGAGGAGAACCGTCGCTGACTTCCCAAGGGCTCCGCGACACGGTAGAAACGCGAGATCGCGGCGCGTGGGCACTGCCGTATCCATGCGACGGTCAACCCGATTCGGGAGGTTCGCGTGAGCGACGAGTACGCTTCTCTCTCTCCGGAGGAGGTGCCGGAGGGACATCCACCCGGCCTCTACATGATGTTCTTCGCTGAGCTGTGGGAGCGCTTCTGCTACTACGGCATGCGCGCGTTGCTCGCGGTCTACGTCGTCGACGCGTTCGGCAAGGCACAAGAGGAAGCGTCGCTCTCGTACGGGGCGTTCACGGCCCTCGTGTACGCCACGGGGATCTTCGGCGGCTACGTCGCGGACAAGGTGATCGGCTATCGCCGCTCGATCCTGCTCGGCGGATTGATCATGGCGGTTGGAGAGTTCGCGCTGATCGTCCGGAACGAGTCCGCGTTCCTCATGGGGCTCGCGCTGATCGTCGTGGGAAACGGGCTCTTCAAGCCCAACATCTCGAGCCTCGTCGGGAAGCTCTACAAGCAGGGCGACCCGCGCCGGGATTCCGGGTTCACGATCTTCTACATGGGGATCAACATCGGCGCCTTGATCGCGCCGCTGGTCTGTGCCGGCGCCTCGCGCTGGATTCCGCAGATGCTCGGGCAATTGAACGAAGCCGGCGAGCCGATCCCCGACTATCGGTGGGGGTTCGGTCTCGCGGGTATTGGCATGCTCGCGGGTATGCTGACCTTCTACTTCGGCAAGCATCGACTCGAAGGACATGGCGCGCCGCCGGAGGGGCGGAGCGGGCCGGGACCCGTGGTGCTGACCATCCTCGGATGCATCATCGCGACGCCGCTCGTCTACGGGATGCTCGCGAAGCAGGAGGTGGCCGGTCACATCCTCATGGGCCTCGCCGCGATCATCGTCGGCATCCTGCTGTACACGGGCTTCAAGGACGGCGCCATCGTTCGCGACCGTATGTTCGCGCTGCTGATCCTGTTGTTCGCGAACACGATCTTCTGGTCCTGCTTCGAGCAGGCGGGCAATTCGTTAAACTTCTTCGCTCGCGACTACGTGCGGATGCCCCACATCGACCTGTGGTTCAGTGATTTCGACTTCCTCTTCGAGTGGTTCCAGTCGGTCAATCCGGTCTTCATCGTCGCCCTCGGCCCGGTCTTCGCGTGGCTGTGGGTGACGCTCGCGCGGAAGAACGCGAACCCGTCGATTCCGGCCAAGTTTGGACTGGGCCTGATCCAGGTCGCGCTCGGCTTCGGCGTGATCATCTACGCGATCGAGCACATGATCGGACCGAGCGGACGCGTGCCGTTCTTGATGCTCGTCCTGCTCTACTTCCTCCATACGACCGGCGAGCTGTGCCTTTCTCCCGTCGGTTTGTCGATGGTCACCAAGCTCGCGCCGGAACGGATGACCGGCTTCGTGATGGGCGCGTGGTTCCTCTCGATCTCCATGGCGCAGTACATGGCGGGGCTGATCTCGGCCCTCGCCGGCAAGACCGAGGGCGTGGGCGACGACGCCGCCGTTCCGATCGCGAACTACACCACCGCGTATCAGCCGATCTTCTACTACGTGCTCGCGGCCGGCGCGTTGCTCCTCATCCTCTCGCGGCTCATCAACAAGTTGATGCACGGCATCAAGTAGCCGGGAGGACGCGAAAGTGACGATGCCGAGGGAGGCGATCGCGGTTGCACTCTCGCTCGTCATCCAGTCGGCGGTTCGTGCCGCCGTCGACTGGTCCTCGTTCTCCCGCTTCGACCACGACGGCGACGGCGTGGTCGAGATCGTCTCGGTCGCGCCGATCGACGCGCCGCGGTCGGCCGAGGGCGCGGCGGTCCTCGTCCTCGTCGAGTCGCGTCTCCTCGCCGCTGGCGCGCTGCGGCCGTCGCTCGCGACGTACGCCGGCGACCTGATCCAGGACGGCTTCCGCCCCGAGCTCCTCGCGGTCGAGCTCTCGACCGAGGGCGGTCATCGGGACGGCCGCGTCCTCCTCGCGTTGCGCGAGATGCTGCGTGCGGCGAAGCGGGACGACCCGTCGTTCGCGGGGGCGGTGCTCGTCGGCGCGTTTCCCGAGGCGTACCTCGTCCGTTCCTGCAACTGGCGCAAGCGGACGCCGCTGACGCTGAACGTCCATACCGATCGCGAGGTCGCGTTTCGCGAGCCGGTCGATTACCTGCGCACCGTGGCCGAGGACGTCGCCCATACCTGCGACCTCGTGCTCGCCGACCTCGACGGCGCGTGGGAGCAGCTCTACGCCGAGCCGCGCGAGCGCCTGCCGACGCTCTACGCGGTCTTCCCCGGCGGCGTGCCCGAGGCGGGCGGCGTGCCCGAGGCGTTCGAGCGGGGGAGCGTCACGTACGAGGATTTCTTCCACGTCAACGACGGGCAGCTCGACGTGCGCGAGGTGATCGACGTGGAGGGTCGCGTCACCGCGGTCCACGTCATCCCGCGCGACCGCGACCGGGACGAGGAGTGCGCGGCCACCGATCGCGAGCGCCCGAACGTGATCGCGCGGCCCGACGTCTTCGTGTCGCGCGTCAACGCACGCGGGGTGGCGCTCAGCCCCCGTCCGCCCTTCGTCGACGACGAGGGACGGCCGCGCGCAGTCGCGGCCGACGCGGCGGGGACTGGTGATCCGCTCGCGTTCGACCCCGGCCTCGAGCTCCGCCTCCTCGTCGACTACTTCGCGCGGAACCATCGCTACCGCACCGACCCCGACGCGACGTCGTTCCGACCCGCGTCGCTCGCGCACGCGCTGCCGTCCGGGTATCGCGCGCTCGAGCGTGCCGCGAACGACTGGCGGGGCGCCAACCAGGACCTCGACGTGCACGGCACGCCCACGCTCGCCGCCGCGCTCGATTGGTTCGACCGTCCCGCCGCGCTGCGGACGGTGCGCGCCCACAGCGATCGCCACGGATCGCTCTTCGACGCCTGCGACCCGAGCGCGCTCGACGCGCAGTTCGCCGGGTCGATTGCCGCCTGGGAGAAGCGAGACGGCGCGCTCGTCACGACCCTCGAAGCGTCGGCGCGTCACGGGCGCCTCGGGTTCGACGTGCTGCGCGCACGTTTCGAGGCGGGCGGCGCGACCGCGCCCGCGATCTACCTGCACACCGGGTGCGAGGCGATCTCGCCGGCCGCCGCGGAGCACGGCCCCTGGTGGGACGAGCGCTACGGGCGCAAGAACGGCGCCGCGTCGCTCCTCTTCTTCGCCAGCGGCGTGGCGCTCGTCGGGCGGGCGAAGGTGTTCTACGACGAGCCGGCCGGGTTCGCGGACGCGCTCGCCGAGGGGCGATGCGTCGGCGAGGCGTGGATGCGCTACTTCGACGAGGAGTCGCGCGCGGCGAGCTGGGACGCGGCCGGCGGCGACATCGGACGCAAGCGCTCGTACTTCTGGTCGGTCCTCGGCGACGCCACGCTCCGCCTGCGCCCGCGCGGTCACGCGTCGCGGTAGGTCCGGTACCAGTCGCTCTGGAACCGTTCGTCCGGGTCGGCGGCCGCCGCGCCGCCGCCGCTTGCCGCACTTCCCGCTGCAGCTCCGCGATCGTCGCGGGCCGCGCGATGCGGTCGACCAGCGCCCCGTGGATGCCGCAGTGGACGTCGGTGACCCACTTGCCGCGCGACGACTCGAGGAGAGCGGATCCGGGGATCAGGATGTTCGAACGCATGAGGGGCCTCCGGAACGGGACGGCCCGGCGGTCCGCAAGCCGCGGTCCGCGCTCCTTCGGTCGGTAGATCGGGTTCTCGAACCCGTTTAGGTGAACCGGTGCGTCACCGATGTCGATCCCGTCGACGTCACCCGGCGATCCTCCCTGGGCAATCCGTGTACATCGACTCGATCGAACGGGCCACCTCCCTGCCGGGCCCGATGCCTTCGCGTCCTCCGGTGCCTGGGACGCGGCCGGAGCGACGCGCCTACTCTCTCCGTGGCGCCGGAACGACCAACGTGCGCACGACGAGATCATGAACGCTCTGCGCCCGGGGCGTGAGCATCAAGGTCGCCAGCCACGCGCCGACCAGCAACGTGCTGAACATGAACCCCGGCCGCGCCACCGCCTCCGCGTTCGCGCTCCAGAGCGGAGTCGGCAGGAGCATCGTTGCGTGGGCGACCTCCCACGGCACGAGTTTGATGACCGTGCGCAAGAACGCACGCCCGAAGCGAATCGGCGCGCCGTCCTCGCCGGCGACCTCGATCTTCGCGAGCCGCTTGCCGAGCGTCGCGCGCCGAGGGCCCGACTCGAGGATCGCGAAGTAGAGGTAGACCGGCAGCGAGACCGTTCCGAGGACGACCAGCCAGACGACGAGGCCGCGGTCGGCCCACGTCGGACGCTCGCCGCCGAAGGCGAGCCGCATGACGCCGAAGTGGACGGCCTGGATCACGACCGCGAGCAGCGCGACGTCCACGAGGTAGGCGAGGAGCCGCGGCCCGACCGGCGCGACGGCGATCTGAGGCCCCTCATCGGTTGCGGTCGGCTGGATCATGGCACGCAGGATAGCGATCGCGCCGCAGCCGCCTGCGCGCGGAACTGCGGGATGGCGGATTCCCACCCCGGCGACTACATTCGAGGCGAAGACCGAACCCTGATGTGGACACGCACCATGAGCGATGTCGACGCCGCCCCCGAACCGACGTCGGACGCAAGACTGATCCTCGATCCCGAGGAGCGCCGCGTACTCGGGGTCCTGATCGAGAAGGGGCTCACGCAGCCCCAGTCGTATCCGATGAGCCTGAACGGGATCGTCACGGGCTGCAACCAGAAGAGCAACCGCGACCCGATCGCCAACTACAACGACGCCGACGTCGAGGAGATCCTCGAGCGGCTGCAGAAGCGCGAGCTGGTGGGACACTTCTACCCCGGCGAAGGCGGCCGCGTGCACCGCTGGCGCCAGGACCTGGGCAAGACGTACGAGTTCCGCGGCATCGAGCTCGCGGTCATCGGCGAGCTCCTCCTCCGCGGCGCGCAGAGCGAGGGCGAGCTCCGCCAGCGTGCGAGCCGCATGCGGCCGATCGACTCGCTCGAGGCGCTCGAGGAGATCGTCACGAAACTGATCGAGCACCGGCCGCCGTTCGTGATCCGCCTGACGCCGCCCGGCGTGCGGCGCGGCGTCCGTTATACGCACGCGTGCTACGAGGAAGGCGAGATGACCCAGGTCCTCTCGGACGAGGCGTCCGGAGGGCACGCGTCGCCGTCGCCGTCGCCGCGCGCCGTCGCCCCGCGGTCGAGCGAGATCGAGGAGCTGAAGCAGCGCGTCGACGACCTGGAGAAGCGCCTCGCCCGGATCGAGACCGCGCTCGGCGGCGCCGAACGCGGAGCGGATTGATGGCGGCGCATCCGATCGTCCATCCGATCGTGAAGGTGGTGAGCGACTCGGGTTGTCAGTCGTACCTGATCGGCTGCCGCGACACCGGGAAGGCGCTGCTCGTCGATCCGAAAGTGGGGCGCCGCGACGTCATCCACGACCTGCTCCAACGCTTCGAGCTCGAGGCGGTCGCGCTGGTCGACACGCACACGCACGCCGACCACCTGTCCGACTCGGTCGGCTACGTGCGCGAGGGTCTGACGCTCTACATGTCGCGCCACACGCAGTGCCGGCGTCCGATCGAGCGCGTCGGGCCCGGCGACGAGATCGCGATCGGCCGCCTGCGTTTCACCGTGATCGAGACGCCCGGGCACACCGACGACTCGGTCACACTGCACGGTCACGGGCTGGCGTTCGTCGGAGACACGCTGTTCGCGGGCGGCCTCGCGCGCGCGGACTTCCGCGGGTCGAACCCCGCTCGCCTGTTCGAGTCGGTCCGCGACCGCATCCTCACGCTCCCCGGCGGCACCGTGGTGTTCCCGGGGCACGGCTACCGCGACGTCCTCTTCACGACGGTCGGCGTGGAACGTGCGCGGAACCCCGCGCTTCGTCTCGCGAGCGGCGCCGCGTACGCGGCCGACGTCGCCGCGATCGAAGGAGCGGGAAACACGCCGGACGTCGACGTCATGCTCGCGCTGAACCAGGAGGCGGACCCGAGGCTGCCCGACGATCCTCGCACCGTCGCCGCGTGCTGCGCGGCGGACGGCGGGCCGGCGATGCCGCGCGAGCGCGAGGAGACGCCGGCCGCGCTCGCGCCGCGCCGCACGTCGTTCACGGAGCGTCACGCCTGGATCGACGTCCGCGACGCTTGGGAGTTCGACGCGGCGCACATCCCGGGGACGGAGAACGTCCCGCTCGGCGAGCTCGGCTTCCACCTCGACGAGCTGCGTCGCACCGAAGGCCCGATCGTCTTCTCCTGCCTCGGCGGCGTTCGATCGATGACGGCGGCCCGCACCCTCCGCTATCTCGACGTGGTCCGTGACCCGATCAGCATGTCCGGCGGCTTCCGGGAATGGCGCGAGGCGGACCTGCCGGTCGAGTCCGGTGAGGAATGAACGTCAGCCTGGATCTCACGCGCGACCTCGAAGCACCGGCTTGCGATCAGGAGCAAGGACGGTAACTGGATCCTCCGCGAGGGGTTCGAGACCGACCACCGTGGGGACCGCCGTCCGAGGCGATCTCGAGTGGTGGGTCCAGGAATCGGACTCTCCACCACGGCTGTTGCTGTTCTCCAAGACCAACCACAACATCTAGGGTGCACCCGCGGGCGAGCCGGGTTAGGATCCGGCTCTTCCGGGCGGGAGTTCGAGCCCGTCCGATGGTCGAGGTCGGGCGCCGATCCACCGGAGGATCCACCGGAGATTGATGACTCACGCGGCAACCAGGAAGAACGAGAGAGTCACGCTCGGATCGATCCCGCGCGAGATCGTCGGGGTCGTGCTGTTCATCCTCGCGGCCTTCCTGCTGGTCTCGTTCGCTTCCTACGCCGAGCGCGGAACCGGTGGCTCGACAGCCTCGACCTCGAACCTCTGCGGCTCCGCGGGCTACGCGGCCGCGCGGATCGGCCTCTTCTGGTTCGGTTACGCCGCGTACCTCGGCGTCGTGATCGTGTTCACCTGGTCGCTCGCCCTGATCGCGCGCCGGCCCCTCCTGCTCTCGCCGTTTCGACTCCTCTGGTTCGGCATGTTCCTGTTCTGCTCGGCGGCGCTCTTGTCGCACTTCGGGGTGCCGGACTCCATGCGCATCCCCGACCCCGGCGGCCTCGTCGGGTACCAGATCGCCGCGTTCCTGGACGCGAGCGTCGGGCTCGGCGTGTGGGGAACGAAGCTCGTCCTGCTGATGCTCGTCCTCGTCACGTTCCAGCTCGCGTCGGACTTCGCGATCTACAACGCGATCGTGGCGCTGTACGAGTTCATCGGTCGCCGTCGTGAAGATGCGGCGAAGGCCGTGCGAACGGCGGGGCCGCTGTTCCATTCGCTGCTCAAGGCGCGTGAAGCGACGCGGTCCCAGGCCTCGCGCGCCCCGACGCGGGCGAAGCCGAAGCAGGTCGCGACGATCGCGGCTCCCGTCGAGATCGCGGTCACCGACGAAGAGGTCGAGGGCTTCGGCGCCGAGGACGCGGGAGGAACCGCGCTGCCCCCGCGGCACCGGTCGCGCCTCGACAAGCACGGTCCGATCCCGGTCGACGACGATGTCGACGACGAGGATGACGACGACTTCCCGATACCCGCCGTCGTCGACGTCGGCGAGGAAGACGAAGGCGCGGCGCACGTCGAGGGCATGGAGGGCATCGGGGGGGCGGCCGGCGTCGACTCGCCGGACGACGACGAGCCGGCGATGCTCGATCACGATCCCGATTCCGAGGTCGTGCCCGAGCCCGAGGCGGCGGCCAAACGCGCGCAGGCGACGATTCACTTCGATCCGCCGAAGACGGCGCCGGTGCGGGCCGCGGCGTTCGATCGCGAGAGCACCGTCTACGAGGCTCCGCCGGAGGTGCGAGAGTACCGGTTCCCGTCGATCCATCTCCTCGAGGAAGCCAAACGCGTCGAGCCGCGCGAGTTCCAGAAGATGGTCGAGCAGAACATCGAGGTGCTGGAGTCGGCGCTCGCGTCGTACAAGGTCGAGGCCGAGGTCGTCGAGATCCAGAAGGGGCCGGTCATCACGATGTTCGAGCTGAACGTCGCCCCCGGCACGCGGCTCGGCCGGATTCGTGCCCTCGAGGACGACCTCGCGATCCGCCTGAAGGCGCGATCGGTCCGCATCGTCGCACCGATTCCGGGCAAGTCGACGATCGGAATCGAGGTGCCCAACAGCATCCGTGAGACCGTCTGTCTGCGCGAGCTCGTCACCGCGCCCGAGTACCAGTCGTCGAACTTCGCGATCCCCGTCTTCATCGGAAAGGACGCGTCCGGGCGGCCGCTCATCGAGGACCTGGCGAAGATGCCGCACGTCCTGATCGCCGGCGCGACCGGCGCCGGGAAGTCGGTCTGTCTGAACACGCTCATCATGTCGATCATCTTCACCCGGACGCCGGACCAGGTGAAGATGATCATGATCGACCCGAAGATGGTCGAGCTCTCGTCGTTCGAGTCGATCCCGCACCTGATGTGTCCGGTCGTCCGCGACATGAACCGCGCGGCCCAGATCCTCGAATGGGCGGTCGCCAAGATGGACGAGCGCTACAGCATGCTGGCCGAGGTCGGGGCGCGAAACATCTTCTCGTACAACAAGATGTCCGCCGAGGAGAAGCGCGCCAAATTGAACGTCCCGGAGGACGACGACGAGTTCGAGGACCGGATGCCGTTCATCGTGCTCGTCGTCGACGAGCTCGCCGATCTGATGATGGTCTCGGCCAAAGAGGTCGAGAACTACATCACGCGTCTCGCGCAGAAGTCGCGAGCGGTCGGCATCCACATCGTCCTCGCCACGCAGCGGCCGTCGACGAACGTCATCACCGGTTTGATCAAGGCGAACATGCCGACCCGGATCTCGTTCCAGGTGGCGTCGAAGATCGACTCGCGCGTCGTGCTCGACCACAACGGCGCCGAGAAGCTGCTCGGCTTCGGCGACATGCTCTACATGCCGCCGCGGACGTCGTCGCTCGTGCGAGCGCAGGGCGGCTTCGTCACGGACGAGGAGATCAAGGCGGTCGTCGACGCGGTGAAGACCGATCAGCCGCAATTCGCCCGCGAGCTGATCCAGAAGAACCAGCGGTCGGCGGTCGATCCGCGCGAGGCCGACTCGCTGTACGAGGAGGCGGCGCGCTTCATCGTCGAGACACGGCGGGGGTCCGCGTCGTTGCTGCAGCGCAAGTTCGCGATCGGGTACACCCGTGCGTCGCGCCTCATCGATCTGATGGCCGACGACGGCATCCTCGGTGAGTTCCGCAACGCGCAGGCTCGCGAGGTGATGATCACGCTCGAGGAATTCGAGCAACGTCTCTTGGCCGACCCGAGTTCGTCATGAGCGGCTCGGCGGCGTTTCTCAAGGAGGTGGCTTCGTGACTCCCACTCTCTGCCAATCCGCGGCCAACGGGATGTGGTTCGGCCCGGCGCCCACGATCATCGGGGTGCTGCTTCTTCTCTTCTGGGGAGCGGTGATCTATCTCAAGCTGCCGGTCGAGCGCATCGCGTACCGCGTCGGAAGCGCGGTCGCGTTGATCCTCGTGACCTCCATGCTGCTCGGCTTCCACGGCGAGGGCGGAGCGTTCGGGGCGGCGGTCAGCGACAACGTCAATCACACGCCGTTGGCCGCCTTCGCGACGGCGCTGCTGATCGTCGCGACGCTCCTCTCGCTGCCGCTCGCCACCGACTGGTTCTTCGTCCCGCTCTACAGCCGCTATCAGGCGTCACGCGCGCTGCATTCGCAGCCGATCCGGAGCAAGGTCGGCGGATACGAGGTGCGGGGAGGTTTCTCCCACGACGACATCGTGCCCACGACGGAGGCGGTCCCGCCGATCGCGCCCGACGAGCCGATCCAACCGGCCCCGCGCGCCGAAGTGGCAAGACCCGTGGCGAACGTTGGTCTCGCCGACGAGCTCGCCGAGGCGCGCCCGCGCGAGGTCGTCGCGGCGCCGGCGGCCAAGAGCGTGCCCGTCGGCACGACCGCCGTGGCATCTCGCGCCCTCGCCGCCGCGGCGCAGGAGGAGGCGTCGGCACTCGACGACGGCGACCTTCCTTGGTACGTGCGGTCGCGCCGCCGCCGCTACGTGTTGGTCGAGGAAGACGAGCTCCTCCCCCGTGGCGAGGCTCGGACCTCGTCCTCGCTCGACGACGAGGAGCGGGACGAAGAGGACGATGTCGAGGAGGTGATCGTCCGAGTCGCGTCGGCCGACGCCCGCGCGTACGAGGACGAGGAAGCCGAGGACGACGGCGACGACGACCTCGACGATGACGACGTGATCGAGACCGCCGAGGGCGGCGAAGAGGACGATCTCGATGAGGATGACGTCTCCGCCGTGGACGTGGTGATGCTCACCGCCGAGACCAGCGAGAAGGTGTCCGTGGGCGCGGAGACCGATGCCGAGGAGGAGGACGCGGGCGACGAGACGGATCTCGAAGACGAGGATCTCGACGACGAGGGCGACGAGGACGAGGGCGACGAGGAAGCCGACCTCGACGACGACGATGATCCAGAAGCCGTCGCGCTCTCCGGCCGTCACGGAGATGCGGCCGCGGTCTCCGGCCACGACGAGCCGGACGAGCCGGACGAGCCGGACGAGCCGGACGAGCCGGACGAGCCGGACGAGGAGGAAGCGCCGGGCGCGCCCGTGGCCGGCGTGGTCGAGTCGTCCGATCTCGACCACGATCTCGCGCCGCCCGCCTCCGTCCCGGTGAAGCACGCACCGTCCGGCGACCGGTCCGAGGACGACGTCCTCTTCCACCGGGCGGGGGACCTCGTCGTCTCGGCGCAGCGCGCATCGATCTCGTTCCTGCAGCGCTCGCTCGGGATCGGGTACTTCCAGGCGGCGAAGCTTCTCGATCGACTCGAACGCGAGCGCGTCATCGGGCCGTATACCGGCGCGGTGAATCGCGACGTCCTGCTCGACGCGGGGATGTGGGAGCGGAAGAAGGCGGAATGACACGGTCGAACCGGACGTGACTCCGGAGCAGTTCGTCCACGAGTCGCTGGAACGGGCCCTCTTCGACGAGCTCGTCACCTTCCCGGCGGCGCGGCTCGCCGCGTACGAGCTCGATCCGGAGGATCGCGCGTTCCTGGCCACCGGCGGTCTGCCGGCGTGGGCGTCGCCGCACCTCCGTTTCGGACCCGTCGGCGGCGTGTTCGGACCGAGGCTCTCCGAGTGGACGGCGCGTGATCTCGGCTCGCCGGCGTCGCCCGAGGAGGCGGAGCTCATCGTCATCGGGGTCGACGCACGCGAACGCCCGATCTGCCTGCGGGAAGGCGGCTCCGGCGTCTTCGAGGTCGACGGCGGACCCCGGCTCGTGAACTCGTCGGTTGCAAGGCTCGCCGAGACCCTGCTGCACTTCGAAGGGATGGTCGATCGGTCGATCCAGGTGCTTGGGGTCGACGCCGCGAAAGGTCGGCAGGTTCCGTCGGAGCTCCGGCGGGAATTCCTGCGCAAACTCAGGGTGATCGACCCGCCGGCGGCCGAGCCCGGACGGTTCTGGCCCCGCTGGGCGGCCGCGATCTCGGAGGGTTGATCGTCGGTCGGATCTGGTGCTAGAATCCACGCGCTCTCAGGGACTAGAAGAAGAGCCCACCGAGCGATCGACGAACGGCACTGAGACCGTCACCTCGTTTCGGCAAGAAGGGAGACGGCGCGGTTCGGGGGATCCACTCGTGGCTCTGGCCAGCGCGACGTCTGCACGGACGTCCGCCGGTGGACACGCAACCGGGTTGACATCGATGAATCACACCAAGTCGAGCACCGTCGCCGTTTCGGTGGTCGTTCCGATCGACGGCGACGCGGCCCGAGTCGAGGAATGGGTGCCTCGGACCGTCGCGGCTCTCGATCGCGTCGTGCGGTCGTTCGAGATCATTCTCTGCGGGGACGGAGTCGACGGCGCCGGCGTCGAAGCGTTGGGCCGCGCACAGGAGGCGGACAACCGCGTCGTCGCACGGTTCGGGTCGCGGCGGCGAGGACGATACGAGACGATCCGCGACGGGTTTCGGCTCTCGCGCGGCGCCGTCGTGTTGATCGCGGGGCTCGATGGGTCGCTCGATCCGGTTCAGCTCGCGTCGCTGCTCGCTCCGATCAAACAGGGCACGGACGTGGTTTCCGGGGTTCGCGTGTCGACCGATTCGGGTCGCGTGCGCCGGACCGTGGCTCTCGTGCTCGGCGAAATGCGAGGGATGTTGGGGCAGACCGCGCCGGTCGCGGCCTACCGGAGGCACGTCCTCTCCGCATGGCTGAGCGAGAAGCCGTCCGCGTTGCGCTTTGCGGCATCCGCCGGGGTCCACCCCCGTCGGCGCGTGGTCGCGCTCTCTTAGTTAGTTAGGGTCCGCGCGAGAGTCATTTCCCGCGTTGTGCGACCGGCCCGCCCCGTGCGGTGCCGGCCCAGGCCGCCCTGCCGATGGAGTTCGAGCCCCGTCTGGCGTACGCTTGTCCGCATGGCGGATCGAATCGAAGAACGTGCTCAAAGGCAGGTGCTCGTCACGGTCGTACGGCGCTTCGAGGGGGCCGAAAACGTGCACGGCTTCCTTCTCGGAGCCACGACCGAGCTGCTGCTGCTCCACGAGCTGACGGAGTTCCACATCGACGGATTCCGCGTTCTGCCGCGCCGCGACGTCGAGGTGGCGAGCCACGCGAAGGCGCAACGCTACCGCGCCGCGATCCTCCGTGCCGAGCGGCAGACCCCGGACGCGTCGATCCTGAGCGCCGTCGACCTCACCGGGTGGGACGCGCTCCTGAGGTCGCTGAAGGCGCGCGCGCGGAACGTGATCGTGGAGAACGAGCGGCTCGAGAGCGAGTGGTTCGTGATCGGGGAGGTGCTGCGCGTGAACAAGCGGAGCGCGGCGGTGCGGGGATTCGACGCGCTGGGGCGATGGGATCCTGAGCCGACGCGCGTGAAGTATGAGGAGATCACCTCGGTGCAGTTCGAGAACGAGTACGTGAACGTGTTCTCGAAGTACCTTCGGGATGGGTGAAGGGCCGCGCGGACCGCGGAATCCGCGCGGGGGAACGGGTCAGGTCAGCGCTGCTCGTGGACCGAGCTGACGTTGGCTTTCTCGCGGAGGAGCTCGAGGATGGTGAGCTGATCGACGAGTGGGGAGCAGCGCTTGCGGAGATCGTCGATGGAGAGAATCCGACCGGGGAGGTCTTGATCGAGTTCGGAGAGGGTCTGAATGAAATGCGAGCCGATGTCGAGGGCGAGGGCGCCGGCGGTTCCCTTGCGCTTCAGCGTCGGCGTCTCGTCGGGCAGCGAGCGTTCGAGGTCGGGGTACTTCGTGTCGAGACCGAGCTGGTGGCTCAGGTACGCAAACGCCGGGCGGCCCTCGCCGGGCAGGATGCCCCCCCGGCGGTACGCGTCCTCGAACGCGAGGCGCTCCTCGATCGACTTGGACTTCACCTTCATCTCCTCGAGCGCGGCGATGCAGTGGGGGTGGAGGATGTAGGAGTCGATGTTGGGCAGGTTCTCGACGTGCTGGAGGAGATCGCTCTTCAGACCCTTCGCGTCGGTGCCGAGCTCGAGGATCGCGAAGAGGGCGAGGAGAGCGTCGGCGGATCGCGAGGCCGCGAGCTGATACGGTGTGATCTTCTTGCCGTCCGTCCACGACACCTTCTCATCGGCCTTCTCGAGGGCGATGAGGTCCTCGAGCGAATCGCTCGCGGCGGGGCCGATGTGGGCGAGGGCGATCGCGGCCAGGACGTTCTCGGGCGCGAGCGGCCTCGAGCGGATCCGTTCGGCGAGGACGGGCGCGGACTCGACCGCGTGCTCACCGAGGCCGCGGAGCGCGACGTAGGCGAGGAGCTTCCGGTCCGGGTCGCCGTCGGCCTTCAGGAGCGAGAGGATCGATCGCGCCGCCTTCTTCACGCCCACGTCGCCGCGGCGTGCGTCGGCGGCGCGTGCGGTCAGGACGTCGACGCTCGACCATGCTTGGTCGAGCGGTGCGGATTCGATCGCAGTCACGAGGGCCGCCACCGACTCATCGGTCGGGACGGCGAGGGAAAGGGCGGCGACGAGGAACCACATGGACGACTCCGGCGGGAGGACTCGGGGAACGAAATTGAACGACATCACGAAGGTCAGACGGCGGAAAATCCGCGGAGGACGTCGCCGCCGACTTCGAAGTGAAGTCAGTGAACGTAAGGACCGTCGCGGCGCCGGTCGAGGAGTGGCCGGAGAGCACCTCGTCAAGGGCCCGTTCTGGGACCGCCGGGGCGGCCGCTCGAGACGCGCCCCGTGGCGTGGTCGATGCCGGGGCATTCGAGGAGTAGTGACGCGCCCCGCGGCGCCAGGAGTCGCTAGGATTCGGCCCACCTCCCCGGGGACCTGCCCAATGGACCTTGCCAGGAGGAACAGATGAAGCGGAAGAGCTTCGTGTCGTTCGGGGCGATTGGATTGTTGGTGAGCGCGTTCGCGGTCACCGCGTACGCGGTCGTGGTGTCGGGCCCGACGAAGGGCGACTGGGACCTGCCGAACGGCGCCAGCAATGGTTCCGCGGCGGGCGCGTTGTTCGACTCGGTCGGCAACACCGTGTTCAAGATGAAGGCGACGCTGGTCGAAGTGCCGAGCCCCGCGCTCTCGATTCGCAACGGCTACTTGAAGGGCGAGCTCGACGACGGGGTGGCCGGTTACCCGATCTACACCGTCTACGGGAAGTGGGTGGCGAAGGCCCTCACCGGCACCGGCGAGTTCAAGGCCGAGATCTACAAGCAGGTGTCGCCGCTTGGCCCGATCGTGGGGATCGGCGTGATGGAAGGCGTGTTCAAGGACCCGCCGTCGTTCCCGAACCGGATCGGCGCGTACGAGGGCAAGTGGAAGGCCGACATCTGATTCGAGCGAGTCCGCAATCCTCGAGAGCCGGTCGCGGCGGACGTTCGCGGCCGGCTCGTTTCGTGTTCGTCGATCGAACCGGGATCAGCGCGACGCGTCGGGTTCGGCGGTCGCCTCGAACGCGATGCGTCCGCGGAAGACTTGGAGCCAGCTCTCGAGCTCGCCCGGGACCGTCGTGGTGCTCGGCATGTAGCTGCCGATGGCGCGCAACACGCCGACGGGATCCACGAACAGGATCATCGGCATCTCGGTGGCGACGGCCTCTCCCTCCTGCTGCGTCAGGTCGCGCACCTTCTCGTGAACGAGGAGCACGCACTCCGGCGCGTGTCGTTCCAGTCCGGCCTTGACGACCGCGACGTCCTCTGCGTCGAGGAACCTCGGGATCGCCATGGCGAGCCGGGCGTTGAACTGTCGCTTCTCGAGCAGCTCGTGGGCCGAACGCGCGGAGCGTGCCGCGATGTGCGCCCGGCGACGTCCCTCGAACCTTCGTTCTTCGTCGTTCTCGAACCCCTTTTCATCCTCTTCCGTCGGACCGGGCACCCAGACCACGATCGTCCCCGCCGGCGCGAGCGGAATCCCACGGACGGGGCGGTTCAGCAGGTCGCGCCGGTGGACGGGTCCGTCTGCATCGAGCGACAGCCCGATCGTACGGGGGTCGACGACGTCGAGGGCAGCGGCGCGGTCGTAGCGCTCGATCGTCGGCGCTTCGACGCGGTACGCACCGTAGCTGCCGGCGAAGCCGATGAACCCCTCGATCGGCTGGCCGTCCGCGGTGTGGTAGGTGCCGATCACGTTGCCATTCACGACGGCCAGGACGAGCGGGCCGTCGACGACGAGCTCGAGCTCGAACGACGTCGACGGGTGGTCGAAGTTCACGCCGCCGCCGACCGTCTGTCCGAAGCTGGCGCTCTCGCCGTCGCGCATCGAATGGAGGCTGACCCCGACCGAGTCGAGCTCGGCCGCCTTCTCGCTTTCCCCGATCGAGTACATGTAGTCGCCCGCGTCGAACTCGAAGCGGACGTTCCGGTCGCGGCGCGTGTAGCCGATCATCACGCCGCCGCGAACGAACGTGGTGGTGAAGTGGATGCGCGCTCGCAGGCGGTAGCGGCCCGGCAAGAGCCACTCGCGGCCGCGGACGAACGCGTCGCGCTGGTGCGCGGAGCGGTCCAACTGACCGGTCTTCTCGCGCGGCTTCTCGCGGCCGATGTGGACGCCGCCCTCGCCGTCGTCGTACCAGAGGTTCGGCGTGCGGTGCTCCTCGTAGCCCGTCAGCTCGTCCTCCATCCATCCGAGGTGGCCGACGTAGCGCGGCGGCGCGTCGAACGGCGGCGCGAGCGCGGCCGCGTCGGCCGCGTCCGCCGCGGAGCGGCTCGGCGAGCGTGGTAGGCCCAGGCGATCGGCGAGGTGATCGTGATCGGCGGCGAGCGCGGCCGCGGTTCGCGGTCGTCCGGCGTCCCGGTGATGCTCCGACGCCTCCGCGAGCAGGGCGAGGTACGTGTTCAGGCGCGGCAGCGACGAGAGGAGCGGCGAGCGGCCGGCGTCCGGGACGTCGTCGCGCTGCACCCGCACCTGGGTCTCCTTGCGCAGCACCCACGCCGCGCGCTCTTCGCCGAGCTTGTCGAGCAGGTCGGCGAGGCGCAGCGCGCGATACGTCGACCACTCGTCCACCTCGAACCCCCAAACGAAGGCGAGCGCCGCGTCGTGGCGGTTGCCGACGCGAGCCAGCAGGTCGCCGGCGATCGCGGCCTGGCCCTGACCGAACCACGGCTCGGCGCGGTTGCGGCTGAACTGCCAAGTCGGGTAGTCGAAGAGGAGCCGGTGGTTCGCCGGTGCCTCCTCCACGCGTTTCTCCGTGTAGCGGTCGACCCACGGCTTGCGGTTCAGCCAGTAGAAGCCGTTGATGAACTCCGCGAAGCGGCCCGCGAACTCCTTCATCCCTTTCGGGCGTCCGTCCGCTCCATCGCAGAAGCAGGTCTGGAACCATCCCTTCGGATTGCGCCCCTTGGACGCGTACTGCTCCTGGAACCGGCGCAGCGCGTCGGCGTAGAGGCGCTTGCCGTTCTCCTCCCACGAGCTCAGGTAGACGTAGAGCGCGTACCCGGCGACGTAGTTGTCGCGGTAGTCCTCGACCGTGCCCGCGACGAGGTCCTCGAGCTTGTCCTGGCCGCCGTATCCCTTCAGCATCGTCGCCTCGATCGTCCCGTACTCGCAGTGGTTCGGGATGAAGGACGTTTCGATCATCTGCCCGTACGCGCTGCCGGTCCAGACCGCTTTCCCCTCCGCGAGCCAGCCGGGGAGCCCGCCGTAGACCGCGCCGTCGAAGCGGTGGGTCAGCTTGTGCGTCAGGCCGCGGCCCAGGCTCGCGATGTGGCTGGCGTTGAATCGCAGCACGGTCAGGTCTCCCGACTGGAAGCCGCCGGCCCACCAGTAGGGAGAGCCCTCCGCCTCGAGCCCCTCGGCCTCGGGCACGATGCGGACGAGCCCCGGCCGGCCCAGGAACGGGTCGGTGCCGTAGAGGCTCACGAGCCGCGCGTGGTGCCGCTCGATCGTGCGGGTCGCGTTCAGGAGCGTCAGGTAGCCGCAGACGGTCTCGATGCGGTAGAGGCCGGACGGCGACACCGCGACGCCGGGGTTCGCGAACGACGCGTGCTCGCGAGTGAAGCGGAGCTGCTCGTCGAGACCCATCGCCTCGAGCTGCTCGACCGTCAACGGCACCCCGATCGCCGGCGCCAGCCGTTCGCGCGCGCGGCGCAGGCTGTCCGCGGCCTGCTCGCGGAGGACGGAGAGATCGGGAGCCTCCGGACCTTTGAGGTCCTTGAAGTCGGACTGCGCCGCGAGGCCGTGGAGACAGCGTGCCGTCTCGATCGCGAGGCCCGTCTGCTCGCTGGCGAGAGCATCCGTGATGAGCTTCTTCAACGCGTTTACGATCGGAACGTACGCGTCGGGCCGCGGCGCGCAGGCGGCGTCGAGCGGGCCGCCGTGTTCGGCGAGGAGGGGCGGCGCGTTCCGCGCCACGTCATAGGCGAGCGATCGTGCGAAGCGGCAGATCAGCGGGTTGCCGGGCGTGCGCGGCCCCGCCGAACGCCGCGCCTTCGTGGCCAGCTCGGCGAGCTCGGCCACCGCCGCGGCGCGCGCGATCGTGATGCGATCGAGGAACGGCACGTCCGTCGCGAGCGTGTCTTTCACGTCGCGCGGCGGGCGGTACTGGCCGCGCGCGTCCGACGCCGCCGCGAGCAGCGCGTGGGACCAGAGCGTGCGCGCGTCGGGGTCGGCGTCGGTCGCCGCGAGGACGCGCGCCAGGATCGCGGGATCGCACGGCTCGTACCAGAGGGCCTGCATCAGGTGGCGCCGCGTCTCGTCCGGCGACGTCGCTCGCGCCGCGGCATCGAGGGCGGGTCGGCGCGGGTCGGCGCCCGCTCGCGGCTTCGGCGCCGATCCGGGTGACCAGCTCTGCGCATCGCCGCGCGCGACGAGCAACGCGACGGTAAGCAACGCGATTCGACTTGTTCTCATCCAATCCCCCCGAGACACTGGTGCTTGCTTGCCGTGGCGCCGGCGACGCCGCCGACAACATACCCGAACGTGCGACGGCATCGAGGGCGCGAACGGGCGCGCACACCGGCTTCGACGCCACGGCGAGCGTGAGGGTCGTGCTCGTTCGAGCGGGCCTCATTCTCCGCGCAGATGCCGGCGGAATCGGTCGAGCTCGTCCCAGAAGCCGGGGAACGACTTGGCGACGCAGCCGGGATCCTCGATCTCGATCCCGTCGACGACCAGACCGAGCGTCCCGAACGCCATGGCGACGCGGTGGTCGTCGTAGGTGCGGATCCGCGCCGGGCGGAGCTCGGCCGGCGCGTGGATGACGAGGGCGTCCTCCCGCTCTTCGACGCCAACGCCGAGGCGCGCGAGCTCGGTCGCGGCGACGTGGACGCGGTCGGACTCCTTGTCCCGAAGGTGCCGGATGCCCCGGATCCGCGTGGATCCCTGCGCGCGCGCCGCCACCGCGGCGAGGGTGAGGGCCGCGTCCGGCATGGCTCTCATGTCGACGTCGATCCCTCGCAGCGAACGCCCCGTAAACTCGATGAACCGGTCGCTGATCGCGGCCCAGCCTCCCATCGCCACGAGCACGTGAACGAAGTCGACGTCGCCTTGCATCGAGCCGTGTCCGATTCCCTCGACGCGGACCCGGGCTCCGGTGAGGGCGCCGGCGGCGATGAAGTAGGACATGCCGCTCGCGTCGACTTCGACCTGGATCGAGGCGGCGGCGGGCGGACCGGGATGGACGATGAAGCCACCGTCCTTCGTGGCGCTCACGCGCATGCCGGCGCCCCGCATCATCGCGACCGTCATCGCGACGTACGGACGCGACACGAGCTCGCCCTCGACGCTCAGCCGCACCGATCCGCTCTTCGACCGCGACGCGAGGAGCAGGAGCGCGCTCGTGAACTGCGACGAGACGTCGCCCCGAACCGTCCATTTGCGCGTCGCCGGCGCGCCTCCGGTGACGCGGATCGGCAATCGCCCGGGCACGTCGAGGCACTCGACGTGAATCCCGATCGACCGGAGCGTGGCCACGAGGTCGTCCATCGGCCGTTCGCGGAGGCGTGCGTTTCCCGTCACCACGGTCGTCCCGCCCGCGGAAGCGGCGAACGCGAGGAGGAAGCGCGCGCCGGTGCCCGAGCCCGCCACGTCGAGCGCGGCGGCGGGGGCCGTGATCGCGTCGCCGGCGCGCGTCACGCGGAACCCGGTCGGTGTCCGCTCGACGGCCAGACCACCGAACGAACCGAGCGCTTGGGCGAGGTGCAAGACGTCGTCGCAGGTCGACGCGCCGACGACTTCGGTGACGCCGGGGCGCAGCGCCGCGATCAGGAGCGCTCGGCTCGTGCACGACTTCGATCCGGGGATCCGCGCGATGAACGGCTCGGAGCCGGCGGTGTTGGACGAGGACTTCACTCCGTCATCTCACGTCTCGGACTGCGATCCGAACCGCTTAGCAGCCCGTGGTGAAAGTGCTTTCGAAGCGAGGCGAGGTCATCGCGACCGAGATCGAGGCGCAGGACCGCAGGCGTACTGCCTGTACGTCGAGGATCCTGCAACGAAGAGATCGGTCGCGAGGGCCCGCCGCAGCCGGAGTGACTTTCACCACGGGCGGCTAGACCGAGACCGGGGTGCGCGTTCAGAAATCTAGGCCGCATCCCGCGCCTGGCCGGGGCCGGTACGATCCTTGCCGCATGGCGACCACCACCGCGCATCCTCTTCCGCAGCTCGAACGCGTCCGGATCAACTTCTCGTGGATCCTGAAGCTGCGATGGGCGGCGGCGGCGGGGCAGCTCGCGACGATCCTGCTGGTCCGGTACCTCTACGGCATCGAGCTGCCGATGAGCGGGCTGGTCGTGGTCCTCGCGTTCGAGGCGCTCTCGAACATCGTGCTGACCGGCTGGTTCAACGGCGCCTCGGAACGCGATCCGTCGCCACGGCCGCCGCGCATCGAGATGGTCCTCGGGTCGGTGATGCTCGTCGACATCCTCCTCCTGACGACCCTCCTCTTCCTCACCGGTGGACCGACCAACCCGTTCTCCGTCTTCTTCATGGTGAACATCGTGCTCTCCGCCGTGGTGCTGACGCCGACCTGGACCTCGGTGATCAGCGCCGTCGCGCTCGCCTGCTTCACGCTCCTCTTCTTCTTCCACCTGCCGCTCCCGGAGCTCGAGGCGATGGGCTACCGCCCGTTCACGGAAGGAAGCGGGACCTACTTCGGCGATCGTCTGTCGCTCTACCTGCGCGGCCTGCTCGTCGCGACGGGGACGGCCGCCGCGGTGGTCGCGGTCTTCGCGAGCCGCGTCACGGCCGATCGGACGCGGTTGGAGCAGAAGCTCGCCGACGCGGAGCGGCAGAAGGAGCGATCGCAGCGGCTCGAGTCGCTCGGGACGCTCGCGGCCGGCGCTGCCCACGAGCTCGCGTCGCCCCTCTCGACCATCGCGGTGATCGCGAGCGACCTCGCCAAGGAGCTGGCGCGCCGTGACCCGGACGGCACCGCGGCCGAGGACGCGCGGCTGATCCGGCAGGAAGTCCGACGTTGCCGCGAGATCCTGGACCAGATGTCGGTCGACGCCGGCCAGATCGCCGGCGAGCCGCGGGGCGACACGTCGATCGACGAGCTGCTCGACGAGGCGCTGCGGAGCCTGAAGGGGCGCGACCACGTCGTCCTCGTGGTCGACCCGGCCGTGCGCCGGCGCACGTTCTTCTTGCCGCGCAAGGCGCTCGCGCTGGCCCTCCGGCAGATCGCCAAGAACGGCATCGATGCCACGCGGGGCCTCGCCCCCGTCACCATCCAGAGTGCGATCGCCGACGGCTCGTTGCGGATCGACGTCCACGATCGCGGCAGCGGGATGTCCGACGAGACCCTCGCGCGAGCCACGGACCCCTTCTTCACCACGAAGGAGCCGGGCCAGGGGATGGGGCTCGGCCTGTTCCTCTCGCACATGATCATCGAACGGTTGGACGGGCGGATCCGATTCGAATCGGCGCCGGGCCGCGGCACGACCGTACGAGTGACGCTACCTTTATCCAAACTCGTGCACACGGAACCGGAGCAGGCTCGCGATGCAGACGGGAGCGCCAGGCCCGAAGGACGACAGCCGCCAGAGCATGTTGATCGTCGATGACGACGAAGTCTTTCGGGAACGCCTCGCCCGGTCGATCCGGGAGCGTGGATACGACGTGAGAACCGCGGGTAACTCCAAGGCCGCGCTCGACTTGGCCCGGGAGGAATCGCCCGAGCTGGCCGTCCTCGACCTTAGGATGCCGGGCGGCACGGGGGTCGAGCTCCTGCGCGACCTGAAGCAGATCGATCCGTCCACAAAGATCCTGATCCTCACCGGTTACGGCAGCATGGCGACCGCGGTCGAGGCGGTGAAGCTGGGCGCGGAGAACGTGGTTCCGAAGCCGGCGGACGCGGACGACATCATCGCCGCGTTCGAGAAAGCCGACATCCCGCCGGGTGAGGCCGTGCCGACCACGTACCAGGCACCGAGCCTGGCGCGCGCCGAGTGGGAGCACATCCAGCGCGTCCTCGCGGACTCCGGCGGCAACATCTCCGAGGCGTCGCGACGGCTGGGGATCCACCGCCGCTCGCTCCAGCGGAAGCTCAACAAGTACGCACCACGGTCTTAGGACGGCCGGACGTTTCGAAGCGGCAACGAAAGCGCCGCGGCGAAGTTCGTGCGACGATTTGCCGCATTCCACCGACAGTGATCCTTCCCTAAGCTCCGCAACGCTTGTATGACGACGGTTCGAAGGGCATCGCCGTCGTCAAGCCCACGATTGCTTACCTTTCATCCTTGGCGCATACGGACGGGGTCCTATGTCCAGACCGACCTTTCCGAGCTGGACCAACCGGCTGCGTGACCTGCTTGGCGCTCTCGGCGCCGGCGGCGGCCTTTTTGCAGTGGTCATTGTTTGGCTCGGATTCTCCCCGCTCACCACGGACGTGGGGTACGCACCGAAGCAGCCGGTCGAGTACAGCCACGCGCTCCACGCCGGGGAGCTCGGCATCGACTGTCGCTACTGCCACAACACGGTCGATCAGACCGGCCACGCCGCCATCCCCCCGACGCAGACGTGTATGAACTGCCACACGAACATCCGCACGTCCAGCGAGAAGCTGAAGCCGTTGCGCGACGCTCACGCGGCGGGGCAGCCGCTCCCGTGGCGCCGCGTGCACGACCTGCCGGACTTCGCGTACTTCGACCACAGCGCCCACGTCAACAAAGGCGTGAGCTGCGTCGAGTGCCACGGTCGCGTCGACACGATGGCCGTGGTGACGCAGGTCGAGCCGCTCAGCATGGGGTGGTGCCTCGATTGCCACCGCGACCCGGCGCCTCGCCTTCGCCCGGTCGAGCACGTCACGAAACTATGGTGGACGACCGACGAGGACCGTCGCACGCTCGGTGAGCGCTTGATGAAGGAGTACGACGTCAAGCCCCGCACCGATTGCTCGACCTGTCATCGTTGATCCCCTCCTCAGTCAAAGAAAAACGTCAGGACGGGTGCCCGTGACGAACACGCGAAAGTACTACCGAAGCATTTCGGACCGCCAGATCGATGCGGAGTTCCGCACGCTGCTCCAGCGCGAGTTCCCGGACGTCGACGCCGACAAGCTCGATCCGCTGTCACGGCGGCGATTCCTGCAGCTTCTCGGCGCGTCGGCCACGCTGGCCGCGGCGGCGGGCTGCCGCTGGGAAGACGAGAAGATCCTGACGTTCAATGAACGTCCGCAGAATCGGATCCCGGGCGTCCCGCAGCATTTCGCGACCGCAATGGAGGTGGCTGGAGTCGCGACGCCATTGCTGATGACGTGCTATGACGGGCGTCCGGTGAAGGCCGAGGGCAATCCCGACCACCCCGACAGCAACGGCGCGTCCGGCTCGTTCGCCCAATCGAGCGTCTTGACGCTGTACGATCCGGACCGAAGCACCCACGTCATCGGCCAGACCGGTGGCATGGCCACGCCGTCCGACTTCGCGCGCTTCTTGGACCAGAACCGCGAGGAGCTCCAACGGCTGCGGCGAACTCGCGGAACGGGCCTCGGCATCCTGTGCGAGTCGAGCTCTTCCCCCACCCTCGCCGACATGAAGAGCCGGCTCCTCCGCGCGATGCCGCAGGCGAAGTGGCACGAATGGGAGGCGATCTCCGACGACGAGACCCGCGAAGGAAGCCGGCTCGCGTTCGGCAAGCCCTATCGGTCGCTGGTCTCGCTCCAGAACGCCGACGTCGTTCTCTGCCTCGACGACGACCTGCTCGGCTCGCATCCCGCGGCGCTGCGCCACATTCGTGCGTTCGCCTCGCGTCGCGACCCGGACGCGGGCGCCATGAACCGGCTGTACGCGGTCGAGAGCAACTTCTCCGTGACCGGCTCGAACGCCGACCATCGACTCCCGCTCCGCTCCGGTCTGGTCGGGGCGTTCCTCGTCGCGCTCCTTTCCGAGCTCGGCGTCGAGGGCGCGATGGGCGCCTCGACGATCACCGCGAACGAGCGGATCGGGTCGTTCATCGCCGCGGTCGCAAAGGACCTGAAGAACCACCGCGGCCGCTCGGTCGTCACCTGCGGCCCCAACCAGCCGGCCCCAGTCCACGCTCAGGTCCATCGACTGAACCAGTGGCTCGGGAACGCGGGCAAGACGGTCGGCTACGTTCCGGACCCTCGCGGGGACCAGCCCCGGCACGCCGCGTCGCTCGCGTCGCTGGTCGAGGACATGGAGCAGGGTCGCATCGACACCCTGCTCATCCTCGGCGGCAACCCAGTCTACACGGCGCCGGCCGACGTCGACTTCACGGCCGCGCTCGGGAAGGTCGGCAACTCGATCCACTTGAGCCTGTACCGCGACGAGACGTCCCGTCGCTGCCGGTGGCACCTCCCGCAGGCGCACTTCCTCGAGAGCTGGGGCGACGCCCGCGCGTGGGACGGGTCCCTCCTCGTCCAGCAGCCGATGATCGCGCCGCTCCACGGCGGGAAGTCCGCAATCGAAGTGCTCGCGATGATCACGCTCGACGAGCTGACCGACGGCTATGACCTCGTCCGCCGGACGTTCGACGAGCAGGTCGCCCCGGACGACGAGACCTGGCGCAAGTCCGTCCACGACGGCCTGCTCCTGGGCTCGGCGCCGAAGCTGGAGACGCCGGCCGTCCAGGCCGCGCTCCCCCCGATGCCGGCCGCCGGCCTCGCGACCGAGGCGGTCGAGAACGGGAAGTTCGAGCTCAACTTCATCCCCGACTCGAGGCTCTTCGACGGCCGTTTCGCCAACAACGGCTGGCTGCAGGAGCTGCCGGACTACATGACGAAGCTCACGTGGGACAACGTGGCTCTCATGAACGCCGCCGACGCCGACGAGCTCGGCGTGAAGACGGGCCAGATCGTGCAGCTCTCGAGCCACGGCCGCGAGCTTCGAATCGCGGCGTACGTCATGCCAGGGCACGCGCGCGGCGCGGTGACCGTGGCGCTCGGCTACGGCCGCACGGCGGCCGGCGTGGTCGGGGGATCGGAGGAGCACGAGGTCGACGCGGCCGGTTTCGACACCTACCGGCTCCGCGGCTCCAACGGCCTCGGGTTCATCGGCGGGCTCAGGATCGAGCCGACGCGTCGCAAGTACGAACTGGCGATGGTCCAGGACCATCACATGATCGACACGGTCGGCATGGAGGGTCGCCAGGAGCGGCTCGAGCTCCTGGTGCGCGAGGCGGACGTCGCCGAGTATCGCGAGAACCCCGGCTTCGTGCACGACCTCGACCACGGACCGGAGCTGAAGTCGCTCTGGGCGG
Source organism: uncultured Phycisphaeraceae bacterium (assembly GCA_964649825.1). Classification (GTDB taxonomy): domain Bacteria; phylum Planctomycetota; class B15-G4; order B15-G4; family JADJEK01; genus CAZYQW01. Next base: position 31,769 of record CAZYQW010000077.1, on the reverse strand, counting down.
CGCACCCGTACGACGGACAGCGCTGGGGCATGGCCATCGACCTCACCAAATGCACGGGCTGCAGCGCCTGCGTGATCGCGTGCCAGGCCGAGAACAACATCCCGATCGTCGGCAAGGAGCGCGTCCTCCAAGGGCGCGAAATGCACTGGATCCGCATCGACCGCTACTTCAGCGGCGACGTCGACGATCCGAGCGTCGTGAACCAGCCCGTGCCGTGCCAACAGTGCGAGAACGCGCCGTGCGAGCAGGTCTGCCCGGTCGGCGCGACGATGCACTCGAGCGAAGGCCTGAACGACATGGTCTACAACCGCTGCGTCGGCACGCGGTATTGCTCGAACAACTGCCCGTACAAGGTGCGCCGCTTCAACTTCTTCAACTACCACCTCGACCTCAACGAGGCCGAGAACCAGGTGCTGAAGATGGTCTACAACCCTGAGGTGACGATCCGGGCGCGCGGCGTCATGGAGAAGTGCACGTACTGCGTCCAACGCATCGCGGCGGCCCGCGTCACGGCGAAGAACCAGAAGCGCGGAATCCGCGACGGCGAGATCACCCCGGCCTGCGCCCAGAGCTGTCCAGCGTCGGCGATCACGTTCGGCGACCTCAACGTCAAGGACTCGGTCGTCAAGCGCGACCACGACAACCCGCGCGCGTACGCCATGCTCGCGATGCTCAACGTGAAACCGAGGACCGCGTACCTCGCTCGGATCGACAACCCGAACCCTGACCTTGCCACGCCGTCCGTTGCGAAGGCGCATTGAGGCCGTATCCAATGGCGACGAGCACCAAAGCACTCCTCGAACCTCCCGCCCTCGTCCAGGGTGATCACGACTTCGCGTCGGTGACCGAATCGGTCTGCGGCGTCGTCGAGTCCAAGACGGTGCCCACCGTTTGGTACGCCGTCTTCGGAATCGCGGTCGCGTCGCTCCTCATGCTGTTCGGTCTGATCGGATACCTGATCTGGACCGGCGTCGGCGTGTGGGGCAACCAGGTTCCGGTCGCGTGGGGTTGGCCCATCGTCAATTTCGTGTTCTGGGTCGGCATCGGACACGCCGGCACGTTGATCTCGGCGATCCTCTTCCTGTTCCGGCAGAGGTGGCGCACCGGCATCAACCGCTTCGCGGAGGCGATGACGATCTTCGCCGTCATCTGCGCCGGGCTCTTCCCTGGGATCCACATCGGTCGGGTCTGGCTCGCGTACTGGCTCTTCCCGATCCCGAACCAGATGCAGATGTGGCCGCAGTTCCGCAGTCCGCTCCTGTGGGACGTGTTCGCGGTCAGCACCTACTTCACGGTGTCGCTGCTGTTTTGGTACCTCGGGCTCGTGCCCGACCTCGCGACGATTCGCGACCGCGCGAAGACGCCGATCCGCAAGTTCGTCTACGGCGTGTTCGCGCTCGGTTGGCGCGGGTCGGCGCGCCAGTGGCACCGTTACGAGCGCGGCTATCTCATCCTCGCCGCCCTCTCGACGCCGCTCGTCCTCTCGGTGCACTCGGTCGTCTCGTTCGACTTCGCGGTCTCGCAGGTGCCCGGCTGGCACACGACGATCTTCCCGCCGTACTTCGTGGCGGGGGCGATCTTCTCCGGCTTCGCGATGGTGCTCACGCTCGCCGTTCCGGCGCGCGCGATCTACGGCCTGAAGCACCTGATCACGATGCGTCACCTCGAGGCAATGAACAAGGTCATCCTCGCGACCGGCATGATGGTCGGCTACGCGTACTCGATCGAGTTCTTCATCGCGTGGTACGGCGGCAACCCGTACGAGAAGTTCGCGTTCATCAATCGCGCGCTCGGTCCGTACGCGTGGGCCTACTGGACGATGGCGCTCTGCAACGTGCTCTCGCCGCAGATCTTCTGGTTCAAGAAGATGCGCACCAGCATCCCGGTGATGATGGTCGTCGCGATCCTCGTCAACATCGGCATGTGGTTCGAGCGCTTCGTCATCGTCATCACGTCGCTCTCGCGCGACTACCTTCCGTCGAGCTGGGGCTACTTCCGCCCGACCGCGGTCGACGTCCTCATGCTGATCGGAAGCTTCGGTCTGTTCTTCACCCTGTTCCTCCTGTTCCTGCGGTTCCTGCCGATGGTGGCGATCGCGGAGGTCAAGGGCGTCTTGCCGGCGGCCCATCCGCCGAAGGGCCATTGAGGAGAACCCGCAATGTCCACACGGCCCACATCACCCACCGGGAAGGATGACATGAGCAGCGCGCCGGAGGAGCTGAAGTTCCACGGACTCCTCGCGGAGTACGAGACGGTCGGCGACCTCATGACCGCGTGCGAGAAGGTTCGCGACGCCGGATACACGAAGTGGGACGCCCACACGCCGTTCCCGGTGCACGGCATCGACGACGCGATGGGGATCAAACCGACGATCCTCCCGTGGTTCGTGCTCGTCGGCGGCCTCGTCGGCCTCGGCGCGGCCACCGGGATGCAGTGGTGGATGAACGCCGTCGACTACCCGTTCCTCGTGTCGGGCAAGCCGTACTTCAGCCTGCCCGCCTGCGTCCCGATCATGTTCGAGCTCACCGTGCTCTTCGCCGCGCTCACGACGTTCCTCGGCGTGCTCGTGCTCAACCTGCTGCCGCAGCCGTACCACCCGCTGTTCCGCAGCGAACGGTTCAAGCGCGCGACCAACGACCGCTTCTTCATTTCGATCGACGGCGCCGATCCGCTCTTCGCGCGCGAGCGGACGCACGCGCTTCTCGTCGCGACCGGCCCCTCCGGCGCGATCGAGGAGGTGATGGACGAGGCGACCCCGGCGCCGTTCCCGAAGGCGTTCTTCTACGTCATCGGCATCCTCGCGTGCGCGACGTTCATCCCGCTCGGCTCGATCCTCAAGGCACGCTTCGCGACGACCGATACGCCACGGATCCACCTCGTCTGGGACATGGATTGGCAGAAGAAGTTCAAGGCGCAGACGGCGAACCCGTTCTTCGCGGACGGGCGCGCGATGCGGCCTCCCGTGCCCGGTACGGTGGCCCGCGGCGACTATCGCACCCCCGACGAGATGCCGTTCTTCTCCGGCAAGAACGCCGACGGCTCGTGGGTCTCCGACTTCCCGATCGCGGTCGACGACGCGTCGATGGCCCGCGGCAAGGAGCGGTTCGGGATCTACTGTGCACCGTGCCACGGCCTGACCGGCGGCGGCGGCGGCATCATCGACCTGCGGGCCCAGCGCACGATGGACTCGGGCAACTGGGTCCCGCCGCTCAGCTACCACTCCGACGCGCTCCGCGACCAGCCGATCGGCCAGTTGTTCGCCACGATCACGAACGGCATCCGGACGATGCCCTCGTACGGCGCGCAGATCGGTCCGGATGATCGCTGGAAGATCGTCCTCTACGTCCGCGCCCTGCAGCGGAGCCAGTTCACCAGCTTCCAAAGTCTGTCGCCGCAGGACAAGGCGCAGCTGAGCGGCAAGTAGGAGCACGCGAGAACGAACCATGCAGCACGCGCTGACTCCCGATCAGATCCGTGAGCACTGCCAGCTCGGCGATGACGCTGGAAGCTGGGCGACGCGCCTGCGCGGCGTGGGCGGTCTCGTCCTCGTCGTAGCCGGCGTCCTCGGGTACCTCGCCGAGGACCACTACGCTCAATTCCTCCACTCGTACCTGGTGAGCTACGCCTTTCTGCTGAGCCTCTGTCTGGGTGGGCTCTTCTTCACGATGGTCCACCACTTGGTCGGCGCGACCTGGTTCGTCGTGGTGCGGCGAGTGGCCGAGCGCCTCGCGGGCGGCTTCCCGCTCATGGCGGTCCTGTTCCTGCCGATCCTCGTGCCGCTGCTGATGGGCAACCATCACCTGTACGAGTGGGCGGACCACGAATTGGTCGCCGGCGACCACGTCCTGCACGGCAAGGCGCCGTACTTGAACGTGCCGTTCTTCACGATCCGGGCGGTGATCTACTTCGCGATCTGGATCGGCGTCGCGCGCTTCTTCATCAACAGCTCGCGCCGCCAGGACGAAAGCGGCGATCCGTCGCTGACGGTGGAGATGCGCAAGAAGGCCGCGCCGGGCATCATCCTGTTCGCACTTTCGCTGACGTTCGCCGCGTTCGACTGGCTGATGTCGCTCGTGCCGCACTGGTTCAGCACGATCTTCGGCGTCTACTACTTCGCCGGCACGATGATCTCGTTGTTCGCGGCGATGTCCCTCATCCTGATGCTCCTCCAGGAGCGCGGCCGGCTGCAAGGAATCGTCACGACGCAGCACTACCACGATCTCGGCAAGTACCTGTTCGCGTTCACGTTCTTTTGGGGCTACATCGCGTTCTCGCAGTACATGCTGATCTGGTACGCGGACATGCCGGAGGAGACGTTCTGGTACGACGCGCGCCAAACCGGCAACTGGGTCGCCGTGTCGAAGTTCCTGGTCCTCTTCCACTTCATCATTCCGTTCGCCGGCCTCCTGTCGCGCCATACGAAGCGCAATGTCGGCGGCCTCGCGTTCTTCGCGATCCTCATGCTCCTGATGCACTGGGTCGACATGTACTGGCTCGTGATGCCGACGCTGCACAAGGACGGAATCGCGTTCGGGATGATCGACGCCGCGTGCCTCGTCGGCCTCGCGTGCGTCTTCGTCGGCGGCCTCATCGCGCGCTTGAAGGAAGGTCTCCTGGCGCCGGTGAAGGATCCGTACTTCGAGGACTCCGTCCAGTTCCATCAGACCTTCTGACACGGGAATCGACTCATGGCGCAGCAGGACATCGTCGACAACGGCAAGCTGATCCTCGTGGTGGGCGGCGGGACCCTCGTCACCATCGCGCTCGTGCTCGCGGTCCAGGGTCTCTACTACATCGGCGCGAAGGAGCAGCACGTCCTCAAGGAGGAGGCCTTGCGACCGAGCGAGATCGTGAGCGTCGTCGACGCCCAGAACAACGAGCTCAACGGTTGGAAGGTGATCACGAGGTCCGGCAGTCAGCCGGACAAGGTGCAGATCCCCATCGATCGGGCGATGAGTCTCGTGAAGGAAGAGTTGGCGAAGAAATGACCTCCGAGGTCCTCCGATGAAACTACGAAGCGCCTTCCTCCTCACCCTCGCCTTCTGCCGCGCCCCGGCCGCGGACGCGCAGTTGAACCTCGAGCTCGAAGCGCTCGAAGGAGTCGGCATCGAGCAGAAGCTCGACGCGCAGGTGCCGCTCGAGCTCATGTTCCGCGACGAGAAAGGGACGATGGTGCGGGTCGGACAGTACTTCGATTCGCTGCCCGTGCTCGTGACGTTGAACTTCTCGGACTGCCCGCAGCTCTGCCACGTCCAGCTCGACCAGCTCACGGACGGGTTGCGCGAGATCGACCTGAGCCCGGGCAAGGACTTCCGCATCCTGACGATCAGCATCGATCCGCTCGAGACCCCGCAGCGAGCGGCGCAGACCAAGAAGAAGTACGTCGAGCGGTACATGCGTCCGGAGGCCGCGGAGGGTTGGCACTTCCTCACGGGCACCGAGGCGAACATCCGCGCGTTCGCGGACGCCGTCGGCTTCTCGTACAAGTACGTCAACGACGACGTGAAGTACGCGCATCCGCCGGCCGCGATCTTCATCACTCCGAAGGGTCGGATCGCACGCTACCTGAACAGCGTCGGCTACTACGAGCCGACCAACCTGCGCTTCTCGCTGATCGAGGCGGGTGACGGCAAGATCGGCGGCTTCGTCGACCAGTTCTTCCTGAACTGCTTCTATTACAACGCGGAAGAGAACCGTTACGTGCTCTTCGCGACCAACTTCATGAAGCTCGGGGCACTCGTTACCGTCCTCGCCCTCGCCATCTTCTGGCTGCGGATGCGACGGTTCGAGCGTTCTCGGTCCCAGAACCTCCCCATGCCGGAGGCGGTCCGATGATGTTCCTGTTCCAGACTCTCCCCACCACGATCTCCGAAGAGGCCGGCGGCGTCAACTTCCCCCCGCAGGCGTCCGAAGGCGCGGCGATCATCGACGACCTCTACATGTTCATCACCTGGGTGAGCATCTTCTTCACCGTGCTCATCTTCGGGGTCCTCTTCCTGTTCCTGTGGAAGTATCGGCAGAGCCGCCACCCGAAGGCCGAGGTGACTTCGTCGCACAACACGCCGCTCGAGCTCGTCTGGTCGATCCTCCCCGGATTCGTCCTCGCCTACATGTTCTGGGTCGGCTTCAAGGGCTACATGGACCTTCGCACTCCCCCGAGCCACGCCTACGAGATCAAGGTGACGGGGATGAAGTGGAACTGGAGCTTCGAGTACCCGAAGGGCGTCATCTCGCCCGAGCTCCACGTCCCGGTCGGCGTGCCGGTCCAGCTCACGATCACGTCGCAGGACGTGCTCCACTCGTTCTTCGTGCCGGCGTTCCGCACGAAGATGGACGCGGTCCCCGGCCGCTACACGAAGAGCTGGTTCACGGCCACGCGGGTCGGGCGCTTCGCGGCGCTCTGCACCGAGTACTGCGGGACCAAGCACTCGGAGATGTTGGCCCAGGTCGAGGTCCATACGCCCGAGGACTTCGAGAAATGGTACGAGAAGGCCGCGATCTGGTGGGAAGGGATGGACCCGGCCGACGTCGGTCGCGAGGTCCACGGACGCGCCGGCTGTGCTCAGTGCCATACGGTCGACGGAACGCCGAGCCAGGGACCGACCTGGAAGGGAATCTGGGGCAATCCCGAGCAGACCAGCAAGGGCGCCGTCACCGTCGACGAGAACTACATCCGTGAGTCGATCATCGACCCGAACGCGAAGATCGTGAGCGGCTTCAACGCCATCATGCCGACGTACTCCGGCCGTCTGAAGGAGCCGGAGATCGAGGGTGTCATCGCGTTCATCAAGAGCCTGAAGTGAGGAGCGAGGGATCATGACGACCACCGCGACCACGACGACCGCGACGCCGCACGCCACCGAGCCGAACTACCTGAACGCGGACAAGGGCCTCCTGTCCTGGCTGTTCACGCTCGACCACAAGCGGATCGGGGTCATGTACCTGATCGGCGTCCTGTCCTCCTTCTTCCTGGGTGGGCTCTTCGCGCTCGGCGTGCGGACCGAGCTCTTCACGCCGGGGCGGACGATCGTCGATCACGACATGTACAACCAGCTCTTCTCGCTCCACGGGGCGGTGATGGTGTTCCTCTTCATCATCCCCGGGATCCCGGCGGCGCTCGGCAACTTCGCGCTGCCGCTCATGCTCGGCGCGAAGGACGTCGCGTTCCCGCGCCTCAACCTGACGAGCTTCTGGCTCTGGTTGATCGGGGCGATCTTCTTCATCGTCGTCCTCTTCACGACCGGCCTCGACACCGGGTGGACGTTCTACACCCCGTACAGCACGACCACGACGACCAACGTCACCTGGGCCGTGTTCGGCGTGTTCGTCCTCGGGTTCAGCTCGATCTTCACCGGCCTGAACTTCATGGTCACGATCCACAAGATGCGGCCGCCGGGAATGACCTGGTTCAAGATGCCGCTCTTCCTGTGGGGCATGTACTCGACCGCGCTGATCCAGATCCTCGCCACGCCGGTGCTCGGCATCACGCTCCTCCTCCTCGGCATGGAGCGGATCCTGCAGTTCGGGATCTTCGACCCGGCCCTCGGCGGCGACCCCGTGCTCTTCCAGCACTTCTTCTGGTTCTACTCGCACCCCGCCGTCTACATCATGGTGCTCCCGGCCATGGCGGTGGCCAGCGAGCTGATCTCGACGCACAGCCGCAAGCACATCTTCGGCTACAAGTTCATCGCCTTCAGCTCGATCACGATCGCGATCCTCGGCTTCCTCGTCTGGGGACACCACATGTTCGTGTCCGGCCAGTCGACGATGGCCTCGGTGGTCTTCAGCTTCATCACCTTCTTCATCGCGATCCCGTCGGCCATCAAGGTCTTCAACTGGCTCGCCACGATGTACAAGGGCTCGATTCGGTTGAACGCGCCGATGCTCTACGGGTTGGGGTTCATCTGGTTGTTCACGATCGGCGGGCTGACCGGTCTCCATCTCTCGACGATGGCGACCGACGTCCACCTGCACGACACCTACTTCGTCGTCGCGCACTTCCACTACGTCATGGTCGGGGGAACGCTGTGGGCGTTCCTCGGCGGCCTGCACCATTGGTGGCCGAAGATGTTCGGCAAGATGTACAGCGAGAAGTGGGGCAACGCCGGCAGCATCATCTCGTTCATCGGCTTCAACACGGTGTTCATGCCGCAGTTCCTTCTCGGCTCGCGTGGCATGCCGCGGCGGTACTACAACTACCTGCCGGAGTTCACGACGCTCCATCAGATCTCGACGGTCGGGGCGTACATCCTCCTCTTGGGGTTGTCGATCACGCTCATCTGCCTGCTCCATTCCCTCTTCAAGGGCAGGAAGGCGCCGGACAACCCGTGGGGCGCGGCGACGATGGAGTGGCAGACGGCGACCCCGCCGATCAAGCACAACTTCCACGAGACGCCGACGCCGCGGGATCCCTACGAGGTCGACAAGTACGTCTACGACGAGTCGCTCGGCGGCTACGTGCGCAAGAACGTCGGCGCGCCTAGCGCTACGCCCCACTGATCCGATCCGGACGAAGGAACGAACGAGTTACGGAATGATGGAATCGCATCACGACGCCACGATCCTTGCGCCGGCGTACCACGGCAAGCAGGAAGAGCACCTCCAGCACCACTTCGACGATGCACAGCAGCAGTTCGACGCGGGGAGCCTCGGCATCTGGGTGTTCCTCGTCACCGAAGTGCTGTTCTTCTCGGGGCTCTTCTGCGCGTATTCGATCTATCGGGCCAACCACCCGGAGGTGTTCGTCTACGCCAGCAAGTTCCTCGACACGAACCTCGGCGCCGTCAACACGCTGGTGCTCATCATCAGCTCCCTCACCGCGGCGTGGGCGGTGCGCAACGCGCAGCTCGGGCAGAAGAAGATGCTGATCATCAACATCGTGATCACGATCCTCTGCGCGTGCACGTTCATGGTCGTCAAGTACTTCGAGTACGATCACAAGATCCACATCGGGATCCGCCCGGGTGGCAACTTCACCATGTCTCCGGAGGGCGCGGCGGCCGAGACCGGCGACGCGATCGTGGCCGCTGCGAGCGGCGCGCCGATCTCGCCGACCGAGGGCGAGGTCCGGAACGTCCACCTGTTCTGGTCGGTCTACTACGGAATGACCGGGCTGCACGGGATCCACGTCCTGCTCGGGATCGTGGTCTGGCTCTGGATCCTCAAGCGCGCGATGGCGGGCCACTTCGGCCCGCGGTTCTTCGGCCCGGTCCACTTCACGGCGCTCTACTGGCACATCGTGGACTTGATCTGGATCTACCTCTTTCCCCTCTTCTACCTGATCAACTGACGGACGACGGAGCGAACGCATGTCCTCCACCGACGCCTCCCACGCCCACCACGAGCACGAGCTTGCTCACGTCGCGTCGTCGAAGAGCCTCCTCGCCACCTTCGGAGCGCTCGTCGTCCTGACGGTCCTGACCGTCGCCGCGGCCCGCCTGAACCTCGGCAACGTCGACCTGGTCATCGCGATGGTGATCGCGACGATCAAAGCGACGCTCGTCGCGCTGTTCTTCATGCATCTGCGTCACGAGCGGACGTTCAACGTCGTCGTCTTCCTCAGCGCGTTCGCGTTCGTGTCGATCTTCATCGGCTTCGCGCTGATGGATACGTCACAGTACGCGCCCACCGTGCCCTGGGAGCAGACGCTCCAGGTGCCCGAGGGAGCCGGGGGTGCGGCGGGCGCGGCGACGGACCACTGATCCTCTTCATGCTCCTGGGACTGCTCCCATCGGACACGTACCGTCCCGACGACGACGATGGTCCCGACGATCCGGACGACGGCCGCCGCCCCCGCGGTCCGACCGGGACTCCGCCGGACGCATCCACGCTGCTGGTGAAGCTGTTCGTCCTCGGCACCATTTCGATGGTGTTCGGGGCGAGCCTCGTCGGCTACGCGATCACGCGGTACCAGGTCGAGGAGTGGGACGGGTACAAGATCGACGGGCTCTATCTCGGCCTCGTCGTCAGCACGATCGCGCTCGCGCTCTGCTCGCTCTTCCTCCATCGCGGGGTGAGGAAGGCCCGCGCGGGGGGGACGGACGTCGCGAAGAACGTCTTCATCGCGGCGCTCTTCGCGGTCGCGTTCCTCGTGAATCAGACGTCGAACTGGGCGGACCTGATCCGCTACCACGGCGGACTCCTGAACGAGCGCGACATCTCGCTGTTCATGTTCTACGCCCTCACGTGGATCCACGCCCTCCACGTGCTCGGCGGCATCGTGCCGTTCGGGTTCGTGATCGTGAACGCGCGCAAGGGCCGCTACCGCCCGGGCAACACGCGCGGCCTCGAGAACTGCGCCCTCTACTGGCACTACATCGACGCGGTGTGGGTCCTGATCGCCATCGCGCTCTGGATCGGGTAGACGGCGACGACGGAGATTCGGCGCTGGAACGACGACCGTCGCTTCGGTCAGAATCGTCGCGATGCGACGACTCCTTGCCCTCGACTACGGCCGCCGCCGGATCGGCGTCGCGGCGTCCGATCCGCTCGGACTGACCGCGCAGCCGCTCTGCGCGATCGAGCTCGGGCGGGACGCGGCGTTCGCCGAGATCGTGCGGATCTGCGAGGAACGCGAGGTCGAACGGATCGTGGTCGGCCTGCCGCTCCGGATGGACGGCTCGGAGGGTGACATGGCGAAGGAGGTTCGTGCGTTCGCGATCGAGGTCGAGCGGCGGGCCGGCCGCCCCGTGGACCTGATCGACGAGCGGCTCACGTCGCACGCGGCGGAGGAGGCGCTGAAGGGGACCAAACGGCGGCGCCAGCACCGCGAGCAGGGCCGCATCGATGCCATGGCCGCGGCGCAGATCCTCCGCGACTACATGGACACGCACGGAGAGAAGTGAGTGGTCCTCATCGCGCGGGCGGCCGCGCGCCGAGGTCACGCTCCCGGACGGCGGGATGCTCGAGCGAGATGCGCGTCGCCCGGAAGATCGCGTTCGGGAACTCCGCGTCGGCGCGCTCGGCGTCCGTGAAGGGGTTCACGTACTCCCAGACCACCTCGCCGTCGCCCGTGACCTCGATGAGCCGGCCCTGCTGACCCGAGCAGATCAACGTGTTGCCGTTCGGCAGCCGCTCCGCCCCCGAGACGTGACGTGAGAACAGGGACTCCCGGGGCGTTGCCACGTAGCTCCACGTGACCTCCTCCGGACCGAAGCGGTTCGACGAACCGAGAACGTAGCCGCCGTCCTCGTCGATCGGCGGCTCCCACTCCTCGACCGTCGAGAAGGCGCCGCCGGGGCGACCGTCGCCGTTGTTGAACACGAGGAAGCGCCCGGCGCCCGGGTGGCCGTCGGGGATCCACCGGACGTCGTGCTGCCCAAAGAGACGTTGATCGTGCTCGTTCCCGCGTCGATACGCGCGCGGGTTGCCCCAGCGGTACAGGAGGTCGCCACCCTTTCCGCACTTCCCGCCCTCATGCGAGCGCGCCTCGGCCGTGGTGGTGCCATGATCGATCACCCAGACCTCGTTGAAGTGAAGCACGCTGAGCGCGATCTGGTCGCGTCTTGCGTCGTACGCGATGGCGTTGGTGTGCAGCCAGTCCGCGGCGCCCTCGTCCATGGCTCTCACGTGCTTGCCGCCGTCCGACCCACCCAAGTAGCCGAGCTGCTCGAGAGCGTCTCGCTCCTCGTCCGTGACTTCCGACCGGCCGCGGTCGCCGTTCAGGTCGACGAGCTCCGGATGCGCGGCGACGTCGCCGAAGTTGGCCGCGCCGCGGTCGTGGTCCTGAATGACGTGGTCCCACACGTGCCACTCCCACACGATCTTCCCCCCGCTCGGGCGCGTCGGCTCGACCTCGATCACGTGGTCGGGCCAGAAGTCGCCGGTCGCGAGGAGGGCCGGATCCCGACCGGCGTTCAACGCCTCGCTCCGCGACTTCCGCTCCCATGCGATCATGAGGACGTTCCCGTTGGGAAGCGGCTCGATGTCGTGGTGGAGCAGGCGGGAGTCGTCCGAGTAGCGGAACTCCCACCGGCGCTCCCCGTCCCAGGACCACTCCTCGACGATTCCGCCGCGCCCACCGCCGGGAAGGCGATTGTCGGGGTCGAGCCCCGCCCGCAGCAGCCGGCCGTCGTCCAACAGGTACGCGACGCCGACGCCGTCGTAGTCGCTCTCCCATTGATTCACGACGTTCCCCTTCATGTCGATCAGGTAGGTGGACTTCGACGGGAGCGGACAGAACAAGGTGTAGCCGGCCGACGCGTCGGGCCCGTGGCGGATCACGCCCTCGCCTTTGTTCACCGACGCCTCGCCGGACCGTCCGGCCGGCGTCCCGGAGAGACTGGCCAGGCCGATCATGCAGAACGAGATCGACAGTCGGACGTTCATCGCAGTTGCTCCTCGTATCGGTTCCACTGGATCGACGGGAGGCCCCGCGGTCCCGACGGTCCGCCGCCCTCGAGCGGATTCGCGGCGATCGGATCCGGTTCGGCTTCGGCTTCGGCTTCGGCTTCGTCGTTCGTCTCGGACGCACCAGGCGGGAGTTCGATATCGGCCAACGCCTCGACGGACTTCGGGTCGAGGAGCAGCTCGCGCTTCTCCGCCGACGACAGCGACTCCGGGCCTTCGTAGCGCAGCCGCAGGACCAATCCATCGAGATGGTGCCGCTCCAGCGGGTGCCGCTCGGGCGGCGCCGGCAACAGGGAGGCGTGGAGCCGTCGGACCGCGTCGTCCGACAGGAGCCGCACGAACCCCCTCGGGCTCGCGTCGTCGGACCCCGTCGCGGCGAGACGCGCGTGGAGGGTCCGCAGCACTTCGGGCGGATCGATCTCCTCCGGAATCCGAAGCCAGCCGTGCTCCAGTGTCCACCGACCGGTCGTGCGCCGACTGCTCAACGCCGAGAGCGGGATCGAGAAGACGAAACCGGCCAGGAACGGCGACAGCCACCAGAAGAGCTCGGGAGCCTGCATCCACACGAGCGTCCCCCACGCGAGCCCGAGCAGCGTGATCCCGCCGTGACGTCGCGCGGCCATCCTCCACGTCGTCGCGGCGTCGGCCCGGTTCTGAGCGTTCCACTCGATCTTCTTGCCGAGGAGGATCGCCAGGACGAATCGCGTGCGCAGGTAGGCGAGCGGGGGCGCCAGCAGCATCGAGAACAACATCTCGATCACGACGCTCGTCGCGAGACGCCCGCGACCGCCGAACACCGCGCTCAGGCCGCGGTCGCGGAGCAGCAACGCGAGGCTGAAGAGCTTGGGAAGGAACAGGAGTCCCATCACCCCGAAGAAGAGGGCGAGCGTTTCGCTGATGACGGAGACCTCCCAGATCGGGAAGAGCGTCCGGTCGGGCGCGAAGTACTCGTGCGGGCTCAACCTCTCGCGCAGCGCCTCGGCCGTGCTCAACGCGACGAGCGCGAGCCACAACGGCGAGGAGACGTACGACATCACGCCCATGAAGAGGTGGACTCGGCTCAGGAAGTTCAGGCCGGGCAGGAACAGCAGGCGCGCGTGCTGCAGGTTCCCCTGGCACCAGCGACGATCCCGGGCCGCGTAGTCGATCAACGTCGGGGGGACCTCCTCGTAGCTGCCGTCGAGTCCGCTGGCCAGGTACACCTTCCACCCGGCGCGGCGCATGAAGGCGGCTTCGATGAAGTCGTGGCTCAGGATCGAACCTCCGAGCGGCTCGCGACCGGAGAGGCGCGGGAGGCGGCAGTGCTCGATGAACGGCCGGATCCGGATGATCGCGTTGTGGCCCCAGTAGTTGCCTTCGCCGGCCTGGAAGAAGTTCAGCCCGGTGATGAACGTCCAGCCGTAGACGCGGGCCGCGAACTGATGCAGGCGGCCGAAGAGCGTGTCGCGGTTCACCGGGATGGGCGGCGTCTGGATGATGCCCGCTTCGGGATGCTCCTCCATCAGCTCGACGAGAGCCACCAGCGTGTCGCCGGACATGACGCTGTCGGCGTCGAGCACGATCATGCTCTCGTACGCGTCGCCGAAACGCGCGCAGAAGTCCTCGATGTTGCCGACCTTCCGTTCCAGGTTCCGTGGGCGGTTGCGGTACCAGAGGTGCTCGCCGCCGAGCGCCGCCTGCAACCGGTCGAACAGCACCTCCTCCTCGACCCAGATGTCCGGATCATTCGTGTCGCTGAGCACGAAGAAGTCGAAGCTCGCGAGGCTTCCCGTTCGCGCGAGCGACCGGTGCGTCGCCTCGACTCCGGCGAACACGCGCCGCGGATCCTCGTTGTAGATCGGGATGACGATCGCCGTGCGGTTTCGAGGCGGTGGACGCTTCTGGCCGGCGCGGAGCGGCCGAGTGAGCTCGAGCGTGTCTCCGTCGCCGAGGCGGATGAGCAACCCGAAGAACGCGACCCAGAACGAGATCGCGAGCGGAACGAACAGGACGGCCGCGAGCCCCAGCATCGCCCACTCGAGCGGCGACATTCCGTTGGCGGCGAGGATGCGATGGGTGTGCACGGTGCCGAGGAACGTCGTCGCCCCCATGAGGATCATGCCGACGACGCGGCGCACCGCGACGCTCCACGTCCCGACGTGCCACCGGATCGGTCGTGCGCGCTTCATGGCCGCACCCACGTGTAGCTCCACCGCTCGCTGACGACGCGCTCTCCGTGTTGGAGGACGAGCTCGAGGACGATCGGCTCGCTGCCGTCCGCGGCGAGGCGGAAGGAGACCCGCCAGCCGTCACGCCTGAGCGTCCGCTCCAGACGAAGGTCACGCACTTCGCCGCGGGAGGCCGTCACGCTCGGGCGGACGTCGCCCTCCGCGGCGAACGGAACCGACCCCGAGTCGAACTCGACGACGAACAGGATGGGGTTCTTCCCGTCTCCCGGATCGATCCGCGTCGCGGCCGCCCGCAGCAGGCCGGGAAAGAGTGCGGCCTCGTCGACCGCCCGCAGGCGATAGCGCAGCTCGAGCGGCTTGCCCGGGCCGAACCCACCCTCCGGGACGAAGTAGGCGACGATGTTGTCGTTCCACTCGACCGGGGTGGGAATCTCGATCAGCTCGACCGCGCCGCCGTCGAAGCCGCGTTCGGGCTCGATCCAAAGGCTCGGGCGCAGGTGGTACCGGCTCTCGAGGTCGCAGTAGTGATCTGGGTCTCGATCGCGTTGAAGGAGACCGAACCCCCAAGGACCTCGGACCGGGAACCGGCTCACGCGGTGCGACGCCGTGGGGTTCTGGAGCGGCCTCCACGTCACTCCGTTCGCGCTCGCGATCAGGAGGCCGTCGGAGTCGTGCACCTCGGGACGGAAGTCGGCGCGCCACTGATCGCGATTCTCGCCGAAGTAGAACATGCTCGCGAGCGGGGCGACGCCGAGCTTCGCGACCTCGCCACGAGAGAACAGGATCGCCTCGACGGCGATCGATGTCTCGGTGCCGGGCTCGATCGAGAACCGGTAGGCGCCGGTCACGCGCCGACTCTCGAGCAACGCGACGACGCGGATGCGCGATGCTCCCGGTACGGGCTTCTCGATCCAGAGCTCGGAGAACCGCGGAAACTCCTCGCCCGACTCGGTGGCGGTATCGATGGCGAGCCCGCGGGCGGAGAGCCCGTAGACCTCGCCGGCGCCGACGACTCGGAAGTAGCTCGCTCCGAGGAACGACATGATCTCGTCGAAGTGATCCGGCCGATTCAACGGGTACGTGATGCTCATGCCGGCCAGTCCGACCGATGGGCCGAGCGCGGGCGGCGTCAGGTCGCCGAAGTCGAACGTGGTCGGATCGTAGGCGACGTCGTGGATCTCCTCGCCTTCGACCAGGTGGATCGTGACCGGCATCAGGAACAGCGAGCCCGTGTGGTGCCACGCGAGCCGAAATCGGACGTCGCTCTCGTCGCGCCAGACGTGCCGGTCGTTGCGGAAACGGATCTTCCGATAGTCGTCGTACGAGAGCGTCTCGAGAAACTCGGGCAGCTCCCGGACGGGCGCTTGGAAGTCCTGCGACGCGAGCTCGCGCGCGCGCGTCTTCGCCGCCTCGAACGATCGATCCGCGTCGAGCATGACGCCGAGAATGAGGCACAAGAAGGCAATCATCGTTCTCCGTCGAGTCGAAGTGGTGGCCGGGAGTTGGGGTCCGCCCCGGCGTGTCGTCGAAAGTTCCGTGTCGAGGTGCCGATCACATGCACCCACGGGTTCTCACGTTCGACCCTGCGTCTTAACAAGAAGCATGCCGCGGGCGGGGCACGACAAACTGGCCCGATTCGGGCCGATGTCGCCCGGCCCGTGCGGCAGCGAGACACGGTGGGCGCGACCGATGGACTCGCCGCCGGGCCGGGAGGAAGAAGCCCGGCTCGATTGGACTTGGGTTCCCCGACACGTGTGACCGCGCCCTCGGTCGGACGCGATGCATCCTCCCTTAGGTAGGCGCCCTACCGCGATTGGGAAAAAGCTACATTCTTCCTTCGCGCTGCCGCCCGTGTAGCTTCGGCTACGGCGCCAGCCAGTCGCAGGCGATCGCGAGACCCGCGAGCCGTTCTCGAAGGCGTTCCCAACGCTTCCGCGCGGCGGCCGACGTTACACCGATCCGAGCCGCGACGTCGGCGTGCGAGAGCCCCTCGAGGCCGCGGTGGAGGAGGAGCCGCCGCTCCTCTTCGTCCAGGTCTCGAGCCAGCGCGAGGAACGCACGGAACGCGTCGTCCGCGGCGATCCGACGCGAGACCGCGGTTGCGCGGTCCGGGACCCGGTCGAGGAAACGGGTGCTCTCGTCCACCGCGGCGGCGCGCGTGAGCGACGGGTTGCGGCCGAGCTCGACGAGCGCCGACTTCAGGACGTGGCTCGCGATGCCGAACAACCACGAGCGGAAACGCGACCGTTCCGGATCGTAGTTGCAGAAGCCGAGGAACGCACGGCAGCAGACCTCCTGCACGAGGTCGTCGGGGTCGAGCCGCGGCCGGAGCGCCGCGGTGATGCGCAACGACGCCCACGCGTGGAGCGCCGGCGCCACGCGTTCCCACAGCTCCGCGAACCGTCGGCTCGCGACGCCGTCGACCTCTACGCGCCGAACCAGGTCGCGCGTGTCTTCCGCCTCGGGTCCGTCCATCGCTCCGTATCATATGCGCGCCATGGATGCCGCGGACGACCTCGTCCTCATTGATTTCCTGGCCGACTTCTTGGCCGATCGCGCGGCGGGGACGGTTCGGCCGCTTGCCGAATACCTCGACCGCCATCGCGGCGACGCGGAGCGGATCGCGCGTCATTACCTCGAGTTCGTGGACGCCGAGCGCCGAGCGTGCCCCGACGCCAAGGAGCGGACGATCGGGCCGTATCGTCTGATCGAGGAGATCGGACGCGGCGGACAGGGCGTCGTGTGGGTCGCCGAGCACCGAACTCTCTCGCGTCGCGTGGCCCTCAAGCTCCTCCACCCGGGGCGGTGGCACGGCGACGACGCGCGGGTCCGATTCATGCGCGAGGCGGAGATCGCGTCGCGGCTCGACCACCCCGGCCTCTGCACCGTCTACGAGACCGGGCGGGACGACGAGCAGGACTGGATCGCGATGCGCCTCGTCCGCGGCCGGAGTCTCGCCGCATGCATTCGCGACAGCGACGGGCCGCTGCGGCTCGACCGCGACGCGAGCCGGCGCGCATGCATCGACGTCATCGCGAACCTCGTCCGTGAACTCGCGATGGCGCTCGACGTCGCCCACGAGGCCGGCATCGTGCACCGCGACGTCAAGCCAGGAAACGTGATCGTGTCCGACGACGACGGCCACCCCGTACTGCTCGACTTCGGCCTCGCGCGCGACGACTCGGCCGCCGTGTCGCTCACCCTGTCGGGCGAGGTGTTCGGCACGCCCGACACGATGGCGCCGGAGCAGGTCACGTCGAGCCGCGGGATCGATCGTCGCGCCGACGTCTGGGCGCTCGGTTGCATCCTCTACGAGTGCCTGACCGGCGTGCGCCCGTTCGCCGCGCCGACGGTCGAGGGGGTGCTCGCGCGGATTCGCACCGACGAGCCGCTTCGACCGAGCCGCCTCGATCACGCCGTGCCGCGCGACCTCGACGTGATCGTGGCGACCGCCCTCGAGAAGGACCGCGAACGTCGGTACCAGACGGCCTGGATCCTGGCCGAAGAGCTGCGTCGCGTCGTGGCGCGCGAGCCGATCCTCGCGCGTCCGGCCGGTCCGTGGCTGCGCGCGCGCCGATTCGCGGAGCGGAATCCCGCGGCGGCGATCGCGTTGCTCGTCTTCTTCATCGCGGCCGCCGCGGTCGGGTGGTTCGCCCGACAAACCGGCGTCGCGAGGGCCGGCTTGCTGCGCCTCGACGACTACCTGCGCGCCGAGGAGCTGGCCGCGCAAGAGAGCCACGCGCTGTGGCCGGTCGCCCCGGAGCTCGTGCCGCGCGGCGACGCCTGGTTGACGGACGCTCGCGAGCGAGTCGGCCGCCGGGACGAGTATCGACGCGAGCTGGCCGAGCTCGACCGGGACGACGGTTCGCTCCGCGGCACGCTGAGCGATCTCGTGCATCGGCTCGACGTCCTCCACGATCGCATCGCCGGCGTCGAAGACCGGGTGGCACGAGCTCGTTCCTTGCGCGCGCGCTCGATCGACGACCACGCGGAAGCGTGGCGCGGGTGCCGAGCCGCAGTGCTCGCGTCGGCGACGTACCACGGCCTCGACCTCGACCCGCAGATCGGAATCGTTCCGCTCGGCGAGAACGAGCAAGGGTTGTGGGAGTTCTGGCACGTCGAGAGCGGAAGCCGGCCGCCGCGCGACGCATCGACGGGTCGAGTCTCGCTGGAACCGACTTCCGGGATCGTCCTCGTGCTCGTTCCCGGCGCGCGGGTCACGCTCGGCCTGACGGCCGTCGAGCGGGACGCGGGCATGTCGAACGCGAACGAGGTGCCTCGTGAAGCCGACCTCGCGCCCTACTTCCTTTCGAAGTTCGAGACGACGCAGGCCCAGTGGCTGCTCGCCATGAACGCGGAGAATCCGTCGACGTATCCGGCCGGCTACGATCTGCATGGCGAAGCCGACGTCGGCTGGACCAACCCGGTGGAGACGGTGTCGTTCCACGCCGCCGAGCGGATGGCGGCTCGGCTGGACCTCGAGATTCCGACCGAGGCGCAGTGGGAAGCGGCGGCCCGGGCCGGCATGGCGACGCCGTGGACGTTCGGATGCGACACGACCTGCGCGCGAGCGGCCGCGAACTTCTACGGTCGCGAGATGCAGGACGCCGCGTCGTCGAGCCAACCCATGGAAGAGCCCGACCCGTTCAAGCGCACCGCGCCGGCCGGCTGGGGCGCTCCCAACGGGTACGGGTTCCACGACGTCCACGGCAACGTGTTCGAGTGGTGCCGCGACCTCTACGTCTTCCGGCCGGCGCGCTTGAGCGCCGGGGACGGAGCCCCGCCGCCTGGGGAATCCGAGGACGCGCGCCGCCTCATCAAAGGCGGTTCGTTCCTCCGGCTCGCGATCCACGCGCGGCTGGCGCTCCGCGCCCCGCTCGGCGCGGACGAGGTGTCGCCGGACGTCGGATTCCGCACCGCGCGTGACGTCCGGTGAAGGATCCCGGACGATTCCCGCCCGTCCGGCGAGAAACGGAGCGGCTTGGGAGCGCAACCCCATAACTTGGACCGACACACCGGTTGCAAGCTTTGGAGCGAGCTTCCCTGGGGGAGTGATCGTCGTCGAGATCCAGGAGCGAGGAAGAGATCGACCCGGGTGGGTTCTCGACGACGAACGACGCCGGGATCGGCGACGAGCACCCGCCAGACGCGGGACGGGCGGGAATCGTTCGGGAGGATCGTCGGGATCATCCGCAGAAACCCTTCGCCGCGCACGCGGCGGGATGCGACCCTGGAGGCCGTTCCAAGCGGAGGTGACCGATGAGCATGCAGCAGCCCGTTTCGTTCGGCGCGTCGTTCTTCCTCGTCGTGGCGGTGGCGTCCGCCCAACAAGTGAATCGCCAGGCGGAGACCGAGTCGTACGACGCGAGCTCGCCGGAGGCGGCGACGTACTCGACCGCCGACATCGTCGTGGTCAACTCGAACCAGATCGGCGGCGGAGGCGTACAGTGGTCCGCGGTCGAGATGGGGTTGCCGCTCAGCGCGAACATCGACGCGTTCTCGGATGGCTCGGACATCCTGCCGCCGCTGCCGCCGGTCGGCTGTCGTACCGTGTTCATCGAGTACACCGTCGATCGCGCGTCGCTCGGGATCCCCGGCTCGATCGTCGCGGCTCAAGCGACGCCCGGCGGCAACGGTGCGGCGTCCGACACGTTCGGGCTGCAATGGGACAGCGGAGGGTTGACCTACTACCACGCGTCGGACGCACTTGCCGTCACCGCACGCTCGACGAACGGCGCGACCGAGACCGATCTCGACGCGCTCGCCTGGTTGGAGCGCCAGCGCTGGCCCGTCTACTTCTCGGTCGACGCCGTGACGGCGACGATGCTCGGCGTGTCCGCGGCCGACGTCCTCACGTCCATGGGAAACGGCACGTACGCCGTCTACCTCTCGGAGGCGTCCCTCGGGCTGGCTTCCGGCGACGACGTCGACGCGCTCGCGGTCTCCGACGTCGCCGGCGACGTCGTTCTCTCGCTCACGAAGGGCTCGCCGAGTTCGCTCGCCGGGCCGTTCGCGGGCGTCGCCGCCGCGGGTCTCCTGCGCTTCTCCGGCGCGCCGCCCCTGACGCCGTACGTGGCGCCGCTGACGCTCACCCTCGACGCTGCGTCGGACGAGCTCGACGGGGTCCGGATCACCGATCCGGTGCGCTTCCACGCGTGCGACGGGAGCCAGCTCGTACCCGCCAAGGCGTTCCCGTGGGACTCCATCCTCATCGACGGGTACGGCGGCAACGTCCCGCACGTGGTTCCGATGAACGTCGGCCAGCCGTTCTTGTTCGAGATCCGCCCGCTGAATCCCACGAACGGCTGGATCTGCCTCGCGACTCCGGGCCGGCCGTGCGTGTGCAACGAGCTGGCCGTGCCGAACACGGGGTACCTGTCCTTCGGCAGCTTCGGACCCGGCTGCCCGGGCGGTCCGCCGATCGTGCTCTTCTTCGGGCAGGGGCCGCTCGTGATTCCGACGCAGGTGAACGTCCCGGTGGAGATCACGCTCCAGCTCGTGCTGGGTCAAAGCACGATCCTCCACACCTCGAACGCGGTGACGCTCGTCGTGCAGTGACGGCGTTCGCGCGCGACCGATCGCCCTCACGACGACGGTGGCTCCTCGCGCTCGAACGTCGCGAGCTCCTCGAGATGGCCCACCGCCGATCGCAGCCCCCGACCCGACAAGGCGTCCACCAGCCGCCGCGCCCACGGCTTCAGATCGGGGCTCTCGACGTGCTTCCTCGACAGCACCTGGCCGACCGCGAGGATGGCGAATCCGACGAGCAGGTTCCCGACGAGCCAATGGAGATCGACGCGGGCGATCACGTCGACGCCGGTCAGCCCCTCGAGCAGAACCAGCGCGGCGGGGAGCCAGACCACGACGCCTCCGAGCACCGCCCATTTGAGCGCGCGGTATTCCACGAGCCTGATGCGTTGGACGTCGCGCTGCATCGCCGTCACGGGCCCGCCGTAGTCGAGCTGCAGGCTGTTCACCAGCAGGTACGCGC
Organism: uncultured Phycisphaeraceae bacterium; assembly: GCA_964649825.1. Lineage (GTDB taxonomy): Bacteria > Planctomycetota > B15-G4 > B15-G4 > JADJEK01 > CAZYQW01. The sequence goes on along the minus strand of CAZYQW010000077.1, from coordinate 10,262 downwards.
ACAGCGCGGTGATCCCGGCGGTGAACACGGCCAGCGCTCCGGCTACGGCGACGTAGCGCGGCTCGGCGACGTGAGCGACCAGGATCGGCATCACGACGAGCAGCGTCGCGACGCCGATCGCGACCTCCAGCGCCCTCCAAAGCACGTACGGAACGAGCGCGAGGCGGACCTTGCGCAGCATCACCTCCCGCAGCAGCCGCTCGTTGATGGCGAGGGTCCGCTCCAGCATCGCGCCGTGCGCGGCCCACGCGTCCTTCAGGTCATCGAGCTGCATGAGGACCCTCCATTTCGTTCGCTCGCGTGCGCTGCTCGAGCGCGACGCGCAGCCTGTCCTTGATGCGCGAGAGCTTCGTGCCCACGTTGGACACGGAGATCCCGAGCACGTCCGCGATCGTCGCGTGGTCGCTCCCGTCGAGGTAGAGGAGGACGAGCGCTCGGTCGAGCGCACCCAGGTCGTCGATGCAGCGGAGCAGGAGCTGGACGTCTTCGCCGGGCTCGACCTCGGACGCGGCCGCGATCTGGATCGCGTGGACGTCGATCGGCCGCCGTCGCTCCTGATGCCGGCGTTCGCGGCGATAGAACGAGATCGCCACGTTGAGGGCGATGCGATAGACCCACGTCGTCTCCTTGTAACGTTCGTCGTACTGCTCGCGAGAACGCCAGAGGCGCACCGCGACCTCCTGCACGACCTCCTCGCGATCGGTCGCGTCGCGGCAGTAGGCGTAGGCGATCTTGTGGATCAGCCGGGCGTGCCGCCGGATGAGGTCGGTGAGCTGATGGGTATCCATAGGTGCTGCGACAATGATTCGCGGGCGAGCCGCGCCAGATCACGAGTCCGGCCGGTTTTCTGGGGCTTTTCCTCACCGTCCCGGGTCGTGCGCGGACCGCCGGAACCCGCCGCTCCGCCAGAAGGCGAGGAGCCACGAAAGGAAACTCGCAATCGCCGTCACATCGGTCGGGCGGACGCGCAACTCCCGCCCACGTCGCGGGTGGGCCGCGGCATCACCGGAGATCGACCGATGCGAACCTTGACCATGACTGCGTCCGCGACCCTTCTTCTCGCCAGCCTGGCCGGCGATGCCGCCGCCACCGATGTCCCCCGCGGGGGCGCGGAGATCGTGATCGGCCCGGGCTCGAAGAACCTCATCCTCAAGCTGAAGAACACGACCGGCGTTCAAGCGAAGGACGTGACGCTCACGATCTTCGGCGTCGACGACCCGCCGAAGATCGTGACCATCGACGTCGACGGGCACGCAAGCGACAAGGTGGACGACGACAACAATGGCGCGCTCGGCGGCGCGAACGAGGGGGATCAGACCGATTCGACGGCTGATACGACGTGTCGCAGCATCTTTGGTGGATTCGACGTCAAGAACAACGACAGCATCGACGTCACCGTCCAGTTCGACGAGAACCTGCCCGAGGGTGCCAAGCTCAAGGTGCGGTTCTCGACCGAGGTCGCGGGGACGCACTTCGACCTCTGCGCGGCCGCGAACCTCCAACCGTTCGCCCCGGCGAACGAGCTCCCGATCGGGACGCACCTCGCGAACTACCTCGTGCGGAACGAGCTGCCGATGCCGGTCCTCGAGTTCTACATGATCACACCGGTCGACCGGCCGCCGGTCGCCGCCTTCCTGTCGCCGCCGTTCGAGGGCGCGAACCCCCTGCTCGGCCCGGACGTGGTCATCTTCCAGTTGCCCGTCCCGCTGCTTCCGGGCGCGACGGTCGAGATCAACGTCGAGTTCAGCTCCCTGCCGCTGGTCGCCGACTCGGTCCTCATCGTCCCCGGCCCCGCACTTCCGTTGGCCGGTCTTCCCTACGGGTCCGGATGCGCGGGCGCCGGCGGGTTCGTGCCGGAGCTTCACCTCGCCGGGGTGCCGTCCGCCGGCGCTCCGGTCACGCTCTGGATCGATGAAGGGCTCGGCGGCTCGCAGTCCTTCCTGTTCGTCGGCACCAGTCCGATCCAGGTGCCGTTCGGAGGCGGCTGCGACCTGCTCGTCAACCCGCTGATCTCACCGCTGCTGCCCCTGTCGCCGGGCGGGCCGGGCGCCGGCTCCCTGGCGCTCCCGTTGATCCTGCCCCCGGCGACGCCTTCCGGCCTCAGCCTCGCGCTCCAGGCGATCGTCATCGACCCGAGCACCCCCACCGGCCTGAGCGCGTCGAACGGAGTCATGGTGGCCCTCCAGTAGACGCGTGCCCCGATCGGCTCACTCGAAATCCCCGCGACCCGGTGATCCGGATCGCGGGGATTCGTCGTGTCGGCGGCGCCAGTCGGCCGGTGGACGCCGTCGATGCGCCGAGGTGCTTCGAGCCGAGCACGGGCCTTCGCGTCAACGGCTCGTGTACTGCCCCCCGTTCTCGGACGCCAGACGGCGCAGGAACGCGGCGTCGTGGTCCTTTCCGATTCCGACGGCGTGCACCACGACGCGCGCGAGCCGGTTCCACTCCTGGACCCGACGCAGGATCTCGGTCGGATCCTGCACCTCGCCGACCGTCGGTTGACCATCCGTGAGGAAGAAGATCGTGTCGACGTTCGAATCGTACGCCTTGTCCATCGCGCCGATGCCGGCGAGCCGGAACGCCTCCATCAACGCGTCGTGGATATTGGTGCCGCCTCCCGCCTGTACGTCCTTGTCGATGTACTTCTCGACGCGCTTTTGCACCTTCGTCGACGACTTCTGCATCTTCTTCTCCCAGCGCCCGACGTCGACCGCGTAGGACACGATGTTGAACAGGTCGCCGTCCTGGAGGCCCGCCACCGCGGCTTTCAACTGTTGCTTCGCGGCGGCCATCTTGGTCTCGGCGCCGGGTCCGGTGTTCGCGTCGCCGACCGGTTCAGCCATCGATCCGGAGCGATCGATCACGAAGAGGATCCGATTCGAACGGGTAGTGATGCCGTAGAACGACACGTGCCCGGGCGCGTTCTTCCACTCGCTGCTCGCCGCCGCGACCGCCTCGCCGACCCCCCCGATCTCGAACGTGTCCTTGTTCTTCTGCCACCAGTCCTTCCACAGCGCCGCGTCGCCGTTGAACGCCATTCCGGTCAACGCGAACAGCGCCTGCTCCGCGTCGTCGACGAGCCGCCCCACCTCCACCGCGACCGATTGGATGAGCGCCGGAATCGCGTTCTTGCGCGGAATCTTCACGAGCGTTCGGATCGCGGCGGCGCGGATCCGCCACTCGGGAGATCGTAGGAGCTCCGTGACGCAGAGCTCGACCGTCGCGTCATCGCCCAGCTCGGCGAGAGCGTCGAGCGCGGCGAGACGCAGGCTCAAGTCCGGCTCGTCGCGCGCGATCTTCCGCAGGGTTTCACGGACCTTCTCGCTGTCGACCCGACCGAGGCCGGCGACCGCCCGCGAGCGAAGCTCGACGTCGCGACCCTTGTTGACGGCGTTCATGACCTGGTCGACGGCGGCGTCGAGGGCGTCCGCGGGGAGCCGCGCGACGGCGGCACCCAGGGCCACCACGCACGAGTCGAGCACGCGCGCCTCACCGAAGCCGCGCTTGCTCACCGTGCGCAGCTCGCTCTCGCGCTGGTTCTTGTTGGTGAGGACCGCAGTGGGTACGACGCCGTTGCCGCCGACCAACGACGTATTGAGCGCCGTCAACGCCTTGTAGTACGCCTCACGCAACGGACCGAGCTCCTTCTCGATGTCGTCGTGTTCCTTCGCCGCGCGCTTCATCACCGCCAGGACGTCGTCGAGCGCGGAATCGAGCGGCAGCCGCCCGAGCAGCTCGACGTGGACGGCGCGTGTCTCCCACTTCACGTCGGGGCGCAGGTTCGCCTTGATCGCGTTCTCCTCCTTCGACCGCCGTCCCTTGGGGAGCCTCGCAAACAGGTCGGCGAGCGTCGCGACGCGGCGGTCCTTCAGCGCACCGATCTGGTCGCACTTGACCGACTCGACCTCGAGCGCGGCGGCCAGCTCGATCTCGTCCTTCTCGAGCCTCGACTTCTTCTCCGCGTCGTTCTCCTCGAGGATCTTCTGCCGCGTCGCGGCGAGCCGCGCCTCGACCTGGCGCACGCGTTGGTCGAGCTGGTAGTAGAGCTCCGTGTCGCTTTCGAAGTAGGCGACGAGCACGCCCCACGCGGCCTCGGGATCGACGTCGGCCGTCTTCGACGTCACTTCGAGGAGCCCCTCGTAGATCGCGTCGCGGATCTTCTCGAGTGGTTCGACGAGCCCACGAATCTCGGTGACGCGCGCCTCGTCCTTCTTGATCTGCTCCTCGTTCTCCTTGCGCTCCGACCCGGTCTGCCCTTCCAGCTTCTCCTTCCGTCCTTCGACGTCGTGGATCGTTCCGGCGTGCTCCTTCTTGAGGTCGAAGAGGCGCTCGCCCAGCTTGTTCGCGTCGGCGGTGAAGATCTCGAGCGCCTTCGCGTTCCCGGTGGCGGCGAGCGCGTCCACCGCCGCCCGAGCCGGTTCGATGTCCGCCGTAGACAGCGACTCGCTGGAGAGCCGATCGCGGACCGCGTCGAGGTACGCCTGCTCGGCCCCCGCGAAGTCTTGCGAGGGCGCGGCGGGGACGACCACGACGAGGAGGGCGAGAAAGCAGTGGATGGCTGTTCGCATCGAAGGGTTCCGTCGATGGAGGCGCGGTCGTTTCTCGACGCGAGATCGCGCCGGAAGCATGTCAAGGGAGGATGTTAAGGGCGGTTGCGCCCGCGAGCAACGCGGAGCGCCGAGAGGGGGCCGGCAGGGTCAATGGCGGGAGTTGTCGTCGTGTCCGAACTTGCTGCGGAAGACGGCGATGGCGACCAATCCGAGTCCGAGGAGGACGAATGCCGCCGGGTGGATCGGTGCGGTGCTCGCGATCGACGCGTCCGAGGCCTCCGACGTGTTGTCGGCGGCGGCCGCCGTCGCCGCGAACGCCATCAACGCCGGCAAAGCGACCGCGAGCACGATTCGTGCGTGGGGCATCTGGATCATGATTTGGGCTCGGCCTGAACGACGACCCAAAGCTAACACGAATCCCCTGGACGTCAAGATGGCGCGACGGCAGACGGGAAAGAGAAGGAGCGAGAAGAGCGCGAAAAAGAAGTGGTTCCCGAGAGGTCGATAAGCCGATTCCTGTCCCCGCCCGGAGGCGGGTGGCGACCATTCATCTGGGGCCGCCCTTTCGAGCGACCTCGAGCAACCTACCCGGGAGTGCTAGCGATCCGGGCCAGATCATCCTCCCCTATTCGGTCTTGCTCCAGGTGGGGTTTGCCAAGCCGACGGAGTCGCCCCCGCCGCTGGTGCGCTCTTACCGCACCGTTTCACCCTTACCTCGAACGGGCGAGCCCGTCCGGGGCGGTCTACTCTCTGTTGCACTTTCCGTGGCCTCACGGCCCCTGGGCGTTACCCAGCACCCTGCCCTGTGGAGATCGGACTTTCCTCCCTCCGCCGCGTGGGCGGAGGGCGGCCGCCTGTTCCTCTCGGGAACCGTGGTCTAGAGTAGCCGCTTCCATCGGGCCCGCGCGACGAATTCCCGGGAGGCGACGTTCCCTCCCCCTTCCGCGCGGGCGCGACGATCCCAGCGCCACGGAGGTCTCGTGGAGTTCGTCTACGTCGTGAAGCGCTCCGATCTGTTCGATCTGCATTTCCCTCACGGGTTCCTCTCCTACCACCTTCATCGTGCGGAGGTGGACGAGTACATCGATCGCTCGAAGCACGGGTTCTTCGTGGAGCGGCGTCACGCCGAGCAAGACTCGTCGCTGAAGCAGATCATCCCGTACACGATCGTCCTCCACGACGATGACGTGCTCCTGCTGAGACGCTCGAAGCAGGGTGGGGACGCGCGGCTCCACGACAAGCTCTCGATCGGAGTGGGCGGCCACGTCAATCCGATCGACGCGGAGCGGCGCGGAAACGACGGAGTCTTCTTCGCCTGCGCCCACCGCGAGATCGAGGAGGAGCTGATCATCGCCGTGAACCCGCGGTTCGACGCGATCGGCGTGATCAATGACGACTCGAACCCGGTCGGGTCGGTGCACTTCGGGGTCGTGTGCCAGCTACGGCTCGAGACCCCGGACGTCGCGGTCCGCGAGACCGAGCTCTTGTCCGCGGAATTCGTCCCCCGAGCGGAGCTGCGCCGCCTCGCCGAGGACCCATCGACGAACCTCGAGAGCTGGTCGCGCCTGATCGCGCTCGACGATTCCGCGTGGGATCGACCCTGATGGACGCTCCGATCCAGCACTGTACGGTCAGTCAGCTCCTGCGTCGCGCGGCGCGGCGGTTCGGTGCGAGCGAATCGGTGGCGTCGCCCGAGCGCGGCGTCCGGTGGTCGTTCGCCGAGCTCGACCGGCGCGCCGACGCCGTTGCGCGTGCATGCGTCGCGGCCGGCCTCCGGCCCGGCGACCGCGCGGTGGTCTGGGCGATCAACCTGCCCGAATGGGTCGCGCTCCAGTACGGGCTCGCTCGGGCCGGCGTCGTCCTGGTCACCGCGAACACCTCGTTCAAGACCAAGGAGATCGCGTTCATCCTCGGCAAGAGCCGGGCCCGCGCCGTCTTCTTCGGGCGTGGCGCCCGCGACAATGACTTCACGCGAGCGCTCGCGGAGTTGAGTGCGAGCGAGCTTCCGTGCCTCGCGATGAAGATCGGACTCGACGGCGCAGGCCTGGCTGGATCGATGTCGCTCGACGCGTTCCTCGCGAACGGCGAACGGGTATCCACCGACCAGCTCGACCGGGTCGAGAACGGGCTCGACCGCGACGACGTCATCAACATGCAGTACACGTCGGGTACGACCGGCTTTCCGAAGGGCGTGATGCTGAGCCACCGCAACATCGTGCAGAACGCGGCGGCGATCGCGCCCGTGCTCGGGATCGGCCCGACCGACCGTCTCTGCCTCGCGGTTCCGCTGTTCCATTGCTTCGGCTGCGTGATCGGAACGCTGGTCTCGCACGGCTCCGGCGCCGCGATGGTGCTGAACGACCTCTTCTCCCCCGAACCGATCCTCGACACGATCGAAGCGGAGCGCTGCACGTTCCTGTATGGCGTGCCGACGATGTACGCGGCCGAGCTCCAGGCCCATCGGAGGCGACGCCGCGACCTGACGAGCCTGCGCGTCGGAGTCATGGCGGGCGCAGCGTGCCCGGAGGCGTTGATGCGCGCCGTCGCGGCCGAGTTCCCTCTCCCCGGACAGGTCATCGCCTACGGACTGACGGAAGCTTCGCCCGGAGTCACGCTCTCGCGCCCGGACGACTCGATCGACGTACGCGCGACGACGATCGGCCGCGCGCTCCCGGGCGTGGAGGTCCGCGTGGTCGATCCCGTGACGGGAGATCGATTACCGGTCGGCGCACGGGGGGAGATCTGGACGCGCGGCGACCACGTGATGCAGGGCTACGACGGCGAGCCCGAATCGACGCGCGCCGCAATCACGCCGGACGGCTGGCTCAGGACCGGTGACCTCGCCGAGGAGACGAGCGATGGCTGCTACCGCATCGTCGGGCGCATCAAGGAGCTGATCATCCGCGGCGGCGAGAACATCTCGCCGGCGGAGGTGGAGGCGGTCCTTTGCGATCACGATTCGGTGTGCGACGCGGCGGTGTTCGCCATCCACTCCGACTTCTTCGGCGAAGAGGTCGCGGCGGCGGTCCGGGTCGATCCCGCCGCTCCGCCGACCGAGAAGGAGCTGCAGGTGCACGTGGGATCGCGCCTGTCGAAGCACAAGGTCCCCGTGAAGATCCTCTTCCTCGACCAGTTTCCCCTGACCGGGAGCGGCAAAGTGCAGCGCTTCCGGCTGCGGGAGCTCGCGGAAGCGACTCCGCACCCTTCGTCGAACGACTGACAAAACAGAAACCGGCCGCGGTTTCGAGCCGTGAGCCCTTAGACTGCCGGCGGGCACCCGATGCGTGGAGTTCTCCGTGCGATCGACATCGGGTATGTCGCGACCTCGTCGCGTTCGACTGCTGTTTGCGCTCGCCATCGGCTTGGTGGTTCCGAGCGTCCTGTGGGTGTGGTCGCGTGACGCCCCCCTCCCGGAACCGGTGACGCCAGCTTCGGACCTCGTCGCGGTTGCCGAGACGAGGATCGATGTCGACGAGCCGCTCGAGAGCGGCCTCGAGGAGTCGATCCCGCTCGAAGAGACGAAGCGCGAGCTCGAGAGCGCCTCGCGCGAGGCGTTCGCACGCCGTCCACCTGGAAGTCGGGTGATCACCGGCGTCACCCGGGCCGCGGACACGGGCTGGCCCGTTCGGTGCTTCACCGCCGCGTATGACGCGGAGAACGAGGCGGCAGACCTCCAGAGATCGGCGAGCCTCGCGGGCGGATTCGCGGTCGTCGTCGGACCGACGGCACAGAGGCTCGAGTTCACCCCCCGCCGGCGCCTCGACCTCCAGGTCGCATCGATCGATCTCCCCGCGCACGGCGACGTCACCGATCTCGATGTCGTACTCGTTCGCGCGCGCGGCTCGATCGCGGGTCAGGTCATCGATGAGCAGGGACAGCCCCTCGCGGGCGTCCGCGTGCGCTTGAACGGCGACCACGCGTTCCGTACGACGGGAGAGGCCGGAACGTTCCGGTTCGGGCCGCTCCGCGACGACTCCTACTTCCTGCAGGTCCCAACGCCGGCCTTTGCGACGTCTCCCTCCGAGTCGAGCCGGACGGTTCGCGTGGTGGAGGGCCGGCAGGTCGAATCGGTACTGTTCGTCGTGGTTCGGGGCGCCACTCTGCGCGGCACGGTCGTAGCGGCCGAGACCGGGCAGCCGATCGACGGGATCCGGATCGTGCTCGGCCAGGCGGAGTCGACGAAGGACCACCGGAGCCTGGTGACCGATGAGCGCGGCGAATTCGAGATGTCGCGCCTCGTGGCGGGTTCGTACCGGCTGACCGCCACCGACGAGCGCGGTTCGCGCGGACGACAGCAGCTCCTGATCGACAACCTCCAGGACGAGGTTCGCACGATCGTGGTCGAGATGGCGTCCGGCGCCGGGCGTCTGGCCGGCCGGCTCGTCGACGCCGACGGCGGTGCCGTACCGTTCGCTCAGGTCGTGGTCCGCAAGCTGGATGCGGCGGCCGACGAACGGAGCTGGACCACGCGCAGCGACAGCCGCGGCCGCTTCCAGTTCGGAGCGATTCCGTCCGGCACCTGGTGGGTTGGACCCGATCCCTCCTACTGCGAAGTGCACAACTGGTTGGCGGACGCGGGGACCGAGGTCGTCGTCCGGGACGGCGTCCCCTCGGAAGTCGACATCGAGCTGCGGGCGGGGGCGTTCCTGTCCGGAAGGGTGGTCTCCGATTCCCGACGCCCGGGTCTCCTCGTTCGACTCCGCCGGGATGAGGAGGTCCGCGAAGAACGGGTGGGGCACGATGGGCACTTCGCGTTCGGGGGAGTGCGGGCCGGCCAGTACATCGTTGAGGCGCTCGATGACGCCCACCGGGAGCTCCCCTTGGCCCAACAACTGATCTACGTCCAGAGCGGGGAGAGCTCGTCGGTGCACCTCCGCGTCCCGTGAACTCGAGTCCGAGCTCGACTTCGGGGCCGCGAGGCAAAGCGTCACGAAAAAAGACGATTTCGGGAGAACCCGCCACTCCCGGCCTGCAACGAAGGGTCACTGGGCCCTTGGCGAGTGCTTCAAGCCTTCCACTCAGTCTTGAATCTCGACACCGCTCCCCGCGAGCGGTCGCAAAGCAAAGAGGACGGGGTTCATCGCTGGATTCAGGTGGAGGGAATCTCTGCGAGGATTGTCGTTCAAGCCTAAATCAGGATCTTGGTGAGTGGAGCACTCAAAGAGGGTCCAGCAACTCACCCCGTCCAAAAAATCGTCCTTTTGTTCGCGGCTGACCGTGTCAGCAGTCGGCCGCTCACGACGCGAGGGCGGATCACCGTGGCGCTAGCCAGGTGAAGGATCGGACTCACAAAAAAGGTGCGATCTCAGGTCCCGAATCATCGCCTTCGTTTCTTCTCACGTCGCATTTGACGTGATCGGAAAGAGCGAATCCACAGAAACCTCTCCGATCCGCGGAGAAATTTGCGTCTCTTGCTCGCCGCATCGGTCGCACCCGTTCGCGACTCCTACCGCCCTCGCTACTCCACATAGAACGTCCGAGCTGGCCCATGTAACCCATGGTTCGTCGTTTTTTGCGTTCGTGCCGGACGAGATAGGTCATCGCGACCGAGATCGAGGCGCAGGACCGCATGCGTACTGCCTGTACGTCGAGGATCCTGCAACGAAGAGATCGGTCGCGAGGGCCCGCCGCAGTCGGAATGACTTTCACCACGGGCGGCTAGGCGCGCGCGGAGGACCGAACCTCCATGCCTGGACTCGCGTGGCTGATCGT
>CAZYQW010000076.1:0-41372 GCA_964649825.1 uncultured Phycisphaeraceae bacterium | reverse complement strand
GATGAGCGGGGACGGGAAACGGAGTTATGGATCGGACTGAGGCACCGGCACAAACGGCGAAAGCCGCCGGCAAACGGCTACTCCCCGGCCCTACGACCACCGCGCCCGTCCTCGACTCTACCGCCCGTCCCGCGCCTGGCGAGTGCTCGTCGCCGATCTCTGCGTTGTTCGTTCTCGAGAACCCAACCGGGTTGATCTCCTCCTCGCTCCTTGATCTCGACGACGATCACTCCGCCAGGGAAGCTCGCTCCAGTCCTTGCAACCGGTCTGTTGGTCCAAGTATGGGGTGGTGCTCCCCCGCCGCCCCGTTTCTCGCGGGACGGGCGTGAATCGTCCGGGGTTCCAGATGCTTTCGGATCGCGGATCGACTCCGTTCGAGCGAGACCTGACGCGAGCGCGTGTCGCGCTCGTTTCGGTGCTCGTGCGTCGCGGCATGTCGATCGACGAGGCGGAGGAATACTCCCAGCGCGCGGCGCTGCGGGCGCTGGAAGCGCGCGAACGGTACGACGCGGCTCGGCCGATCCTGCCGTGGCTGGCCGTGATCGCGCTTCGACTCCGCCGGGACGAGCGCCGCCGGCGCGTCCCGGACGCGCGAACCATGTACGCGTCGCCCGCGCCGGACGAGCTCGCGATCGCGCGCGAGGAACGGGCGCGGCTGACGCGCGCGATGGAGTCGCTCCCCGAGGTCCAGCGCGTCGCGATCCGGCTCTTCCACGAGGAAGGGCTCTCGCTCCGCGAGGTGGCGACGCGGCTGGGGTTGGCGGTGAACACGGTCAAGTCGCATCTGCACCGCGCACGTGCCGAGCTCGAGCGCCGGCTGAGAGGTTCAAGATGAAGTCGTTCCATGTCTCGAGCGAGGAAGTCGACCGCGTGCTCGATCGCGAGGCGCCGCCTCACGAAGAGGACCTCGTCCTCGAGCACCTGGGGAAGTGCCGCGACTGCGCGGCACGCTTCGGCCCGGGGTTCGAGGTCGTCCTGCTCGCTGCGATTCCGCCCCAGGCCGGCGCGCGGCGACACCCGGCGGCGGCACGCGTCGCCGCGGCCGCGGTCGTGCTGATCGGAGTCGCGTTGTCGCTGGCGTTCGACCCGAAAAAGCCGCAGCCGCGGCGCGCGCCCGCCGCCCACACGTTCGAGGTCCACCGCTGCGTCCTCACGCGCACCGAACGTCTGGGCGACGTGGTCGTCGAGGAGACATGGAATCGCGTGTCCGAGTCGTCGTTCGAAGTCACGCGGGTGCGTGCCCGACCCGGAACGCGTGTCGTGGAGACCTGGTCCGTTCGAACCGGAGAGAGCTGATGATCGTCGCGACGTTCCTTCTCGCGGTGTCGTTCGCCGAGCCGCAGGAGCCGGCGATGCGTACCCTGAACTTGTATGACGTCCGGGACTTCTTCGAGGCGGAGTCCGGGTCCGACCCTCTCCTCGCCGTAGAGCGAGACGAGTTCGCCGCGGTGGTGAAGCACCTCCTCGTCACCGATCGCTTGGCGATGGTCGAGATGCGAGGGGGAAGCCTCGTCGTTCGCACGACGAACGTGGAGCAGGAACGGGTGAAGCAGCTCCTCGACGGGATCCGGATGGACTCGTTGGAGTCCTGTGGAGTCATCGCCGTCGTCGGGTCGGTGCCGGCGGGAACGTGCGGGGACCCGACGACCCTCCGGATCTTCCCCCTCGACAAGGGCATGCCGTTCTGGGTTCGACACTCGGGACAAACGGGGACGATCGCGGTGCTCGCCGGCGCCTCGGCGCCATCCCTCGAGATCACGCTCGAGCGCGTCACGTTCCTCCAAGGCCTGCCGGTCAAGCCTCTGCGCCGTTTCGAGCTGCGCGACGCGAAGATGGTCCGCTACGTCGAGGGCTACGACGTCGTGGACGGGGTCGAAGGTCATCCGCGCGGTCTCGCGGTGCCGAAGGTCGCGGAGGTCGAGGAAGGGCTCGTTCTCGACGGCTACTACGTGCGCGTGCCAACCGACGATGGCAACCTGAACGTCCGCTTCCACCTCGAGCTGCGGACGGGCGCGATCGAGCGCCCGATCCCGGTGACCAAGACGGAGCACGGCGAGGTGCACGCTCCGGTCGTGCGCACCCGCACTCTCGAGACGGAAGTGACGTTCCCGCTCGAGGCCGGCTTCGCGGTGGTGCTCGAGCCCGCGGCGGGCGGGACCGAGGAGACGTTCGTGGCGGTCTGGGTCAACGCGACCCCGCGATGAGCCCGCGCTCGACGATCCAGGCGTCGATCCGTGCCGCCACGTCCGCGTGGCCGGTCGCGTTCGGATGGATGACGTCGCTCCGGTCCGTGGCGAGGCGGAGTTCGTCGAACGATCGATCGGCCCACGCCTCGAGCAGATCGATGACCGGGACTCCCGCCGCGTCGAGCGTCTCCTTCGCGCGGTCCCGCAGGGCGGCGAGGAGCGGCGGGTACCGCGGCGGCCCCGGCGCGAGGTACGGAAAGAGGATCACGACGAGAGGGACGTTCGCGTTCCGGAGGACGGCCGCGATCTCGGTGAGCGCGGCGATGTTGCGCTCGAAGTCACCGTCTTCGTTCGTTCCGATCGCGACGCGGAGCGCGGCGAGGCGGCGATAGAGCGCCGATCGCTCGAACCACCAGCCGCCGAACCGAAGCTCGCTCGCCCCGACCCGATAGGCGCGGAAGTCGTCGCCCTCCTTGAACACGACCGGCGTGACCTGCATGTCGTTCGGACACCACGTCAACACCACGAGGTCGGGCTCGTAGGTCTGCATCCCCAGCTCGAGCGCGGCCAGCTCCTGGCGGGTGTTGTAGCCCGGCACGCCGGCGTTCAAGACCTCGGCGCGGAGACCGTACTGGCGTCGCAGGCGCTTCTCGAGCACAGCGGAGAACGTCTCGAACTGGTTGACTCCGGTGCCGTACGCGAGCGAGTCGCCGAGCACCCAGACGCGAAACGTGCCCGGCCTCTTCTTCGCGCTGCAGTACCGCCCCCGCATTCCGAGGTTATTGGTCTGCGAGGTCGCGCGGGGCCGGATCTCGTAGCCGCGCGCGTCGTCGACGACGCGGTAGAAGCTCGACGTGAACCAGGGCAGCTCGGCGCGTTCGACGGCGGTCCGCGCGGCGGGAAGGAACCGGCAGACCGCTTCGGCGACCACGATCAGCAGCACCGTCGCGGCGAAGAAGAGCGCGACGCGTCCCACGAGCAAGCGACCGGAGGGTCGTCGGCGTTCGTCGAGATCATTCATTCCGCAGGGTCCGCGATCGAGTTCGATCACGTTACCAGAGCTCGACGGCTCGAACGGCCGGGAGTATCGTGCACCGATCCGAATCCGCCGCTCGATCGACCGACCATCAGTCGGACCAGAGGAGATCGCCATGGAAATGCCCACACCGGGACGCCCGCACCAAGTGCTCGCGAGGATGGCCGGACGCTGGGAAGGTACCGAGGTCATGCATCCTTCTCCGTGGGCGCCGGAGAAGTTCGAAGCGACCGGCGTCGTCGTCGCGGAGATGAAGCTCGGCGGCTTCTTCCTGATCTCCGACTACGAGCAGAAGGTCGGCGGCCACACCACCTTCCAGGGGCACGGCGTGTACGGGTGGGAACCTCGCCAGGAGAGGTTCACGATGCACTGGTTCGACACGATGGGCGGCGACCCCGGCGCACCCGCGCTCGGAATCTTCGAGGAAGATCGGCTTCAGTTCGTGAACCAGCACCCGATGGGTCACGGGCGCTACACCTATGAGTTTCTCGGCGACGGACAATATACGTTCACGCTGGAGATGTCCGCGGACGGCGAGAGCTGGACGATCATGATGGAGGGCACGTACACGCGGACGGGCTCGTAGCCGGAATCGGATCGCTTCCGGGCGAACTCCGGTGGCGGCGCGGTGCCCACGCGCTACAGTAAGCGCCCGGTTGATGACGATCCAGAATCCAAACGCAATGCACCCAGACCAGGGGGAACCATGCGCAACGAAATCGCCATGAGCGTTCCGGCCGACGCCGTCGCCTTCCAACACAGCGAGGCGCGCGCCGAGTTTCTCCGCAAGACCTACACCCATCTCCTGTACGCGATCGCCGCGTTCGTCGGGTTCACCGGCCTGCTCCTGAACTTGCCGTTCACCGAGCCGTTGATCCAGAAGATGGTGTCGGTTCGTTTCTCCTGGCTCATCGTGCTCGCGCTCTTCATGTTCGTCAGCCACATCGCGAACAACTGGGCGCTCAACGCCTCGTCGCCCGGCAAGCAGTACGCCGGCCTCATGCTGTTCGTGGTGGCCGAGTCGATCCTGTTCCTGCCGTTGCTCTACATCGTGACGCGCATACCGGCGTTCGCCGAGCAGAACATCCTGATGAACGCCGCGATCCTGACCCTCGGGACGTTCACGGGATTGACCGCGATCGTCTTCCTGACCGGCAAGGACTTCTCCTTCCTCGGCGGGATCCTGAAGATCGCGTTTCTCGTCGCGGCCGGCGTGATCATCGCCAGCCTGATCTTCGGGTTCAGCCTCGGGCTCCTCTTCATGGGCGCGATGGTCCTCCTGGCGGCCGGCTCGGTGCTCTACACGACGTCGAACGTGCTGCACCACTACCGCGTCGGCATGCACGTCGCCGCCGCGCTCGCGTTGTTCGCCGGCATCGCGCTCCTGTTCTGGTACATCATCCAGATCCTGATGTCGCTGACCAGCCGCGACTGATCCCGGCCGAGCAAGGGCCCGCGCCCGGCGCGAAACGTCAACCGGAAACGGGGCTCAGGATCGCGCTCTTCAGGCGGCCGACGGCGGCGGCGTCGGAGCCGCCGCGATACGTCGAGGTCAAACTGGAGTTCGTGTTCACGATCGCGCTGTCGAGCGTGAGCCCACCGTAGACACCGGTGCTGTCGCGGAAGATGTACGCGTCCTGGAAGGTCTGAAGCGAGCTCGCCGCCTCCCGGCTGGCCGGACCGAGCGTGAGCCGGGAGCCGACTCCGAAGTCCAGGCCACCCTCCTTCAGGATGCCGATCAGCCGTTCGTTCATGATCACGACGGCGACCTGCGTCGACTCGACACCGGCTTGCAGGCCGAAGTTCACGCCGCCGACGCTGACGAACGTCGGCTCTTCGAATCCGCTCTCCTTCTCCAGCATGACGCCGGTGCCGCCGCCCGTGCCGAACACGAAGCCGCCCTTGCGAACCTCGGGGAAAACGACCACCGCCTTCGAGCGCTCGATGAAGTAGTCGAGCGCGTCGTTTTGTTGCCGAAGCATCTCGACGGACTGGGCGGCGTCGGTGAGCACGCTCTCTGGCGTCGTGTAGTTTCCGCTCGCGCAGCCGAGGGCCAGCAGGGGGCCGAGCAGCGCAACCGTGGTCGTTCGCATGGGAACCTCGATTCGAAGAGGGGGCACGGGAGGCACGTTATGAAGGAGCCGCCGGCGCGACAAGCCCGAGCCGCGGGCATCGAGTCGTCGACGAGCCCAACCTCCCGTCCAGGACGTCATGCCGACCGAGGATGTCCACTTCCACGTCGGGTACCAGCTCAGTTTGCTGGTCGTGGAGGAGGTCGTGGACGACCCGCTCGGTGAGGGCGATGGGGTTCAGGATCGGCGACCGTGAGTTCTTCGCGGGCCGAGGAGGACCCGAGACCCAAAGTACTTGCCCACACCTACCTTGGTCAAGATGGCCGACTTACGTCTTGCCATGATGAGCGGCTCGTCACGCGAGAGTCCCGCTCAGAAGAACCAGATCGACGCCGTTCCCGGCACCGGCGGCACCGGTGAGACGACGCCCACGACGGCCGCTGCCTTGCCGGGGCCGAAACCTCCGATCTCGATGGAGTACGGGCCCGCCTCGGGGAGCGGTACGCCGAGGAGCTTCAGTGCGCCGCCGGACACCGACTGCTGGTATCCGGAGACGTCGAGCGGTGCACCGGCCGGTGACACGAGGGTCAGCGTGATCGGGCCGGTGAACCCGTCGATCGGAGTGAACGCTCCGTACAGGACCGTCCCTTCGAGCGCGACGAGGGGGAACGACGCGGTCTCCTTCCCCTTGTCCTTGTGGCGGGTCTTCGTGGACACGAGCGCCTTCTTGGGGAGGGTCCGCTCGGTCTCGATCTGGAACGGGCCGGCGCCGGCGAGATCGAGGATCCGCAGCGTGTGCTCGCCGTTCGACTTCAACGCCGCCTTCCGCTTCACCTTCTTCTTCGGGCCGAGCTTCACCGTCCACGCGGCCTCGGTCTGGCCGGCGGCGTCGACGATCGCGACGAGGGCGGTCCGGTGGGTCGCGGTCTCCGGGAACGTCAGCTTCAGCTTCATCCCCTCGACGCCGTCGAACGTGGCGGCGGACTCGTTGCCAAGCCCCTCCATGGTCCCCAGGAGCCGGTCGCCCGGCACGAAGCGCGCGAGCCCCTTCCTGACGCGAAGGTCCGCCTCCTCGCGCCCATGGATCGGGTTCGAGAGCCAGCGTCCGGCCGGCCGGTACGGGAAGCTCGCCGGATCGTAGAGAACGCGGGCGCGCCAATGGTGGAGCCCGGCGGGGATGTCCTTCGCGAACGCGTCGAGCGCGACGCCCGAGAGGCCGCTGTCGGCCCAGTCCGTCGCACTGCCGACCGGCGCCAGAACGCCCTCGAACGGCGACCCGAACGGCAGCGACTCCCATTGCATGCGGACCGGACCACGCCCGAACGGCGTCCGGGCGGACAACGCGAGCCGGAATCCCTCGAGGGGGGCGACGCCCCGATACGCGATCGGGCCGTGATCGAGCGTGCGCGCCCGCGGGCTCGCCCCCCCGACGGTCTCGCCGTTCCCGTGGTAGAGGAAGACCCGCCCGCGCTGGGAGCCCGCCGTCCCGTAGGTTCTGGCCCCCACGAGCAGGTCTGCGAAACCGTCTCCGTCTACGTCTCCGGCCGACGCCACGGCGTCTCCATAGAGGCCAGTCTGAGACGTCGCTCGCCAACTGTCGACGGTCGACAGGCCGGCCGGCGAGCCCAGATAGAGGAACGCTCCGCCGTCCAGGATCGCCCCGACGACGACGTCGGAGCAGCCGTCGCCGTTCACGTCGCCGGCCGTCGAGACCCCCTGTCCGTAGCCGTTTCCGCCCGGATCGGGCGCGTCGCGGAACCACGCCGGAACGGGGGAGAGTCCGCCGGGTCCGCCGTGGAACACCCACGCGCGACCTTGATCCGCCCCGCCGCCGAACTCGTAGCGGGACGCCCCGACGACGACGTCGGAGTAGCCATCGCCGTTCACGTCGCCGGCCGTCGAGACGCCCGATTCCCCGCCCAGGAATGCGTTCGTCAGGTCCGACTCGAAGGTCCAGGACTTGTCGATGGCGAGGCCGGAGGCGCTGCCGTGGAAGACGTACGCCGCTCCCGCCTTGCTGTTGTTCGGCGCGTTCTCCGCGCCCACGATCACGTCGGCGAAGCCGTCTCCGTTCACGTCCCCGGCCGCGGAGACCGACGAGCCGTACTGGTCGTTGCCCGCGCCTCCGAACGTCGACCAGGACGGTGCCGCGGCGACGCCGGACGTCGCCCCGAGGAACACGTACGCGGCGCCGTTGGAGTCCTTCCGCTGAGCCCCCACGATCACGTCGACGAAGCCGTCTCCGTTCACGTCGCCGGCGGCCGAGACGGAGACGCCGAAGTCGTCGTTGCCCGAGCCGTCTCCGCCCGTCCAGGTCGGCGTGGCCGACAAGCCGGCGGACGACCCGAGGTAGACGAACGCCCGTCCGGCGACGAGCTTGTTCTTGAACGGGGATCCGACGATCACGTCGGCGTACCCGTCGCCGTTCACGTCGCCGGCCGAGGAGACGGAGAGACCGAGGTCGTCGCCGCCGTCCGTCCCCGTCACGGTCCACGCGGGCGTGAGCGCGAGCCCGGATGCGCCGCCGTGGTAGACGAACGCGCGCCCGACCTCGGAACCGAGATCGATCCGGACGGGAGCCCCGATGATCACGTCGGCGAATCCGTCGCCGTTCACGTCGCCGGCCGACGCCACGCTGTCGCCGAACCAGCCGTTCGGCACGGCGCCTTCCATGCTCCAGTCCTCGATCATCGAGGGCGCGTCCGCCGCACCGAAGTGAACGAACGCCGCCCCCTCGTCGAGCGAGCCCCCGTCCCACGAAAGTGCTCCGATGATCAGATCGGAGATGCCGTCGTCGTTCACGTCCCCGGCGGTCGCCACCGCGCTCCCGAGGCGTGCGCCGGGCTGGTCGCTCTCGATCTCCCACTGGATGAACGTCGCGAGCCCGGACTTGCCGCCGAAGAAGCCCCACGCTCCGCCTTCCTCGACCTGCGGCAGGGACAAGAACGGCGAGCCGACCACGACGTCGGCGAACCCGTCGGCGTCGACGTCTCCCGCCGTGGCGACGCTGGCGCCGAACCGTGCTCCGGCGAAGCCGAGGTGGAACGTCCACGACGGAGCGGTTGGAAGGCTCGAACCGCCGCCGTGGTACGCGTACGCCGCCCCCTCTTCGAATTGGGTGTTGGTGATCCGCGGCGCCCCGACCACGAAGTCGGCGTACCCATCTCCGTTCACGTCACCGGCCGTCGCCACCGACGTGCCGAACCACGCGTGGAGCTGGTTCCCCTGCGCGGACCAGGCCGCCGCCGTCGCGAGACCCGCCGGGCCGCCCCGATAGACGTACGCTCGCCCCTCGTCGAACTCGCCGTCGTCCGCGAACGGTGCTCCGACGATCACGTCGCCGTAGCCGTCGCCGTCCAGGTCGCCGGCCGGCGCCACCGCTCCCGCGAACGCCGCACCCGACTGGCTGCCCGCCACCGTCCACGACGGAGCGGCCGGCAGCCCCGACGGCCCACCGTGATAGACGTATGCACGCCCTGCGTCCGGCTCGGTCTCGTCGCGCGACGGGGCTCCGATGATCACGTCGCCGAACCCATCACCGTTCACGTCGCCGGCCGGCGCGACCGCCGCACCGAACCATGCTTCCGCCTGCCCGCCGTCCGCGGTCCAGGCCGGCGACGGCGCCAGGCCGTTCGGACCGCCGAGAAAGAGCGCCACGCGACCGTCGTCGATCGTGCCGCCGTCGAAGCGCCGCGCTCCGACCAACACGTCGGAGTATCCGTCACCGTTCACGTCGCCGGCGGTCGCCACGGCGTCGCCGAAACCGCCGAACGCTTGGTCGCCGTCCGCCGTCCACGTCGGCGTGGAGTCGGGTCCCGCCGGTGAACCGAGGAACACGAACACGCGCCCCTCGTCCTCGAGGCCGCCGTCGAAGCCGGGCGCTCCGATGATCAAGTCGGAGATGGCGTCGCCGTTCACGTCTCCCGCCGTTCCGACCGACGTACCGAAGCCCGCACTCGACTGGCCGCCCTCGGCCGTCCACGACGGCGACGTGGCGAGCGGATCGATGACGAGCGGGTAGGTGGCGGCCTGGTCGTCGACGACGAGCGCAAGCGTGTCACCATCGACCTCGAAGCGGGCCGGCACGTCGACGCCCGCCGCGTCGGTCGCGACCAGATGGTCGACGCGCAGCACGAGGACGTGGCCGCCTTCCCCGTCCGTGCGAAGCAGGACGGCCGTGTCGTCGGCCGACGCGCGCGCGACGAGGCCGCCCGCGAGCGCCAGCGTCAGCCGCAGCGCGCCGTCTCCATCGGGCCGCGTCGCGAGCGTGAACCCCTGCTCGAGTCCGCGCGGGTCGTTCAGGTACCACTCGGTCAGGTCGCCACGGCGGTACTCGACCCGATTCCCGTCGACGAACCGCGTCGGCGTCTCCGGCGCCGCGACCGCGTCGCCGCGGCCGATCCCGACGAGCGTCAACGCGAGCGCCCATGGGGCGTCGCCGGAACGGCGGGGCAGCATCGTGATCCCGTCGTCGCGGAAGACGGTCCGGAAGCCGTGCGCTCGATTCGGCGCCACGGTCCCCTGCACCTCGTATTCGGATGCGGCGACCGCGGCCTGCGCCCGGCTCCACCACGCGGCATCGACGCCGGCCGGCCGTTCCGTCGTCCCGGTCTCGCCGGCGACCAGCGCTCGCGCGCAGACCACGCCAAGGAGCAACGTCGTGAGCGTGCGCATCAGAGCATCTCCACCGTCGCGGTTCCGGGGGGCGGCTGCACCGGTGCGAGCGCGCCCTTCACCTTCGCCTTCTTCTTCGGGCCGAACCCACCGACCTCGATTTCGTACTCGCCAGCCTGGTCGAGCGGCACCCCGGCGAGCAGCAGCCCGCCGTCCGCCGTCGCCTGCTGGAACGCGGTCACGTCGATCACCACGCCGGCCGGCGTCTTGAACGCGAGCGTCATCGGGCCCGCGAATCCTTTCCGCGGCGTGAACGTCGCGGAGAGAACGCCGCCCGGGAGCCCCTGCGCCACGAAGACCGTCGCACCGGTGCCCTTCGTCGCCTTCTGCACGTCGACGTGCGGCTTCGCCGAGGCCGGCAGCTTGCGGTCGGTGACCAGTTCCACCGCGCCTGCCCCGGCGACGCCGACGAGGCGCACGGTGTACTCGTCGTCGGTCGCGAGCGTCCACTTCCGCTTCGTCTTATCGTTCGGCCCCGCCTGCACGGTCCACGACTTCTCGACTCGGCCGCTCGCGTCCGCGATGACGACCACGAACGTGGTCTCCGTCGAGGTCTTCGGGATCGTCAGCGTCAACGTCATGCCTTCGAGCCCCTGGAACGACGCGGACGCCGTGTGGCCGAGGCCGTCGACCTTGCCGATCAGCCGGTCTCCCGGGACGAACCTCGCGACGCCCTTCCTCACCCGGACGTCGGCCTCCTGCCAGCCGTCGCGGGCGTCGGACACCCACCGGCTCGGCGACAGGAACGGCAACGAGGTCCGGTCCGGGAGGAGTCGCGCGCGCCAGTGGTAGAGCCCGTCGGAGAGTTCGTTGACGAGCGCGGAGAGCTCGACGCCGTCGACCCCGACGTCGGCGAGGTCCGAGTCGACCACGACGCCCGCCACCGGCCCGTCGAACGTCGTGCCGAGGTGGCGGATCTCGGCCTGCAGGCGCACCCGGCCGCGTCCGAACGGCGTCCGACCGAGAGCCGCGACACGGAAGCCATCGGCCGGCGTCGCGCCGAGGTGCGCGATCGGTCCGTTGCCGTCGATCGTGCGCGGCCGTGGGTTCAGCGCGATCCCGGGCCCCTCGTTCCCGTAGTAGAGGGACGCTCGTCCCTCGCCGCCGAACCCGCCGGTGAACCCGGGAGCACCGACGAGCACGTCCGCGTAGCCGTCGCCGTTCACGTCGCCCGCCGTCGCCACCGCGCTTCCGAACCGCGCGCCGACGACGTCGCTTTCGACGATCCACGACGCCGTGGTCATGACGCCCGCCGGCGACCCGCGATAGACGTACGCACGACCCTCGTCGGCCTCGCCGCCGTCGAAGTGCGGCGCGCCGACGACGACGTCCGCGCAGCCGTCGCCGTTCACGTCGCCGGCCGTCGACACCGACCATCCGTAGTCGGCGCCCGCGTCGCCGACGTCCTCCTCCCACGCGGGCGTCGGAGCGAGCCCGAAGACCCCGCCGTGATAGACGTAGGCACGGCCGCCGATGCCGAGGGCCGCGGCGCCGACGAGGACGTCCGCGTAGCCGTCCCCGTTCACGTCGGCCGCTCCGGCCACGCTCACGTAGCCGGTCGCGAACGACGTCGACCACGCCGCGGTGTCCGACAGGCCGTCGACGCCTCCATGATATGCAGCGACGGACGCGCTCCCGGGCGAGGAGGCGACGAGCACGTCGGAGTAGCCGTCGCGGTCGACGTCACCCGCCGACGCGACCGCCGCCCCGCCGGCCAGGGCCGCGAACGGACCCGGGACGGACCACGCCGGGGTCGCCGCGGGACCAGCGCTCGTGCCGTGGTGAACGGCCGCGAGGCCCGTCCCTCCGAACGCCGCGTAGAGCACGTCGCCGAAGCCGTCACCGTTCACGTCGCCCGCGCTGGAGACCGACCGGCCGAGCTGGCCGTCGGTCTGGTCCGACTCCACCGTCCACGCCGGCACGGAAGCGAGTCCGGCCTCTGCGCCGAGGTAGACGAGGACTCGACCCTCGTCGACCTCGCCGTCGTCGAACTTGGGCGCCCCGACGAGGACGTCGACGAACCCGTCGCCGTTCACGTCGCCCGCCGCCGCGACCGAATACCCGAACCACGCGTCGGCCTGGTCGCCTTCCGCGGTCCAGTCGGGCGCGGTGGCGAGGCCGCCGGAAGAACCTCGGAAGAGGAACGCCCGACCTTCATCGACCTCTCCCGCGTCGAACGCGTACGCCCCGACGATCACGTCCGCGCAGCCGTCCCCGTCGACGTCCCCGGCCGACGCGACCGACCAGCCGAGGTTCGCGGTCGCCTGTTCGCCGCTGGCGGACCAACCGTGTTCGGCCGAGACTCCACCCGAGGTGCCGCGGTAGACGAACGCCGCTCCCTCGCCGGCCTGACCCGCGTGGTAAAAACGTGCCCCGACGATCACGTCGGCGCAGCCGTCCCCGTCGACGTCCCCGGCCGTCGACACGACGTTTCCGAGCTGCGCGCCTGCCACCGAGCCCATGACCGACCAGACCAGCGACGGGCCGGCCGGCGAGCCGAGGTAGACGTAGGCCGCCCCCTCGTCACCGACCCCGGCGTCGAAGAAGCGAGCCCCGACCACGACGTCGGCGCGGCCGTCGCCGTTCACGTCGCCCGCCGTCGCCACCGCATGGCCGAACTCCGCGTCGACCTGGTCACCGGTGTCCGACCACGGTGCCGTTTGTAGAGGATGGTCCGGCGCGCCGAGGTAGACGAACGCGCCGCCCTCGCCGAACTCGCCGTCCGAGTGCCGAGGCGCTCCGACGATCACGTCCGCGTATCCGTCGCCGTCGACGTCTCCCGCCGTGGAGACGGAGTACCCATGCCACGAGCCGACCTGACCATCGAGCCGCACGGGCGGCGCGGTGAACTCCACGCCGGCCGAACCGAAGTAGACGAACGCGGCGCCTCCCGGGAGGGTTCCGGGGTCGAAGAACGGCGCGCCGACCACGACGTCGGCGAAGCCGTCGCCGTCGACGTCGCCGGCCGTCGCGACGGACGTCCCGAACGCCGCGCCGAACTGCTGGCTCGAGCCGGACCACGCCGGCGCCGCCGCCAGCCCCGCGCTCGAGCCGACGTACACGAACGCGGCGCCGGCGTCGGCCGCGCCCTGATCCACCGTCGGAGCGCCGACCACGACGTCCGCGAAGCCGTCCCCGTTCACGTCGCCGGCGGGGCCCAGAGCGTGCCCGAACCGCGCTCCGGCCTGACCGCCGGTCGCGGTCCAGACCGGATTCGCGGCGAGGCCCGTGGAGCCGCCGAGATAGAGGGACGCCCGGCCCTCGTCGGCGAACGCACCGTCGAAGTGTCGGGCACCGACCAGCACGTCGGAGCAGCCGTCTCCGTCGACGTCGCCCGCCGTCGCTACCGCGAACCCGAACGATGCGAGCGCCTGGCCGCCGTCCGCCGTCCACGAGGGCGACGTCGAAAGCCCCGCCGGCGACCCCAGGAACACCAGCGCGCGCCCTTCTCCCTCCGACCCGACGTCGAACTCCGGCGCCCCGACGATGACGTCGGAGTAGCCGTCGCCGTTCACGTCCCCCGCCGTCGCCACCGACGTACCGAGCTGGGCGCCGGCCTGTCCCCCCGTGATCATCCACGACGGGGAGGTCAGGAGAGGATCGATCAGCAGCGGATACGTGGCGGTCGCGTCGTCGATCACGAGGGAGAGGGTCGTGCCGTCGAACGCGAAGCGTGCCGGGACCCCGCGACCGTCGCGGTCCGACACGACGAGATGGTCGAGCCGCAGCACGCGAACGCCGGGTGGCCGCTCGAAGTCGACGACCCGACCGCCGTCCGACTCGCGTCCCGTGAGGTCTCCTTCGACGGTCATCGCCAGGCGCAACGGTCCATCGCCGTTCGGACGGATCGCCAGCGTGAACCCCTGCTCGAGTCCGCGTGGATCGTTGACGTACCACTCGATCAGCGACCCGCGCCGATACTCCATCCGGTTCCCGTGCGCGTGGAGGGCCGCGGAGGGCGGCACCTGGAGCGCGTCGCCGCGTCCCACGCCGGCGAGGGTGAGCCCGAAGGTCCACCGGTCCCCGTCGCCGGTTCGCGGCTCGACGCGGATGCCGCCGGCGGCGAAGACCGTCCGCAGGCCGTGCGCACGGTTCGGAGCCTGCTGCTCGCGGACCGCGTATTCCGAAGCGACGACCACGGCCTGGGCCGTTCTCAGCCAGCCATCATCGACGAAGAGCTCGCCGGCGGTGGTCGTGGACTGGAACAGCAGACAGAGCGTCGTTGAGATGAACGAACGCATGCGAGCCTCCTACCCCCTGCCCCCAGAGGTTCGCCGGACGGCACGTCCGCCTCCCGCCGTCCGCGAGTTCAGCACAAACGACGCGGAAGGACAATGGACCGACGTTTCCGATGGAAACCCATGATCCCGTGGAGGTCGGGGAGGGCTTCGGTCCGTCCGCCGCGCCGATCCGCCGACATCGGGGACGAGGCCGCGCGCGCGTCGCTCCGTCAGCCTCCGATCACGATCTCCAGGCCGTTCGACGCCGCCGTGAACGGGGGCGGCGCGCCGCCGGCGGGGAGCACGATCGTCTGGAGGTCGACGAGGAGACCCGGGAGGGCGGGGTGCATCGGGATCGGCAGCGGAAGCGTCGACGACCCGGCGGTGTCGGTCACGGACGCGGGCGCCAGGAAGAACGGCGCGGACAGATAGAAGGTGCAGCCGCCGCCGAGCGGAAGCGCGGCGCGCCCCAGCGCGAAGGAGAGCAGCCAGGGCGAACTCGCGGGTGCATCGGTCAACTCGAGGGTGAACGTCGACGCCGGAATCGGGCCGCTGGTCGCGTCGAGGCGCGGCCCGCCGTTCGTCCCGCCGCATCCCTGCCCGTACGGCTCGACGACCCAGCCGCCGGTCGCGCCGAACGGGATCACGTGCAGCTCGAAACCCGTCGCGCCGTCGTTCCCGGCGAGGAGGAGTCGATCGCCGACGCGCGCGCCGCGGATGGGGCTGAACCACTTCTCGTACGGCGCGAGGTCGGCGATCCGCTCGGTGCCGGGCTCGGTGCCGTCGGTCACCCATGGCTCCGAGCCGTGCGTGTAGGTCCAGCCGGAGAAGATGACGCGATGGTCCGAGCCGAAGCGCCAATACGACTCGTTGGAGAACGGGCTCGGACCGAACGCCGTCACCTCCTTGATGACTCGAGTTCCCGCGACCGTGCCGTCCGTTCCGTAGAGGCGTTGGTACGGACTCCGCGTGAAGTACGCTTGCGTACCGGCGGCCGTAATGGCTTGGAGCAACGAACCGGCCCCGCCCGGCTCGAGGTCCGCAAGCAGGAACGTCCCGCCCGCGGTTCCGTCGCTTCGCCACAGCTCGTTGCCGTGGGCGGCGTCGTTCCCCACGAACAGGACGACTCCATCGAGCGCGACGATCGGGCCCAATGCTCCGAACATCGGCCCGGGCCGGATGTCGAGCACCAGGGCCGTGCCCGCCGCGTCGTGGCGCCACAGCTCGGAACCGAAGGCGCTCGTCGTGGCCAGCAGGTAGAGCCGATCCTGCACCGCGACGAGATGGCTCGGGTTCGAGTCGCTCGGCCCGGGCTCGATGTCGGACACGAGCTGTGTCCCCGCCGCCGTACCATCCGTGCGCCAGAGCTCCTTGCCGGTCGCGGGTGTCGTCGCGGCGAAGTAGACGTGATCGCCGAGGGGCGCGAACGCCGTCGGACTCGAGGATCCTGCGCCGGGGACCAGATCGACGAGCTGCACGGTTCCGTTCGCGGTGCCGTCGCTGACCCAGGGCTCGGCTCCGCTCGGACCCGCGGCGCGGAAGTAGAGCTTCCCTCCGTGCACGCACCACTTGTCCTTCAGGAACGGCTCGGCGAGCCAGGAGCCATCCACCAGGCCGGAGCCCGGGCCCGGCATGATGTCTGCGAGCCGGAAAGTGCCGGCCGCGGTGCCGTCGCTCCGCCAGAGCTCGTAGCCCGTCGCGCCGTCGTCGGCCGCGAGGAGCGCGACCCCGCCGATCGTCGCGAGCGGGACGGGGTAGGAGTCGGCGGGGCCCGGCGCGATGTCGATCACGAGCGTGGTGCCGGCCGCCGTTCCGTCGGTGGACCAGAGCTCGTTCCCGACGACCTCGTCGGTCGCCTGGAACAACGCCCGATCCCCGAGGGAGAGGAAGTACCGAGGGTTCGAGTTCCGCGTCGCTTCCGCGTGGACGTCCATCAGGAGCTGCGTCCCCGCCGGCGTCCCGTCGGTGAGCCAGAGCTCGCGCCCGTGGACGGAGTCCCTCGCCTGCAGGAGGAACCCCGCGGCGCAGGCGCCCAGCGGGACCGGCTCGGTCGCGTCGGAAAGCTTCACCGTGCCGGCCGCCGTGCCGTCGGTGAACCACGGCCGGTTCGCCGCGGTGAACACGGCGCCCGACCCGTAGGCCAGCACGGAGGTCTCCACGAAGGAGCTGCCGGACCCCGGGATCGTGTCCGCCAGGAGGAAGGTCCCGATCGTGGTCCCATCGGAGTAGATCGGCTCGACCCCCGTCGCCGACGTCCACCCGAAGTAGACGATGCCGTTGCCGACCACCGCGGCGATCGCGTCCTCCGCGATGCCGTCGGACGGACCGGGCGCGAGGTTCACGACGCGCGCGGTCCCGGACGGCGTCGTGTTCGTCACGAACAGCTCGTAGCCCTGGCCGGACTCGACGCCGGGGAAGAACGCGAACGAGCCGACCGTCACGAACCAGGTGGGGTCGTGGACGGCGGCGACCGGGGTCGTCCCCGCCGCCGTGCCGTCGCTTCGCCAGAGGTTGCCGTGCGTCCCGTCCCATCCGTCGAAGACGAGGTACCCGCTCGCCTCGCCGAACGTCCGCAGGCACTCGTAGCCGGCGATGGCCGCGAACGACGCGATGCTCGTCGTCCCCGCGAACGTTCCATCGGTCACCCAGAGCTCGGCCGAGGGGAAGCGCCTCGAGAAGAAGAGTCGATTCCCGACGGCGCGGATGCGGAACGTGGAATGATCGTGGGCGGCGCCGGCCGGGTTGAGATCGATGAACTTCTGGGTGCCGCTCGACGTTCCGTCGCTCGTCCACAGCTCGTCGCCCGTTCCGTCGTCCGCGCTGAACCACGCGCGTCCTTGGAACACGACGGGCGCGGTGGGGAACCCGCTCGCGTAATTCGGATGGATGTCCTTCACGAGCGAGGTGCCGGCCGCCGTGCCGTCGGATCTCCACAGCTCCGTCCCGGAGATCGAGTGGGTGGCGACGAACAGCAGCGTCCCGTCGGGCAGCATGACCATGTCCCGTGGCTGGGACGAGACCTCGCCGGTGAAGACGTCGGCGACGAGCACGGTACCCGCCGGAGTCCCGTCGGTCCGCCACAGCTCCCGACCGAAGCAGCCGTCGTCGGCTGCGAAGTAGGCGATGCCGTTCACGGTGAGCAGCAGGGTCGGTGACGAATGGAGGTCGCCGCCGTTGCCGTTCTTCTTGGTGTTGATGTCGAGCACGAGCGTCTCGCCGGCCACCGGCTGCGCCGCGCCGATCGGGAGAGAGGCCAAGGAGAGGGTCAGCGTCAGGTGCAGTCGGCGAGATCCACGCACGAGATTCCTCCGGGTTCCGTCCAGCCTTGGCGGCGAGTCGCCGCGTTCCGTCAGTGAATGCGCAACTCCGCGCCGAATCGCGCGACGAGAACCAAAATAATCGGCTGCTGATGATCGGTTGGGGGGGGCACCGCACATACGACGGGCCGGCATCGGGGACGCGTGGAGGAGCTGCTTCCCCCGCCCCGTCGTCGTCGCGAGAATCCGGAATCGCCCGGCGGGAACCACGCCTATCCTGACCATTCCCGTCCCCGGAGGATCCGTGATCCGCCGCCTCCTCGCCCTCGTCGCCGTCGCTGCGCCCCAAGTCCTGCTCGCCGCCGTCGTGGCGCTCTTCGTCGCCACCGCGGAGAACTCGCTGCGGTGCCATCCGGAGTGGATTCCGACCAAAGCGACGCTGGGAATGCCGGTGATGGGCGCGCGCCACTACGCGTCGACGCGCGAGACGCTGAAGGACGAGCACCTCGACCTCGGCCGCTGGCACGGCTACCAGGAGGTCCTCCACGACGCGCCGCTCGACCTGCGCGAGGTGTCGTTCCGCGCCCGGCTCGAGCCGGGCGCGTACGTCATCTTCGTCTTCGACCGTACCGACGCGGGTTTCGCCGGCCTCCGGCTGAGCACGCATCCGCGGCTGCGCAGCGGCTTCTTCCGCGCCGACCCGGCCGGCCGGTTCGAGACGAGCCGGCCGGTGCAACTGCGCGGAGTCGAGCCGGACGAATGGATCGACGTGCACGCGGCCTTCGCCGACGGGCGCGTCGCGGTCGACGTCGGCAGCGAATCCGCGGGTTCCTTCCCCGTGCGTGCCCCGTCGTCGCAGCGGTTCGGGTTCCGAGGCTCGGAGCGCGCGGCGCTCATCGACGACGTCGTGGTGACGCACGGCGATCCCTCGGCCACGTTCACCGAGACGTTCTTCGCCCGGACGACCTTCCTGCGCGTCTTCCTCGCGGTTCTGTTCCCGCTCGGCGTCGCGAGCCTGCTGGTCTTCCGCCAAGCGCGGCGAAGCCCTACGAACCGTCTCCTGTTCGCGGCGATGACGGCGCTGCTCGTCCTCCTCGTCGCGACGACGGCGGCGCTCGTCGGCTTTCGGGCGCGGCTGATGGACATCTACCCCGAGGTCGATCCGGCGGCCGAGCTCGCGTTCCGCGTGGAGGAGACCGACGCCGTGCGGCGGACCGCGACCGAGCGGTTCGACGCGGCGGGACGCGACGCGATCCGGATCCTGTTTCTCGGCGGCTCGCAGACGGTCGGCGCCGGCGCGAGCCGACCGGACGACGCGTTCGTGCCAAGGCTCGAGCGCCTTCTCGCCGCGAAAGAGGGAGGCCGCCCGGTCGCATGCGTGAACGCCGCCGTTTCCGGGGTCGGCTCGGACGTGGTCCTCGAGCTGTACGAGAAGCGCTGGCTCGTGCGCGCGCCCGACCTGGTCGTGCTGAACGTGTCGGTGAACGACGACGACC
Organism: uncultured Phycisphaeraceae bacterium; assembly: GCA_964649825.1. Lineage (GTDB taxonomy): Bacteria > Planctomycetota > B15-G4 > B15-G4 > JADJEK01 > CAZYQW01. Next base: position 22,431 of record CAZYQW010000076.1, on the reverse strand, counting down.
CCGGGCCGCTCGCGGCGAACGTCGAGCGTCTGCTCGCGGCGAACGCCGCGCGCGGCATCCGCACCATCGTCGCGCTCGAGGCGAATTCGATCGAGATCGCGGAGCGCAAGGTAAATCACCACGCGCGGCTGCGCAGCGTCGCCGACGCGTTCGACGTCCCCGTTGCCGACCCGCACTCGCACCTCCGGTCGAAGGCGAACTCCGGGCTGCTCTGGTGGGACTTCTGCCACCCCACGTCGTACGGGCACGCCCTGATCGCGGAAGCGCTCCTTCCGTCGATCCAGGCCGAGCTCGCGCGGATCGAAGGCTGATCCCGCCCCGTGTCCGTCGTTCCGGCGCGAGCCCGCCTCACCAGCGCGGCTCCCCCTCGATCTCGATGATCATCAGCACGTCCGCGATCCCTTCGGGCCGGCGGTCGAAACGCAACACCCACGGAATCGACGGCTCGTGAGCGACTTCCCCGCCGCCGTCGCCGCCCTGGCGCGCGGTGTAGCCGACGTGAACGATGACGTCGGTGATCGATTCGAAGTCGAACGGGTTGGTCGCGTGCGGCATCTCGAGGCGCCAGCGAGAGACCGCGCCGGTGCCCTCGAACGGCAGGTAGCGCTCGTCGGAGAAGTCGAGCTCGAACACGCCGCTGTCGTCGACGCCGCGGGAGATCGCGACCTGCTGGTTCGCCTTCCAGTTGGTGCGCAGCACTCTCGAGTCGGGGCGCGGCTCGCCGTCCACGCCGAGCAGCAGGTGCCGGACGCCGGCCGGGTCGGGCTCGAGAAGGACGTCGCTGCGGAGCTGGGTGAGCGTCGCACGCACGCCTTCATAGGGACCGACGACGGCGGGAATCGTGATCGAGAGCGATCGGATCTGCCGGGCGTAGTGCCCCGGGAAGTCGAAGTCGAACAGCCGCTCGGTCAGCTCGAACTCGCAGACGCCGTTCGTCTTCAGGTCGAGCAGCGCGCGGGGATCCAGATGCAGCAGAGACACCGTGCGCTGAATCTCGAGTCGCCGTGACTTGCTCTCGAGGTACGCCTTCTCCATGCGGGCGACGTCGTGGAGCAGAGTCTCGCCGGCGAGCAGGCCCGTCCGCGCACTCTCGAAGTGGTCGAAGGCGACGAAGGTGTCGTTCGTCGTGCACTCGAACTGCAGCGCCTTCTCCGTCGAACGGGCCAGGTCGTGGGCGAGGTCGAACGCCTGCTTGTACGTCCCGGAGATGCGATCGATCAAGTTCTCGTAGAGCTCAGCGCGGGTGAACTTGCGTTTGTGGAACTCGAACAGCTCGTCGTTCTGTGCGATCGTCGCGTCGTGCCCGGTGGCGCGCCGTCGGGTCGAAGACGTAGTGGTACCACGCCTGAGCCTCGTCGAACCGTTGCTCGCGGTTGAGGCGATTGGCGATCAGGAACGGGGCGTGGAGGAAGATCTCCTCGTAGTACAGCCCGAGCGGCCCTTCGAAGTCGATCACGTCGCGGTTGCCGCGGAAACGGCGAGGGGGCACGACGCGGCTGGCGGGCGCGTACGTCTGGGCGAAGGGGATCTCCTCGGTGCGTTGGGTCGCGTGGGCGAGAAGCGCGTCCAGTCCGCCGCGAAACAGCTCTTCTCCGAGCGCGTGGACGGCGAGGCTGTCGAGCCGTTCGAAGCGGAAACGAAGCGTCGGGGCTTGCGCCAACGACGAGGATCGCAACACGGGGTCCGCGTCGTACGTGAGGTAGACATCGAGGGCCTCGTCGGCGTTCGCGACGTCGCTCGTCCGGGTCTTCTCGTAGTGGAATCGCAGCCGCGACTCCGCCGCGATCGGGTCGCCGTCCACACCGGAAGGTGGACTGATGTTGGTCGCCTCGACGGGGAACTGCTCGTCGCCCGTCTCGAGCAGGTACCAACCTGGCTGATTGCCGACGTCCGCCACGGAGCACTCGAGCAGCGAGAGGTTCTTCAACACCGTGTGCTGCTCGTGGAACGCGCGATTGACGGTCTCGACCTGGCGCAGGATCGCTTCGGTGATCTCGGCGGGAATGCGACCCGCCGCGAACTCGCCGAGTATCTTGGCCATCAAGGTGGAGTCGAAGCGCTGGACCGAGGAGGCCGACTCCGTGGCGACGTCGTTCAGGCTCAGACCCGAGGTGATCGTCACGTGCAGCCGACCCCGCCCGCGTACCCTACCAACGGGACGGCCTCGTGTCCGCGTCTCGGCGATTTCGTCGGCGCGGGCGACGCCGCCCGGTGTTCTCGTCGTGGAGCGGCGAGTGCGCGGCCGCGATCAGAGCTGGACGTCGATCCGCATCGAGTTCGACGCGGACGGCGTGCCGCCTGGATCCACCGTGTACGCCTGAACGTGGAACGCACCGATCGGCGTGGTGGCGGGGAGCATGCCGGAAAGCGTGGCGGTCGTCAGGTCGATCTGGAACGGAACGGCCACCGGCGCGATGCCGCCGATCGAGAGCGAGCAGGTCGGCGAAACGGGCGTCGTCCCCGGCCCCGCGCCGATCAGGAGCCACGCCTGGGAGAACTCCGTCCCGTCGCGCACCATCAGAAGGGAGAGAGTCGCGCCGGGGGCGGGACAGCCGGTCGCGGTCAGGCGCGGCGACTCGAAGCCGGGGCTCGCCGGGCACGCGTCGCTGAACGTATCGATGCGACCGCGGCAGAACTGGATGCGCGCGATGGACGCGTCGTCCACCGGCAGCGGATCGAGCGAGAAGCGCGTCACGCAGTACGCGACGTAGTCGGGGCCGACGTCGATGGCGAGCGCCCTCCGGTTCTTCCCCACCGAGATCCACTCGAACAGGACCCCATTCTTCCCGGTGCGCCAGAAGAACGCCTGGGGGCTCGAGACCGTGACGCAGCACGGGTCACCGGCCGTGAAGAGCGAGCCGTCGGTGTGCACCGCGAGACCGAGAGAAGGAGCGCCTTCGTCGACGACGTTCGTCACCTGCGTGCCGGTCGCGTCGAGCCGGACCACGTACTCCCGCACGTGGAACTCGTTCGGACCGAACCCGACCAATGCCTGTGCGGTCACCACCGCCGCGCCCTGTGGATCGATCCGCACGTTGCGGCCCGTCATCGTGCCCATGACCGGGTCGCTCGGCGGCGGCAACGCCCAGGTGAAGTCGGCGCCGATGCCGGTGGGGTGGATCCGAACGAGGACGCCCGAAGAGCCGATGCCGTTCAAGCCCGCCGGTGACGACGCCGACAGCGGGAAGTTCGGCGAATCGCTCGTCCCGGCCACGAACGTCACGCCGTCGGCGCGGATGGCGATCCCACCGGCCTGATCGTCGAGGAGCCCACCCACGAGCGTCGACCAGCGCAGGCCCCCCTGGTTGTCGAAGCGCGCGACCACGATGTCGGCGCCGCCGGCCAGGATCGATTGGAATGCGCCCGGCGTGGTCGGGAACTGCGTCGACTTCGTGGTCGAGGCGATCGTCGCGCCGGTGGCGTCGACCGCGAGCGGGATGCGGCGTAGGTCGTCGAAGTTCGGCTCCTCGGCTTCGACACCCGACCCGCCGAGGTAGGTCGCGAAGACGAGCCCGTTGCCGGCCGCGTTCAGCCGGGCGAGGAACAGGTCGCGCCCGCCGTTCGCGGTCGTGTCGAACGCGCCGGCGGTGGCCGGGAAGTCGGTCGACTCCGTCCATCCGGCCACGGTGGCGCGTACCGGCGTTCCTCCCTTCACGACGCGTACCGAGCGCCCGCGATCGTCGCCCGAGCCGCCGAGGTACGTGATCCACTTCACGCTCAGCGTCGTCGCGTCGAGCTTCGCCACGAACGCGTCCGACGCACCGCCGAGCGTCGTGTCGAGCGCGCCCGGCGTCACCGGGAAGTTCGAGGACTGCGTCTGCCCGGTCAGGAACAGGTCGCCGAGTCCGTCGAGGCAGACGTCGGTCGCCGCGTCGATTCCGGTCCCGCCGAACGTGACCGCGGTGAGGAGGGTCGGATCGATGACGAGCCGCTCGCCTGGCGCGCGCTCCCCGGTCTCGATCACGAACGACGTCGCGTCGAGCACGTCGTATCGCGACTCGATCGGACGCCGCCCGTCGTCGACGCCGGCCGCGTAGCACCGCGCGGGCGGCTGCCGGATCGCCCCGAGGCGGGACTCGATGACGAGCGCGCCGTCGGTCTCGTCGATCCAGAGGTTGCTCGCGCCGTCGACGTGGACGACGACGTCACCGATTCGTCCCGGTGCGACTTCGACGTCGTACACCGGCCGGCCCTCCTCGAGACGGAGACGGACGTCGATTCCCGGCTGGACCTCGCGCAGCACGACGGCACCGAACGTGCGCGCGTCCGTCGCCCAATCCGAAGCGTCGCGGCCGAGCAGCCAGTGGTAGCGAGCCGCGCGTCCGTCGGCGCCGTCGACGGCGCGCGCGCGTCCGAATCCGAGCTGGACGCTCGTTCGCTCGTTCGCGCGCGTCAGCTCGAGCCGCAACCCCGAGTCGGTCACCCAGACCGTCTCGGTTCCGCACCTCGCGCGGAACCGGATCACGTCATCCCATTGGCCGACGTTCTCTACGAAGTGATCCTGGGTCGACGTCGAGGCGCTCGTCACCGGCGGAGCGGCCGAGAGGGACGTGACCGTGGAGAGCGACAGGACAAGGACGAAGAGCGGTCGAACGAACGAGGCAGCCATCGCGAGAAGCTCCGCATGGGTGAAGCGGCGGCGCGACAACCTCGCAACCATCGTTCCGCCGTGGAAGCATCGAGGGCGGGTGCGGGTCGCACTCGAAGCGTCGACCGGCGTTACGCGTGCGAAACGACGTGGAGGCACTGAAACTCCGCGGGGGCCGCCGCTGGTCTTCCTGAGCGACCGCTACTGGAAGATGACGTCGTGTGCGTCGGTCGCCGCATAGATGCCGTTCGCGGCGGAGAAGCTCGCGATCAACGTCTGGATGCGGAGCCGCAGCCCGCTCAATCCGGGCGGAATGACGTAGCCGACCGACAGGCCGGTCGGCGTGAGCAGCGTCGGTCCGATCACGCTGCTCGGCAGGCCGTTGAACAGCACGATCACTCCCGGAACCTGCGCCGACACGTGGATGGACTCGTCGGTCATGCTTTCGGGGATCACGGTTCCGATCGGAGTGAGCTGACCGAGGATGATCGGCGAGCCGCCCACGAGGCCGAAGCCCGGCGACTTCACGTCGATCGCGAGGAAGTCTCCCGCGCTCGCGAGCTTCACCACGCTCTCTGGGGAGCCGAGACCGTTCAGCGTCGTCCCCTGCGCGCAATCGTCGTTCGACCCCGCGCGCGGGCGGCGCTCGAAGTGGACGGCTTCGACCGCGTCGACGTCGCCGCCGTCCACGACCGCCACGAGCCGCACCATCTCGGCCCACGCGAGGCCGGAACCCGCGAGGTCGTAGCCGAGCACGTTCGTCGTCTCGATCGCGACCTGTCCGTACGTCGGGGAGACGCTTCCGACCAGCGCGGCCGGCACCCACGTCTTGCCGTCCTGACTCGCCTCGACGACGACGGAGTCACCCTCCGGGGTACCGTACTCATGGACGATCAGGTCGTACCCCGGGCCGTCGATCACGACGTGATCGGTGAACGCGAGGGTGACCTCGGCGCCGACCGGCAGGATTGCGTATCCGACCTCGCTGCCCACGAACGACCCGTTGTACGTCTCGACGCGATGCGCGTTGGGTGCGCCGAGAATCGCGGCGCCATCCACGGTCCCGAATTGCTCGACGAGGTTGTCGGCGTACGGGCGCTCCTCGCCGAAGAAGAGCGGGGCCCGGTAATGAATGGGGACGATCTGCGTGAGCTCCGGTCCCGGAGCGGTGCTGGTCTGCGTCGTGAAGCTGACCAGGCGGACGTACTCGACCTCGTCGACGCCGCTGCCCGCGATATCGATCCCGGCGTCGGCCGCCCAGTGTCCACCGGAGAACGGGCCGGCGATCTTCGTCCACGTTGCGCCGGTGCGTGAGACGTACACGTCGTACTGCTCGGTCGTCGCCGACGTGTTCTCGCTGATCGCGAAGTCGATACCCTCACCGTCGACCACGGTCACGCCGAGGCGCACTGCGATCTGAGTGCCCGCGCAGAGCGAGAGGCCGCCGGCTCCCGAGTTCGAGGCGAGATCGAGGAGGCTCGCGGCGTACGTATTCACGTTGCTCGGGCACGAGCCGAAGTTCGGCGCGGTAAGGATCGAAACCGCACAGGTCTCGGTCGCGCGCGGCGCGATCTCGACCAAGCCGCGCTGGACGCCGGACAGCGTTGCCGACGACTGCGTGTCGTTCCACCGCCCCGATGCATCGAAGTTCATGCAGACCCAGTGCTCGAGACCCGCCGTGTTGTTCGGTTGCCCGGTCAGCCAGTCGACGTAGCCGACCGCCTGGCCGGAGTCCCACACGAACGTCCCCTCGGTCGCCTCGTCCGACAGTCCGATCCAGTAGCGATCGGTCGTCCCGAACTCCTGCGCGAGGAACATCGCCTCGGCCGCGTCGTTGATGGTGACGAGGCGGCCGCCGAGCGCGCGCGCCTGGTCGCGCGCCGCGAACACGTCGGGCACCGTTCCGGTGAGGAGGTAGACGTGGTCGTTCACGGAGCTTCGCGCCGCGGCGATCTCGACGATGCCACGACGGACGCCGACCGAAGCCGCGTCGAACTCCACGTCGCTCCACTCGCCGGGCCCGCCCGCGTTCAGCGCCACCCAATGCTGCTGTCCTCCGGCGTTGTCCGGTTCGAGCGATCCCCAGCTCGTGAACGTGACGGGATCGCCGTTGTCCCAGACGAACGCTCCCTCTGCGACCTCGTCGGTCAGGCCGATCCAGAGCGGCTCGACCGTGCCGAAGGCGCGGAGCAGGAACTCCTGTTCGTCCGCGTCGTTCACCCCGACGAGCGTCCCTCCGACTCCCGCCGCGACCACGCGCGCCGCGAAGACGTCGGCCACCGGCGGCGTGAGCAGGTAGACGCGCTCGTTCTGCGGGTTGAAGTGGAAGACCTGCGCCGAGGCCGGCGCGGCCAACGCCAGCCAGGCGGCGACGAGTGTCGATCGAATGCTCATGGGGGATCCTTTCCTGCTCGGAGCGTCGACGCCACCGCGTCGACCGCGATGCCCCCCAGGAACGACGTCGCGTCGCGACGACGGACACCGACGGCGAGGATGAATTCGAAATCCCGACCGCTCAGCGACCCAGCGTCGCGCGCGCATCGACGTCGATCGTGGCCACGCCGCCGAGCGGGACGCTGACGCGCGCCACCTCGACCGATCCGCCTCCGTCCCCGTACGACTCCCACGTCAATCGACTCTCGCCCGCCGGCGCGATGAGCCGCGCCGCGAGGGCGCGTCATCCAGTCGGTCTCACGCAAGAGGTCGGTTCGATCGAGGTCCATCGGCGTCTCCCGCGACGATGGCCCGGGCTCGGTCCGGGTGATGGTGGAGAAAATCGACACAGTCGATGCGAACCCCGCGCTTCTCCGCGAGAGACGAGGTGAGGAGAGCGGAACGATCCCGCACCTCCTGACCGACGGCGGATACGCGGCCTGAGTGGTCGTACGAGCCCCCGCCGCCGGAGGACGGTCTTGCGTGTCGCCTCCATCCGCCCGACAATCGGTCGACAGCCGTTCCCCGGAGGAGCCCCCATGTTCTCGCTTCGTTCATCTCTCTTCGCCATCGTGATCGGCGGGTCGATCGTCTTCGCGGAGGCGCTCGGCGCGGCGACGCTCCATGTTCCGGGGCAGTACCCGCAGATCCAGATCGCGATCGACGCGGCGCAGTCGGGGGACACGGTGCTGGTGGCGCCGGGGGTCTACGTCGAGGCGCTCACGATGAAGGCCGGGGTGACATTGAAGGGGTCGGGGTGGAAGAAGACGGTGATCGACGGCGGTCAGGTCGGCAACGTCATCTCGATCACGGGCGCGAACGTCTCGGCCTTCGCGATCGAGGGCTTCACGCTCCGGAACTCGAACCAGGGGTCGAGCGGGTTCTCCAACAACGCGATCTTCGTCAACGGGCAGATGTGCTGCAGCGTCGTCTCGAACGGCTCGATCCGGGAGTGCCGGATGGAGGCGTGCGGCGGCGGCGTCTACCTCGCCAACGTCCACGCCGGGACGATCACCATCGAGCGGAACCAGATCGTCGACGTCCTCTACACCGGCGTGTCGCCGTACCTCGGCACGTTGATCGTGCGGAACAACACGATCGTCGGCTGCGGCTTCGACGGCTACTCCGACAACTCCGGCGGCGGTTCGGTCCTGTTGGAGAACAACGTCATCGCCTTCAACGGGCTGTACGGGGTCCGATCGAACCAGAGCACGCCGATCACCGTCCAGTACAACGACGTCTTCGGCAACGGGAGCGGGAGCTTTTTCCAGTCGAGCGGCGCCGGCGCGTCGTGGAACCCGTCACCGGGCACGAACTTCTCGGCCGATCCGCGGTTCGTCGACCTCGCCGCGCTCGACGTCCACCTCGCGGCAGGGACGCCGTGCCTCGATGCGGGGAACCCGGCGACCATGGACACCGACGGATCGGTCGCGGACTCCGGCGCGCTCGCGTACGACGCCGGCTACGTCCCGCCGGTGGCGGAGCCGTTCGGCGTCGCGTGCGGAGGCCTCCAGATGGTCGCGAGCGGGACGCCGTGGGCGGGGTCGATCGGACGGTTCGAGCTCGGACTGAGCGGCGCACCGCCGTCCGCGCCCGTCTTCCTGCTGGTCGGCCTCGCCGGTGTCCCGTGGAGCGGGCTGACCCTGCCGCACTCGTTCGGCGCGGATGCGCCGGGGTGCTTCCTGAACGCGCCGCCCACGTTGCTGCTCGGCTTCACGGCCGGACCCGGCGGCTCGCTGGCGTTCGCGGCGCCGCTCCCCGAAGACCCGGCGGTCATCGGCGTCCCGCTCGCCCTTCAGTGGGCGGCGGCGGCGCCGGGGCTGAACCCGCTCGGGTACGCGTTCTCGGAGGGGCTGCAACTGACGATCGGAGACTGAACGAAGCGGCGATCTGCCGGCCGCAGGGAAGGGATCGCCGCGACGCGGCCGCGAGCGTCATTGCGACACGCGCGGGTCGGACGGAGCATGCCGCCCTGCGCGAACCGTCTCGCGATCGGCGCACCGAAAGCGTACGCGCGCCGGACAGCACCGGAACGATGCTTGGTCGACCCGACGGTGTCCTCCGAAGTCCCCGCGCGTCACTCGAAGTGGATCGCGCGCCCGTCGGTGGCGACATAGCCGGACGGGCTCGAGGCGAACGAGTAGAGCACCGGCCGGGCGGCATGTCCGCTACACGTACTACGACCACGGCGATCCGAACGGGACCGACGGCGTCCTCGCCACGGTCACGGCGCCGGCCGTGGTCGACACGAACGACTCTCCCCTGCCGGCCGGCGCGGGACACCGTTGGCCGCGGAGCGATCGGACGAGCGGTGGAGCCCCTGATACGGGGACCCGCGCGTGCGACGTAGAATCTCTCGGATTCCGCCAACGGTCGGAGCGCCGCCCGCATTCCGCTCACGATGAGCACGCAGAGGAACCGAGTCCTGGAGCTGGCCCTCGAGCACGCCGATTGGGTCCGCGGCCTGGCCGCGCGGCTGGTCGGCGACGTCGCGCGGGCGGACGATGTGGTCCAGGACGCGCTCATCCAGGCCTACCTCCATCCACCGACCGACGAGTCCTCCCCGCGTGGATGGATCGCGACCGTGGTCCGCAACGTGGCGCGCCAGCGCATCCGCGGCGAGGCGACGCGCGCGCGGCACGAGCGCGCCGAGCCGATCACGGACGCGCGGGCGCCGTCCGCGGCCGAGCTCGTGGCGGAGGTGGAGACGACGCGCCGCGTGGCGCGGCTCGCGACCGAGCTGGCGGAGCCGTACCGCGAGGCCGTCCTCCTCCGCTACTACGAGGGTCTCTCGTCGGCGGAGATCGCGCGTCGTCTCCGCGTCCCCGCCGGGACCGTTCGGTGGCGGCTGAAGGAAGGACTGGATCGCCTGCGCGTTCGGCTCGATCTCGAGTTCGAAGGGGACCGGGCGGCCTGGTGCCGGGCGCTGGTCCCGATCGCGGGCCGCGATGCGCTGATTCGCGGGCTCGGGACCGGTCTTCTCCTGAAAGGAGCACTGTCGGTGAAGCTGATCCAAGGAACGCTGGGAGCCGCGGCGGTGGTCGCCGTCGGCTTGGTGATGTGGGCATCGATGGGCGAGGCCACGCCGGACCGCGCGACGGAGTCCGCCGCCGCGGCGGCGGCGGAGCCGCGGCTCTCCGGCGGGTCCGACGAGACGGTCGAGCGGCGCGAGCTAGAGCCGGGCGCGCCGGCGGAGCCGCGCGCGCCCGAGTCCGCCCACGCGGCGGCCCGCGAGCCCGCGGCGGTGCCTCCCGATCGCGCCGCGGTGACGGCGCGGGTCGTCGACACGGACGGTCGGCCGATCGAGGGCGCGACGATCACGTTGACGGTGCTGCCGATCCACCGCGCGACAACCGACGCCGACGGGCGCGCGATGCTGTCGGGCACGGTGCCGTCCGCGTTCCGCGATCAGCTCGACCAGGCCGCGCCGTTCCGCGTGGAGCATCCCTCCTTCAGCACCGAGTTCACGGCGGCCCGGCTCGCGCTCGGCACGACGATCGACCTGGGCGACGTGTTGCTGCGGCCGGCGGGGACGGTCGGCGGGCGGGTGACGGACGTGGCGGGGAAGGCGATCGCGGGCGCTGAAGTGGTCGTGCTCGCGCCCGACGCGGTTCCGTTGATGGAGGAGCCGACGGGGCCGTTCGTATCACACGACGCGCGGCTCGTCACCACGACCGCGTCGGACGGCAGCTACCGTCTCGACGGCGTGCGCGCCGGCTTCGTGCGCCTCGCCGCCGACTCGCGACGCCACGAGCGCGCGGTGCGGGACGACGTCGAGGTCGCGGCCGGCGCGTTCGTGCCCGATGTCGACTTCGTGCTCGAACGCAGCGAGACCTCGACGGAGCCCGACCGGATCACCGGCGTGGTGCTCGATCCGGACGGGCGGCCCGTTCCCGGCGCCCGCGTCGAGGCCCGGGCAATCTCCGTGATGGAGCATGGCGCGCAGGTCACGCGCGTCTCGACCGCGAAGGCGGACGAGGACGGGTGCTTCTCGTTCCTCGCCGGCGTGGACGGACCGCCGCGTCGCCTCATCGCCCGCGATTCAGAGCGGCGCTTCCGCGAGGCGATCGCGGCCGACGTCGAGCCCGGCGCGAGCGACGTCACGCTCCGCCTCGGGATCGGACGCTTCCTGGCCGTCGCCGCGCGCGACCCCGCCGGCCGGGCCGTCGACGCCTTCCGCGTGCAAGCGCTCGATCCCACCGCCGACGAGCCGCGGGGCGACGCGCCGGTCGACGCCGCGGGCGGCGAGGCCCGCGTGCCGGTCCCCACGACCTCGTTCCGGCTCGAGGTCGAGGCGGACGGGTACCACCGCCTCGTCCTCGGTCCGTTCGACCCGGACAGGACGCCCGAGCGGACCGTTGTCACGCTCGCGCGCATGGTCGGCCTCTGCGGCGTGGTCGTCCGCGCCGGAGTCCCGGTCGGCGGCGCGAGGGTCACCGCGCACGCGGTCACCGGCGGCGGCTCGACGGTCGACGGCTTCCCGGTCCGCAGCAACCCGACCGACGAGGCGGAGGCGCGATCGGGCGCCGGCGGACGGTTCGCGCTCTCGGTGCGGCGCGCCGGACGGTTCTACGTCCGCGCGACGGACGCGGACGGCGCGGCGGGCGAGGTCGGCCCGTTCGAGTACGACCCGGAGATCGGCGTCCTCGACGTCGTCGTCGCGATCGTCGCCGGCGGGGCGATCGAAGGTCACGTACTCACGTCCGCGTTTCGGTCCGCGGCCGGCGTCGTGGTCGGCATCTCGCGCGGCGACGGCTTCGAGCGCTCGGTGCGTGTGGCGAAGGACGGCGTGTATCGCTTCGACGGACTACTGCCCGGCGCCTACTGGGTCCGCACGTGTCAGGACGTCGTCGACCCAAAGACCATCCGCACGTTCACGTCGCTCCCCGGCGACGCGCCGCCGGAGCTGCCCGCGAACTGCGAGGTGTTCGACGGGCGCTCCACGCACTTCGACCTCGACTTGACGCGTTGCCGGCTCTCGGGCCACCTCGCGATCGAGGGCCGTGACATCGCCGGTGCGGTGGCGAGCCTCCGCCCGACCGGCGGACTGTTTCGCCGCTTCGCGGTTCCGGTCGAGACCACCGTAGGCGCCGACGGGCGGTTCACCCTCGATCTCGGCGACGAGGGAACGGCGCGGCTCGCGATCCGGCTCACGGACGGTCTCGAGCTCGCCGAGGACATCCAGCTCCAGCGCGGCGACCAGTCCTGGCTGCGGTCGCTCGCGTCCGGCTCGGTCCGGGTCGAGGGCGCGGGCGGCGGCCGGCTCCACCTCGTGGGAGAGGCCCGGAGCGTCCGCTACCTCGTCCCGGCGTCGCCGGCGGCGGACGGCGCCGAGGCGCTCGTCGCGGTCCCGACCGGATCGGCGCGGCTCGTTCGGTTCACCGGCGCGATCGGGATCGGCGAGGACGCGGATACGATCGTCGACGGGATCCACGTCCGGACGGAGGAGACGACGGTCGTCGAGGCCGGCGAGGACGGCTGACGCGGCGGAAGCCTCCTGTCTTCGTCGTACCTCGGCGGTGGGAAACGACTCGGGCACCGGCGTCACGACGGACAGCAGCGGACGAATCTTCGTCTGCGGGCATACCGAGTCCCAGGACTTCACCCCGGTCAACGGCCTCATGCCCTACCAGGGGGCGTGGGACGCGTTCGTGACCGAGATCCGGGCGCAGAACGTCTACTTCTCCACGTATCTCGGCGGCGTGCTCGGCGACGTGGCGGACACGATCCATGTCGACTCGGGGGGATGTACATCGTCGGGACCACGCAGTCGAGCCCGGCGACGAACGACTTCTTCGTGAACCTCGACAACGTCGATTCGCTCATTCCGGTCGTCAGCTATGACTCCACGTTCAACGGGGGTTCACGGCGAGGCCTGTCCCGGCACGCTTCCGAAGCTGCCGCAGATCCTTGCGTACGGGTCACCGTCATCGGGGGCGGGGTGCAGATCAATCAAGTCGCGCCGGCCGAGTTCGGAATCCTTCTCATCGGCGCGGTTGGTGCGAATCGTCCGCTGGGAGCCCCGCTCCTTCGCCCCTCCGGTTCGCCGCGTTCCTCCTCCTCGCCTCGGCCGTCGACGGCGCTTCGGCCGTGGACGGCTGGGCGACCTTCGTCGAGCGCGCCGCGGTCGAGCACGGCGACTCGGTCGGCGCGCGGCCGCGTTCCCCTCCGACCAAAGGCTGTTGTCGCCCATCCTCTGAGGGTGGCGCGGCGGGTTCTCCTCCGGGAGACCGCAGACCGAAAGGCAGCCACCGATCGATCGGTCGACAGCCACGCGGCGAGCCCGTCGAGCGCGCCCGACGAGCCGTGCGCTCATCCGTCGCCTCGCGGCGTCGACCTCGGAGGTCGTTCGAGCCTCCCGAACGTGGAGGTCGCCGTGGGTGCATGGCAAGATCCGTGTCCCACTGCTCCTGGCAAGGAACGCCCACGCGATGCATCGAAACCGCGTCTCTCGACTGTGTATGGCGGTGCCCTTCGTCCTCTCGGGCTGCCTCCTCGGGCCGGACCACGAGACCCCCGGCGTCGATCTCCCAGAGGCGTGGCGCGCGGTCGTCGACGAGCCGGTCAGCGGGCACACCGAGGATCCCGTCGAGTGGTGGACCGTCTTCGGCGATCCCGTGCTGACGGCGCTGATCGAGGAGGCGTTCGAGCAGAACCTGTCGATCCGGGCGGCAGGGCTTCGCGTCATTCAGGCGCGGGCGGGTCGATCGATGGCGTTCCAGCTCCTGTTCCCCGCCATCCTCGGTGAAGCGACCGCAGCGCGCTCGTACTACTCGCAGGAGGTGCGGCCCGACGTCGACGTGTCGCTACCCAAGATCAACATCGATGCGCCGTCGAACATCAAACCGAAGCTCGAGGAGTTCCTGGAGAACCTCCTACCCGACGTCACCAAGGACGGCGAGCTGGACGTCGAGTTCGCCGACCACGTGGACGTCTACAGCGGGTCCCTGAACGCGCTTTGGGAGCTCGACGTGTTCGGCAAGACGCGCCGGAGGATCGAGGCCGCGGCCGCGGAGATCGAGGCGGCGGTCGGAGCCTACGACTCCGTGCTCGTCTCCCTCGCCGGCGAGGTCGCGCTCACCTACGTCCAGATCCGGACCGCAGAGGCGCAGTTGGAGGTGACGCGCGCCCAGGTGGAGGCGCTGAAGGCGGCGGTGGCCGACGCGTCCGCGCGGACTGGGCCGGCGGCCGAGGTCGCGGAACGGATCGCGCGCGCCGCGCTGCGCGACGTCGAGGCGGACCTGTCGTTGGTCGAGCAATCGCTAGCGGGGTCGACGAACGCCCTCTGCGTCCTCCTGGCGATTGCGCCACGGGACCTCGGCTCGCGGCTCGGTGGATCCGGTCCGATTCCGGAGGCGTCGCCCCGGATCGCGATGGGCGTCCCCGCCGACCTTCTGCGTCGTCGCCCGGACATCCGCGCGGCCGAGCGGATGGCGGCCGCCCAGTGCGCGAGGATCGGAGTGGCCCGAGCGCAGGCGATTGCGCCGTCGTTCAAGCTGTTCGGCTCTCTCGGGGTCGCGGCGAGCGACGTCGACGACCTCGCTGACTCGGACGCGATCACCGCCGCCTACGGAGCGGGTCTCGGCTGGAACATCCTGGCCTACCCCTGGCTCGTGGAGCGAGTCCGTCTGGAGGACGCGCTGTACGAGGAGAGGATCCTCCACTATACGGCGACGGTCCTCCGGGCCGCCCGGGAGGTCGAGGACGCAGCGGTCGGGCTGCTGAAGGCGCGGCAGCGGATGCCGCTCCTGTCCGACGGGGCCCGCTCCGCGCGTGAGGCGCACGATCTGGCGGCCGCCGGGTACCGTCGCGGCGACATCGAGTTCCCGCTCTACATGGACGCCCTGCAGCTCCGGGTCCGCGCCGAGCAGCGGGAGGTGTCGACGCGCGGCGAGACGGCGCTCCGGATGATCGCCGTGTACAAGGCGCTCGGCGGCGGATGGCAGGTCCGCGAGGGTCGGCCGTTCGTGCCGGAGGACATGAAGGAGCGCATGCGTGAGCGGTCGGACTGGTGGACGTTCGCGGGGAAGCAGATCCTCGAGGGCGAGGTCGTTGACGACGACGCGCGAGAAGACGATCGACGAAGCGGCGGGTAGCGGCGGCGTCCCCGCGCGCGGGGTTCGACCCGCCATGCGCTCGACCGCGTGGACGCGGAGGACCCGCTAGACGCGCAGGCGACGATCGGCTGTGCGCATCGCGCCGTCGCGGTCGACGGTAAGTGCTACGCGAAGTCGACGACGCGATCGATCACCCAGAACATCGCGACGCCGCCGATTGCATAGGGGGGGATGGCCGCCGCCCAGCCCGCCCGGTCCCGCCAACGGACGGTCACGGCGCCCGCGACCGCCGCCGCGGCCACGAACACGAGCTGCCCGACCTCTGCGCCGACGGTGAAGAACAGGAGCGACGTCGGAATCGCGTGCTGCGGCAGACCCACCTCCGACAGCGCGCCCGCGAAGCCGAGCCCGTGCAAAAGGCCGAACGTGAACGCCACGATCCAGGGATGACGTTCGGTCGTGCTCGTCCGCCCCCCTCGCGCGCGGAGGATCTCTGCGGCCACGAACACAATGGAGAGCGCGATGATCGCCTCGACCGGCGGCCCCGGCACGTGCACGACACCGAGCGTGGCGAGGGCGAGGGTGATCGAGTGCGCAACGGTGAACGCTGTGGTCGTCCAGACCAGTCGCCGCGTTCCCCGGACCAGCAACATGAGCGCCAGCACGAAGAGGGGGTGGTCGATCCCCAGCAGGATGTGCTCCACGCCGAGCGCGAAGTACGTCCAGCCCAGCCTCCAGCGGCCGGGAGAGGCGGTGACCACCATCGACGGGCTCGACGGCGCGAGTCGGGTCACCTGCGTTGCTCCGTCGAGCCGCTCGATGCGCACGAGGACGTCCGTCAGCGTCGCCTGCAGCCCGGTCACGCGGATCGTGCCGCCGGCGAGCGCGTCCGAGTGGCGCACGCGCCAGCGCTCGAAGTACGCGCCGCCGGCGAAGGCCGCGCGCGGCTCGGTCACGTTCTCGCAGCCGTCCGGCAGACGCACGTACAGCCCCAGACGCACGTCCTCGCCGCGCGCGGGCACCTTCCACATCACGTCGAACGTGCACGCTTCCGAAGCTGCGGAAGATCCTCGCGTACCGGCGGGGCCGGCCAAGGGCGAAAGCAAACCCGGCGTTCGAAGGTGTCGACCTCCGGCCACGGCCGGGAATTGGAGGCCGCACGAGACGGGACGAGGCGCTACGCTGGAACCCCCTTTCGCCACGCGCCGTTACGGAACCCGACGAGCACTCCCCGTGTTGCAATTCTCAGGTGGCTTCTTCACCGTCGTGGGGACGGTGCTCGTCTCGCTCGCGGGGACGGGTTCCGCGCGGCCCCGCGCGAGCGATCCGCTCCCGTTGGCGCACGCGCCGATCGCCGGCCTCGAGGCGACGCTCGGGGATTCGTTCGAGGATTCGAAGCCGACGGGTCCGTTCAAGGCGTACGTCCAGGTCGCGTCCTCGTCCTTGGACTCCTCCGCCCCCGTCCGGGTCGCTACTCGAACGCGGTGGTCGGGAGTGGCCGGCCGAAGCGGTCTCGTCCCGTGTGACCAACTCCGAGTCGGCAGCCTCCGCGCCGTCGGGGGCCGCCGGGGGAACCGATGAATCCCCTCCGGAAGTGGTTCGCTCGACGGGTCACGCCCGGGCTTCATCTCTACGCGCTCTGCTGGAACGAGGCCCGCATGCTGCCTCACTTCTTCCGGCACTACGACGCTCTCGTGGACCGCTACCACATCTTCGACAATGGCTCGACGGACGGATCCCTGGATCTGCTCGAGCGTCACCCGAAGGTGACCCTCGAGCATTTCTCCGTGCAAGGCCCGTCGTTCCTCGAGGCGGCTCGCACGTTCTACGACGAATGTTGGAAACGAAGTCGTGGCAAAACGGATTGGGTGATCGTCTGCAACATCGACGAACACCTCCACCATCCCGATCTGCCCCGGTACCTGGCGCGTTGTCGGCACCGGGGGATTACTCTGATCGTCCCCGAGGGCTACGAGATGATCTCGGACACGTTCCCGACCGGCGGGCCGCCGCTCTGCGAGCAAGTGCGGATGGGGGCGCGATTCCGCAGGATGGACAAACCCCAGTTGTTCGCTCCCGATCACATCCGAGAGATCAACTTCAGCGTGGGTCGTCACAAGGCAGATCCGAAAGGTGTCGTCAAGCGACCGGCCAAACCGCGCGTCAAGCTCCTGCATTACAAGTATCTCGGTCTCGACTACATGAGCGCACGGCTCATGGACTTGAGTCGAGGGCTACGGGAGAAGGACGTCGAACGGGGTTGGGGCCACAAGTACCTTTGGAACGAACGCGAGAAACACGACGATTTCCAACGAGTTCGAAGAGCAGCGGTTCGCGTCATCTGAATCGGCCGGAAGACGGGAGGACCCATGAATCACCGCGGCACGATCCACCAGGTCGCCATCATGCCGCTGAAGAAGATCGTGAACGATCGCGGCGGTCTGATGGAGGTGCAGCGCAACGATGATCCGCACTTCCCGGGCTTCGGACAGCTCTACATGACGTATACGACGCCGGGTATCACCAAGGCCTGGTATCGGCATCACCGCCAATTCGACCAGATCGCGCTGATTCACGGTGAAGTCCTGCTCGTTCTCTGTGACGCCCGGACGGACTCCCCGACGCGCGGGACCGTGCAGGAGATCCACGTCACCGGAGACCGACCGAAGCTGGTCCAGATTCCGCCGGGGCTCTGGCACGGTCACCACGCATTGGGACACGAGCCGACGATCCTGGCCCACCTGAACACGGTCCCGTTCCAGTTCGAGAGCCCCGACCAGGATACCCTTCCGGCGAATGACCCGTCGATTCCCTATCGCTGGCCGGACGCTGCGCGTCCGGCGGATGGGGCTCCGTGAGACGATTGGTGGGGGTCGAGCGCGTCATTCGTCCCGTCGAACGGATCGGGTTCGGGAGGGAGCAGACCGCGAATGGAACTGTCGTTCATCACCAATGACACCGCGTTGGCTCGGGTCGCGGAACGTGCCGGGGTCGATCGCGTCTTCGTCGACCTGGAACGTCTGGGCAAGGCGTCCCGGCAACAGGGTCGGGCCCTGTTCCAGTCGACCCACGTTCCGGGCGACGTCGCGGCGATGCGGCGGATCCTGGATCGTTCCGAGCTGATAGTCCGCATCGATCCACCGAACCGGCGGACCGCCGCGCAGGTCGAGTTCGCGGTTCGCTCTGGGGCGGACTACGTCATGCTCCCGTTCTTCCGGACGGTCGCCGAGGCCGCCCGGTTCTTGGAGATGGTCGCGGGACGCGCTGGAGCCGTGCTGCTCGTCGAAACCGCGGAGGCGGCTGAAGTCTTGGCGGAGTTGATCGCGCTGCCGGGCCTCTCGGAAGTGCATATCGGGTTGAACGACCTCAGCCTCTCGCTGGGCCGGAGGTTCCTGTTGGATCCGATCGCCGACGGAACGGTGCACGGCCTGTGTCGCATTCTGCGGGAAGCGGGCATGGACTTCGGATTCGGAGGCATCGGGAGTCTGTCGAGAAGGGATCTGCCGGTGAATCCGGAGTGGGTTCTGGCTTGCCAGGTCTGCGAAGGGGCCACGCGCGGTTGGTTGGGCCGGACGTTCCGCGAGACTCCTCCCGCCGTGTTGCCGAGCGAGATCGAACGATTGCGAAACCGCATCGCCTACTGGCAGTCCGCCGGCGGAGCCGAACGGCGGGAGATGGAGTCGAGGCTCGCCGATCAGATCGAGGCCTACTCCCGTCGTTGCGGCGTGCCCGCGACCGCGCCGTCGGCTTCGCTCCCCCTGGTCGCCCGCGCGGAATCGCCTCGAGGCATTGGGGCGTCCGAGCCGCGGGACGCGCGGCCGGATGGCCGGTTCGAGATCTAGTGGTGTGATTCAGAGTTGTTGACGTTTCTCCGGGGCCCTCGTCATCGTTTGCTGCGTTGCTCCTCCTCGACGTATCTCGAATACGCGGTCGTCGTCGCGCCTTGCCAGCGACGACGATGACCTCCGGATAATCCACCAACAATCTGAATCACACCACTAGTCGCCGCTGAACCGGCCGTTCCAGCCCCCGCTTTCGACGTCGACGAAGTTGCTCGACCCGGTCGGCCAGGGAAACGTCGCCATCAACGCCCCGCCGGGCTCTCCGGCCGAGCGCCTCGCGAACCTGTATCTGGACTACGAGCCGGCGCCGCCCCGGAGCCTCCGGGCCTTCACCCACCACCTGGTGGCGCGGATCCAGAGCATGCGAGACGAGAACGAGGCGGCGAACGAGAGCTCGAGGTCGGCGCGTGCGTAGGACGCGTACCGCTGGATGACGATGAAGCCGCCGCCCGAGGTGCTCTTCGACGCTCCGTAGCCGGCGCAGAGCGCGCAACGGTCGAGGACCGCGCCGAGACCTGGAGCTCGCGGGAAACCACGCGCTCGAGCCGGCCCGTGCCACGTCGCGACCCGTCACTGAACGACTCGGCATTCGCTGAACTCCGACGTCGAGCCCGACGGCGTGTAGGTGATCGCGGTCACGGACGCGCCGACGGGGATGGCGAACGGCAGTGTGTAGTCGAACATCGCGTCGCCCGCGAAGTCGGTGCCGAGGGTCTGATTGTAGAACGGGTTTTCCCCCTCGCCGTTCCCCGACGGGTCGCACGTCGTCGACCAGCAGAAGCCGATGTTGAACGACTCGTTCTTCTTCGCGTGCAGGGTACCGCGCAAGATCGTGGTGCCGCCTTCGACCTTGACGATGGTGAGCACCGGGAAGTTCAGCCGCCCGTTCGGCCCGCCGTCGCGGTCCTCGCGGTCGTTCTTCGTGACTCCGTTCACGTCGATGTCGATCCCGAGGCCGGTGTTGTCGAAGATCCGGTTGCCGATGACGAAGACGTCGGTCGTGTCGTCTTCCAGCAGCGCCACACCGGCGCTGCCGTTCTTGGTGATCACGTTGCCGGGGGCGTCCTCGCCAAACGCGCCGATGTAGATGTCGCGCGAGTGGCGCACGAGGACACCGTGCGTGCTGTTCTCGCGAACTTCGTTGTCGGTGACCGACGCGAGGCGCACGCCGGCGCCGAGGAACCACAGACCCGCCAGGTTGCGCTGCACCGTGTTGGTCTCGATCGCGGTGTACCAGAGCCGCGCGTCACCGCCGTCGAGGGTCGTCAGGAGGATCCCGGCGAGCGTGTGATCGCGCACGTCGTTCGCTTGGATCCGCGTCTCTTCGGCGACTCCCCGCACCGCGATCCCGTTGCCGAGGTTGTGGTGGATCTCGTTGCCACGGCTCGGGCCCGCGTGGCTCAGGCCGCCGATTCGGGTCTGGATGGGGCTGTCGAACGGAGACACTCCCTGCAGCCGCACGCCGTCGCCGTCGTTCGGCGCGCGCGTGCCGGCGCGCGTGACGCCGATGAAGTTGCACTCGATGACGTTGGCGACGGCGCGGCCGTAGATCTCCGCCGCGCCGATGCCGCCGGCGGGCGTGTGGATCATGTGATTGTCGCCGACGGTGTTGGCGAAGATGCGGTTAGCCGACGCGTCCTCGAGGTAGACGCCCTGGCGGCGGTTGCCGAGGAGCCTGTCGTCGCGCGTCACGCCGATGTAGTTGCCGGCGACAACGTTGCCGTGCGCGACGATCGTGTTCGAGCGACCTTGGATCTTGACGCCGATGTCGTTGCGGACGATGACGTTGCTCTCCGCCTCGAGCGCCGCGGACCAGTCGCAGTCGTAGTCCGGCGCGGTGAAGTCGAACTGCGCGCCGATCAGGTTCTGGGCGGCGTCGCCCTCGAGCGAGACGCCCGCGCCGCGGTTGCCGAGCCCATCGGTGAAAGCGGCGTCGGTTCCGATGCGGCACCCGGTGACCGTGTTGAGACTCGCGTCGGCGATGCGCACGCCGTTGCCTCTGAACTTCACGATCCCGACGGCGCGGATCGTGTTCTTGTTCGAATCGAGACGGAAGCCGTCCGCGTCCGCCCCCGCCGCCTCGCCGTTCAGCAGGACGTCGTCCTGTGTCGTGCCGTCGATGTAGACGCCTTCGTCATCGGTGAGGGCGGGCAGGGCGCCCGCGCCGGACGATCCGACCTTGACCGTCGGCCGCGCCTCGATGCGAAACGCGATGCCGTCCGCGCCGGCGCGCGCGTTGGATTCCTGGATGCACGCGCGCAGCGTGCTGCGAACGATGCCGAGGGCCGGATCGGAATCGGTGATACCGTCGCCGACCGCGATGTCCACGCCGTCCTCGTCCGTGTTGATGGTCCAGCAGGCGCGGGTTCCCGACAGGTCCATGATCACCTGCGCCTTCGCCTCGCTCGCGTCGGACGTGAGCGGCTCGACGACGCACGGGGTCGGTCGGCCGTAGAGCGCGATGTCGGTCAAGTCGATGCCGCTCTGTCCTTCTTCGATCGATGCGAAGCAGAGCTGGGCGATGACTCCCGTGCCCCCGACGCCGGGGCCGCACGGATCGACGCTCGTCACGACGCGCACCTTTCCCGGGCCCAGCGGGACCGAGAGCGGAAACGAGTCCCCACCGAAGAGGGCGGGCGCTTGGACGCCGACGAACGCGAGCTTCGTCGGATCGAAGTGGACGGTGAAATGCGCGCCGACGAGGGGAGGGAACGCCGGGACGTTGAACAGCCGCACGTCGACGGCGAGATCGGCGCTCTTCGGGAACGGGTGGTTGCAGACGATGTCCGCGGCCGGGGCGAATGCGTGGCAGCGTTGCACGCCTGCGAGCCCCGGGTTCACGTCGACCCACCACTGGTAGGCGACCGGCGTCGGGGCGGGAACCGTGATGTCGAAGTTCAGGACCTGGGCGTGGGAGAACGTGACGTCGAGAGCGAGGAAGGTCGCGACGAGGAGAGGTGGCGAACGAAACATGGGATGCTCCGATCGGGAAGGGGGCCGGCGGGGGAGGCGACGCCCCGAATGACGCGGCCCGTGGGAGACGGGAACCGACCGCGTCGTTGGTTAGGGTGCGCCGGCGTGCTCTCTCGCGACAACGTGGCAGCGAATTTCGGGTGTCGTCGCGCCGCGGCGAGCGTGAACCGGAGGCGGTCCAAACGACCTCTGAACCCGTCCGGCGTCGAGTTGACGGTCACACTCGCGGCCGAGAAGTCTCGTCGACGGCGGACGAGGGGGTGGATCGTCGGGTGGTCCGAGCCCGATTCTCGATGAACGCGAGGCGGCTCAGAGGGTTGGGGGGATTTGTGGTCGAGCGCGGGCACGCCGAGGACCGCGACCGCGAGGGACGGACGTGAGTGTCTACGGACGAGAGTCTTGATCGGCGTTCAAGAATTCTAAGCGCATTGCTTGAGCTTGGATATGCGCGCCTCGTCAGTGGCGAGCACGGCAGCAATGAGGGTGCGCGCCTTCGTGTTGACGATGTAGCGGTGGGTGCCGTCGACTTTCGTGACCA
>CAZYQW010000075.1:0-104518 GCA_964649825.1 uncultured Phycisphaeraceae bacterium | reverse complement strand
GAGCGTGTCGGGGACGCTCCATTCGCTCGGACAGTCCTCGCTCGCTGGCGCTCGTTGCGGAACTCGCTCGGTGGCCCCCGACACGCTCCGCCTTGGCGATGGGACGGGGTGGGGAGGGTTCGGGGGTGGGGGGGGAGAGGTGGTGCGCCTTCGGCGTCCGATGGATGGGCTGGTGAAGGAACGGGGCGGCGGTGCGTTGGATGTGGATGAGCACGGCGAGGAGCCGCTCGCGGTAGCGGCGCGCCGTGACGTCGGTGCAGTGATCGTCGAGGTCCATGAAACGCGAGCGTAGTCCGATCCTCGTTCCTCGGCTTGATCGTCCTTGCGGGAGCTGGAATCGTCCGGCAACGTGGTGCCCGGAACCACGCGCCGCGACTGGAGCGACGATTGAGCGAGGGTGGCACGAGGCGATCGCGCGGAGTCGGCCGAGCCGCGTTCGGGTTGCTGGTCGTGCTCGCCGGCTGCGCGAAGTCGACGGACGACTGGCTCGCCGACCTCTCGAGCGAGGACCCGTACGCGCGCTTGATGGCGGTGGTCGCGCTCGTCGACGTGCCTCCGGCCGACGACCAGCGCTTCGTCGTCGCGATGCTCACGGGTCGTTGCGACGAGGACGAGGGAGTCCGCAAGCGTGCCTGGGACGGCATCGTTGCCCGCCGCGCCGAGCTCGTGCCCGTCGTCGTCGACCTGATCGGGGCCGGAGCGCTCTCCGACGAGCAGCGCGGGGCGGCGGTGACGTTCCTTGCGACCGCGACGAGCGCGGCGGTCGCGCCATTGATCGCGGCGCTGGAGGCCGACGGCGTCGCCGACCCTGGCGCGGTCGCTCGGACCCTCGTCGAGCTCGCCCCGGCCGCCACGGACGCTCTCATCGAGCGGGTGACGGCGGCCGCGTCGTCCGCTCCCCGCGGGACCGAGCGTCTCGTCGCCGCGCTCGCGGAAGCGCTGGCGCGCGATCCCGAGCGGCTCTTCGGTCTTCTCGAGGCGGACGTGGCCGCGGTGCGGCGCGCGGTGGCCGGCGCTCTCCCGCGCGTCGACGCCGATCACCCGCGGTCGGCCGAGCTTCTCGTCCGGGGGCTGGCGGTGTTCCCCGACCTGCGCGAGCTCGTCGTGCCGCCGCTCGTCGATGCCTTGCTGCTCCGCATCGCGACCGACGAGGGCGCGCGGATCACGGCCGGGCAGACGCTGCTCGGCCTCGGGGACGTTGTCGTGCCGCATGTCGTTCGCGCCCTGGAAGACGGGACGCGCCGCGACTGGGCGGCGGTGACGCTGCTCGCATGGTGCGACGTCGACGAGACGGCCGTGCTGAACGAGCTCGACCTCCGGTATTGGCTCCACCGCGACCTGTTCGTACGCATCGCGCGGAAGCGCGGGGCGCGGAGCGTCCCGGCCCTCGTCCTGCTTCTCGGTTCGGACTCGCCCGACGAGCGGATCATCGCGGCCGACGCTCTCGGGCAGGTCGGCGGAGACGCTCGCGACGCGATCGCCGCGCTCGAGCGTGCGAGCCGGGATCCGACGCCCGACGTCGCGGAGGCCGCGCTCCGTGCGCTCGACGCGATTCGCACCGCGAGCGGCGCGGCCGAGACCGACTGAGCGTCAGCGCGAGGGCTCGATCATGGGGGCGAGAAAGCGCGCGAGCTCCTCGCCGGCCACCCGGTTGCCGAGCGCGTTGAAGTGGGAGTCGTTCCGCTGATAGCACCGGTACCGTCCGTTCTCCGTCGCGCGCCGTAGCTCGGCCAGAAGGTCGAGGCAGGGGATCCCCCGGGTCGCGAGCGCCTCGCCGAGCACGCGCTGCGGCTCGAAGCGGGCGGCGGCGAGCGATGCGTCGAGCCGCTCCGCGAGCTGCTCCCAGAGCGCGTCGTTCACCTGGAAGTCGTCGGGGATCATCATCACGGCGAACCGCGCGCCGCCGGCCGCGCGGTCGAGGTCGTCGACGGCGTCCAAGAGCGCGCGCCAGCGGCGGGACGGGGCGTCGAGCAGGTAGCGCGCGCGTTCCTCCTCCATCGCGAGGTAGGTCTCGAGCGTGAACGTCATCGGCTCGCGGTCCTGGTCGAGCAGCCAAGGGTAGACCGACCCGAGCTCGCTCGCGTCGACCCGTCGATCGGCCGCGCGGCCGCCGCCCGCGCCCAACGGCTGGGAGTCGACCTCGCGGCGCTCCGCCTCGACCTCGAGCACCGTCAGGCGGCGCGCGAGCTCCCACAGTTGGATCTTCCGGCGGTCGAGCCAGGGCACGCCGCCTCGACGAGTCCGGAAGACGCGGTAGGCGTCGTGGAGGTCGTTGCCGAGGAAGATGCACGCGACGACGACGTCGGGGTCGTAGCCCTTCATCCTCGACTCGTACAGGTGGAGGTACTCGTAGGGGCCGGTCGCTCGGTGGCCCACGTTGTCGACGGGGACGCCGAGGAGCCGTTCGCAGATCGTCGCGTAGTGCATCGCGTGGGGCACGACGCCCACGCTGAACGAGTCGCCGAGGAGGCAGACGCGGGAGCGGCCCGGCGCGCGGCGCTCGGGCTCGTCGTCGTAGAAACCGAGCGAGTTGAACGGGAATCCGAACCAGAGGTGGCCGGGCTCGACCCGCGACGCCGCGAGCTTCTCCTCGACCGGCGCGTCCTCGCGCGCCAGGAGCGGCGACGTGGACGTGCGCGCCGCGACGTGCAGCAACGCCTCGACGCCGACCACGGCCAGCGCGACGTTGAAGAGGGCGAAGTCGGCGGCCCGCCACCAGCGCGGCCGCGGCAGGAGCGGTCCGATCGTCCAGAGCAGCGCGAACACGCCGCCGGTGACGCCGAGCCAGACCTCGACGTGCAGGATGCGCGACGTGTCCACGATGGCGAGGTAGACCGCGCTCGACGCGACGAAGACGACGAGCGCCAGCCGCAGGGCGGCCAGCGACCCCATGCATCGGCGAACGGAGTCGGCGCGGGTGGAACGGAGCCGCGTCATCGCGACGAGGATGATCGCGATCGACGCGATCGACGCCGCGACGAGGCCGTCGAACTTGGACGCCAAGAGCTCGCGCAGTGGAGCGCGATGCGTCGCCAGGACGTAGACGGCCCGCCCCGCCGCGACGAGGGCCGCGGAGAGGATCGCGCCGCCGACGACGCCGCGCGCGTTCATCCGTCGCCGCGCCGCACCAGGAGCCCCTCATCGATGAGCGCCTTCGCGACGAGCGACGCCCACGCCTCGTGCCCCTTCTCCGACGGATGGAACTTGTCGATGAACAGGTCGGAGCTCTTCGCGAGCTGGAGGTCGCTCTCGATCCCCGGGTAGACCCTTTCCTCGTACCGGCGGAAGAAGCCCAGCACGTCGACCACGGGGAGGTCGAGCTCGAGGGAGCGATCGAGGAGCGTCATCGTGTAGCTGCGCGTGATCGGGTACTCCGCCTCCCCGTCTCTCCGCCGCGGCGGAGAGACGACGAGCAGCTTCGCGCCGTCCGCGGTCACTCGGTCCTTGACGACGCCGATCAGCTCCTGGAACTCGTGCGGCGGCACGCGCTGGTGGGACGCCTTCGTCTCGATGATCGCGGCGCGCTCCTCCGCGTCGACGAGCCGGGACTCGAGCCACCGGAACGTGCCGAAGCGGCGCAAGAACGTACGCAGGCGAAACGAGGAGCCGGACGAGAGGAGGATCTTCTGGCGGTCGGTGAGGCCGGACGGCGTGGCGAACTGATCGTTGACCGCGCCGAACGCCACGATCACGACGTCCGGCTGGTACTCGCGGACGCGGCCCTCGTACAGCGCGAGGCCTTGCGCGAGCGTGAAGCCGATGACGCCGAAATTCAGCACCTCGACGTCGTGGTCGAAACGGCCGAGGAGTTCCTCGAGCTTCCGCGACCACGAGACCGCCTCGGGCAGCCCGAACCCGTACGTCGAGGAGTCGCCGAGCGTCGCGACGCGCAGCTTCGCCGTGCGCTCCTCGGGATAAAGCGGCCCGCGGTAGCCGCCCTCGTTGATCGGCGCGCCGAAGACCTCCACTCCCGGCTTCGGCTCCCACAACCACCGCGGGCTGAATCGGAACTGCCAGCCGTTGTGCGACACCCCGAGGAACTGGTCCTGGTCCATGACGACCAGCGGGCCGCGGCGCGGCGGCGCGACGTCGAGCGCCGAGATCGTGAACTCGACGAGCGCGAGGAGGGTGAGCGGCACGAAGGAGAGCAACGCGAGCTTGGCGAGGATTCCCGGACGTCGTGGGGGATGGAGCATCGACGGCAGAGCTTATCCCGGCCGGATCGCGAACGCGCCCCGAGAAACGGAACTCGGCCGAGCGCACGACGCGGCGGGCCCGGAGCGTCGATCGGGTCGATCGTGGTCGGGCGTGGTCGAGCGCGGCGGCTTGAACCGGCGGCGCCGGCCGGCGTAAGATGCTCCGTTTCGACGCTGCCGGAGAATCAACGTGTCGTGAACGCAGCCTGGTTCGGTCTCGCCATCCTCGCCTCCTACCTGCTCGGGTCGATCCCCGCCGGTCATCTCGTCGGCCGCCTGAAGGGGGTCGATCTCCGCCGGCAGGGAAGCGGCAACGTCGGCGCCACGAACGTCGTGCGAGTGATCGGCAAGCGGTGGGGGATCGGCGTGTTCGCGTTCGACTTCCTGAAGGGGTTCGTTCCCGCGTTCCTCGTCGCGCCGTGGGTCGCGAGCCGGGACGGGCTCGAGTGGAGCACCGACAGCGTGGCCCTGGTGCTCGGCGTCGCGGCGATGATCGGCCACGTCTTCCCGATCTGGCTCGGCCTCCGCGGCGGCAAGGGCGTGGCGACGTCAGCCGGGTTCTTCGCGGGAATCTGCCTGCCGGCGGTCGCGATCACGCTCGTGATCTGGTACGTCCTGTTGCGGGCGACGCGCTACGTGTCGGTCGCCTCGATGGTCGCTTCCGCGATGCTCCCCGTCGTGTTCGTCCTCTGGGTCGGCCCCGACGCGGCGTTCGGCGAGCGGCGAACGGTGACGATCCTCTCCGCGTTCCTCGCGGCGGTGATCGTCTATCTGCACCGCGCGAACATCGGCCGGCTCCTCAAGGGCGAGGAGCTGCGGGTCGGGAGCGCGCGCACCGGAGGAGAGAGGGCATCATGACCGAACGCGTGACCGTGCTGGGCGACGGCGGCTGGGGAACCGCGTTGTCGATCGTTCTCTCGGATCACGGCGCCGACGTGAAGTTGTGGAGCCACGATCCCGCGTACGCGGCGGAGATCGCGCGCACGCGGCGCAACCCCAAGTTCCTCCCCGGCATCGAAATCCCCGACGCGATCCACGTGACGAGCGACCTCGCGCGAGCGGTCGACGGCAGCGACATCGTCTTCTCGGTGATTCCCACGCCGTTCCTGCGCGGTGTGATGGAGCGGCTGATGGAGGTCCACGGGAACGGTCAGCCGATCGTCTCCGCCACGAAGGGGATCGACACCGACTCGTTGATGCGGCCGACCGAGATCATCCGGTCCGTGCTCGGCGGCGACGTGCCGCTGGTGGTGGTGACGGGCCCGAGCCACGCCGAGGAGGTGTCGCGGCGCATGCCGACCACGGTCGTGGCCGCGTCCGAGAACATGGGGGTCGCGCGACGCGTCCAGGACCTGCTCGCGACCGAGCGGTTTCGCGTCTACACGCACAACGACGCGATCGGCGTCGAACTCGGCGGCGCGCTGAAGAACGTCATCTCGATCGCGGGGGGCATCGTCGACGGGCTCGGCTTCGGCGACAACACGAAGGCGGCGCTGCTGACGCGGGGCATCGTGGAGATGGGCCGCCTCGGCGAGGCGATGGGCGGGCAGCGCGTCACGTTCTTCGGGCTCTCCGGCATCGGCGACTTGATCACGAGCTGCATCTCCAAGCACGGCCGCAACCGCGCGGTCGGCGAACGCCTCGGCCGCGGCGAGAAGCTCGAGCACATCCTCGCCGGCATGCAGCAGGTCGCCGAAGGGGTCCGCACGTCGAAGGCGGTGAAGCTCCTGGCCGAGCGCGAGCAGGTCGAGATGCCGATCTGCGCCGAGGTCTACGCGATCCTGTTCGAGGAGAAGGACCCGGCGCGGGCGGTGAGGGACCTGATGACGCGGCACCTGAAGGACGAGGTGGAGTGGTAGAGCGCGGTCGGGGGAATCGAGGCAGCGGAAGCGCCTCGTCGAATGGAACGAGGCCGCGGCGGAATCACGGCGGCTGCCTGCGAACCCGCCGCATCCTCGCCACCAACTCCTCGTCGGTCGCCCCGATCGGCGGCGTGTAGCGCGCGGCGTCGTCGACGTCGGCGAGCGGGCGATACTCGTCGTCGCGCAAGAACCACCGCGCCGCCTCGATGGAGTCGAAGGCGCGATGGTTCCCGTCGAGATCGAGCACGACCGCGCCGCCGTCCGGGAGGATGCGAAGCAACGCCCAGAACTCGTCGGGCAGCGCGCTCTCGTCGAGCCACCATTCCGACAGGACGTCGCGGTCGTCGCGCGCGTAGGTCAAGGCCTCCCTCCGGCTTCGACCCCCGATCCGTGACCCACCATGCTAGCCGCCCGTGGTGAAAGTCATTTTGGCTGCGGCGGGCCCTCGCGACCGATCCCTTCGTTGCTGGATCCTCGACGTACAGGCAGTACGCCTGCGGTCCTGCGCCTCGATCTCGGTCGCGCTACCTCGCCTCGCTTCGAAAGCACTTTCACCACGGGCTGCTAGGGGAAGAACAGCACGTCGAAGCCGTTCGTCAGCGAGTGTCCGTCGTTCGCGGTCAGGTCGAGGAAGGCGTTCGACGGGTCGACGGACAGGCCCCAGAGGAAGAGCTGCTTCCCGACCATCGATGGCAAGGGCGGCAGCGGAATCACGAAGCCGCCGTTCGCGCCGGACGCGTTCGATCCGGAGTTCCCGGCCGGGGACGGGAACCACGGGACGTTCAGCGAACCGGGCGACGACGAGAAGTTGGTGGACGCGAGCCAGAGCGGGTTCCCGAGCAACAGGTTGGAGAGCGCATCGAACTTGCCGACGGAACGCGGCTGCTCCGGAACGAGCGTGGAGAAGACCGGGCCGCCGGGCCCTCCGGTCGGCAGCGACAGGAAGCCGCTCCCGCTGCGCGAGCAGGTCGGAGCGACCGGAAGCTGCAGACCCATCGCGTTGGCGACGACGAGGTGGAACCGCCCCGCGACCGACTGCTCGTCGTAGATCGCGAAGCCGAGGAACTCGGATCCGATCCCGGCGCCGGTGATCGAGATCGTGCGGGCGCCGGAGCCCGCGTCGAAGCCGGGGGAGAAGCCCTGCACCGCGTCGTGCGCGTTCAAGGACGACGGCCCGGGGCCGGTGGACGTGATCGCGGTCGTGAGCGTCGCGTCGTGGGTGCCGAGCCCGATCGACCACTCGAAGCTGGGCGCGAAGAAGAACGCGCCGCCCGAGGACGAGAGGAGGAACGAGTAGCCGGAGCACAGGTTCCGCTCATCGATCGACCCCGTCCAGTACTGCATCGTGCCCGCGCCGGTCTGGGTCGGATCGTCTTGGATCCAGAGGACGAGGCTCTCGCCGTCGGGCACGCCGACGGTGGCATTGGTCGCCGAGAGGTCGAGGCCCATCTGGACGATCGTGCCGGGCGAGCCGGTGGGATTCGCCACCACGACGTTCGCGATGCCGCCGAGGAAGGTGACCGGGACGGGACCGCTCGAGTCCGCGAGCGGCCCGACGACCACCTGCCCCAGGCTCGCGACCGAAGCGATCCCGTAGTTGACGTTGCCCGACGGCGTGAAGAACGTGCAATCGCCGGGAGACGACGAGAGCGCGATCGTCGGGAAGCGGATCAGGTCTCCGGCCGACCCGGTCATCGTGGCGTGGATCGAGCTGATCCGCGTGGCGTAAGTGCCGAACGTGGGCGAGCCCGGCTTCGTGTCGAGGGTGGGCGAGTGGAGCATCTTGCCCGGGAAGCAGCGCCAGATGCCGGTGAACGCGCCGTTGGGCGGCGTCTTGCCGAAGAAGTAGTCGACGCCGTTCAGGAGGTGGATGTAGTTGCCGCCGCTCCCCTCGTTGCACTCGGGCGGCTTGGGCGACTCGGAGAGCACCATCTCCACCCGGTTCTTCGCGAGATCGTCGAGCTTGGGCGGCATGCCGTCGGTGTAGTCCGTGTTCCGGCGTTTGTTCTTCGCGTTGGCCTTCCCCTGGTCCTCGTCGTCCTGGACCCAGATCTGCTGGACACCGTTGTTCGGGTCCTCCTCGTACCCGATCACGGTCATGCAGTGGCCATTGGTACGGTTGCCGTTCGCGTCGAGCCAGCCGACCAGGATCTCCACGTCCTCCCCGTCGTCGATCTCCTTCTTGATGAACGCGAAGGTCGGGTCGTTACCCTTGTCGACCGCCGTTCCGTTCGCGGTCGTGTAGTCGCCGGCGGGGACGGACGACGGCCGCCGCACCATGAACTTGACGTCGAGACCGAGCTTGCAGTCCTTGTTGAGCTTCAGCTTCGCGTCGAGGTAGCCGCTGTACTTCGGGACACCCCCGGCGGCGGTCCATCCGGACGCGTTCTTGAAGTCCTGGATGAGCTGGGCGTTCGTCTTGTTCCCGAGGTCGATGTCCCCGTTGTCGTGGAGCCAGCGGAGGCTGCGCGTCACCCCGACCGGGCCGCACTCGTTCTTCCCCTCCTCGATGTCCGGGACGTCGTCCCGGCAGACCTTCTTGCGTCGTTGGGGCTGAGCCGCGGCGACCGCGGGCGCCGCCGGCGCCGGCCCCGGATCCGAGTGATCGCCGATCGAGTCCTCGCCGCTCCCCTGGGTGTCGTACTTGCCGTCGGCCGGAGTGGTGAGCGTCCAGCCCGGGGTGCTGGGCGGCGAGCCGATCGGGCCGGACGTCAGGGCGAGGTGATACTCGACCTGCGTCACCGCGCCGGGGATCCCGAGCACGCCGAGGTCGAAGAAGCGCGCGACCGTCATCGGACCGGAGAGATCGGAGCTGCCGGGGATCGCCATGTTCCGCACGACCCAGTGCGTCGTCGCGCTGCTCGGGTTGCGAATGACGAGCTGCGCGTAGTAGTCGGTCAGGTCCCCGTCGGGCGCGAGCGTGAACTCGAGGTCGCCCCAGTCGGTGTCGAACTGCGTCGGGACGTTCTGCCCGAAGAAGTCCATCTGGTACAGGGTGACGCTCGAGACGCTGACCGCCTGTAGCGGCGAGGTCGAAGCCACAAAGACGAGAGCAATCGCAGCGACGAACGAGACGCCGCGTCCGTGCCGTTGCCGTTCCGCGAAATCGTGCGGCGGCCGTTCGTTGTGAAAGGATGACATGAACCCCCCCGGGTATGGCGCCGATGAACGTGCCCGCGCTGACGCACGCTCTCCAAACGGTGCCCCGAGCCGTCGAGGCCGGCCGGAAGGGCTACGTCATCCGCGGGAGCCTGAACGCGGCGCGAGGATACCAAACGGGAGTCGACCTACCAAGAGGAGAGATGGGGCGAGCCAGGGCCTACGCGGCGTCGTACGCCTCCCTCAGCCACCCCATGAGTTCCGCGTCGACGTCGTCGAGCGACGCGACGCGGACGCGGTGGGTGACCATCGCGCTGAACGAGCCGGACGCCTCGAGGCGCGGCGTCGGCGCCTTCCCCTTCAGGTTGATGCCCACGTCGACGCGCGTCTTCGTCGACGGCTGGATGCACCCGAACTGCTTGCTCCGCCGCAGGCTGACGTACGCCTTCTTCGGCGCCAGCTCGACGTCCTGGCCGAACTTGGAGACCGCCTTCACCAGCGCGTCGTAGATCGGCTTCAGGTCGGCCTTCGCGCCGGCGTACTGAGCCTCGATCAGGTCATCCTCGGCGGCCGCCGGTTTACCCGCCGCGAGGTGCCGATGGGCGATCAGATTCGCGTAGCCGTGCGTCACCCCGTGCGCCGTCTTCAGGTGCTTCACCACCTCGCCGTGCTTCGCCAACCCGCTCGCCTTCGCGATCGCGAGCCACTGCTCCAGCGACTTCCCCGTCTTCTCGGCCAGGTTCGCGACCATCGACGCTTCCATCTCCTCGGGCGACTTCGCCATGTGCGGCTCCTCAGGGTCCACGGGTCTCCCCGCCAGTGCGCCAGGGAATGGTTTCCACCTCAAGCCTTTTCATCGCCCTCGGCCGAGACGACCGATTCGTCCCCTTGCGGTCCGGCGCAAGATCCCGTAGCGTCTTCCAGTTCCGGTGGGCTTCGACCCCCGACGCGCTTCCAGGCGCGTCGACCATCGGACCGGTTCGGGCCGTGGCGCAGCTTGGCTAGCGCGCTTGCTTGGGGTGCAAGAGGTCGGCAGTTCAAATCTGCTCGGCCCGACCAATTCCAACTGATGTCGAGTGCGCGAGTTGCGCGGACCGGTCCGAAGATCTCCATCGCCGCCGGCACCGACGCACCCGTACGATTCCCGGTGAGGCACGAAGGCGCCGCGCTCGTCGATCTCGCGGAGAACCCCCTCGCGCGAGAACCCGCGTGGCGGCGCGTCGTCGTGGGAACCCGCGTCTCAGGCGGGCGCGGGGACCGCCGGCGCCGCGCGGCGGGCGTTCAGCCAACGGTCGAACCAGAGGAGCACCTAGAAGCACACCGGAACGAAGAGCCCCGGGATTCCGGATACCACGGCGAACGCGATGCTGGCGGCGGCCTCGATCGCAGCGGACGGTCCTCGATCCGCGCGCAACGTCGTGAACAGGATCGTGCCCAGGAAGAACGAGAGCGCGACGACGAGGCCCGCGGTCGAGAAGAGGGGGCCGGGACCGGTTCCCATCGCCACGGCCACCAGCGTGACGGCGGCGAACGCGAGCAGGAACGGGGCCCGTACCATGGGGCGAACGACCACGCGTGGGACGATGCGTCGTCGCCGGCGCAACGGGAGGCGCAGCAGTCGGGATGTGGCGACGAAGAAGGCGACGGAACAGATGATCGTGATGTCGAGGTAGCCGAGATCGCCTCCGACGATCGGCCATTCCGTGCGGATGCGGTGCCAGGCGTAGAAGAGCACCGGATAGGCGAGGTTGTGAAACCCTCGGGATCTCGATGCCCTGCGTGAAGTTCACGTTGCGCCAGGAGAACCCGTCGGTCCAGGTCCGCTTCTGCAGAACGGGACCGAGCCGCGGGCACCAGCGAGGCGTCTCGGCGCGGTACTCCTCGTAGGCCGCGCCGTGGCTCCGCAGGAGCCGCTGTTCCTCCTTCGAGACCTGGCGAGAATAGACGACGGCGGCGATCGCGAGGTAGGGCAGGGCGACCTCGAGTCGTCCGATCAAGCAGCAGATGCCGGTGTCGAGCAGGAGGTTGCCGAAGTAGAACGGGTTTCGGCACAGTCGGTCCGGTCCGCGTCAGGCCTTCGCCCTGGGTGAGATGACCCTTGCACCAGATGCGGAACGCAGCGGCGACGAGGATCAGGAGCGTGCCAACGGGTTCGTCAGTCGTCGTCCTACTGCTGCTTTGTCGCGGCCGAGGGAGCGAGACATGGAGCGCGCGCGTCTTTCACCGGTGCCACCCGGCGCAAGCATATGACGACGTCTTCATGTTGCCGTAAGGGCACCGTCACGTTGCGTCGGTAGGTTTCCGCCGCATCGAGTTGGAAGACGGCGGCAGAGCGCCGGTTCGAAAGCACCCACCATCGCCCCCCCCGGGCCGCCAGAGCGGGTGGGGATCGTCGACCTCGAGTTCGCCACCGGTCGGCTCGTGCCGCGGGAAGCCGCCAACGTCATGCGCATTGCCCTGATCGTCCTATTGCTGTTGTCGGGGACGGTTCTCTTCGTCCGTATCGGCGCAGAGCCGGTCACGCGATCGTCCGAGGATCGCTGCTATGACGTCGCTCGAAACATGCTCGCGTCGGGCGACCTGCTGGTCCCGATCCACGACGGTGTGCCGCGCCTCCAGAAGCCACCCCTCTACTACTGGATGTCCGTGGCGAGCGCGCGCCTCGCCGGTGGCCTCACGAACGGAACGCTTCGGATCCCGTCGGCCCTCACCGCGCTGGTTCTGCTCCTCGCCGTGCTCGTCTGGGCGCATTCGATCGGCGGATGGCGCCTCTCCGTCGCATCGGTCGCCGCGCTTGCCGCCACGCTGCAGCTCTATCGATTGGGGCGGCAGGGGACCGCCGAGGTGACGCTCGCCCTCGCGAGCACGGCCGCGCTCATGCTATACGAGATGGGCGTCCGCCGTCGCGGCGAGGCGCCCCGCGCGGGCGTCGCGCTGGCGACCGGCGTCGCGTTCCTCGCCAAGGCCACGGTCGCGCTGATGACCGTGGCGCTCCCGATCGTGGCCGACCTCGCGGTGCGCCGCAAGCTGCGCGCGATCTTCACCCGACGCGTCGTGCTCTGGTCGCTCGTCGCGCTCGTCATCGGCGCGGCGTGGTACGTCTACGTCCTCGCGGCCGTGCCCGACGCGTTCGAGCGGTTCCTCGCGGACGTGACTCGGCCGTTCGGGATCGACGCTGGAGAAGGGAGCGGCGCCAAGCACTACCATGCGCCGTGGTATTACCTCGACAAGCTGGTCGGAGCGGCGCTCCCGGCCAGCCTGCTGCTCCCGGTCGTGATCTGGGCCGCGATCCGTACCCGATTCTTCCGCGGCGATGCGGGCATGCGGTTCGTCGCGCTGACGTTCGTCACGTTGTTCCTCACGATGTCGATCCTCCCGCAGAAGCAGAAGCACTACCTAATCCAGGTGCTTCCGACGCTCTCGATCCTCATCGGCGACGCCACGCTCCGTTGGTGGGACCAGGCCCGTCCGTCGCTCCTGCGATGGCTGAGGCCGGCGGGGCCCCTTCTCTCGGTCGTGGGAGTCGTCTTCGTGGGGTTCGTCGGCTGGTTCTTCCACGTGTTGACGCGCGGCGGCATTTGGATGGCCGCGCCGCTCGCCGCGATGCTCGCACTCTTCGTCCTGGCGGGATGGTTCGCGATGCGCGCGCGGGCGACCGCGTTCCTCGTCACGTTCTTCCTCGCGTGGTACGGGGTCGCCTGGAGCTACTTCGCCGAGGTCCGGCCGTGGCGCGAGCAGATCGTCTGGGCCGACGAGAACGAGCTTCCGCTCCCGGACGAGGAACGCGTCCTGCGCGTCGCGAAGGAGCAGCCCATGCTGATGGACCTCTTGGGCGTGGACAACGACGTGAAGCGCCGGCGCGATGCACTGTCGAGGTCGTCGTCCGGGGAAGCGCCGGGTCCTTCCGCTCCGAACGACGATCCTGTGTCGATCCCTCACGAGAACACGCGATGACTGCCGCGCCCGGACGGTCGCTGCAGAAGTTTGCGCTGCAGACCCGTTCGCTCGGAGACCCGATCGAGCCGTTCACCGCCAAGGACGACGGTCCCGTCGACGAGGACTTCGCGTTCGACGCGGGGCGTGGCGATCGGTTGGTCCGGCTCATGCACGAGATGACTCGCTTCGTCGGCGGTACGGGTGGCGGAAAAGACGAGGGCGGCCTCATTGCGCGTGCACGCACGAAGGAGGGCTCGTGAACGCCCGGTGGGTCTTCGTCCTCTGCCTGTTGATCCTGCTTCCGACGATCGCGAGGAGGGATCTGTGGTCGCCGGACGAGCCTCGGCACGCCGAGGCGGCGCGGACGACGCTGATCACGGGCGACTACCTCGTCCCCCACCTCGCGGGTGAGATCTATCTGGACAAGCCGGCGCCGCCGTTCTGGCTGATGGCGGCGTCGATGAAGGTCTTCGGGGCCCACGACTGGGCCGCGCGCATCCCGTTCGTGGTCCTCGCGGTTCTCGAGCGCGATCGGTTCGAGAAGTACCGCGATCGCTTCCCGGCCGGCAGTCGAATCGCGTTCCACGGGGTGGTCGGCGGCCACGAAGACGTCGCCGTGGTCCACGTCGGGCCTCCGGACGATGCGCGGAGGCCGGAGTGATCCGCGACGCGGGAACGAGCGAGGTCGAGGTCTCGGTCGTCGTTCCGTGTCACGAAGAGCGCGACGCGATCGCGGATCTTATCCACGAGATCCGCGGCGTCCTGTCGCCGACGGGCCGCACGTTCGAGATCCTGGTCGTCGACGACGGAAGCTGTGACGGCACGCTTGCCGTGCTCCAACGGCTGACAAGCTCCGTCCCGGAGCTGCGGCCGATCGAACACGCGGGGAACTTCGGGCAGAGCGCCGCGGTGGCGACGGGGTTCCGCGAAGCGCGCGGCGAGACCGTCGTGACGATGGACGGTGACGGACAGAACAACCCCGCCGACGTCCCGGCGCTGCTCGAAGCGCTCGCCACGGCCGACATCGTGTGCGGCGTCCGCTCCCGGCGCCGCGACACGTTCGTGCGCCGCGCCTCGTCGCGCGTCGCGAACGCCTTCCGTCGTATCTTCACCGGCGACTCGTTCCAAGACGCCGGCTGCGGCCTGCGCGCGATCCGGCGCGAGGCGCTGGCCGAGGTGCCCGTCTTCAACGGTATGCACCGGTTCCTGCCCACGATCGTGCGGCTCCAGGGCTTCGCGATCTCCGAGGTGCCCGTCGGCCATCGCCCGCGGATGACCGGACGCTCGAAGTACGGCATCGGCAACCGCCTGTTCCGCGGCATTCTCGACTGCTTCGCGATGCTCTGGTGGCGGCGGCGCGTCTTGCCGGCGCGGAGGTCTCGATCGTGACGAAGCGCGATCTCCGCGGCGCGGCCCTCGTCCTCTTCGCCGTCGCGGCGCTGGTCGTCGCGTACACGTCGCCGCTGACGTCGATCGTCGAGAGGTGGCTCTGGTCCGCGCAGGGATCGGTCACGCACGGGCTGGCCGGCGGCGCCATCTTCATCGGCGTGTCGGCGCTGATGATCGCGATCGGCATCCCGCGCCTCTTCTTCGCTGGCGTCGCCGGAGCGATGTTCGGCGTGACGCTCGGTTTCACCGTCGCCGAGATCGGCACGATGAGCGGCTGCTTGATCACGTTCGTCGGTGCGCGCGTCCTCCGCTACGACTATGTCTCCAGCCGACTCGGCTCACGGCCCGGCCGCGTCAAACGTCTGCTCGATGCGGCCCGGGAGCATGGAGTGGTGAGCAACCTGCTCATCCGCTCCGCCCCCGTCGGCAACTTCTTCGTGACGAACCTGCTGATGGCGGTGAGCCGCGTGAGCATCTCCGACTTCCTGCTCGGGACGTTCCTCGGCACGGTTCCAGCCACGCTCACCCTCGCGCTCGTCGGCAGCGGCATCACCGGGGGCGGCGCGGTCCATGTCATCATCGGCGGTGGCTTCGTCCTGGTCTGGAGCGTCGTGTACGGGCGCTGCGTCCTCCCCCGCGTCAGGGCCCGCCTCGGGGCGAGCGGACACGGGACCGACGTCGCCGGCAGCGCTACCAGTCCGCCGGCAGCGCGCGGCGCACGACGCCGTAGCTGTTCGAGTTCGTGTTCGTCCAAAACTCATTGCCGATGAGCGCGCCGATCCAGCCGCCGGTCGAGTCGTTGCCGCCGATCTGGTGCACCGTCTTGTTGGTCAGCGCGCCGCTGAAGCGGGCGACGAAGAACGGGCCGGCGTCGCGGCCGCCGTGGACGAGCACGCGGCAGGTCGGCGGGTTCGGATGATCGTCGCAGCCATCGCGAGCGCGTAATGGCCGGTCGTCGCCGCACTGCCCGTCGACTGCTTGGCGACGAACGTCGGACCGTCGGTGCCGCACGTGATCGTCATCTTGATCCCGGGGCTGAGGCGCCCCGTGAGCATCCCGGTGTTCACGAGCAACGCCTGCGTGTAGAGCGTGACGCCGATCGGGAGGTCGCCGGGAATCGTGGCGGGGAGCATGAGCGTGCCGGTCGGACCGATCGTGAGGAACGGGATCGCGAGCCCGTTCAAGAGCACGACGAACGAGTTCGTGTCGACCGCGAGCGGCACGTCGGCCGGGCGCTCGTGTGGTCGCCCTCAGGGGCGGTCGCCGACCTGGCGGCGCTCGTCACCGGCGGCGCGTTGCTCGAGCCGCGCTCGGCCAGCTCCATCAACTCGAGCGGGGCCATCGTCGGCAGCGGCCAGCGCGCCGGCAGTCCGCTGCAGTTCGCGTTCCTGTTCCAGAACGGCGTGCTGACCGATCTCGGCACTCTGGTCGGGTTCAACGGCAAGGGCTCGAGCGCGGCGCGCATCGACGACCTCGGACGCATCGTTGGCTCCGTGGCCGGCGACGCCGCCGGCAACCAGCACGCATTCCTCTACGACAACGGCGTGATGACCGACCTGCACGACGCGAGCATGGGGAAGGCAAGCTTCGCGTTCGACATCGACCGGTTCGGCCGAGTCTGCGGGCACGCGTCGCCCGTGGCCAACCAGCTGGAGGCCGTGCTGTGAACCGCGCCCGGCGCCGTCCACCTGGGCACTTTGAGCGGTGGCTCGTCGCACCCGTTCGGCATGAACGACCTGGGGATGGTCGTCGGCGACTCGTCGTTCCCAGGCGTCCCCGGGTACGATCGTCATGCCTTCGCCTGGCAGAACGGCGTGATGAAGGACCTGAACTCGCTGATTCCGCCCGCCTCCGGCACCGCAACCGGCTCGTCCACTGTCCGTTCGAAGGTCGCAAGTGTTCCTCCCTCGCGCAGCGGCTCGCGCGGTTGCGAGACGGGCGATCCCGCGATGGCGCCGCCGCCTCCTCCTCGACGTCGCTAGACCCGTCGCTCCGCACCCCCTCGACCCCGAGTCACCGAGCGGTCTTCAGCCGCTCGAGCACCGCGGGCGGCGCGCGCACCCGGACCCGCGTTCCGCCTTCCTCGTGGCTCTCGCCGAGTACGCGGCAGCTCTCGTGGATGTCGTGGATCCGCCGCGCGTCGGCATAGGCGACGAACAGCTCGCCCTCGATCATGTCGCGCTCGAAGAACGCCACGACGCGCGCGTGGACTTGCGCGACGTCGGCCGGGTCCAGCGCCGAGATCTGCATCGCTTGCGGGAACTCCCGCGCGAGCGCTTCGCGCCCATCCGCGTCGAGGCGGTCGATCTTGTTGAGGATCAGTCGCGACGGGAGGTCGCCGGCGCCGACCTCGGCGAGCACCGCCTCGGTCACCGTGACGTGCGAGCGGAACGCCGGGTCGGACGCGTCGACGACGTGGAGCAGCAGGGCGGCCTGGGCCGCCTCCTCGAGGGTCGAGCGGAACGAGGCGACCAGATCGTGCGGCAGCTTCTTGATGAATCCGACGGTGTCGGAGACCAGGATCCGCGGGCGCGTGTCGGGATGCAGCGTGCGCACCGTCGTGTCGAGGGTCGCGAACAGCTTGTCCTCCACCAGCACGTCGCTCTCGGTGAGGCGGCGCATCAGGGACGACTTGCCGGCGTTGGTGTAGCCGACGATCGCCACGCTGCGCGTCTCGACCCTCCGGCTGCGCCGCGCGGACGACTCGCGCTGCACCGTCTCCAGCTCGCGCCGCAGCGCCGCGATCCGATCGCGGACCCGCCGCCGGTCGAGCTCGAGCGCCGATTCGCCGGCCCCTTTTCCGCCGATTCCGCCGCGTTGGCGATCTCCTCCGCCGCCGGCCAACCGCAGGCGCGGGGCGAGGTACGTCAGCCGCGCGATCTCGACCTGCAGGAGAGCCTCGCGCGTGCGGGCGTGGCGTTGGAAGATCTCGAGGATCACCGACGTGCGATCGAGCACCTGCGCCGACGTCGCGCCCTCGAGGTTCCGGAGCTGGGACGGCGTGAGCTCATCGTCCACCACGACCACCGTCGCCCGGCGATCGGGGGGCAGGCTCTCGTCCGCCGCGGAGGACGCCGCGAGGTCCTCGTCGTCGTCGTCCGTCTCCGTCTCGGCCGCCTCCTCGTCCCACGGATGCGCGGTCTTCTTTCCCGGCCGCCGGCTGACCCCGGACGGCACCACGCCGGTTCCGCCGGTGAGGTGCGCGATCTCCTTCAGCTTGCCGGCGCCGAACACGGCGGAGGCGCCGATGCCGGGCCGCTTCTGCGACAGCCGCGCGACCGCCGTCAGGCCGAGCGTCTCGACCAGCCGCTGCAGCTCGTCGAGCGAGCTCGCCAGCTCGGCTTCGGTCATTCCCGGGAGCTGCACCGCGGTCAGCACGGCGCGAGGACGGTCGGACGACGGGTGGGGGAGCATGGGTGCATCGCGGAAGGGCGTGGGACGAGAAGAGCCGGGAATCGTAGCAACGACACCGGCCGCACTGCATCTCGGTGACGCCGGGATTCTCTGAATAGCCCGTCCGTACGAACGACGCCGTCCGCGGCGGCGAACCATCGCACTGCCGCGGACAGGGTCTGAGGGCGATCCGCGATCCGCGCTCCGCGCGTCCGTTACGGACAGGAGCTGAACGTCGCCGAGTCCGATGTCTCGACGTTCAGCGCCGGGTTGTAGACGTGGAGCATCTCGAACACGTCGTCGACGGTGAACGTGAACGTCGGGTTCGGGTTGACCGCGAGGTCGACCGGGGTCGACACGAAGCTGGCGACGGCCCCGCCGAGGGGTGGTGGGCCGGGCGCCAACGTGACCTCGCCGAACAGGTTCTCTTGCGTCGTCGCGCCGCTGAAGCGCCCCTTCACCTTCGCCTTCAGGACGGGGAAGGGGGACCCGAGCGGGTCGCGCGTGATCACGACCGTGGCGATGGCCGCGATCTCGGTGCCGGCCATGTTGCATGACTTCGTGATCGTGATGGCCGACACCGCCATGTCCGGGAGGCTCGCGACCGCCGTGGTCGATTGCGTCGCCGTCGCCGGGGCCGACTCTCCCGCGCAGTTGACGACGCTCACGCGGTAGTCGTACGCCGTCCCCTGGGTCAGGTTCTTGTCCCGGTAGGACGTCGTGTTGGCGGGAAGCGTCGCGACCGGCCGGAAGTTGCTGCCGCCCGTCCGGCGATAGACGACGTAGCCGTACTCGAGGAGCGCGTTGTCGGTCCACGCCAGGTCGATCCCGTAGAGGCCGGAGGTGGTCGCGGTCAGTCCGGTCGGCGTGGACGCGAGCGAGGACGAGCAGGTGCAGTCGGACGGATCGGCCGGATCCGTGCCGCTCGCGCGCTCGTCGGCGTCCAGGCAGCCGTCGCCGTCGCGGTCGATGCCGATGCGGAACTCGGTTCCCTTCGGGACGACCGTGAACGTGAACTCGTCACCGGGCGACACGCCGACGATCGACACCAGGCCCATCCCATCGATGAACGTTCCCTGCTGGTCGAGCGCCCAGATCAGCAACGGCGAACCGGGCAGGTAGGTCAGACCGAGCGGCTGGCCGCTGACGCGGCCTTTGCCGACGAGACCGACCGCGTTGGCGTCGGCGAGGGCGATGAACTGGACCATCCTCTGGACGTCCATGCTCGGCGCCATGCTGAACGGCGTGTTGAACGTGACCTGCTGGCCGACCGCGGCGTGGGTGTCGAGGCTCTCCGGTCCGGAGGGGAACTGGAGCGAGGAGCCGTCGCTGCCCGCGAGGTCGGACCCCGAGAACGCCAGCATGAACGCGACCATGTCCGCGAGCTGCTGATCGCCGTGGAACATGAACGGGCCGGAGAAGAAGGTCGAGATGCTGTCGATCGAGCCGTCGTGGAGGAAGCCGAAGCCGCGCCGGCTCGGCGACTTGTCCAGCGAGAAGCCCGACTTGTCGCGCATGTTGCGCAGGTGCGGGATCTTGATGGCCACGTTCGTGGCGGCGTCGCTCGCGCTCAGCGAGACGTGCGACTCGCCGTCTTGGCCGAGCGGGAGCGGCTGGTACTGGCTGGAGATCGGATCGAACGCCTCGTGCGTGCCCATTCCGGTCGGCAGCGTGTGGCAGTTGATGCAGAAGAAGGCGCCGTCCTTCGCGGGGTCCGGGTCGGTGCAGCCGTCGTCGCAGGCGAAGTCCCGAAACCCCATCGCCGCGTTCCCGTTCGGGAGCGGGTCGCCCTTCTGGAGGGTGAACTGCCCGGTCGCGTAGTGGTCCTCGATCGGGAGGTTCGTGGGGAGCGAGTTGTCGAGGTTGCGGAACGGGTTCGGCGGGAAGTGGATGGTGGCGAGGAAGTCCTCGAACTCCTGCATCTGGACGTCGGTCAACTCCACGTCGTCGCCGAGGAGGTTCGTGAACGCAGGATTGAACTCCTCGATGCCGCGCCGGTCGCCGCGCCAATGGTGCGGCTCCTTGCCGATGATGTCCTGCATCGTCTGCGTCGCCATCGGGCCTTTCATCGGGTGCCACGACTCGTAGCCGAACGCGAGGCCGAAGTTGCCGCCGCCGAGGTTCTGATCGTCCGGGTCCTTCACGTCGCTGGTGGGAGCGCCCGTCGGGTCGCCGAGATCCCAGGACAGCCAGTCGATCCGGCCGTCGACGTGGCACGAGGCGCACGCCACCTGGCCGTATCCCGAGGTCTCGTTCGTGTCATAGAAGTGCCGGCGGCCGTTCTTGACCGCGGCGGGCGACGGGTCGTGCATCGCGACCGTCGACGGCGGGGCGACGCCCGACAACCGGATCGTCGTGATGCTGCCGTCGAACTTGTTCAGGACGTACGCGCGGTCGTCCGGCTCGTTCAGGACGATGCCGGTCGGGCCGTTGCCGACCGGGATCGGGTTGCCGATCCGGAGCCCACCGGGGTCGACCACGACGACGCTGTTCGAGCCCATCCCGGTGACGTAGGCGCGCAGCCCGTCGCTGGACCATTCGATTCCGCGCGGGTCGCCCAGCGCGAAGTCCTTCTGCGCCTGCTGGGTGAGGAACGGCATCGTGTAGCTGCCGAGGTACGGGTTCAGGTCGACGACGCCGAGCGTCGCGGCGGTGCTCGGGTCGACGAGCCCGCCCTTGACGCGGACGAACCTCCCGTTCAGGTTCGGCTCGAACCGGACCTCGTTGATCGCGTCGGTGCCGATGACGGAGACGAAGCCGCTCGCCGGGTTCACGGCGATCGCCATGACGATGTTCATGAGGTCGTGAGCGTACTGAGTCGTCATCGTGTCCGGGGCGTCCGCATCGATGATCGCGAGGTCGTTGTCCAACACGTCCCAGTTCGTCTCGCGGCCCGACTCGGCCGCGTTCATGCCCGACACGACGTCCGTCCAGTCGCCGCCGTTGTCGTCGAGCCATTGGCCGGTCGTCGTGTCCTTCCTGACGATCAGCCCGACGCGCGGGGGCGTCGGGAGGTTGGGATCGATCGGCGGGTCGAACCCGGTTCCCGAGTTCGGCGGCGGGTTCGGCGCGGCCGGCCCCGACACGTAGTAGGGGCTGAACGTACTGCTCACGACGTTCGGCGGGTCGGGCGTCCCGAGCGTGCTCCCGCCGCCGAGGATCGTCGTCCGGTTGCCCGACGCGAACATCGCGCAGTACACCTTGCTCCCGTCCGGGCTCACCGCGAGCATCCGCGGCTCCTCGCCTTGGACGTCGACCGTCACCGGGGCGAGGACGGGAGGAGAGTTCGGATCGATCGCCATGACCTTGTTCGGCTGCGCGCAGGAGATGAAGGCGCGCTCGACCTCGGTCCCCGCGAACACGACGTCGCGCGGCTCGTCCTCGGTCTGGATCGTCCGTACCACGTGGAAGGTCGGGGTCACGCTGCCCGGCGGTCCGAGCTCGACCACGCTGATCGAGTCGGAGACGTGGTTCACCACCCAGAACTCCGTGTTCGTCCGCGCGCGGACCGAGATCGGGTCGAGCCCGACCGGCACCGACGCCAGGTGGACCGGATCGCCGTTCGAGACGTCGTAGATCTCGAGCCGGTTGTCGGGGGTGTTGACGGCGAGAAGCCGCGTGCCGTCGGGGGACTTCGCGAGGGGGGAGACGTGCCCCGTCTCCCAGTTGACGAATCGGGGCTGCGCCGGCGCCGTGCCGACGAGGACGGCGAACGCTCCGATCAGGGCGAATCTCAGCATGAAGTGGCTCCATTACGTGGCCGTTGCGTGGCCGTCGAGCCGGGGCCGCGAAGCGGCGGACCGCGCCGACGGTCCGCCGGGCGAAGGGGAACGGCGCAAGGGCGGAGGATCCACCGTCGCGTCCGATCGTTCGCGTCGAAGCGGCGCGGTTTGGTTTCAGGACGTCGCCGATCCGGGACCGTTCTTCCGGCGAGGTCGCGCCCTCGAGCTCGTCGCACGAGGTGGCGCCGGCCGTCGAGGATCTTCCGGCGAGGTGGCGCCGCGGGGAGCGCGTAGAATCGTGCGCGACGATCGTCGCGAGATGCGATCCTCGGCGAGCTCTATGTCGTACGCGTTCCGAAACAACCAGTCGGTGGAGAAGAACGTCCGGCGAGTGGCCCGCGGCGAGCTGGACAACGCGGACCGTCACCTCGCCCGCGGCGACGCGCGCGGCGTGTGGCAGGCGCGCCGGTCGATGAAACGGCTGCGTGCCCTGGTGCGGCTGGTCGAAGCCGCGGCCGACGGCGACGTTCGCGCCACG
Organism: uncultured Phycisphaeraceae bacterium; assembly: GCA_964649825.1. Taxonomy (GTDB): domain Bacteria; phylum Planctomycetota; class B15-G4; order B15-G4; family JADJEK01; genus CAZYQW01. Next base: position 82,383 of record CAZYQW010000075.1, on the reverse strand, counting down.
CGCCGGCGCGTCCGCGACCTCGCGGCCCGGCTCGCGCCGCTCCGCGACGGTGCCGTCGTGCTCGACACGTTCGAACGCGTCATCAGCGGGACGGCCGGCGACGCGACGCGCTTCGCCGGCGAGCGCGAGCGGCTCGAGCGAGCGGCGGAGTCGATCGCGGTCGAGTCGGTCCTCGCCGACGTGCGGCGGGGGCGGGAGGCGGAGCGGGCGTGGATCAGCTCGTGGTCGTTCGATGCGACGGGCTACGCGGCGCTCCGAGATGGGTTCCGGGCCGCGTATCGTGGCGGCCGGCGGTGCTTCCGCGACGCCCTGGCCAGCGCGGACGCCGAGCTGATCCACTCGTGGCGGAAGCGCGTCAATCTCCATCTGAATCACGTGCGACTCCTCGAGCCGGCGTGGCCCGCGGTCCTGAAGGCGCGACGGGGCGAGCTGAAACGGCTCGCATCCATGCTGGGCGCGCACCACGACCTGACCGTCCTCCGCGAGCGCACGACCGACGCCGACATCCACGCCCGGATCGACGAGCGGCGCGACGATCTCTTCGGCGAGGCGGTGGCGCTCGGGCGCCGGCTGTTCGCGGAGCGGACGCGTCATCTCGACGATCGCGTGTCGGTCTACTGGCACCAGTGGGAGTCGGAGCGACGAAGGCGACGACCGCGGCCGGGAAAGGCGCGCGGCGCGTGACCGCCGCTCCGCGACGCGAACGACGATCAGCGAACCTCGAACTCGGTCCGGATCGCGTCCATCTCCACGTCCCATGCCCGCAGGGCGCTTCGCAGCCTCGCGGTGCGTTCGGGATGCACGGCGAGGAGGTCCGTCGCCTCGCCGGGATCCGACTCCACGTCGAACAGCATCTCGTGGTCCTCGATCCGGAGATACTTGAATCGACCCTCGCGCGCCGCCCACTGGCGGCGATCGCGGCGTACGATCCGCCAGAACAGCATCCGGTCGGGGGCCGGTTCGCCTCGAATCAGCGGCATGAGATCGATGCCGTCGAGCGGTCGCGGCGGTTCGATTCCCGCCAGGCCGAGGAGCGTCGCGCTCAAGTCCATCGTGATCGACGGCGCGTCGACCGTGGCGCCGCGCGGGAGGCGCGCCGGCCAGCGGAGGAAGCACGGGACGCGGATGCCGCCCTCGTGGACGCTCCCCTTGCCGCCCTGCAGGACTCCGTTGTCCGAGAAGTACGCGTTCTCGCCGCCGTTGTCGTTGAAGAAGACGATCAACGTGTCGTCGAGGACGCCCTGGCGCTCGAGCTCGTCCTGCAGCATTCCGACGCCTTCGTCCATCCGTTCGATCATCGCCGCGTACCCTTCGCGCGTGCCGTCGAACCAGTTGCCTGGGTTCCGCACGTCGTCCGGACGGCCGGGCGGTTGGAACGGCCAGTGGGCCGCCGTATAGGACGCGACGACGAAGAAGCGCTCGGTCGCGTGCTGGCGCAGATAGCGGCGCGCGAACTCCGTGACGAGATCCGTCGTGTATCCCTCCATCTCGATCGGCTCGCCGTTCTGGTGCAGGTCCAGCGCTCCGACGTAGTCGCGGTGCGTGTAGTAGTCATGACCGCTGCCGCGTACGCCGAAGAACTCGTCGAAGCCGTGCGCCTCCGGCCCGTGCACCATGCGGTACCCGAGGTGCCACTTGCCGAACAGCGCGGTGCGATAGCCGGCATCCTTGTGCAACCGCGCCAACGTGGTCTCCGTGACGGGGAGGCCCGGCCCGGTGAGGGCGGGTGGGATCGGACCCTCGAGCCCACTGCGGGGCGGGTAGCGGCCGGTGAAGAACGCGGCGCGCGTCGGGGTGCACGTCGGCGCCGCCGCGTACGCGTTCGTGAGGCGGACGCCTTCGCGTGCGAGCCGGTCGAGGTTCGGAGTCGCGACGTCGGCGGCGCCCATGCAGCCGAGGTCCGCGAAGCCGAGGTCGTCCGCGATGATCACGAGCACGCTCGGCCGCGGCGCGTCCGGCGGCGAGCGCCGGTGGCAGCCCGTGACGACGGTGAGCGTGAGGAGCAACGCGAGCCGGCCGCCGCGCATCGGAGAAGGCACCGGGTCTTGGGCGGAGCTGGATCGATCAGCCGTCATCCGACCCAGTCCTTGCGATTCGGCCTCGCTCCGCCTTCCACCGCGCCGCGTCCGGTTCGAGATCGATCGCACGGTCGATCGCCTGGAGGGCGCCGGCCTTGTCGCCGCGGTGCGCGCGTCCGCGCGCGAGTGCCGCCCACGCTCGGGCGTCCTTCTCGGCGGTCGCGGCCACTGCGCGCTGCGCGAGGTCGAGGCCGCGGCCGGGCTCGCGCCTCGGGTCGTCGCCGGCGGACAGGTGGAAGTCGGCCAACGCGGTCAAGGCGTGGGCGTGGTTCGGGTCCCGTGCCAGCACCTTTTTGAACTCCATCAGCGCTTCCTCGATGCGCCCGACGTCGAGCAGCACGGCGGCGCGATACGAGCGTGCGTCCCGGTTGTCGGGCTCGAGCTCCACCGCGCGCGTGAACTCCGCGAGCGCCGGCTCCAACTCGCCGGCGAGCGCGTGGTGGTTGCCGAGGACGATGCACTGGAACGCGTCGCTCTCGTCGAGGAACCCGAGCGCCTCGATCCGGCGCAGCCGCGCGTGCCGGGCGAGAAGCGCCTCGCCCTGCGCCGTCGCGCCGCGCTCGATGAGGAGCTGGCCAAGCCCGAAGAGCGCCTGGGTGTGCTTCGGATCGTTCGTCACGACGCGATTGAAGAGCTGATACGCGGCGTCGAGCGTGCCCTTCTCGCGCGCGAGTACGCCGAGCCGATAGGCGGCCTCGGCGTGGGAGGGCTCGACCTTCAGGACGCGCGCGTAGAACCGCTCGGCGTCCGCCGCGTGATCCCGCGTCTCGGCGACGTCGCCGAGGAGGAAATAGAGGTCCCGGCTCCGCGCCGCTGGAACACCGAGGGCCATCGCCGCTCGCAGGTGCCGGAGCGTCTCGTCCGCGTCCAACCGTTCATACCAGACCTCGTGCGCGTACGAGAGGTGCAGAGCGCCGTCTTCGGGCTGCTTCGCGAGGAGCAACGCGTACTCCCGCCGCGCGAGGTCGTAACGCCCGGCGCGCGACCAGATCCGCGCGAGCTGCTCGCGCAGGTCGTCCGACGCGGGCGAAGAACGGAGCCGGCCCTTCGCATCGTCGATCTCGGCGGCGAACCGGACGTACGGACGGTCGAGGATCGGCGCGGGGTCGTTCTCCGTGCCGCGGAGTCCGGCCGCGACGTCCTTCGACGCGGCGACGACCACCGCGAGCTCGGCCGCGGAGAGCGGCTCGTAGGAGTCCGAGAGTCGATCGATCGCGGGTCGGCGTGAACAGGCGACGAGCAACAGGGCGAGACCGACGAAGGCACGACGGGGCGTCACGGCGCCTCCCGGCCGAAGACGATCTCCCGATCGGCGGGGACGTCCACGTGGCGTTCGACCGTGCCGTCGGGCCAGGTCACGGTGACGTCGGCAAGTTGGTGCGTGCCGAGCCCGAAGTGCGGGCGCGGATCGCTGTGCGACAGGTAGGACGACGCGCCGCGAACCTCGCGGCGGAGCGTCCGTCCGCCGACCACGACGTCCACGCGCGCGCCGATCGCGCCGCGGTTCCGCGACGATTGCTCGAGCCGGACTAGCAGCCAGTGTCGTTGCGGGCCGTCGTTCCGGAGGATCGCCGGGTGGTCGTCGATGTTCGTGACGACGAGGTCGACGTCGCCGTCGCCGTCGAGGTCCCCGGTCGCGAGCCCGCGGCCGCATTGGGGCCTGGCGAAACCGGGCCCCGCCTCGGCGCCCACCTCGGCGAAGCCGCCCGCGCCGTCGTTCAGGAACAGGTGCCGTCGCTGCCGGTACGGAGACACCTCGCGCAGCGAGGGCGAGTCGTCGACGCCGGGGTAGAGGTGGCCGTTGACGACCACGAGGTCGTCGTCCGCGTCCGTGTCGACGTCCGCGAAAGCGGTGCCCCATCCCATCACCAGGAACGACGCCACGCGCAGGCCGCTCTTCGCCCCGGCCGGCTCGAACGCGGCGTCGCCGCGGTTGAGGTAGAGCGTATTGAAGTCGTACGCGAAGTTCGTGACGAAGAGGTCGCTGGAGCCGTCGCCATCGGCGTCGCCGCACGACACGCCCATCCCGGCCTGCGCGGCGCCGTCGCTGTTGTACGCCACGCCGGCCGTCACCCCCGTCTCGACGAACCGACCGCCGTCGTTCGAGAAGAGGTAGTTCGGCGTGGTGTCGTTCGCGACGTAGAGGTCGGGGTCGCCGTCCAGGTCGACGTCGAGCCAGAGCACCGCCAGGGCGAACGCGGGCGGCACGGCGCCGGCACCCGACTCGGCCGTCACGTCGGTGAAGCGGCCGTGCCCGTCGTTCTGATAGAGGAAGTCCGCCTCGGGCGTGAGCCCCTGGGGACCGGAGTAGCTCGGCACCCCCTTCCATCCGACGCCGCGCGGCGGAGGGCGGTTCCAATCGAACTGCAGGTAGTTCGCGACGTAGAGGTCGAGGTCGCCGTCGAGGTCGTAGTCCGCGAACGCGGCGGACGTGCCCCATCGATCGTCGCGGGCCAGGGACTCGGCGGAGACGTCGGTGAACGTTCCGTCGCCGTCGTTGCGATAGAGGACGTCCGGTCCCCAGTTCGACACGAACAGGTCGAGGTCGGCGTCGCCGTCGATGTCGCCGACCGCGCAGCCGTGGCCCCATCCCGCGTCGCCGACCCCGGCCGCGCCGGTGACGTCCGTGAAGCGGAGCCCGCTGCCGTCGCGGGTCTCGTTCCGATAGAGCCGGTTTCGCGCCGGGTTCGTTCCCGCGAGCGCGTGCTCGCGCGTCGATCCTTGGACGAAGTAGAGGTCGAGATCGTGGTCGCCGTCGTAGTCGAACAACGCGACTCCCGCGCCCATCGAGTCGAGGATGTACTCCTTGCCGGGCGAGCCGCAGACGTTCACGAAGTCGACCCCGCTCTCGGCCGTCACGTCCGTGAACCACACGCGGCGGGCAGGATCGTCCGGTCGCGAGCACGCGGGCGCGAGGAACGCCGTCGCAATCGTCGCCAGGACGACCGTTCGATTCATGGGGATGCGGGTCCTCGAGTCGGGCGGTGGGACGGCGCCCGGCCGTCCCGGGGGCTTCGCGGATCATAGTCGTCGCGCACGCGCGATCGACGCGGGAAACGGATGGTGCGGAGGCCTCGTCCCGCGGTATTGCGCCCGGCGCGCCCGCCGGAGCACCACGGGAGCACGGAGGCCGAGACGTGGCGCGTACGTCGGGCGGATCTCGGGCGGCTGAACGACGCCCGCTCGGGCGACCGCGCGCCTATGATGGGTCGCGATGCTCGCCCGTACCTCGATCCTCTCGTTCCTGCTCTTGCTCGGCGCGGCCCGGGCCGCGACCAACGTCGTCTACGTGCTCGCCGACGACCTCGGCATCGGCGACCTGCGGACGTACAACCCGCGCTCGAAGATCCCGACGCCTCACCTCGATCGCTTCGGGGACGAAGCGATGGCGTTCTCCGACGCGCACTCTCCCTCCGCCGTCTGCACGCCCACCCGCTACGCGCTCCTGACCGGGCGCTACGCGTGGCGGTCGCGGCTGAAGAGCGGCGTGTTGTGGGGCAACGACCGGCTGCTGATCGAGCCGGGACGTTCGACGGTGGCCGACATGCTCGGCCGCCGCGGCTACCGGACCGCGTGCATCGGCAAGTGGCACCTCGGCCTCGGCGCGTACGACGCGGACGATCCCGCCGCGAAGACGGTCTTCTCGCGGCCGCTCGACGCCGGCCCGCACACCGTTGGCTTCGAGGCGTCGCTCATCGCGCCGGCCGCGCTCGACATCCCGCCGTACGTCCTCGTCGAGGACGGTCGCACGCCGCCGCTGACCCGGATGACGCGCGGCAGCCGGCACCGCTGGGAGGGCGGCGGCGGGTTCTGGCGCCCGGGACCGATGGCCGAGGAGTTCGACTTCGAACGTACGCTCACGACGTTGACCGACCGTGCGATCCGCGAGCTCGAGGCGGGCGTGGCCGACCCGCGCCCGTTCTTCCTCTATTTCGCGCTCACCGCGCCGCATACGCCGTGGGTGCCGCGCCGCGACTTCCACGGCAAGAGCAAGGCGGGGTGGTACGGCGACTTCGTGGTCGAGATCGACCATCAGTTCGGACGCCTGATGAAGGCGCTCGACGAGTCGGGCGAGGCGGACGACACGCTCGTCGTCTTCGCGTCCGACAACGGCGCGTACTGGCGGCCGGAGGACATCGAGGAGTTCGACCACGACGCGAACCTCGGACGTCGTGGGATGAAGGCCGACGTTCACGAGGGCGGTCACCTCGTGCCGTTCGTGGTGCGCTGGCCGGGCCACGTCGAGCCGGGCACGAAGTGCGGCGCGCTCGTCGGGCTCCACGACCTCTACGCGACGCTCGCGGAGATCGTCGGCCACGAGCTTCGCGAGGGCGAGGCGGAGGACAGCGCGAGCTTCCTCCCGCTCCTCCGCGGCGAGGCCGGCGGTCGCGACGAGCTCGTGCATCACTCGTACGACGGCACGTTCGCGCTGCGCGCCGGCGAGTGGAAGCTGATCGAGGGGCTCGGCTCCGGCGGGTTCACCTATCCGTATCGGCTCGCGCCCGCGCCGGGCGGGCCCGACGGACAGCTCTACGACCTCGCGAAGGACCCTACCGAGACGAGGAACCTGTACCTCCGGCGGCCCGACGTCGTCGACCGGCTCTCCCGCCGGCTGGCCGAGATCCGCGGCGAGTAACGGCCCCCTCCGAGCACGACTTCTCCCGGACGATCAGTCGGGACGGCGCAGCAGCACGATGTGCTCGCGCTTCGCGTGGCGCGCGAATGCGTCCTGGCTGCGGCGATCCGGCTGCGGACGGTGCTGCGACGCGATCGCGACGAACGCGAGGCGCGCCTTTCGCGCGGCCGCGTCGAGCACGTGCGCCGCGTCCACCCGAGCGCCGCCGGCGATCGAGTCACCCAAGATCATCACCGTGCGCGCGCCCGGTCGCGACACGCGACGGATCTCGGCGAGCGCGGCGGCGAGGTCGTCGACGAATCGTTCCACCGCATCGCGCCGACGGCCGGCGGCGTCCGCGCGAGCGCCGATCTCGCGGCGGCGAGCGCCGCGCATCGTCGTGCCGAACGCGGCCGCGCGCAGCTCCTGGGTCTCCGCGTAGTCGTACGTGCCAAGGTAGGGCGGCGACGTGAGGACGAGGTCGACGGAGCGATCGCGAAACGGCAGCGCGCGCGCGTCGGCGAGCGCGACGAACGCGGACGGAGCCCCCGGCGGGACGGCGCGCTCGAGGTCGCGACGCCCGTGGGTCAGCTCCAACGCGCGCTCGACGAACAGGTGCGTCGTGGCGCCCGGCGGGACGCCGCCCTCCTTCGATCGCGCGTCGGTCTCGGACCGCCGCCGCGAGACCTTCACGAGGATCGACGACAGGACCATCTCGAGCGTACGGCGCCGGGCGGCACTGGAGACGCGGACGATCCCCGCCGCGAGGGCGCCCAGCTCGCTTCGCACGTAGGCGCGAAACAGGGGGTCGTCGTCGAATTCGAGAGTCTCGTCGCGTCGCGATCGTCGCGGCCGGGCGACTCGCTCGGCGGTCTCTTCGAGCGCGCGCCGCGACGCGGCGTCGGAGCGGGCGACTTTCTCGCGGGCGATCGCAACCGCGATCGGGTTGACGTCGCCGCCGAGCCCGCGCCGCCCGGCCGCGAGCGCCTCGACGAGCACCGTGCCGCTTCCCGCGAACGGGTCGAGCACGACGTCGCCGGGTCGAGAGTAGGCCGCGATCAGAGAGCGGACGATGCCGGGATGGACGCGGGCCGGGTAGGCGTGGAAGCCGTGCGTCCACTCGCGGCCGTCTCCGGTCGCCGCGCGCCAGGCGTCGGCCAGTCGGGCCGCCGCCACGCGGTCGCCGGAGGTGTCGATGCTGCCGCCGGACTGATGGAACGCGGAGCGACGTCGTTCGTTCGGCCTCATGCTTCGACCCTTCTACGCGATTCGATCGGTGGCGTCACGGGGCCGCCTGGTCACGCGGCGCCCGAGTCATGCCGGAGTCATGGGGCGACGTCGCGCGACGGCCGACGTGCGGATGCGCCGGCCGATGAGCGGTCCCACACGGCAGCGGAGGCTCGACCCGAGACGAAACCGGGCGTTGCCGGCGGTTCCGAGCGGACCGCGAGTTGCGACGCCACGGTCGTAAGGTCACACGAAGCGAGAATGGGGCGCGGGCGTCCTCGCCACCCGTCCCTCGGCCTCGAGATGACGGAGAAGAATCATGTTGCTGCGAATCGAAGGTGCCTTGGTCCTCGCGTTCCTGTCCATCACCGTGCCGGCGGCCGGATCGCCGTCGGTCCTCCTCGAGTTCACGGGGCCGTCCGGGGCCGGCCTCGGGCGATCGGTGGCTGACGCCGGCGACGTGGACGGCGACGGGATCTCCGACGTCCTGATCGGAGCTCCCGTCTCGTACGACGACATCCCGACCACTCCGGGCGCCGCGTACGTCCACTCGGGCGCGGACGGGGCGCTGATCCACTCGGTCGGCGGCGACTCGGTCGGCGATCGCTTCGGCTGGGCCGTCGCCGGCCTCGGCGACTTGAACGGGGACGGCCGCGCCGACTTCGCGGCGAGCGCGATCGGTCAGGGGCCGTGGGGAAGCAAGCACGCGTACGTCCAGGTCCTCTCGGGCCTCGACGGTTCGGTCCTTCACCTCTTCGTGGGCAGCGCGGACGACCTGTTCGGCTGGAGCCTCGCCTCGGCCGGCGACGTCGACGGCGACGGGACGGGCGATCTCGTCGTCGGGTCGCCCGGCTTCGGCAACGGCGCCGGCCGCTGCGTCGTCTACTCCGGCAAGGACGGCGGCATCCTCATTGCGCCGGCGGGCGAAAGCGCCGGGAACGAGTGGAGCCTGGGCGACCGGCTGGGCTGGAGCGTGGCCGGCGCCGGCGACCTGAACGGGGATGGTCACGCCGAGATCCTCGCGGGCACGAACGAGGGCATCATCTACGGGCGCTACGCCGCGGTCTACTCCGGCGCGGACGGCAGCGAGATGTTCCGCCTCGGCGGTGGGCTCGAGGACCGAACGTTCGGCGTCGCCGTGGATGGGGCGGGAGACGTGAACGGTGACGGCGGCCTCGAGATCGTCATCGGACACCCGTCCACGTTCGACGCTTGCGGGCGAGGACGGGCCAAGGTCTTCTCGTCGCAGGGCGACCTCGTCCACGACCTCCGCGGCGAGGTGCTTCACAGCACGTTCGGCCAGAGCGTGGCCGGCGTGGGCGACTTCGACGGAGACGGCTTCGACGACGTCGCCGCCGGCTCGCGACCGAGTTCGTTCCACCGTCCGCTGACGAAGGTCTTCTCCGGCCTCGACGGCTCGCAGCTCGGCGCGTGGCTCGCCGGCGTCGACCAAGCGAGCACGAGCCCGATCGCGCTCGCCGGGATGGCGGATCTGGATGGAGACGGCCGCCGCGAGGTGATCAGCGGATCGGATGCGTCGGGGGTGGGCGGCAAGGTGAACGTCGTGGCGTGGGACGAGCACGCCGACGAGCTGACCGAGGACTTCCTCCCCGGCGACCGGCTGCGAGGCCGGCTCGACGAGGGCGACGTCGACCTCGCGCTCTTCCCGGCCCCGAGCGGATCGAAGTTCGGCGTCGAGGTCGGCGCGCTGAGCGACGGCCTCGTCCCGGTCGTGCGCGTGTTCGAGTTCAACTGCTGCGATCCGGGCGAGACGCTGCTCGACACGTGGATCGGCACGGTCGGGACGGTGCGGACGTTCAAGGCGAAGCCGGACTCGGTCTACCGCGTCGAGCTGAGCGCGAAGGACGGAGCCACGGGTGACTACGAGCTCGAGACGAGCGCGAAGTTCAAGAAGAAGTCGGCGTCGAAGACGAAGGTGAAGTCGAGCAAGCCGGGGGAGGAGTTCGTCGAGATGAAGGTGAAGTCGATGGGAAACACCGAGCTGCACGCGACGATCGATCTCCTGGAGGGTTTCGGCGGCGGCGCGTCGGTCCACCTACGGACCCCGGAGGGAGATCTCCAGGATGTCTCCGCGCACGTCGTGTGGACGAGCGCGAGCCGGATCGAGATCCACTCGCTGCCGCTCGCGGACCCCGGCAGCTTCCGGCTCTGCGTGGGCGGGTTCGTGGACTCCGGCAAGGCGTCGTTCAAGGTGAAGAGCGTCGCGGCCGCCGGCGGCATCTTCGAGATCGACTGACGCGGCGCGGCGGCGGGCGGCCATGGCGCGAGCTCGGGTGCGGGGCGAACGACTCGCGAGTTGGCGAGGGCCCCGGAGAATCCGCAAGAACTGCGAGTCTCGACTCTAGGATCCGGCGTTGTTCTCCGTCCGACGAAACCCGACGAGCGCCGCCGTGTCGACTTCGCCCGAACTGTCCGCCGCCACCGCCCGCTACATCCAGGGCACGCCGCTCGACCATCGGAAGCGGCTCGGCCAGTACTTCACGCCGCGGTCGCTGCGCGACGCGCTCCTCGAAGATCTCGCGCTGCCGCGCGGTGCGCGCGTGCTCGACCCGGCGTGCGGGACCGGCGAGTTCTTCGAGACGGTGCGGCGGCACTGGCCGGCGGCGAAGCGGGTCGGCTACGAGATCGACCGGCGGCTGTGCGAGCTCGCGCGGGCGGCCGACCCGCGCGCCACGATCGAGGAGCGCGACGCGCTCGCCGTCGCGTTCCATCCCACGTTCGACGCGGTGATCGGCAATCCCCCGTACTTCGAGACTCCGTCGCGCTCCGACCTCCTCTACCGCTATGGCGACGTGATCTCCGGACGGCCCAACACGTACGCGTTGTTCGTGAAGCTCGGGATCGAGCTTCTGAAGCCGGGTGGGGTGCTCGCGTTCGTGGTCTCGCCGTCGATGAACAATGGGCGGTACTTCCGTGACCTGCGCGACTGGATCCTGAGGGTCGGGCGCGTCGAGCGGATCCGAGTGCTCGATCGGTCGAACCGATTCGAGGGCGCGCAGCAGGCCGTGATGCTGTTCCGGGTCGTGAAGGGCGAGCCCGACGACGGCCGGCACGTGTGGCGGCGCGGCGATCTCACTCTCTTCACCGAGGACCCGCCCGCGCTCGACCAGTTGTTCGCCGGCGCGGTCACGCTCGCCGAGCTCGGTTGTTCCGTCAAGACCGGCGGAGTCGTCTGGAACCAGAACCGCGACCGCTTGACGAACGACCGCCGTGGGGCGGTCCGGTTGATCTGGGCGAAGGACATCGGCATGGACGGGACGCTCGACTTCGTCGGGCGGGCGGGGAAGCCGGGCTTCGTGCGCGGGCGGGAGCCGCTCCGCGGGCCGGCGATCGTCGTGAACCGCGTGACCGGCGCCGGCCGCGCGGCCCGGTTGCGAGCCGCCCTCGTCCCGACCGGCGTGGAGTTCGTCGGCGAGAACCACGTGAACGTCGTGCTCCCGCCGCCCGGCGCGCCGGAGCGCGAGGTCGCGCGTATCGTCGACGCTCTGCGCGACGAGCGCGCGATCGCCGCCGTCCGCCGCCTCACCGGTAACACGCAGGTGTCGTCAGTCGAGCTCCGGCATCTGGTGCCGCTCCGCCCCGACCCGCCGCGCTGACGGCCCCGCACGCCGAGTCAATCGTGCGCGCGGTCGGGCGGGGGCGGCGTGATGAGCTGCAGCTCCAGCTCCACGGTGTGCTCCGTCCCCTGACGGCGGAAGCGGACCTCGACCATCGCTCCGGGGCGAAGGTCGTCGAGGATCCGGTAGAGGTCGTCGAAGTTGCTGACCCGCTCGCCGTCGATGCCGACGATCAGGTCGCCGTGCCCGAGCGACAGCGTCCGCGGGTTCATCGTCCCGCGGAGGCCGACCTGCTCGGCCGCGCTCCCCGGCAGCACGAACGCGATCATCACGCCGTCGATCCGCCGATCGAACTCGGCGTGCACTCGGACGCCGAGGCCGGCACGCATCGGCTGCCCGAAGTTGATCAGGTCCGGCACGATGCGGTTCACCGTATCGACCGGGATGGCGAACCCGATGCCGGCGCTGTTGCCGCTCTCGGTGACCATCGCCGTCGTCACCCCGATGAGGCGACCGGCCGAGTCGAGCAGCGGGCCGCCCGAGTTGCCCGGGTTGATGGCAGCGTCGGTCTGGATGACGTCCTGGATGATGCGGCCCGCCCCGGTGCCCGACCGGATGGTCCGTCCGAGCGCCGAGATGATCCCCTCGGTGAGCGTGCTGGAGAGCCCGAACGGGTTGCCGATCGAGTACGCCTTCTGGCCGACGCGCAGGCTCTGGGATCGGCCGATCCCGATCGGGTCGAGCCGGTCGCGCGGTGCGTCGATCCAGAGCACGGCGAGGTCCTTGTCCTCGTCGTGTCCGATCAGCTCGGCCGGCCAGTCGGTCAGGTCCGGGAGGCGTACGACGAGGTCGATCGCGTCCTTCACGACGTGGTAGTTCGTCACGACGTGGCCGAACTCGTCCCACACGAAGCCGGACCCGCTGTCCCACTCGAGGTCATCGGGGTCGATCGCCTGCGGATCGAGCGGGCCGTTGTTCGCGCTCGGATCGACGGACGGGTCGGCGTCCTCGTTCGAGCCGGCGCGATCGGCCGGCGGTACGCCCAGCAGGATCCCATCGGCCGGGGTTCCCGGCGGATGACTGGTCTGGATGAAGACGACCGAGCCGGATGCCTGCTCGAACAGATCGATGGTGGCAAGCTCGTCGGGGGCGAGGGGGACCTGGCGATCCTGCACCGTGCGCGGAAGGGCGCGGACGCGCGCGAACAGCGAATCGAGCGACCACGAACGGGGGGCGAACAGCGTTCCCGCCACGAACCCCGTCAGTCCGACCGCCAGGAGGAGGCTCCAGGGAGGCGATCGCTTCATAAGCACTCCGAACCGGGCGCCCATTCACCGGCCGGTCCCCAGAGTATCCTGGGTTCCGGTCGCTCGCAAATGGCTTCGAGAACGCCGGTGTCGGCGGAACGACGGCACGACCGGGGGTGCGGACCCCCCGAGCCCGGCGACGGACAGCGTTAGCTCGTCGCCGGGGCGGAGGTAACGGGGCGGTCGACGGCCAAATCCGACCAGCAGAACGCCGGGGGATCGTCGGACCGACGCGGACGACGCTACTCCCTTCCGTCCTCCGTCTGGCGCGGCCGGTCGTCGGACTTGCCGTCCTCGGGTGCCCCGCCGCTGGTGCCGTTCGTGCTCGACCGGCCGACGTAGCCGAGCTCCTTGAGAACCTGGATCGTGTCGGCGTCGATGGTCGTGGGCGTCTCCGCTCCGATCCCGACCGGCGCCGGCGCCGGTTCCGCGACCTCCGCGGTCAGGAACGCCATCGCCTCGCCGAGCAGCGCGCGCCGCAGCGCCGGATCCTTCACGTCGGCCAGGTAGAACCCGAGCACGACGGCCCGGAACGACTTCTTCGTCGCGGGATCGGTCCGCTCGATCTTCGCTCCGACCATGTGGCCGCCCGCGTCGAGGAGGCAGAACGGCTCGACGCCTTCGCCGCCCGTGAAGACCTGGATCGCCTGGCCCTTTCGCGACGGCTCGAGCTGGAACGTTCGTTCGTCGAGGGTGCGGTCGGACTGGATCATGCGGAACGCGTACGAGGAGTCCCACCGCTCGCCGTAGTTCAGGCCGAGCGTGTCGCGGTAGAGCGGCGTGTCCCAGATGGCGGACGTGACGCCGGGATTGCCGATCAGGACGCGTCCGCCGTCCGCGAGGTAGCGCATCAACGTGCGCCCGTCCGGTCCCCAGCTCGGCGCCGCAGTCGGATACGAGGTCGAGAGATACGAGTACGGGTTCCCGCCGCCGTCGACGCCGTCGTGGTTGTCGAGGATGACCACGCCACCCGACCAGTGGCGCAGCATCCCCTCCCAGTCCTCGCCGTACGGGCGCGGATCGTTCACCACGTCGAAGCGGTACTCGAGGGCGGCGAGGTCGTCCCGGTACGGCGCCGCGAAGTCGTACGCGCGGATCCGCTTCGTGAACTCGTGCCTCACCGCGATCGCCCCGAGCGTGTCACGGTCGGCCTTGGTCGCGTGGTTCACTCCGAGCACGGCGACCGGCGCCGGGTTCTCGATCTTTCGCATCGGGAAGAGGCGGCACATCTCGGTCCACCTCGAGGCGCGCGCGAACCGAAGCTTCAAGTACTCCTGATCGAACCCGAGATACGCGGGGAAGTAGATCGAGACGCCGTGCGAGCGGCTGTTGCTCACCAGGTGGCCTTCGGCCGCGACCGCGCCGTCGGCCGGGAAGTCGGTGGTGATGAACATGTTCTCGAAGTCCTTCACCGTCCGCTTCTTCTCGTCGTCGGCGAAGTGATAGTTGATCTCGGTCACGAACTCGGACTTCCTCGATTTCGGATCGGACAGCATCGGCGGGAACGTGATCCGGGCCACGTAGTCGCCGCGCTCGTTCGGGCCGACGAGCGGCGTCCTGGCGTGGCGCGAGCGGTGCACGAACGGAGCCAGGTTGCGCGGCGGGCTCTTCCAGCCGTTGTAGCCCCAGATCACGTCGCCCGGCGTGCGGCGCTTGATCTCGACCTCGTTCACCAGCTTGTAGGAGTCGGTGGGATAGCCGATCAGGTCGAACACCTCGTTCGCCGCGTCCTTCAACGCGGCGTCGCTCTTCTCGTGCTTGACGAGCCGCTTCAAGAAGTCCTGGACGTCGACGAGGCGGCCGAAACGGCGCGAGTCGCCGACGATCTCCTCGGTCACCTCGCCGAGCAGCTCGGTCCGTTCGAGCAGCATGCCCGCGACCACTTCGACCGCGTCCTTCAGGTCGGTCATGCGCGAGGTTCGGAGCGCGGACTTCGTCTCGGAGAACCACGCGAAGTCGCCGTTCACCTGCGAGCCCTTGGGCGCGTACGAGCGGACGTAGCGGTCGACCATCGCCTTCGCGAACGAGACCGGCGGCGCCTCGGGATACGTGACGAGCCAGTCGAGGTAGTCGTCGTACGGCATGCCATCGCCGGGCTCGACCTCCTGCGAAGCGACGAGGTAGTCGACGACGTCCTTCAGCTCGTAGCCGACCTCGACCGTCGCCATCAGGCAGGCGTCGAAGTCGAGCACGTCGATGCGCGGCTTGCCCGTCTTGCGGAGCTCGCCGCAGATCGCCTCGAGGGCCTGCCGGACCTCGGGGAGGTCGAGACCGTGGTGCGTGTTGTCGTCGAACGAAACCCCCGACCAGCCGGCGCCGTGGTTCCAGATCACGAGGGCGTAGTGGTCGGCCGGGTACCTCTCGACCGCCCACTTGCCGAAGTTGGCCAAATGGACGGGATCACCGGCGTCGGTGAGCCCGGCGCGTTCCTTCACGACCGACTGGACGCGCACCGGGTCCTCGTCCTTCAGGACGTAGTAACGCGCGGTGTTCGGCTCGTTGTCGAGGCCGTAGTAGAACTGCCGCTCGCGCTCCTGATACGGATTGAAGAAATAGCCCGCGTTCGCCTGCGCCGACTGCTCCTTGCCGTGGTAGCGCGCGAGCTCGACCACTACGTTGACGTCGCGGGTCGAACCGACCTTCTCCATCTCGTTGATGTCCTCGATGCCGAACGGCTCGAGGTTGTTCGCTGCGTTCAGGTAGACCATGACGGTCCACTTCTTCCGCTTCGCGACGTGCGTCGCCTCGCAGAGCGAGAGGAGAGGATTCACGAGGTGGCGGGGCACGTCCTTGACGAGGCGGATCTCCTCGGAGCCCTGGAATCCGTGCCGTTTCGCGTACGACGCGATCGCGGCGGCGGTCTCGGTCTCGACGTTCGGGAGCGCGAGGAGCTCTTCCTCGGTGGCGCGATTCAGATCGACCTTCGGATAAGCGGGCGCGTCGGGCACCGGGCCGAACTCGTACGAGATCGGGCCGGACGACCGGTCGAACCACCAGGCCGGGAACTGCTCGGCGTTCTTCTCCTTCCACATCGCCTTCGCGAGCTCGGCCACGTCGTGCCCGGCCGTTCCGTTCACCCGCACCGTCTCGGCCGTCAACCGCACCGCGACGTCCTTCGCGAACTCCTCGTCCGAGATCAGCTCCTTGCGCAACGCGTAGCGGAAGTTCATCTCGACGATGTTCATCAGGTCGGAGAACGCGGCCGAGTCGGGGAACGCGCGGTCCTTCACCACCTCGAGCACGTCCTCGATCCCGCGGAAGCCGTCCTTGCGGAGCTTGGCGAGGATGCGCTGCTCCGCGTTCCGTCGCCGCTCGATGAAGTGGTAGTCGAGGTTCTGGAACGCGGTCTCGTCGTCCGCGAGGTACTTGATCGAGCCGGCCGAGTTGGGGTCGAGGCCGTCGAGGACCGCGCCGCGCCCCGCCTTCTCGACGCGGAGGAAGTGGAGGGCGAGGCTGCGCCGGTAGACTTGCTCGTAGACCTTCAGCTCGTGCTGCAGCTCGACCTCGCTGGTCGCCTTCGTCAGGTCGAGCTCGTCGAGCGACTTCCTCGGGGGCTCGCTCGCGTCCTGGCCCCGGGCATCCGTCGTCGCGATGCAGACCAAGAGGAGGAGGGAGGCGAACGGACCGATGACGCGGAGTGCATTCGTCGACATGGGAAACCTCACGTCCTTCGTAAGTCGGTCAGGCTACCGGATTCTTCGGGAACGGTCACCGGGTGGCACGGTCGACTCCCATCCATTCCGTTCCATCCGTTCCATCCATTCCATCCATTCCATCCGTTCCGGCCCGCGGCCCGCCCCGGGGGTGCGACCTCGAGAGGACCGGCCCCTCGATACGAAGGCGAAAGCGATGCAGCGAGCGATTCGAAACGGCTTTCTCGGGTTCCTGGCATGGTCCGTTTCCGGTCCCGCCCTCGCCGATGACCCGGCGACGATTCCGATCCGCCGCGTCGTGATCTACAAGCATGGACTCGGCTACTTCGAACGCCAAGGCCCGGTGACGGGAGAGGCGTCCATCGTCCTGCGGTTCAAGCAAGACCAGATGAGCGACGTGTTGAAGACGCTTACCGTCCTCGACCGCGGGGGTGGGCGGATCGCAGCGATCGCGTACGACTCCCAGAAGCCGGCCTCGCAGGTGCTGGCGGAGTTCGCGTTCGACCTGCGGACCGATAACGTCCAGCTCGCCGTCCTGCGGCAGCTCCGCGGCGCGCGCGTGCGGGTCGTCGCCGCCGGGTCCGGGCCGCTCTCCGGCTCGGTCCTCGGACTGGACGAACGGGTCGAGCGCCGGGACGGCACCGAGGTGAGGGTGCCGGTGGTGTCGCTGCTGACCGATGACGGCGCGATCGTCAGCGCGGACCTCTTCGACCTGCGGTTGCTGCAGTTCGAGGACGCGGCGCTCGCGGCGGAGATCTCCCGCTACCTCGAGGTGCTGCGATCGACGCATCGTCGCGACGAGAAGGCGGTCGAGCTCGTCTGCGCCGGCGAGGGCGAGCGGAACATCTTCGCCGCGTACGCGGTCGAGCAGCCGGTCTGGAAGGCGACCTACCGGTTGGTGGTGGGTGAGCGCCAGCCGTTCCTGCAGGGCTGGGCCGTCGTCGACAACACGTCCGACGACGACTGGGTCGACGTGGAGCTCTCGCTGGTCTCCGGCCTGCCGGTCTCGTTCCGCCAGGACCTCTACACGCCGCGGTTTCGCGAGCGGCCCGAGGTCTCGATGGACGAGGACACGGTGCTGGACGTGGACGAGCTGGCCGACCTCCGCCCTTCGGAGCGCCGCAAGGCGGCCGCGCCGGAGCCGGCGGGAGCGGCCCGGTTGCGGGCCGACGAACGCGCGAAGTTCGGCGCGGACCGGCCGTTCGAGGCCGAGCTCGCCGAAGCCGGATCGGAGGCGGAGACCCGCGAGATCGGTGAGCTCCTCGAGTACCGGATCGATCATCCCGTCACGATCCTGCGCAACCGCTCCGCGCTTCTCCCGATCGTCGCCGCGCCGGTGGAGGGGGGCAAGGTCGCGCTCTACAACGAAGCCGCGCGTGAACGGAACCCGCTGTCGGCGGTGCGGATCGAGAACACGACCGGACTGACGCTCGAGGGTGGACCGCTCACCGTGCTCGAGGGCGAGACGTACGCTGGCGAGTCGCCGCTCGAGACCCTGAAGCCGGGCGAGAAGCGCTACGTCGCCTACGCGGTCGACCTCGGCGTCAAGGCGACGACGAAGCTCGACTCGCGCCGCGAGCGCGTCCACCGCGTGGCGTTCGTGCGCGGCACGATGATCTCCCGCTACGAGGAGATCGAGCGGAAGACGTATTCGTTCGACAACAAGGACGACGCGCCGCGCACGGTCGTGATCGAGCATCCGCGCCGGAACGGCTACCGGCTGCGCGCGCCCGATGCGGCGTTCGAGACCGAGCTCGACCGCTACCGCTTCCGCGTCGAGATCGCCGCCGCGACGCCGGCCGTGATCGTCGTCGAGGAGTCGCTCGAACGCGAGGGCCGCTTCGCGATCCAGAACGTCGATGACGCGACGATCGCGCTCTTCCTCGAGCAAGGGATCCTGAACGACGAGGCCGAGGCGATGCTGCGGAGCGTCGTCGACCAGAAGGAGGGGATCGTCGCCCTCGAGCAGGCGATCCAGATGCGCCGCGCGCAGTTCGACGAGATCGGCCGGAACCAGGATCGCATCCGCCGGAACCTCCAGGCGCTCGGTCAGAGCAACGAGGAGAAGGACCTGCGCCGCGCGTACGTCGAGCAGTTGAAGAACGACGAGGAGACGGTGAGCTCCCTCACGACGGAGATCAAGGAGATCGAGCAGAAGCTCGCGATCGAGCGCGGCACGCTCGATCGGATGCTGCAGGAGTTCATTCTGGAGTACGCGTTGAAGTAAGTGGCGAAGTCGACGCGGGCCGGCTACGCACCGAGCGTGACGGGGACGACGGTGATCCGGCCGGCCCGCACCGCGGCGTACGCGCGACCATGGCGGACGACGTCGTCCGTTCCCGCGAGCGCCGCTTCCAACTCGAGCGTGTAGCGTCCCGCGTGGATCCCGCGGAGCACATAGCGCCCGTCTTCGGCGCGCTCGATCGCCCGCGCCCCGCTCAGGCCCGAGGTCGACGCGACGAGGCGTCCCCCGAGGTCGGACGTCAGGACGACGCGCAACTCGGCCACGGCGGGGTCGCCGTCGATCGAAGCGACCAGCTCGATCGATCCCGCCGGTGCCAGCCGAAAGTCGACGAGCCGATCGCGGTCGCCGGCGATTGTGACCTCCATGTGGTCGTGCACGGTCGTGCCGTCGAGCGTCGCCGTCACCGAGACCGTGTAGACGCCGGCGGCGAGCGCGGCGACCACGGCGGAGCCGTCGGCGGACGTCCGCGCCCGCAGAAGGACGCGGTTGGCATCGGACGCCACGCTGATCTCGACGTCCGCCAGGGGTTCGTCGGTCGCGGCGCGGACGACACGCACCGAAAGGCGGGATGACGGCACCGCAGTCATCGCTACGCCCTCGGCCCGGTCGCTTGCCTGCGCGACCGGATCGAGCACCGTGTCATCGAACCCGATCGCGGTCGGACTCGCGGGGGCTGGAGACGGGGCGAACTCGCTCGAACGCGACTCAGGATCGGAGCACGTGTTCGAGGTGACCGCACCGGTCAGGCCGAGGAGGACGAGGGAGAGCGCCCGGACGGCCGTATCGTTTTTGGACATCAAATGGTGTGTACCGGTCACGGTCGCAGCGGTAACCGTGCGGCAAAGGTCGGCGGTGAACACGGGACCGACTCGGCGAACTCGACCTCGACGGCGGTCGTCTGGCCGGGCTCGACCCGCGCGTGAGAGTACGCGTTCCTTTGTTCGCCGTTGGGTGCGACCGAAAACGCCGTGAGGTTCTTCAGGAGGGATGGGCGCGGGTGATCGCCCTCGACGGCGCGGCGCACGACGAGCGCGCTCGCCGTGCGCCGGGAACTCGTCGTTGCTCCGAGTCTCGTCGCGTCTACTGGATCGGGATCTCGACACCGTTCGAGGTAGTGAACCCGGCCGGCGCGCCGGCGTCGGCGTTGAACACCTGCACGAAGGCGGAGACCGACGGCGTATTCGCAGGGATCACGGTCGGCGCGGTGAGCGATCCCGCCCCGTCGAGAGGAACGCCGATGACGAGCGGCGGGGTATTGACGAGCAGGGTGCAGCCGGTGCCGCCGATCGGCAGCGCCACCTCGACCGCGCCCAGGAACACGAGGGCGGTGCTGTTCGGGAGTCCGTCCGTGATCGCGAGCGTCACGCTGCCGCCCGGCGTCGCGCAGCCGAGCACGCTGAGCTCCGGCGCCGATCCGGTCGAGCCGGCGCAGCCGGTCCCGTACTTGCGGATCGTTCCACCCGGGCACGGCGCGATGTCCTTGCGGAGGAACGCGGTCGCGACCGTCGTCGCGGTGACGTCGCGCAGCGTGACGGTGAAGTAGAGCTCGTTGGCGTCGGAGAGATAGAAGTCGTCGTCGCCGAAGGTGTTGATGTAGAGCCCGTCGTCGAACATCCCGTCGTTGTCGACGTCGACGGGGTCGCCCTCGCGGCAGACCACTTGGACGCCGTTCCAGACGATGATGCCGTTGTAGCGCGAGTCGTTGTCGGTCACGCCCGCCGTGATGAAGTCGCCGGTGCCGTTGCCCGTGTGCGCGAAGAAGCAGGCCGCGAAATCCGTGTCGCTCCAGAGCTCGGTCGCGCCCGGCGTCACCGGAGCTCCGACCGACGCGACCACGACGCCGTTGCGGAGGAGCCAGTCGAGCTCGGTCGTGGCGTTGTTCCCGCGCGCGTACCAATTGCCGCCGGCATCCATCGTCGCGCCGAGGATTCCGCTCGAATCGATCGGGTCCGCGAAGCCGGAGCCGGGGATGACGAAGCCCTCCTGGATCACGACGTTGCCGTTGACGACGACCACGTCGTCCGTCGAGGTCGAGCCGGTGAGGTCGCCCTGGTAGAGGACGTTCGTGCCGGTCGCGTCCGACCACATCTCCTCGAAGTCGATGTTGTCGTCGAACTCGACGGTGGCCGTGAACTGCCCGCCGGGCTGCGTGATCGCCTCCCGAGCAATCACCATGGGGCCGATCTCGAACACTTCGTCGTCGGAGGTCGTGATGCCGCCGCCGTCGACGCCGTCGGCCTGGAGCCCGACGTTCGCTCCGGCGAGGAACGCCGAGTCCAGCGTGTCGTCGTACGAGGCGCTGGCGATGCTCGCCATCGGGCTCCCCTCCTGGGCGACGACGTTGAACGTCGGGCCGGCCGTGACCTTCACGACGTAGTCGTCGTTCGCGGCGGCCGTCGTGTTGTTCGAGAAGACGTACTCGCCGGCGTCGTTGACGTCGACGCGCGTGTCGAACGGCCCCAGCATGCTCGCGACGTCCCACGGGGCGGGATCGCCTTCCTTGAGCACGACGACGCCGTTCACGATCAGCACCTCGTCGTCCGTGGTGCTGCCGGTGTCGGTGTCGGCGGTCAGGATCCAGTTGCCGTTGGGGCTCCCGAACGGGCGCACGAACGTGACCGTGCTCGTGCCGGAAGTGAACTTGAGCCCTGGGTAGCCGGGAACGTCCGACGTCGGCGAGCTGGCGACGTTCGAGAAGATCGTGGTCTGGGCGCCGAGGCTTGGGAGGAGGGTCGCGAACGACAGGAACGTGGCGATCCCGCTGCGATGTTGCATGGATCTCTCCTTCAAGGTGCTTCCGATGGGCAGTGAAGACGGCAGGGTCCGCCCGCGTGCGCGCACGGGAACCCCGGAACGACCGGAGACGAGGCTAACGGGATACGGCCCGATTCCGTGGCCTCTCTTCGCGAAGTCGAGCAACTTCTGCTTCGCCCGGCGCGTCAGGTCGCGTCGTTCGGAGCAGGCACCGGCGGGGATGCCCCGATTCCCGCGTCGTGACGCGCTCTCCTAACGGGCCTTGTACGTGAACTCGAGGAAGTTCCCCGCACCGTCCGTCCGCACGAGGTAGACGCGGGTCGCCATCGTGTAGAACGCCATCCCGATCGCGAGGAGCGTGACGAGGATGCACGCGATCGCGATCAGCCGCGCGCGGTCGCTCTCCTTCCCCTTTTGGAGCTGATGGGCGTCGAAGAACCACGCCGCCGCGAAGCCGCCGGCCGCGCCGCCGAAGTGGGCGTAGTTGTTGATCCCCGACACCACGAAGCCGAAGACGGCGAGGTAGAGGATCCACTGGAGAGCCTGCCCGCGGATCATCTCGCCGTGGGTGCCGCCGCGCCGAAAGCCGAACGCCAGCACCGCACCGATGAGCCCGCAGATCGCGCCGGACGCGCCGAGCGACATCGGCACGAACGGCAGGCCGACGACGTAGCCGACCACGCCGGACACGAACAGCACGATCGTCAGGCGCGCGTTGCCGTAGATCTGTTCGACGATCCGGCCGAGGTTGAAGAGCGCGAAGCAGTTGAAGAGGATGTGGACGATCCCGGCGTGAAGCAGGCACGCGGTGATGGTCCGCCACCAGTCGCCGCCCAGGATGAACGGCGTGTACGCCACGCCAGCCGGCAACGTGACGCCCGGTCCGGGGTTGAACTTCTCGAGAAGGCCGGGGCCGACGTTGCCGGTCCGCTGCCCGACGAGCACCGTCGCGAGGTAGACGACGACGAGGAAGAGCGCGAACGGCTTCGAGAAGGAGTGCTCACGCGAGAACAGGCGGTCGAGCCCGGGTCGCAGCCCGAGGAGCGCCGGCCAGAGGCGCCCGCACTGGTGGCATCGCTTCGCCTTCGGGTCGACGAGGGCGCCGCAGCTCCCGCACGTGGTGATCGTGGTCATGGTCTCCAGAGCGTAGGAATCGACGGCCGGGACGCCATCA
This sequence comes from uncultured Phycisphaeraceae bacterium, assembly GCA_964649825.1. Lineage (GTDB taxonomy): Bacteria > Planctomycetota > B15-G4 > B15-G4 > JADJEK01 > CAZYQW01. The sequence continues at coordinate 59,752 of CAZYQW010000075.1, read as the reverse complement.
TCAGAACCGCAGACGATTCGCGATCGGACGCTTCGCCGCGACTCCGGCCGGGCGGGTCCCGTGCCATCCCCGTACGGTCATTGACCGAGCGCGCGATTCCTGATCGACTCCGCGCATGAACGCACTGCTCCTCGTTCTCTCCGTGTTCGGCGGGTCCGGCGGGCTCGGCGGCACCGATCTCTTGCGCGACGCCTTCGACGCCGCGATGGAGACGTTCCACGTGACATCCGGGGACGCCTTCATCGATCAGGGAGCGCTCGTCGTGAAGGAGGGGCGGGTCGAGTCCACGCGACCGGTCTTCGGCGACCTCTCGATCGAGCTCGTCGCCCGCCTCGACGCCGGAGCGCGGCTCGCGCTCGAGATCGCCGACGAGGTGCAGGTGCGGATCGAGTCGGAACCCGAGCCGCGGCTCGGGTTGTCGCGCGGCGGGCGCGAGTCGGTGCGGAAGCTCGCTGGCCTGCCGTTGGAGTCGTTCGTGCTCCGGGTCGTCAGCCGCGGCGGCGCCCTCGAGGCGTGGATCGACGGGCGGCCGGTGGCCGATCTCCTCGACCGGACTCCGCTCGGGGGCGGTGCCGTCGCGATCGCCGTCGACAACGGGGCGGTGCGCATCGATGAGGTCGTCGTGAAGCGCCTCGCGTGGAGCGACGTCGTCCACGTGGAGGGCGCCGACACCGCACGGATCGATCGTCTCGCGGGCTTGCCGCTCGAGAGGTTCCGTCTTCTCGATCCGCCCCCGTCGCGAATCGACGCCGAGTACCGCGTCGCGATCGACGGCGAAGCGGATGCGCCGATCACCGTCCGAACGTGGGGCGTCCGTCGCCCCGCCGAGGAGATCCCGTTGCTCGAGCAGGCGCTGGCCGAGGCCGGCATCCGCCCGTACCTCGCGATGAGGGTGACCGAGCTCGACGAAGTCGGGGAAGACGGTCGGACCGTCGCCGGAGAAGGACCGTTCGGTCCGTTCACGGTGACCGGCGCGGTCCGCGTCGAGGTCGACGCGCTCCTCGGGATCCGGGACGAGTGGCCGAGCCTGGTGCTCTACGACGTCGTCAACGACCGCTTCTTGGATCGCGTCGTGCCGGGCGGTCCGGCCGCCCGCCCGCTGATGGTCGAGGTCTCCGAGGAGATCGACCACCTGCGCGTCGATCTGGTCGTGCCCGGCCGCGAGATGGTGTCGCACGACGTGAGGCTGATCCGCCCCTGATGCGAATCGTCTCCGCCGTGGCCGCGATCCTGCTCGTCGCGTGCTCGGCGCCGCGCCCGTCCCCGCCACCGCCGCGGGCGGACGCCGCGGCGTCGTCGTTCGCGACCGAAGGGCCGCCGGCGCGGGCCGCGTCCATTCCTCCGATCGAAGGTCGAATCGAGGTCGACGCGGCGCCGGCTCGAGCCGTGCTCGACGTGCTCGGCGGCGCCCGGCCCGCCCCCGGCGTCGAGCGCGTCCTGTCGCACCTCGCGTACGCGATCGACGTCGGCGAGGACCGGGCCCGCGACGAGCTTCGACGCGCGGGAACCGACGAGGACGCCGTCGACGACGCGTTCGCCTTCGTCGAGGCGCGCCGGCATCTCGACGACGCTCGGGCTCGCGTCGACGATCTCGCGCTCGAGCTCGAGTCGCGCGAGGACGTGGTCAAGAGCCGGGTGCAGCGCCTCCTTCCGGAGGAAGCCGGCGATGGCCCGCCCCTTCACGTGTGGATCGTCGTCGGGCTCCCGCCGGAGCGACCCACCGCGCTCGTGCCGATCGAGGACGAACGGCTTCTGTTGCTCGACGCACGACAGCTCTTCCTCGACGTGTTCCAGCGGACGGGAAGGTACGAGCGGGACGCGGTCGGCGAGGAACTGGTTCGGATCGTGGCGCCGGAGCTCTTCATCGTTCGCTTCGAGAGCTACGCGGATCAGACCCCGGCGTGGGCGGAGGCCACCACGCACGACGCGGGGCGGTTCCTCCTGGTGCTCCTGACCGAGGGCGTCGCGGGATACCTGTCGCTCCCCGAGGAGGAGCGGTTCGACGATCAGGGCCGGCGGACCCCCGCGTTCGACGCCGAGGCGCGCGGGCTGACGCGTCGTTTCGGGGAAAACGTCCTCATGCTGTTCGATGATGAAGCCGATCCAGAGGCCCGGAGAGCGCTGCGTTGGTCGGCCCTGAACGGTCCCCGCAAGCAACGCTGGGGGACGTACGTGGTCTCGTTGATGGTCGACGCGGTCGTGCGCTTCGGCGCACCGGACCGAATGCGTGCGGTTCTCCGCGAGGGGCCCGCCGAGCTCGTCGACGCATACTCGGAGGTGGCCGGCCGGCTCGCCGCGGTTCCCCCTCTCTCCGACGAGGTTCGATCCGAGATCGCGCGGGTCGGCTCGCGCGCATCGCACTGATGCTTGTCGCGGAATCGCCGCGGATCTCCGAAAGGGGAGCTCGAATGAAACGATCGCTTCTGCTCGCAATCGGCGGCGCCTCGCTCCTCGTGATCGTCGCTCACCGCATCGATCACTCCCCGGAGTCCACGCACGCCGTTCGCTCAGCGCCTCACTGGACGTACGCGGGGGAAGCCGGGCCGGCTCGCTGGAGCGAGCTTTGCCCAGAATGGGAGGTGGCTCGAACCGGCCGCGAACAATCCCCGATCGATCTCCCGGGCGACGCGACGGCGACCGCCGATCCCGTCCGGAGCCTTCGGTTCGAGTACGGGCGGTCCGACGTTCGCATCCTCAACAACGGCCACACGATCCAGGTGAACGTCGAGCCCGGCAGCTCGTTCCACCTCGGCGACGATCGCTACGACCTCCTCCAGCTCCACTTCCATTCGCCGAGCGAGCACACGGTGGACGGCGAGGCGACGGCGCTCGAGATGCATCTCGTCCACAAGGACGAGAGCGGCCACCTCGCGGTGATCGGCGTGATGTTCGACGCGGGACGACCGAATCAGCTCCTCGAGCGATTCTGGGACCTTCTCCCCCCCGAGGAGGGGCCCGCGACGCATCACGAGGACGTCGAGCTGGACCTTGCGGACCTCGTCCCGATGGAACGCGCGACGTATCGTTACGACGGCTCGCTGACGACCCCGCCGTGCACGGAGGGAGTCCAGTGGATCGTGTTCCGCGAGCGCATGCACGCCTCTCGCGAGCAGATCGCCGCGTTTCACGAAATCGTCGGCGATACCAACCGTCCGGTCCAGCCGCTCCACGAACGCGAGGTCCAGCTCGTCAGCGAATGATCTCGAGGGAGATCAGCGGACGTAGACGTACCAGAGGCGACCTTCCGCGTGGGTCCCGCCCGCGATCCGCTCCGCCTCGGGACCGGTGCCAAGGAAGATGTCGGATCGCCCGGCCGAACGGATCGCGCCGCCGGTGTCCTGATCGATCAGGAACTGATGGAACGGCACGAGGCGGCCGGCCGGCTCGGGGACGATCGTTTCGGCGAACGTCACGCCCCCGCGCGGGAAGACCGCCTTGTCGGTCGCGAGCGTGCGGTACGGCGTGACCGCGATGTTCAGGCTCCCATACGGACCGCCCTGGATCTCGGTGAAGAAGACGTACGACGCGTTGCGGTGCATGTACTCCTCGAGCTCGGCCGGATGCTTCGCGAAGTAGTCCTTGACCGCGAACAGGTTGAGCCTCCCGCGATCGACCTTGCCGTCCGCGACGAGTGACTGGCCGAGGCCGACGTACTCGTGCTCGGTCTTGCCCGCGTAGCCGATCGATTGGACGGTGCCGTCGTCGAGCTCGAGCTTGGCCGAGCCCTGCACGTGGACGATGTACGCCTCGAGCGGATCGCGCAGCCAGTAGAGCTCCAGGCCGCGCCCCTCGAGGAACCCACGATCGAAGTCGGCGCGCGTCGGGGAGGGACCGATGCCGCCGCCGGAGTTCCAGCCGAGCGGTGTTCCGAAGTCGTCCTTCATGAGCTCGGGCGGCAACTGATAGAGAGGGTAGCGGTACTCGCCCGTTTGCGTGCGCGACGCTCGGTAGATCGGCTGGCAATAGCCGGTGAACAGCACCGTCCCCGAGCCGTCCCACCCCTTCGAGCGATAGACGTCGAACGATGACACGATCCGCTGGTTCAGCTCCTCGGGCGAGTTCGCCTGGAGGAGCACCTCGCGAAACGCCTCGAGGCTTCGGATCGACCGCGCGTGATCGATGTCCAGGTACGGGAACCAATGCTTCGACGAAGGTTTCGCGAAGTACTCGAGCGTCCCGTCGATCGCCTGGATCAGCGTCTCTCGTTCCGAGTAGCCGCGCCCGAAGTCCGGATACTGGGACGGGTCCGTCACCTTCTCGAGCGCGACCTCGCCGGGCCCGAGCGGGCGGCCGTAGTCCTTCTCGCGCGGCGCGCTCTCGGTCGGATCGACGTCGAGCAGCGAGCAGGAGAAGAGAAGCAACGAGTAGAAGCAGACGGCGGCGACTCGCAGTGGCGACATGAGCCCTCCCGACATCTCGAATCCGCGCATCGTACTGATGCGATCGACGAGTCGAAGCGGAAACCCCGACTCTCGACGCCGCATGAACCGCGGATCGTGTCGACGGCGGCCGGGGGCGGTCGGAAGCGGCCGAGAGGGATGATGCGAGGAGTGCATTCGCGATGAGCCCACCTATCATCTCGCCTCCGGTTTCCTCGTGGAGATCGTCCCGGACGGGCGACGTGGGACTCTCGGTGGACAACCTCACCCACTCTCTGCTCGGCCTGGCGCTCGCGCGTTCGCGGCTGGGACGAAGGTCGCCGCTGTCGGCGGTCGCGTTGGTCGTCGCGGCCAACCTGCCGGACGTCGACGTCGTCGCGCGGCTCTTCCTTGGCGTGCGCGGCTACCTCGTCTACCACCGGGGGATCACCCACGCGCTGGCCGGCGTCGTCGTGCTGATCGGGCTCGGGACGTGGCTCTTCGAGTGGCTGGAGCGGCGTCGCGATCCGAACCGGCGCGGTCGGTGCTGGCGACCGTCCGAAGGTCCGTTCCTCGCGGTCGCGATCGGGCTCGCGACGCATCCGCTGCTCGATCTGCTGAACATGTACGGGCTGCGCCCGTGGCTGCCGTTCTCGGCCGGGTGGGTCTACGGCGACCTGGTCTTCATCGTCGATCCGTGGCTCTGGCTCATCCTCGGCGGCGCTGCCGCGATCGCGGGCCGGCGGTCAGGACGGGGGGACGTGGCCTGGATCGTGCTCGCGCTCGTCGCCACCTTCTTCATCTATGCCGTCGGCGGCGACCGGGTCTCGCCGGTCCTCCGGGTGATCTGGCCCGTCGCGCTGGTCCTCATCGGTGCCGTGCGCGCCGCCCGCCTCGGAGACGGTCGGGCCCGCTGGGTCCTCGGCCTCGGCGGGCTCGGCGTCGCGGGCTACCTGACCCTGCTTTTCGTTTCCCGCGGCGAGGCGGAGCGGATCGGCGCCGCCGCAGTGTCGGCGCGGCTCGACGCGAACGAGCGGATCGTGACGCGAGCGATGCTCCCCGAGCCGACCCGGCCTCGCGTCTGGACGGTTCTCGCCGCCACCGAACGGCGCGTCTTCTGGCAGCCGGTCCGGTTGGGCGAGCCGCTCCCCGCGCCGCGCGTGGCTTCCCGGCATCTGGACCGGCCGGAGGTCGCCGCGATCGACGGAACCGCGGAAGCCGAGGCGTGGCACATCTTCTCGCGGTTTCCGGTCGCGGAGCTGCAGACCGGCGAGAGCGGCCCGATCGTCCGGCTCTCCGACGCGCGCTTCTGGTTCACCGATTGGTGCACGATCGAGGTGCCGGTCGGACGGTAGAACCCGACCGCGTCGTCACTCAGAAGCAACCATTGCCCGTCCTGCCACGCGACGTCGCGCACGCCGGCGGCGCGAAGCTCCCCATCGCGTCGTGGCCGGCGCGGATCGAGCAGATCGAAGAAGGCGAGCCGCCCGTCCGCGAGAACCAGGACGAGGTCGTCCCGGCTGGCGGCCAGCGCGCGGGTGGACGGGACCGAGATCGGGTCGCCGAGCGTCGGCCCGCCCGCGCTCTCCAGGTCGATCGCCTGGATCGATCCCTCCGTCGCGACGTAGAGCAGGCGCGCCGTCGCCGACGGGACGCCGAAGTCGAGCGCGGTCGGTGGCGAGGACAGGACCAGCGCGGCGGCCGGGCGCCAGCGATCGCCGGTGGTCGAGAACAGCACGATGCGGCCGTCGCCGAACCCGACCGCGGCCAGGTCGTCCCGCGCGGCGAGATGGGTTGCCCCGGGGAAGCGACCGATCGTCTCGACGTGGACGCGCTCACCGTCATCGACCGCGCGGGCGACGCGGCCGTCCGCCGTGAGGACGAACGCGCCCGCCTTCGTCACGGCGACGTCGCGACCCGCGTCGAGGGCGATCTCCACGCCTCCTCCCGGCCGCGCGGGGTCGATCGCCATCCACCCGGCCGACAGGACCACGAGAACTTCGCCGGGCGCGCTCGCGATCGCGAGGAACCCCTCGTGCGGCAGCCGGATCACGGCGTCCCGGTCGAATCGGACTCCGCCCTCGAGTCGCGCGGAGCCGACGTGCTCGAGGAGCAGCGAATCTCGCGTCGCGTCGACGTGGCATCCGCTCGCGACGACGGCGGCGAGGAACGCGGCGCCGCGAAGGTCACGAGCCGTCACGACTTCGCGTCCGGGTCGCTCGGCTCCTTCGCCGGCGCGTCGAGGGGGGGCGCGGCCGGTCGCTTCGGGAGGACCGGCAGGATCGGCGGCGACACCGTCGGCAGAATCGGCGGCGAGGTGGACGACTTCGCATCGATCACGGTCAACGACGGCGATCCGCCGGGGCCATCCTTGAGCTGCCTTTTCCAGGTGAGGACCTTGGCCCGTGCGCTCGCCGCCTCGGCCTCCTCGATGCGTCCGTTCTTCATCAAGAAGATCGAGAGAGTAGTAAACGAGATCGGGTCGTTCGGCGCGACCTCGACCAACCGTTCGGCCAGCGGGAGCCCCCGCGCGAACTCATCCTTCCGGAACCATGACATCGCGAGCGTGCGAAGGACGGCGGGGTCGGCGGGGTCGAGCTCGAGCGCCCGCTCCAGCGCCTGGACGGCGCCGTCGAAATCACCGGCCTTGAAGCGCTCGAAGCCGTCCTGCAGCCAGCGGTCGTTGTCCATGAGTCCTGCGAATCTGTCCTGCGAATCCCGGCGTCGAAGAGTGCGAAGCGCCGGCCGGACCCTAGCATAGTCCGATGGTTTCGACGGAGGAGCGACGCATGCTGCTCGAGGGCAAGACCGGGTTGATTCTCGGCGTGGCCAACAAACGTTCGATCGCGTGGGGAATCGCGAAGGCGACGGCCCGCGAGGGGGCTCGGCTGGCGCTGACCTACCAAGGTGAGCGACTCCGCGAGACGGTCGCCAAGCTCGCCGGACCGATGAAGGACTCGTTGCTCCTCTCCTGCGACGTGGCGAAGGACGAGGATCTGGACCAAGCGTTCGTCCAGATCACGGAGCGTTACGGCCGTCTCGATTTCATCGTCCACGCCGTGGCGTTCGCGCGGCGCGAGGAGTTGGAAGGGGAGTTCGTGGGGACGACCCGGGAAGGATTCCGCACGGCGCTCGATGTTTCCACCTACTCGTTGACCGCGGTCGCGCAGCGGGCGGTGGGGCTCATGGACCAGGGCGGCTCGATCCTGACGATGACCTACCTCGGTGGTCAGCGGGTCGTGCCGCACTACAACGTCATGGGCGTCGCGAAGGCGGCGCTCGAATCGTCGGTCCGCTACCTCGCCGCCGACCTCGGGCCGCGCGGGATCCGGGTCAACGCGCTCTCTGCCGGCCCGATCCGGACGTTGGCCGCCTCGGGGGTCGCGGATCTGCCGACGATGCTGGAGCAGTTCAAGGACCGGGCTCCGCTCCGCCGGAACATCGACATCGACGAGGTGGGGGATGCGGCGCTCTTCTTCCTGTCGAATCTGTCGCGCGCGGTAACCGGAGAGATTCTCTACGTCGACGCGGGGTTTCACCTTCTTGGACTGTGACCTCCTGGGCGATGGGATCTATAAGACAGTGCCGTTTCTTGGGTTGATGTTGCGTTCACCATGGCGATCTACGAATACGACTGTACTGACTGCAGGAGCCGCATCGAGGTGATGCAACCTATGGGCTCTAAACCGCTTACAACTTGCGGTGACGACTGCGTCGGGCCAGCACGGTCGGGCCGCGGACGGTTGACGCGCGTGTTTTCCGTCGTGAACGTGCAAAGTTCGCCCGCGGGCGGCCCTTTGCCTGACGCCTCGTGCGGTCGTTGCGGCCGAGTTGGTCCCGATGTGTGCGGTTGAGTTTGGTCACATGATCGCGCTCGGGTATACTCTTCGGTCGTAGAAACCGTCGGAGGCGCTACCGCCTCGTCCATTCTGCGCCGGTCTGCTCCGGAGGACTTTCATGCGAATGCGCACCTTGTTGGGTGTCCTTGCCTTCTGTCTGGCCGCTCCGACGGTCGCCTGGGCCGACGGAGTCAAGCTCACGGCGGTCCAGTTCCCCGGATCCATAAACGGAGTGTCCGGGACGAAGGTCGCTCCCTTGAACGCTCCCCTCTCCCAGCGGATCGTCTTCGAGTTCAGTGGCAGCCCGGAAGTCGGGACGGGGATCGCGGAAGCCCTGCGGATCCGGGTGTCGACGGCGAACAGCTCCGGACAGATGATCGGGAGCATCGCGTTCGGCGACTACAAGGTCCAGGGGAACAAGATCATCTTCACCCCCCGGCTTCCGACCGCGCCGATCGACACGTTCAACCCCGCGTCCGACAACGCGACGAACTCCGGCCTGCCGGGGCTCCTGCCGGGGACGACGTATCAGATCGACGTTACGGTGGACACCGCGAACTCGATCAAGAACCTGAGCGGGGTGAACGTTGGAGTGGTTCCGGTCTCGTTCACCACGACGTCGACCCCGAGCCTCTACTTCGACAACATTTCGAAGAAGGCCGTGAAGCCCAAGAAGAACAAGATCAAGCCGTCGCCGGGAACGTCGGGGATCTATCCGAACCCGTTCTCCGATCCGGCGGGCCTGTTCAAGAAGATCAAGAAGAACAAGCGGCCTCCCTTCGTCGTGCAGTTCGACGGCCCGGTCAGCCCGGCGGACGTCAACTTCACCCGCGGTTTCCTGCGTCTGCGAATCATCGAGACGGCGAGCGGATCGCCGGCCGACGAGCCGCTGATCGGCGAAATGATCCTGACGAAGAACACATCGAAAAGCGCCGAGGTGCTGCTCTATCCGCGCGGAGTCCTGCCGCTCGGGCACACCGTTGCGCTCGAGCTCTCGAGCAAGTTCTTCTCGATCACGAACGCACAGCTCGGCCCGGACGAGGACGAGTTCTTCACGACGCTCGGCAAGTACAAGGTCGCGAAGGCCCCGAAGGTGGGCGGCGAAATCGACGAGGTCATCGTCGAGAACTTCGATGAAGCGAGCCAACAGGACACATCGATCGCGGCCGACGGTCTGCAGGTCGCGAGCTGGGACGCCCAGAACTCGAACGTGCTGCGCGCGTCGTTCGGTTTCGGCGGCGACGGCTCGCTGGGCCGGTTCGATCCGCCGACGAGCGAATCGATCACGATCTTCCTCGACACCGACTTCCAGGCGTTCCCCCTCTTCTCGGGCGCGACTCCGCAGGCGAAGCCGGGCACGACGGTGCTCGGCGGGGTCTTCAACTTCACCGAGTTCACCCTTCCCGCGAACGCGACGCTGGTGGTGCGCGGGTCGAACCCGCTGGTCCTCACCGCGACCGGAGACGTCCTGATCGAGGGGAAGATCAACCTGAACGGCTCGGATGGCGCGAGCGACGACACATTCGACTCGGCGTTGACCCCCATGCCCGGTGGTGCGCCAGGGCCGGGCGGCGGTCGGGGCGGCGCGAGCCACCCGGTCACCGTGCCGGAGGGTGCGCAGTCGATCTCCTTCATCCAGACGCCCCAGTTCGGGGAGTCCGGGTACGCGCCCGGCAACCTCATCCCCGGCGGCGGCGGTGGTGGGCAGTGCGGCTGCACGCTGCCGTTCGGCACGAACTTCAACGGTGGAAACTGCTCGAACTACAGCGGCTTGGGCGACGGCAGCCGCGGATCGGGCGGTGGTGGCGGCTCGTTCAACGTGTTCTTCCCGTCGAGCCCGGAGCAGACGAACGTGTTGATCAGCGGCCGGCGCGGCGCGATCGGCATCGGCAACCACTTGCCGATCCAGTTCGATCCGGGCAAGCCGATCCCCGCGCCCAACGTCGGCAACCCGCCGGTGGTGTACAGCGGCGACACGTCCAAGAACGCGGTCGCGATGCCGAACCCGAACCTGACGTTCGCGGCGGCGCACCAGGCGGGCTTGATCTATGACACTGGATCGCAGTTCAACCTGAACACGACGTGGCCTCAGACCAAGAAGATCACGATGTTCGGTGGAGCGGGTCCCGCCGTCTTCAAGGATGCGTCGGCCGCCAACAACTTCATCGGCCCGGCCGGTGAGCTCCAGTCGTTGATTGGCGGGCAGGGCGGCGGCGGCGCCGGATCCCGAACCGAGGGGCTCGATCAGCAGTGCAAGCAGACGATCTTCATCAACTCGAAGTTGCCGTTCACGACGCTGGATTCGCGTGGTGGAGGCGGGGGCGGCGGGGCCGGATCGATGTTGCTGCAGGCCCTCGGGACGGTCGAGATCCGCGGTCCTTCCGCCAAGATCGACGCGATCGGCGGCAACGGTGGGGGTGGAGAAGGAACCGGTTCGTCGGGCCGCGGCGGCGCGGGTGGCGGTGGTTCGGGTGGCGGCGTGGTGATCCAGTCCGCGACGAACGTCATCATGAACGACCTCACGCTGCCGAGCGTGGTCATCGACGTGTCGGGAGGCTGCGGTTCGAACGCCACCAATCTGTCGTCCAGCTCGGCGACGGGCACGACTCCCGGCGGTGACGCGAACGTCATTCAGGTCGCCGACGGCGGACCAGGTGGCCCGGGGATCGTCCAGATCCACATCCCGACCAGCGCCCCGGTCATGGTGCTGAAGGAGAAGGTCAACGCCAAGGTGTTCAAGTCGGTCTTCAACGTCGCCACCGGACAAGGGATCTGTGGGTCGGGGTCGAACGGGCAATCGAACTTCAATCCTTTGGTCAACATGAACCTCACGCCGACGCCGCTCACGCCGAAGTCGGTGGCACGTTCGACGTGGTATGACCTCGGTTCGGTGACCTCGGACTTCCGTCCCCTGGTCATGACCTCGGCCGGTCCGCTGGCCGGCCCGGTCTTCGGGATTCCGGGCGACGGCCCCATCTTCCGCGGCACGAACGCATCGACCGGGTTCGTGTTGACGAACGCGTCGGGTTTCGTGATCGACCCGTTCAATAACGACATCGAGGTGGACTCGCCGGACCTGCTGCTCGCCGACTACATTCCGAACGGAACGCTGCATCCCAACGAGCAGAGCGTGTCGGTGTGGTTCGAGGGCGCCGATGAGAAGGCGACCAACCCGGGCTCGCCCGACCTGACCACTTCGACCGGATGGGTCCCCGACATCACTCTCCTGAACGGGAAGCAGTACCTGCGCTGGGAGATCCGCTTCGACATCGCAACGAACACGGAGAGCCCGCCGCAGCCGACGACGCCCCGGATGCAGGTGAACAAGCTGCGGATCCCGTTCAAGTACTGATCACTGCCGATCCCTCCAGGAAACGGCTGGCCGCGCACCGTAGCGGCAGGGGGGCCGACGGGGCCAAAAAGCCCGGTCGGCCCCCTTCTCATTGCGGGAAGTCGAGGAGCCGCGTTCGCACCCCGGGCGATCGCGGCGAAGACATTCAGAACCGTTGCCGCGATGCGAGATCAGCGAATCTGGATGCGTCGCGGCTTCTTCTCGTCGGCCTTGCGCACCGTGACGATCAGGACGCCGTTCTCCAGCCGTGCGTCGACCTTCTCGGTGTCGAGCCCCGCCGGCAGCGAGAAGCTCCGACGGAATCGGGCCGCCGAGAACTCCTGATGTCGGAGCCGCTCGATCGGCACGGTGCGGGTGGCGTCGATCGACAGGGTACGATCCTCGATCTTCAACGAAACCCCGTCGGTGTCGACACCCGGCAGCTCGACGTGAAGCTCGAGCCGGTCCTCATACTCGAGGGCGTCGGTTCGCGGGAGGAACGTGTCGATCGCCGGCTGCACTTCACTGGCAGCGGGCGTCGAGGGATGAAGGGCGGTGACTTGAGAGGACATTGCTCGTTCTCCGTTTCCTGAGACTGGTCAGTTCGCCTGGACTTCGATCACCCGCGGACGGGCTTCGGCCGCCTTCGGCAGCTTCACGTTCAGCACGCCGAGGCGGTACTGAGCCTCGACCGCGTCGCTGTCCACCGGGGCGCCGAGCCGCACCTCGCGCTTGAACGTTCCGAACGTCCGCTCGCGACGCAGCATGCGAAGGCCGTCCGAAGGGGCCGGGGCCTCTTTCCGACCGGTGATCGTGAGCCGGTCGCCTTCCACGCGCACGTCGAGTTCCTCCGCGGTGTAGCCCGATGCCTCGAGCCGCACCTCGATGGAGTCCTCCAGGTCGCGAACGTTCATCCGCGGCACGGCGATGCCGCGTTCGCAGGGGAACGAGCCCAGCATGCGCTCGAAGACCCGGTCGAACGCCGGCAGGTCGTTCCAACTCCGGTCGAACCATCGATCCAACATTTGTTCTGCCTCCTATGAGCTGCAGAGAAGTGCGTATTCCGGCCCGCGAGTGGCGGGACAGGCAACATACTGCATCTCGTATGCCAAACGGCTCCCCTCACGGAAGTCGTGAAAAAGCCGTTGGTTCAGTGAGAAGGCGGAGTGCCGGGGGACGAGGATGCGGCACGATGACGCAGGACGCGTCAAAATGACGAGGGCTTCAGAGCACGCCTGGGAAGCCGTCAGGTCGTCTCGAGCACCGACTTGAGCGCGAGGCGGACCGAACCCTCCTCCTGCTCGAAGTCACACAGGAGGATCAGGTCGGTGCCATTCATCGCCCGGCGCTGGAGGTCGTAGACGAGACCGCTCCGCACCGGCTCCGAGATCTCGCCCCGGTAGCGGGCCTCGAATCCCGCTGGGGTGATCTTGCCCTTCTTGTACTCCTTGAGCAGTTCTGGCGTTCCGCCAAGGTCCTTCACCCACAGGTCGATGGCGTCCTTCGGGATGCCTCTTGGCCATTTACGCGTGACCAATACGCGAAACCCCTCCTCTGGGCTCGGGAGTTCGTTCACGTTCGCGGTGCGAATCACTGGGACGCTCCATGCGGTACGGGACCAGTCGTGTGGGCTGCCGTATCTACTTGATCGTCCCGACAGGATAACCCGTGGAGCCGGACGCTGCGCCAAATTTAACGGGGCATGAGGCGCCTCGCCACTGCGGCTGGAGGAGACCGAACGGGTGCGAAGGCTTGACTTGTGTTCGCACCCGCGGGGTCGGCCGCCTCCCTGGCTCGGGGGCGTCCTTCGCGGAGGACTTGCATTCCCCACTCAGCGGCGGCGTCGCCGTGACGAGTGCGACGGGAACTTCAAGCCGGCGGTCGGATCGTTGTAGCCCTCAGGCACGCCGACGTTCTCGACCACTGATTCCTGTGATTCCCGGCTCGACTCGGATCGAGCGGCCGGAATCGGCTCGGTCTCCTCCGCTTCCTCCGTGAGCTCGCCAACGTCGGCGAGCGGTTCGATCGCCTCGACCACATCGATCTCCTGAGTCGCCACCGGCCGGGGCGCGGCCGCGGGCTCCCTCGGCTCGGCCAACCCGAGCGCGCTCTGAAGCAAGGAGAGACCGTCGGCGGCGCGGTCGAGTCGACCGAGCGTGGCTGCGACCTCGACCGTAGCCCGGGCCCGACTTGCCTCGTCGGCAACGTCCAGCGCAACGGCACGAGCCCGCTCGATCGCATCCGCTGCGTCCATGCGGGACGCGTGGGCGCCATGCAGCACGGTGGCCACCTGGCAGAGCGCGAAGACGCGACTCGCCGGGTCCTCGACCTTCTCCGCGCTGTTCATCGCACGAACCGCCATCTTCGCGGCCTTGGCCGATTCCTTCGCACGTCCGTAGGCCACCGATAGGGTCGCGAACAGCCGAGCGCGCGCGCGGCTCGGCTCGAGCGCGGCCGCGTGACCTTCGATGCGCGCCAGAAGGTCCGCGCCGAGGGATCCCAGGGCCGCGGCGCCGTGCGCCGCCTCGACGAGGGAGTTGGCTCGGCCGGCGTCGTCGTCGATGCGGTCGCTGTCGTCGACCGCACGAGAGAGCGACTTGTGGGCGGCGTCGGTGCCGAGGGCCACGAGGAGCGCCTCGGAGAGCCGCGTGCGCGCGAGAGCGCGTGCGCCGGGCTCGTCGAGGGAGGCGATCGCGACCTCATCGAGGCGCGCCAGCAGCGGTCCCAGCTTCTGACGGACGGAGGCGTCGGAGGCCGCGTCAACGAGGGTTTGAACTAGGTCGTGGAACGTGTGGGTGTCAGGGAAGGAGACCATCTCAGCTCCAGGCTCGGGAGAAAGCCGACAGAAAACGCCAGGGCGGTGCGTTCTGGAGCAAAGCGGCCCAACGGGACGATTCGGGTTCGCCGGCAGGCCGAGCTCTCGGACGCGCTTCCTGGAACGACAACGAGCCGCCCAAAGCGAGCGGCCCGTTCGGGCTTGAAAGTTCTAGTCGGGCTTTCGGCCGTCGTAACCGTCGGCGCCGACAATCGGGCGAATTCGGAGCGAGAATCGGGCCGCGCGGCATGAGTCGAGCAGGGCGGTGATCCTCCGGCGCTGGTTTCGATATCATCCAGCCGCGCCGGTCGCTTCTTCCTCGAACCTCTGGATGCATCGGATGCATCGCCGTGACGACGCTCGTCAACCTGAATGGTCGGATCGTGCCCGCCGGGGAGGCGAAGGTCTCGGTGTTCGACCGTGGCTTCCTGTTCGGTGACGGGGTGTATGAGACCGTTCGGACGTACCACGGCCGGCCGTTCCTGCTCGACCGTCACCTCGCCCGGCTCGAGCGGTCGGCCGTGGGGCTCTGGCTTCCCATCCCGGGCGGAACGGTCTCGATCGAGCGCCAGGTCCGGGCGACGATCGCCGCGGCGGGGAACGTCGAGTCGTACGTTCGCGTCGTCGTCACGCGCGGCGCGAGGCTGGGCTTCGTCGATCTCGACATGCAAAGCGCGGGCGACGGCACGACCGTCATCATCGTGCGCGAGCACAAGGGCTTCGATCCGGCGTGCTACGCGGACGGCGTGCTCGTGGCGCTGGTGGGCGTCCACCGCACTGGACGCCGTTCGCTGGACCCCAAGATCAAGAGCGGAAACTACCTGAACAACATCATCGCGCTGCGCGAGGCGAAGCGGATCGACGCGTTCGAGTGCTTGATGCCGAACCGCGACGGCGACTTGACCGAGGGCTCCACGTCGAACGTCTTCCTCGTGAAGGACGGACGGCTGCGCACGCCGGGGCTCGAGTGCGGCATCCTCGACGGGATCACGCGCGGTTTCGTGTTCGAGGTCGCGGCGGACGCCGGTGTCGCCGTCGAGGAGGGACGATTCGACGCCGACGACATCCGTGACGCAGACGAGATGTTCCTGACGAGCAGCCTGAAGGAGATCATGCCGATCCGCGCGGTGGTCCGGCCCGAACCGCGCGAGACGCTGTTCGAGGCGCCGCCGGGCCCGGTCACCTGCCGTCTCCACGCGCTCTATCGCAAAAGGGCGCTCCGCACCGTCGGCGCTGAATCCTGATGGGCCTGCTCGACCACCTGCGGCGCCGGACGCCCGGACTGCGCGTCCGCTGCGGAATGTGCGGCGTCGCGACCGACTATCCGCTCGCGAAACGCGATCGCTTCGTGCGGCACACGTGCGACGCTGATCTGCTCGTTCGCGAACGCGAGCCGAGCCGCGAACACGAAGCGCTCGACCTGTTCATGCGCGCGGCCGGTGGGGGGCCGACGTCGGACGAGGAGCGCGTCGCGGCGCGCGACCACCTCCTCTACGAGCAGGGCGAGGGGGCGATCCCGGGGCTCGAGGATCTCCTCTACCGTCTGAAGTACTCGAGCGAGCCGTTCCCGCCCGAGGAGATCGCGTCGCGGCGTCACCCCTCCTGCGATCGGCCGTCCATCGACTACTCGAACGAGCTCGAGATGTATCTGCACCGGATGAAGAAGTTCGCGATCACGCGGCGCCTCGTCGACGAAGCGCCGGCGACCGCGCGGCCGATCCTGCTGGACAAGCTCGAGCGCCTGAAGCAGGAGCCCCTCGAGCCGATCGAAGGCTGAAGCGGCTCGGCGTTCGAACGCCCGAGCGGCATCACGCGCCCGACGTCGACTCCGTCGTGTGTTCCTGGACGCGAAGGCGGCGCACCACGTCCATCATCGCGGCCACCGTCGTCAGTTTGCGCCGGACCTTGCCGACCTTCCGGCCCTCGGCGACTTCATAGGCGTCGAGGCGCCGCCAGTCGTCGTAGCTGACGAAGTCCACCTCCTTCGCTCGCAGGCGCTGGACGATCGCGTCGGGGTGCTTCCGTTCGAGCGCCGCGGCCGACTTCCCGGAGACGTCCTCGAGGAGGGCTGCGACCGTCGCCTTCGAATCGGCGTTGTTCGTGCCGATCAGGCCGGTCGGGCCGCGCTTCGCCCAACCCACCACGTACTGGCCCGGCAGCGGTTCGTCGCTTTCCCTCGATGCGACGACACGGCCGTTCACGTTCGGGATGATGCCCCACTTCCGGTCGAAGGGAACGCCGGGGATCTCCACGCCGAGGTAGCCGATCGCCTTGAAGACGAGGTCGACGGCCTCGACCGTGTAGCGACCAGCGCCGCGAGGGCGCGGCGTGCCGTGATCGTCCGCGTAGAGCTCGCCGTGCTCCAGCTTCACGCCGGTGACGCGGCCGTTGTCGCCGATGAACTCGACCGGCGACACGAGGAATCTGCAGCGGATCTTCCGCCGCTGTTTCCCCTCGCCGTGTTCCACCTGCGCTTCGAGGATCGCGAGGTTCTTCTTCGCGGCGGCCGGAGCGCCGGAGTCGAGCCACGCGCGGCTGACCGGATCGAGATCGACGTCCGCGGCCTCGACGACGACGTCGGAGTGCGCGAGATCCGCGACCTCCTGGATCTCCTTCGGCGAGAACGCGGCCTGTGCCGGACCCCGGCGGCCGAGCAGCAGGATCTCCTCGACGCCGTTCTCGCGCAACGCCTCGAGCGCCTCGTCGGCGATGTCGGTCTCCGCCAGCTCGTCCGGCTCGCGCGCGAGGACGCGGGTGACGTCCATCGCGACGTTGCCGTTGCCGATCACGGCGACCCGCCTGGCGCCCACGAGCTCGAACGTCTCGCCCTGGAAGTCCGGGTGTCCGTTGTACCAGCCGACGAACGCCGTCGCTGAATGGATGCCCGCGAGATCCTCGCCCGGAACACCCATCTTGCGGTCGCTCTCGTTCCCCACCGCGAAGATGATGCAGTCGTAGATCGAGAGCAGCTCGTCGACCTGCACGTCGCGCCCGAGCATGACGTTGCCGAAGAAGCGGAAGTTCGGATGCGCGGCCGTCCGCTCGTAGCTGGCCGCCACCGACTTGATCTTCTGATGGTCGGGCGCCACGCCGCCGCGAACGAGGCCGAACGGCGTCGGAAGGCGGTCGAACACGTCGGCGTGGACGGAGATCCCGTTCGTCTTGAAGAGCGCGTCGACGGCGTAGAAGGCGGACGGGCCGGAGCCGATCACCGCGACCCAGAGGGGGCGTTCCTCGCTTCCCAGGGGATGCTCTGCCATGTTCCTCGTCCGGCGTGGAAGAATCGACGCGCCATGTTACGGCCTGCGCGCGCGATTCCCAGCCGCGATCACCGCGGTCGACTCGTCAGCAGGATCGTCAGCTCGCGGGCCTCGTTGCCGCGAAGCACCGACGCGCGCAGCTCGTCGTTCGGTGACTTGTGCATCCAGATGAAATCGGTCAGTTCGGATCGATTCGCGATCGCACGCCCGTCGAGGCGCGTGATGACGTCGCCGACCTCGAGCCCCGCTCGCTCCCCCGGGAACCCGGCCGAGACCTCGGTGACGAGCACCCCGCCGCCGGGCGCATCCGAGAGGACGACCCCGATGAAGGCCGGCTCGCTGTTCTTGCCCAGCATCAACCCCGGCAGAATCCGCGCGACGACGTCATTGGGAATCGCGAACCCGAGGCCCGAGTTGTGTCCGAAAGGGGGCGCGGCCGGCAGCAGGACGCCGAGCCGTCGCCCGCGCAGATCGACGAGCACGCCGCCGGCGTTCTTCACGTTGACGCCGGCGTCGGTCTGCAGCGCGTCCACGTAGCGGTTCTGCCGGGAGGTCCCGGAGACGATTCCGACCGTCACGAACGGCTCCGAGTCGACCGGTGGACCATGCGGAGCGCCGACCGCGATCGCGAACTGACCGACGCGCAACTCGTTGGCCGGCGCCGCGGGCAGCGGCTCGAGCCGGACGCCGGGGTCTTTGTCGAGCAGCAGCAGCGCGAGCCCCGCCTTGAGGTCACGGGCGATCAGCGTGGCGCGGAAGCGGCGACCGTCGGCGAGCGCCACTTCGATGCTCTCGACGTCGTCGGAGAAGGGCGGCTCGGCGGTGAGGACGAATCCATCCTCGTGCACGATCGTGCCGGTGATTGGACCGCCGCCGATCGGTGCGCTCGGCACCGGCGCCGGCCGCGGGGAGCGATCATCGCGCTTTGCACCGTCGCGGTCCGGCGTCGGCTCGCTCGCCTCCGCTTCGCCCGGTGTGCCTTCCGTGGCGACCCGCTGCGTGATGAAGATCGTCACGACGCCCCGCCGCGCCCGCGTGGCCGCGATGTGGAACGCCTCCGACAGGATGGCCGCCTTGCTGCGCCGCGGACTCGTGCTCGGGCCGAGGCGGAAGATCCGGTCCGCGGCCGCCACCTGCCCGTACGCGCGCCGGATGCGATCGATCGGCGTGACGCGCGCGAGGTTCCGGCCGTCGGGCAGCGCGCCGGCCAGGCCGACGAGGTCTCCGTTCACGTCGAAGTACGGGCCGCCGTTCTGGCCCGGATTGGTTGCGGCCGACGTCTCGATCGAGCGCGCCACTCCCTGGTCGTCGCGTTCGATGGACGAGACCACGCCGAGCGTGACCGCGGGCTCGCCTTCGGTGGCGGTGCCGAACGCGTTGCCGACGGTGAGGAGGAAGTTCCCCACCGCGAGGCGGTCCGGGGTTCCGATCCGCACCGAGGGAAGGTTCGCACGCGTGTCGATCTTGAGGATCGAGGTTCGCGTGGAAGGGTCGTGCGCGTGGAGCGTCGCGTCGAAGCGGCGTTGGTCCGGGAACGTGACGGCGAGCGTGGACTTCTTCTCGACGAGGAACTCGCGCGCGGCCATGACGTCGGTCAGGATGAACCCGTCCTCGGAGATGGAGATGCCCGAGAACCCGGGGCCGACGTGGACCACGGATGGCGCCACGTTCTCGACGAGGCGGATGAAGTCGCGATCGAGGTCGTCGAGCGAGCTCATCTGCGCCCCGGCCGGCCGCGCCGCGGCGATGATCCCGATGATCCCGGCGATCCTGACGAGCCGCCTCAACGGGCGGCACTCGGAACGGGGGCGCGCAGCGTGAACTTCTTCAGGTAGGACCGCCCCTTCCGTTCGAACCGCAACGCGACCGTGCGCCCATTCGGGAGCATGGCGGTCACGTTCTTCCAATCGGTATGGGTCGCGATCGCGTGGCCGTTCAGGCCGGTGATGCGATCGCCGGCGCGGACGCCGACCTTGTCGGCGGGCGAGCCGCGCTCGACCGTCTTGACCATGACCCCGCCGTCCGCCGCCGTCGAGTCGTCGACGTTCAGGCCGCTGTACCCGGCCGCGACCTGCGAGCCGGCCATCAGGCTCGGCAGGAACGACAGGATCTGATCGCCCGGGATCGAGTACCCGACCCCGACGCTCTGCTTGGCGTTGTTCAGGGTCGAGATCAACCCGTTGATCCCGATCACGCGGCCGTTCAAGTCGAACAGCGGACCGCCCGAGTTGCCCGGATTGATCTCGGCGTCGGTCTGGATCGCGTTGTTGTACTGGAACGTCCCGCCGGCGACTCGACCCTTGCCGGAGACGATCCCGAGCGTAACGATCGGCTCGCCGTCGGTCGCCAGGCCGCGCGGGTTGCCGGCGGCGATCGCCCATTGCCCGGGCGCGACCGCGGCCGTCTTCGCGAAGTCGGCGGGAGGGGCGGGGCTCCGAACGCGCAGGAGCGCGAAGTCGTAGAGCGGCATCTCGCTGAACACCTCGGCGTCCAGGACCGCGCCGCCGGAGAGGACGACCTCGACCCGCGAGGCTCCCTGCACGACGTGGACGTTCGTGAACACCTTGCCGTCGCGGGATACGACGACGCCGGACCCGAGCCCGGCCTGATTCTCGACGATCGTGCCGTTCTCCTCGGACTCGACGTAGCGGATCACCGCGACCGTCGACTCCCGGATCTTCCCGACCAGGCTCACGAGCGATCGCTCGATCTTTTCGGCCTCGCGGAGCACGACCTCCTCGTCCTCGTCGGCCGCGTTGGCGGCGGACGACGCGAAGAGGAGGAGCAGGAACGCGAGGATCGACGCGCGGCACCGCATGGCCACAACTCTAGTCGACTTTCGTCCTCAGGTGACGGCGCCCTGCGCGCTCTCGACGGACTCACGCGCGGCGGTCAGGACCTCGACCCCGTCCTCGTGAACGTAAATCGTGTGCTCGAACTGAGCCACGAAGCTCCCGCGCCGGTCGCACAGCGGCGGGTAGACCATCAACTGGCGTCCGGCGAGGAGCGCGTTCAACGTGCCCGCGACGGCGTCGAACGGATGGATCTGGAGGAGGTCGCGGCTTCCGAACGGCAGCCCGTTGTAATCCCGGATCGTGCGGAGGACCCGCGCGTCGGCACCGTGGGTCTTCTTCGCGGACTTCTTGGCCATGAACACGTGGGCGTCGCCGCGTTCCTCGACGAGGCCGGTCCCGCTGCTGGCGAACGGCTCGATCGCGACGACCGTCCCGGCCTTCAACCGACCGCGGCCGTTCGGAACGTTCGGGATCTGCGGGGCTTTGTGAACGATCCACTGTCCGACCCCGTGGCCGGTCAGGTTGCGGATCGGGGTCAAGTTGTACGCCCTGATGGCCCGCTCGACCTCGCGGCCGATGTCGGCCACCGCGACCTCGGGCCCGGCGGTCCGGATGGCGGCGGCGAGGGCGTCCTTCGAGGCGGAGAGCAGATCGGCGTGGCGCCCATCCGGCGACAGGTCGACGCTCTTCGCGGTGTCGGCCACGAACCCGTCCACGTGGACGCCGCAGTCGATCTTCACGAGGTCGCCCGCCTCGAGTCGCGTCTCGTCGCCGAGATACGAGCAGTAGTGCGCGGCGATGTGGTTCCGCGACATCTGGAGCGGAAACGCCGGCTTGCCGCCCATCTCGTCGATCAGCCGATGTCCCTCGAGCGAGAGATCGATCAGCTTCTTCCCGGGCTCCATCTTGGCGGCGATCGTGTCCCGAACGTGCGCGGCGATCGACGCCGCCTGGCGCCATTTCTTCAGGTCGGCCTCATTCATGCGACCTTTGTAACCGACATCGTTCGACGATGCCATTCTCGATCTGGAGCGGATCGTCCGTCTCGCGCCCCGCCCGTCACCCCTTCGAGAGTCCTGCGCGGCGCGGCGCGGAGGGACGCGGCGCGTCGAAGCGGTTCCGCGAGATCCGGTGCGGCCCGTCGTTACGATCGCACCCCGAACCGCCCCGAACCGTCCCGACCCCCAAGGGCTGCGACGAGAGAGACGAATGAACCGATTCCTCGAGCGTCGATTCCGGCTCGCGGCGCGAGGCACCAACGTCCGGACCGAGCTTCTCGCGGGTGGCACCACGTTCCTGACGTCCTGCTCGCGCTCCCGTTCGCGCCGCTCATCGGCGTCTTCGGCGAAGCGATCGCAGTCGACGGACGTGAGCTGCACCCGGTGCTCGCACCAACCCTCATCCTCGTCGGTTGCCTCATGGCGAAGAGCGCGGCCGAGATCGCGTGGGACGACGCCGTGCTCGCTATCCCGAGCTTCCTCACGATGATCATCATTCCCCTCAGCTTCTCGATCACCGACGGCATCGCGTTCGGCTTCATTGCGCTCGCGGTCTCTCGTTCGCGACCGGCCGCGCCCGCGAGTGCTCGGTCCTCACGTATCTCCTCGCCGGCGCGTTCGTGGCTCGCTATGCGTTCCTTCGCTGACCGGACGGCTTCGACCCGCGCGGCCCGTCTGGACCGTGACAGACGGGCACACGCGTCGAGGGTTTGGATCCAGCCGCGCGGAAGGGGTTTTGGATTTGAACCGAACTTCCGCGGCCCGGGCGCGTCTCACTCGCACTTGAGATCGGGAGACGGATCGGCCGGCCGGCCGAACGATCCTTGCGGATCGGGCATCGGCTCGAGGATCGAACAGACGCTTCCGTGTGACTCACTCTCCCCGAGCCGTTGCCGTCTCCTCCCCGGGATCGAATGAGCATCGTGCGGTTCCAGGATCGCGCGATCACCACCCCTCGTTCGTCCCAATAGACCTACACGTACGCCACGGGCTCCGCCGGCTCGTGGCGGCCGTGCGGGAGGTCACCCGCCGCGTTTCGCGTGTCGGGTGACCTTTTTTTATCGGCCGGGGCCCGCGTCCAACGTGCCGCCGCGGCACGCCCCATTTTTCGTCGCAGAGGCAGTGGAAGCAAGGTGAGTCTGTTTCTAACCTCTTGCCTCATTGGCAGTCCCAATCAAACACACCGTCGGGAGGGATCCTCATGAGACTCGTGAATCATCTGGCCGGGTTGGCCGTCCTGTTTGCCGTTGCAACGGGCTGCACCTGGACCGACACCGCGACCGACTTCAACGGCCTGACCGACCACGAGGGTCACAAGGTCACGCACACCAACCACACGCGGCTCGCGTTGAACCTGCTCATCTTCGAGCCGCTGGTCGGCAACGCGTCGATGCAGGCGAACGTGGCCGAGATCACGGCGCAGGCGAAGGCGGACGGGGCGAACGGAGTGCGGATCGTCCAGTCCAACGAGTCGACCTGGTGGTGGTGCTTCTTTCCGATCAGCCTGATCATCACGCCGGTCGTGTCGAACGTCGCGGCGGACGTCGTCCACGGCTGAGAGGCGAATCGAACGTGCGCGAAGAACGCCGCGGGAACCGAGCTTCCGGCGGCGTTCTTCGCGTTTCCGGGGGAACGGCGACCCGCTTGGTTATTGTCGTCGGCCCCCGATCGGGATAAGGAAAGGGCATGAAGGACACTTCCTCGACCGAGCTCGATTCCCTGATCCGCGCCCTCCCGAAGTCGGATCTCCACGTTCACCTCGATGGGTCGCTTCGCCTCGGCACGTTGATCGACCTGGCTCGGGCGCGTGGCGTCGAGCTTCCGTCGTACGACGAGTCCGGCCTGCGGGAGCTCGTGTTCAAACCGAGCTATCGCAACCTCGCCGAGTACCTCGAGGGCTTCCGCTACACCGTCGCCGTCCTCCAGACCGCCGAGGCGCTCGAACAGGTCACGTACGAGCTGTGCGAGGATGCGTGGCTCGAGGGAGTCTGCTACCTCGAGATCCGGTTCGCGCCGCAGCTCCACGTGCATCCGGAGCTGCCGATCGACCGGGTCGTCCATGCCGTAGCGGCCGGGATCCGGCGGGCCGAGAGCACGTTCAACGCCGAGGCACGCGTCAAGGACGAGCGCTGGCCGCCCTTCCGCGCGGGGATGATCTTCTGCGCGATGCGGATGTTCGCACCGCAGTTCTCGGCCGGCTACCGGTGGTACTTCGACTCGTGCGGCTACTCGCCTCAGAAGGAGGTCTTCGCGCGTGCGAGCCACGACCTCGCTCGCGCCGCCGCGCATTTCAAGCACGAAGAGGGGCTGCCGGTGACGGGCCTCGATCTCGCCGGTCAAGAGAAGGGGTTTCCCGCCGATGACCATCGCGACGCGTTCCAGATCGCGCACGAGGCGTTCCTCGGCAAGACCGTCCACGCGGGCGAGGACTACGGCCCCGAGTCGATCTTCCAGGCGATCGGCGACCTCCACGCGGACCGCATCGGCCACGGAACGTGGCTCCTGGACGCGACGCGGGTCACTGACCCGTCGATCACGAATCCACAGCAGTACGTGGATCGGCTCGCTCAGTACGTGGCCGATCGTCGCATCACCCTGGAGGTGTGCCTCACGTCGAACACGCAGACCGTCCCCGAGCTCGCGGGCAATCTGGCGGGCCATCCGTTCGGCGAGATGGTGAAGCGACGGCTGTCGACGACCATCTGCACGGACAACCGACTCGTCTCGGACACGACCGTCAGCCGCGAGGTCAGGCTCGCCGTCGAGACGTTCGGACTCGATCGCAAGGAGCTGCGCGACATGCTCACGTACGGGTTCAAGCGCGGCTTCTACCCCGGGCCGTACCTCGAGAAGCGCGCGTTCGTGCGCAAGGTGCTCGACGTGATGAACCGGGTGCTCGATGGGGCCGCCGGCAAGCCGGCCGCGCGGTGAGTCGAGCCGGGTCGCCTCGGCACGTCGTGCTGGTGGGGTTTCGCGCGGCCGGGAAGACGACGATCGGGAGGATGCTGGCCCGGCGCCTCGGCGTGCCGTTCCTCGACACCGACGCCGAGATCGAGCGGCGGACGGGACAGACGATCCGGGAGCTGTTTCGGGACCGCGGCGAGGCGGCGTTCCGCGCGTGGGAGGGACGGGTCCTGGACGACCTGCGGGCGCTTCCGACGCGGGTCGTCGCGACCGGCGGCGGAATCGTCGAGCGGGCCGGCGCCCGGGCTCGGCTGGCGAGACTGGGTCTCTGCATCTGGCTCCAGGTCGGCGAGGACGAGTTGATTCGGCGGCTCCTCCGATCGAGGTCCCGCCCGGTCCTCGGCGGACGGTCGGTCGCCGGCGAGGCGAGCAAGCTGCTCCGCCGTCGCCGTCCTTGGTACCGCGCCGCCGCGGACGTCACGGTTCGTTGCGGTTCCGCCTCGGCGGCTCAGATCGCGGACCGCGTCGAGCGACGGATCCGCAGCGTCGAACGATGCTGGACGCGATCGCGCACTGGCCCGTAGACTTGCGGGAACCTCTGATCGGGAGAGAGACTTGATCGTCCCCATCGTCGCCTGTGCCATCCTGCTGCGCCTCGGTGCGAGTGCGATGGGTCCCCAGTCGGAGAGCCCGGCGGCGCCGGAATCGCTGGAAACGGCGACGAGCGCGACGACGACAATCGATCCGCGCGAGCGGCTGACCGCGGACGACGCGACGCATGAGGAACGCGTGACGGTCGCGGCCGGACTCCTCGCCAACGACCTCGACTCGGTCCTGACGGCCCTGCGCGACGGCACGGACGCTCGCGTCGTCGCCGCGATTCTCGCGGCGACCGCGAACGGCGCGGCGGCGCGGCCGAACGTCGTCGCCTTGCTTCCGCACGTCCTCCCGCGCTTCGACTCGGCCGAGAACGGTGCGCGGGCCCGCGCGGCGCTCGTCGCGATCTACGCGGCGCACCCCGAGCCGACGCGCAACTCCCTGCGGACGCTCCTTCGCCGCAGCGGAGATCCGGCGCTCGCTTCTCGCGCGGCGCTCGCCCTCGGCGAGACGCGTGACGTGCTGGTCGTCGATGATCTGATCGGGGCGCTCGAGCAGGCGCAAGGACGCGACGCGCGGGACATCGCGACGGCGCTTTCGCTCGTCCTCGGTGCGAGCCTCGGTCCCGACGCGACCAAGTGGCACGAGTTCTGGGCGGAGCGCCGCACGTGGACGCGCGAGCGCATCCTGGAGGACGTCTTGGCGAAGACGCGCACCGAGTTCGCCGAGGAGATCGACCGCAAGGACAAGGAACTCGTCCGCACGATCCGGGAGAAGGACGAGAAGAACCCACAAGCGCTGATCCTCGACCTCGACCACGAGCTCGTGGAGGTGCGGCGGTTCGCCGCGGAGCTCCTCGAGCGCGGCATGCCGGGTTGGGACGTCTCCCCGGCGCGATCGGTCGTCCTTCGCCGGCTTGCGGCGGGCGGCGAATCGACGACGGTCCACGTGGCGTTTCTTCAGCTCCTGCGAGCGATCGACCTGAAGGACGCCGGCGGTCGCGAGTCCGAACGCGACGCGGCGATCGCGAATTCGCTTGGATCCCCGGAACCATCGATCGTCGTCGCGGCCGTCGTCTGCGCCGAGACGTTCCCGTCGAACGAAGCAAAGGAAGCGATCAAGAACGCGATCGACCGGTTCACGACGCGCCCGCTGACGGCGGACGCGCGGATCGCCCTCGTGAAGGCGTGCGCGGCCGGCCGCTTGAACCTCGTCGCGGCCCGTGACTCCCTCGTCGCGGTCCTCAAGAACGACGACGTGGCCGAGGTCCGGGCGTCCGCGGCGTCGACGATCGGTTCGTTGAAGATTCCCGACACCGTGGACGAGCTGACGACGGCGTTCACGAGCGACGGCGATTGGCGGGTGCGGCGGCGCGCCGCGTCCGCGCTCAGCCGGTCGGCCGGCGCGGCGGCGCGCGACATCCTGGCGAGGGGCTTCGAGGACCCACGTCCCGAGGTCCGCTCCGAGGTCGCCACGGCGCTTGCGGCGACCAGCGCTGAAGGAGTCATCGATCTTCTCCTCGCACGGCTGCAGGTCGAAGAGGAGCTGACCGTCCGCGCGTCGCTGGTACGCGCCCTCGGCGACCTTCGCGACGCCGCCGCGCTGCCTCGGCTCGTCGGCATGGCCGTGGAGCCCCCGCCCCCCGCGGATGCCGACGCGGCCCAGCTCGCGTTCCGGGTCGACGTCCACGCGGCGATCGGTCAAATCGCGGGCGACGCGTGGGAGGTGTGGGAGTCGGTGCTCGAGACCGCCGTCAACGAGAACGCGCCCTGGCTCGAGATCTTCGCCCGCACGGCGCGGGTACGGATCCTCCCCTCCGGCGAGCCGAACGCCCAACGTCGCTTCGACGAACGGCGGGAACTGGCGGAAGTACAGGCCCGGGTCGAGGATTGGGGGGCCGCGACGAGGACGATCGCGACCGCGCTGGAGGAGACGAACGTCGATCAAGGCGTGCCGAGGTCGAGCCTGTCGGCGTTGGCCGTGCGCCTCGGCGAGTTTCACGAGCGTCGTGGCGACGGCGCACAGGCGGCCGATGCATACGGCCGAGCGCTGGGGTTCGACGGCCTCGAGCCCCAGAGAGCCGTCGAGGTGAGGATCCTCGCGGCCGAGAACTACCTTCGGGCCGGGAACGCGCGCGCGGCGGTCGATCTCCTCACCCGGCCGGGCCGGACGACGAGGGAGACTTGGCTGTTCGCTCGCGCAAGCCGGGCGGCGGCCGCGAACACCACGGATGCAGCAGGAACCGCCGCCACCGCCGCGGCTTTGTTGCGGGTGGTGGTCGAGGAGCTCGAGTCCGGCGGCGGGCCGCCGGCCGACGCCTTTCGTGCCCGTCTCGACCTTTGCGACGCCTTGATCGCGGCGGGCGACCCCGCTGCCGCCAAGGAGGTCCCGAAGGAGGCGCCGGACGATGCGGACGATGCATCTCGCGTGCAACTCGAGAAGCTGCGCCTGCAACTCGCACCGAAGAGCGAGGCTGGGGCGAGCGGAGCTTGAGCCGATGAAGATCCTGATCGCCGGCGCCGGCGCCGTCGGTTTCAACCTTGCTCGCGAGCTTTCCGACGACCGGCACGACATCGCCGTGATCGATCCCGATCCCGAGCTGATCCAGGGGCTGCGGGACCGAATCGACGTGCATTCCCTCGCGGGGAGCTGCACCGACGTCGATCTCCTCGAGACGGCGAACGTCGCGAACGCCGACATGTTCATCGCCGTCACGAACTCCGACGAAGTGAACATCGTCGCGTGCACCCTCGCGCATGCCCTTGGGGCCAAGCGGCGGTTGGCGCGGATTCGCAACCCGCGGCTCTCGGAACGGGACGCGGTGGTGAACAAGCGCGACTACCACATCAACCGGGTCGTGAACCCGGATGCATTGGCGACGGAGACCGCGCTGCGCCTGATCAAGAACCCGGGGGTCACGTTCGGGGCCGACTTCGCGGAGGGCGAGGTGCTCCTCCGCGCGTTTCGGGTGCCGGAGGGGAGCGAGATCGCCAACGTCACGCTCGCCGAGCTCTCGCTGCGGTTTCCGGAACGTCCCTTCCTCGCGGCCGCGATCGAGCGCGCGGGGCAAGTGCAGATTCCGCGCGGCCCCGACCAGATCCTGGAGCAGGACGTCCTCTATCTGCTGATGCTGAAGGAGCGGGAGGAGGACTTCCGGCGGCTGATCAACGCGGACGGGCGCGGACCGGGTCGCGTCGTCGTCTACCGCGCGTCGTCGACGGCCCTCGAGCTCCTGCGCCAGCTCGGCTCGAGCGTCGATCGCGTGCTGATCGAGGATCGACGCGAGTCCGCCGAGGCAGCGGCTGCACAGCTCGCGGGCGTGCGGGTGCTGCGCGGGTGGGTCGCGGACGACGACGTTCAGCGAGAGGTCGCCTTCGATGACGTCGATTGCTTCGTCGCCACCGGCGACGATGACCGAATGAACCTCGTCGCGTCGCTCTTCGCCAAGCAACGCGGCGCGAGGCGGACGATCGTCCTCGCGCGCGAACCGGACATCGTGCCGCTGCTGAAGGGGTTGGCGTTCGACGCGGTGATCAACGCGCGGCTGCTCGCCGTATCGGAGATCCTCCGCTTCGTCCGGCCGGGCAAGGTCCTCGCGGTGCAGAAGATCGGCGACAGCGGCGCCGAGGCGGCGGAGTTGATCGTTCGCAAGGGTTCGAAAGCGGCGAACAAGTCGCTCCGCGACCTTCACCTGCCCCGCGGCGCGATCGTCGGATCGGTCTTCCGCGACGGCAGCGCGTTCCTTCCGAACGGCAACACGGTCCTCGAGGTGGGCGACGACATCGTCGCGTTCGTCACCGCTGACGTCCGCGAGCGCGTGGAGCGCATGTTCGCCGGGTCGAGCATGATCAGGTTCGAGTCGACCTAGTGCTCGGCTTCCTTCCCGTTCTCTTCGTCATCGCTCGACTCTCCGGCCTCGCGGTACCTCTTCTGCTCGTGCCGTACCTCGTCGAGCGCCTCGTCTACGGGGCCAGTTTCCACGACGGTGCCGAGTACCTTCTCCCCGCCGCGGCCTCGCTCGCGCTCTTCCTCCTTTCTCACGTATCCATGCGGGGGCATCGCCCGCACCTCAGGACGCCGCTCCAGGGATTCCTGTGCGTGACCGTTGCTTGGGTCGTCTTCGCCGCCATCGGTGGCCTCCCGTACCTCGTCGGCGGGCACGTCGACTCGTTCGTCGACGCGTTCTTCGAGGCGATGAGCGGCTTCACCACGACGGGTGCGTCGGT
Organism: uncultured Phycisphaeraceae bacterium; assembly: GCA_964649825.1. Classification (GTDB taxonomy): domain Bacteria; phylum Planctomycetota; class B15-G4; order B15-G4; family JADJEK01; genus CAZYQW01. The sequence goes on along the minus strand of CAZYQW010000075.1, from coordinate 30,629 downwards.
GTTTCCGGTAGTGGAGGAGCTTCCCAAGGGGATCCTGCTGTGGCGCGCGATGACGCAGTTCGTGGGAGGGCTTGGGATCATCGCGTTGTTCGTCGCGGTGCTGCCCGCGTTGGGCGCCGGCGGCGTCGTCCTCTTCCGGTCCGAGGTGGCGCCGTCGTTGCTCGAGGATCGGTTGCGACCGCGCATCCATGACACGGCGCAGGTGTTGTGGATGGTGTACGTGGGCTTGTGTCTCCTCGAGTTCATCGCGCTCATGCTCTGCGACGTCCCCGCGTTCGACGCCGTCTGCCACGCGCTGACCACGGTCTCGACGGGCGGCTTCTCGACGCAAAACGACAGCGTGGCGAGCTTCACGTCGTCGGCCCAGTGGGTCGTCATCGTGTTCATGTTCCTCGGCGGAACGTCGTTCCTCCTGCACGGTCGCGCGATCTCGGGGGACGTGAAGTGCTACCTGCGCAGCGAGGAGTTCCTTCTGTACGTCGGCATCACGCTCGCGGCGATCGGCGTCGCGAGCGTCCTGCTCGTCGCGACGCGAACGCCGGTCGACGCCGCGTCGATGGCCGCGCTTCCGCCGATCGAGCCCGATGCCCACGACACGGGGCTTCTGACCACCGTGCGGGACGCGTCGTTCCAGGTGCTGTCGATCATGACGACGACCGGGTTCTGCAACGTCGACTTCGATCGATGGGCCGATCCGCTTCGATTCCTGCTCGTGCTCTTGATGATGATCGGCGCCTGTTCGGGATCGACGGCGGGCGGCATCAAGGTGTTCCGGTTCCTCTTGATCTGGCGCGCGATCGCCCGTCAGGTGACGACGCTCCTGTCGCCGAGCCGGGTCGTCACGGTCCGCTTCAGCGGCACCGCGGTCCCGAACGAGACGTTGCTCCTGGCGATGATGCTCCTGGTGCTCTTCGTCGCGCTGGCCGTGGTGGGCTCGTTCTTCCTCGTCCTCCTCGGCGTGCCGTTGCTGGAGGCGATCACCGGAACCGTCGCGTGCCTCTGCTGCATCGGTCCGGCGCTCGGCGACGTCGGACCGGCCGGCAGCTACGCGGCGGTGCCCGCCTCGGGCAAGGTGGTCCTCTCGGTGCTGATGCTGATGGGCCGCCTCGAGATCTACGCGGTCCTCGCGCTCCTCGGATCGTTGGGGCGCAAGTAGGAAACGGGGCCGGCGACGTCAGCCGCCGCGCTTCCCCGCGACCTCACGCAGCAGGTCGCCGAGGAGATGCCCCGAGATGAACTCGCGGAACTCCGCTTCGACGTCGTCGAGCTCTTCTTCCGAACCAACGAGGAGACCGTCTCCCACCATCGCGTCGATGCCGCCCTTTCCCTCGACCTCGGCGCGGAAGTATGCCGCCAGCGCGTCGCGGTACACGCCGTCCTTCGCGTCATGGAGGAAGAACGTGAACGCGAAGCCCTCGGCGTAGACCTGGCTCGCGAAGCGGCCGCTGGCGTCATCGCTCGGAGCGGAGTCCATGGCCGCGGAGAGCTCGAATCGGCTCAGGTCGACGAGGCGCCGCACGGGGAGGAGCCGATCCGCGTCCCGCGCGGCCTTCAGCGTGCCGAGGCGCCCGAGGAGGAAGCGGCCGAAGGCCTCCTTCCTTGCACGGTCCGGGTGCCGCTCCGCGAGCGGACCGATCAGCATGCGCCACGCCATGAAGTCGGCGAACCCCTCCTGGAACCACGGCCGCTCGTTCGAGGCCGGGGCGTTGTACTTCTTCGACGCGAAGTCGACGAGCTGGTGCGTCCCCTCGTGCAGCATGACCCACCAGAGACCCGGCTGCCGCCACTGGAACATCCGGCGGCGCCGCGAGTCGAAGTACCCCGCCGTCACGTCGGTGCCGTTCAGCTCGAGCTCGGGGCGCGCGGTACGGATCTCGTTGTAGGAGGCCTCGCTGTCGAAGACGAGAACCACGGCGGGCTTCTTCGCCTCCTCCATCTCGAGGAGCGTGCCGTACTCGCCGTAGAACGTGGTGCTCAGCGCGGTCAGCAGCTCGGCGTACTCGTCACGGTACTCGGCGACGCGCGCGGGATCGCGGGCTTCGACCGCGAGGAGGTACGGTCGCGGCACGACGCCGTCGTCGTAGAAGTAGCGGAACGTGCCCGCGCCGAACTCGCCGTCGAGGTTGCCGGAGAGGCCTTCGCAGTTGGTCGGGAACGGGTCGCGGATCGCTCGCTCGAGATCCTCGAGCGAGACGTCGTCGTCGGCCTGCGACCAGGCCGCGCCTCCCGCGAACGCGACGAACCACAGCGTGACGACGCCGCAAAGCCGGTGGACCATGACTCCCTCCGTGACGATCCCTCGCGTTCAGTCGATGCCGAGTTCGAGGCGTGCCGCCTCGGACATCTTGTCCTTGTCCCACGGCGGATCCCAGACGACCTCGACGCGGACGTCGTTCACTCCCTCGACCGCGCGCGCACGCTTCTCGACGTCGCCCGGGAGCTGCTCGGCGGACGGACAGCTCGGCGACGTCAGCGTCATGTCGACCTGGACGTTGCCGGCGGCGTCGATGTGGATGCCGTAGATCAGCCCCAGCTCGTAGACGTCGACGGGGATCTCGGGGTCGTAGACCGTCTTGATCGCATCGATGACGCGCGGCCGGAGCGGTGAGTCGGGGACGTCGACGAGCTTCGGCGGCGCGTCCTTCGGCATCGGGCCGGAGGACGCGTCGTCGTCGCTGTGCGGCGGAAGCTCGATCGGACCGGATGAGGTCGGCGCGTTTTCGTCGACGATCGTGGTGTCGCCGTCCGGTGGGGTGGGCGGAGTGGGCGGGACCGTGTACGAGCGAGGCTCCTCGCGGGAGCCCGGCGCAGGCTCGTGACGGCTCTCCGCGGCGGCGCGAGCGACGGTCCCGGTCGGCGCCTTCGAGGCGCGGAACAAGTTCTTGAATCGGTCGAGCATGGCTACTCCGTGGACACCGTGTCGCCCTGGTTGTCGATCGCCGCGTTCATCGTGTGCCAGCCCAGCGTCGCACACTTGGCCCGGTTCGGGTACTCGCGAACCCCGGCGAAGACGGCAAGTTTACCGAGCCCCTCGACGTTTGCCGGGGAGCTGCTCGTGATCAGGTCGTGGAACCGCTCGAACAGGTTCTTCGCCTCGGCGAGCGTCTTGCCCTTCAGGATCTGAGTCATCATCGAGACCGAGGCCTGCGAGATGGCGCAGCCTTGACCCTGGAAGGAGACGTCCGTCACCACGTCGCCGTCGACGACCGCGAAGACCTGGACGCGGTCGCCGCAGAGCGGGTTGAACCCCTTGGCGACCCGGTTTGCCGCGGGATTCTCGCGGAAGTTCCGGGGGCTCTTGCCGTGATCGAGGATCACTTCCTGGTAGAGATCGCGCAGATCGGACATCACGCGAAGACCTCGTTGACCTTGTGAATCGCCCGGACGAGCGCGTCGATGTCCTCGCGCGAGTTGTAGATCGAGAGCGAGGCTCGCGCCGTGGCGGGGACTCCGAATCGTTCCATCACCGGCTGAGTGCAGTGGTGACCCGTCCGGATCGCCACCCCCTCTTGATCGAGGATCGTGCCGACGTCGTGGGGATGCACCGACTCGTGCACGAACGAGAGCACGGCCGACTTGCCCGGGGCGGTGCCGAGGAGGCGGATGCCTTCGATCGCGGTGAGGGCGCGCGTGCCGTACTCCAGCAGGTCGTGCTCGTGCGCGGCGATCACGTCGAGGCCGATCGACTCGATGTACTCGATGGCCGCCCTGAGCCCGAGCGGTCCGGCGATGTTCGGCGTGCCCGCCTCGAACTTGTGGGGCAGCCGGTTGTAGACCGTCGCTTCGAACGTGACCGACAGGATCATGTCGCCGCCGCCCTGCCACGGCGGCATCGCGTCGAGGAGGTCGCGTTTGCCGTACAGCACGCCGATGCCGGTCGGACCGAGCATCTTGTGACCCGACGTAGCGTAGAAGTCGACGTCGAGCGCGCGGACGTCGACGCGTTGGTGCGACGTCGCCTGGGCACCGTCGACGAGGACCCGCGCACCGGCGGCGTGGGCGAGCGCCACGATCTCGCGGATCGGATTGACCGTACCCAGCGAGTTCGACTGGTGCACCACGGAGACGATCCGCGTCTTCTCGGAAAGGAGCGCGCGGAAGCCGTCCATGTCGAGGGAGCCGTCGTCGAGGATCGGCGCGACCTTGAGCACGGCGCCCGTCCGCTCGCGCAGGAGCTGCCACGGCACGATGTTGGAGTGGTGCTCCATGTGGGTGATCAGGATCTCGTCGCCCGCGCGGAAGTCGGAGCAGAACGAGTTCGCGACCAGGTTGATCGCCTCGGTCGTGCCGCGGACGAACACGATCTCCTTGTCCTCGGCCGCGTTCAGGTAGCGGCGGACCGTCGCGCGGGCCGCCTCGTACGCGTCCGTCGCGCGCGTGGAGAGCGTGTGGACCCCGCGGTGGATGTTCGCGTTGTCGGTCTCGTAGTACCGAGAGATCGCGTCGATCACCGACCGCGGCTTCTGCGTCGTCGCCGCGTTGTCGAGATAGACGAGCGGCTTGCCGTGCACCTCCTGGTGGAGGATCGGGAAGTCGCGGCGCACGCGCTCGACGTCGAACGTGGCGTGACCGCTGGTCTGGTGCTTCGTGGTGGTTCCGGTCTGCTCCATCGTCGCCATCCGTCGTTCAGTCATCGCTTGATCGTCGCCGAGTCGTTACCTAGTCGATAGCCACGGAGGTGAGGCGCGTCGCGAGCCGGTCCCGAAGCGCCGGGATCGAGACGCGATCGAGCACCTCGTTGGCGAACGCGTAGGTCAAGAGCTCGCGCGCGGCCGCGTCGGACACGCCGCGCGAGCGGAGGTAGAAAAGTGCGGTCTCGTCGATCTGCCCGATCGTCGAGCCGTGTCGGCACTGGACGTCGTCCGCGTAGATCTCGAGCTGGGGGGTGCTGTTGGCGAGCGCCTCGTCGGAGAGCAGCAGGTTGTTGTTCGTCTGGACGGCGTTGATCTTCTGCGCGTCCTGCCTCACGAGGATCCGGCCGAAGAAGATGCCGCGCGACCGGCCCGCGAGGACGCCCTTGTAGAGTTCGCGGCTCGTCGTATGGGCAACCGCGTGATCGATGAACGTGTGGTTGTCGACGTGCTGGTCGCCGTCCACGTGGTACAGACCGCCGAGGTCGGCGTGAGCCCCCCGCGCCTCGAGGACGACGGTGAGGTCGTTGCGCACGAGCTTCCCGCCGAACGTGAGGACGGTCGACGCGTAGCGGGCGTCGCGCCCGACGCGCACGCGGGTCATGCCGACGTTGATCGTCGTCGACGGATCGTCCTGGACGAGGACGTGATCGAGGCTCGCACCCTCGCCCACGGTGACGTCGACGACGCGGTTCATCAGGCACCGCCCCTCGTCGCTGCCGACCGACGTCTCCACGATCGTTGCCCGCGCGCCGCGCGCGATCACGATCGAGAGGCGCGGCTGCGCGATGAACGGCGACGAATCCGCGCCTTCGGCCGTCAAATGGACCACGTGGATCGGGTTCGCGACGGACGTTGCCGGTTCGACGTCGATCGCGTAGCCGTCCGCGACCATCGCGGTGTTCAGCGCCGAGAACGCGGTCTCCGCCGTCGCGGACCCGTCGAACACCGCGCGCAAGCGGCCGGCGTCGCCGTTCTCCGGCGCGTGGAGCAACGTCGCGATTCGACTCGCCGTGACGCCGGAGGGGGGAGACATCGACAGCTCCTCCACCGGGTGGCCGTTGACGAGCACGAGCCGCGTCGTCTCCGGGAGGGCGGCTGCGTCGAGCTGCGACGCGATCGTGCCCACGTTCACGGCCGGCGCGACGTGCCACCGCTGCGACGTCACCGGCGCGAGGTTCGTGTACTTCCAGTTCTCGTCGCGCCGCGTGGGGAACCCGTCTCGCTGGACTCGGGCGATCGCGGTTTCGCGGATGCCGAAGAGCCACGTCGGCTCGACCTCGCGCCGGTGCTTGCGCCCCTGCTCGAGCCGGGCAAAGAGCGCACGCAGCGCGTTCGGCGTCGCGTCGCCCGGATCCGCCGTCGAGTTCATGGCTTGGCTTCCGCGTCTTCGCGAACCCACGAATACCCTTGGTCCTCGAGATGCGCGGCGAGGTCGCTGTCGCCCGACTTCAGGATGCGGCCCCCGGCGAGGACGTGGACGCGGTCCGGCTTGATGTAGTCGAGGAGGCGCTGGTAATGCGTGATCAACAGGATCGCGCGACCCTCGCTTCGCATCGCGTTCACTCCGCGCGACACGATCCGGAGGGCGTCGATGTCGAGGCCCGAATCGGTCTCGTCGAGGATGCAGAGCTTCGGTTCGAGCACCGCCATCTGGAAGATCTCGTTCCGCTTCTTCTCCCCGCCGGAGAAGCCCGTGTTCACCGAGCGGGAGAGGAGCGCGTCATCGACGTCGATGATCTTCTTCTTCTCCTTGATCAGGCTCAGGAAGTCGATCGCGTCGAGCTCGTCCTGGCCGCGGTGCTTGCGGATCGCGTTCAGCGCGGTCCGGAGGAAGAACTTGTTGCTGATCCCCGGGATCTCGACCGGATACTGGAACGCGAGGAAGATCCCGGCTCGGGCACGGTCCTCCGGTGCCATCTCGAGCAGGTTCGCGCCCTCGAAGGTGACGCTGCCGTTGACGATCTCGTAGCCTTCGCGGCCGGCCAGCACGCCCGCCAGCGTGCTCTTGCCCGAGCCGTTCGGCCCCATGATCGCGTGCACCTCGCCCGCCTTCAGCTCGAGGTTGATGCCGTTCAGGATCTGCTTGCCGCCTTCCGCGCGGGCTTCGAGGTTCTTGATGGTGAGCATGCTCTTCGTCTCGGGTGTCTCGGGAATCAACCGACGCTGCCCTCGAGCTTCAGCCCGAGCAGCTTCTGCGCCTCGACGGCGAACTCCATCGGGAGCTCGGCGAGGACCTGCTTGCAAAAGCCGTTCACGATCATGGAGACCGCGTCCTCGGCGTCGATGCCCCGTTGCTGGCAATAGAAGATCTGGTCCTCGCCGATCTTGGAGGTCGACGCCTCGTGTTCGATCCGCGCGGTCGGGTTCTGGTTCTCGATGTAGGGGAACGTGTGGGCGCCGCACTTGTCGCCGATGAGCAAGGAATCGCACTGCGAGTAGTTGCGCGCGCCGGTCGCGCCCTTGCCGATCTTGACGAGGCCGCGGTACGCGTTCTGGCCGTGGCCGGCCGAGATCCCCTTGGACACGATCGTGCTCTTCGTGTTCTTGCCGACGTGGATCATCTTCGTCCCGGTGTCGGCCTGCATGTAGTAGTTCGTCAGCGCGACCGAGTAGAACTCGCCGACCGATTCGTCGCCGAGCAGGATGCAGCTCGGGTACTTCCACGTGATCGCGGAGCCGGTCTCGACCTGCGTCCACGAGATGTGCGAGCGCTTGCCCTGGCACTTCCCGCGCTTCGTCACGAAGTTGTAGATCCCGCCCTTGCCGTCCTTGTCGCCCGGGTACCAGTTCTGGACCGTCGAGTACTTGATCTTCGCGTCGTCGAGCGCGACCAGCTCGACGACCGCGGCGTGGAGCTGGTTCTCGTCGCGCATCGGCGCGGTGCAGCCCTCGAGGTAGCTGACGTAGGCGCCCTCGTCGGCGATGAGCAGCGTCCGCTCGAACTGTCCGGTGTTCGACGCGTTGATGCGGAAGTAGGTCGAGAGCTCCATCGGACAGCGGACGCCCTTCGGCACGTAGACGAACGAACCGTCGCTGAAGACCGCCGAGTTGAGCGTCGCGAAGAAGTTGTCGGTGTACGGCACGACCGAGCCGAGGTACTTCCTGACCAGCTCGGGGTACTCGTGCACCGCCTCGGAGAACGAGCAGAAGATGATGCCGAGCTCCTTCAGCTTTCCCTTGAAGGTGGTCGCGACCGAGACGCTGTCCATGACCGCGTCGACGGCGACGCCGGCGAGGAGTTCCTGCTCCCTCAGCGGAATGCCGAGCTTGGCGTACGTGGCGAGCAGCTCGGGGTCGACTTCGTCGAGGCTCTTCGGCTTGTCCGACGCCGACTTCGGTGCCGAGTAGTAGCTCGCGGCCTGATAGTCGATGGGGGGGTAGTGCACGTTCTGCCACGTCGGCTCTTCCATCGTGAGCCAGTGACGAAACGCCTTGAGCCGCCATTCGAGCAGCCACTCCGGCTCGTTCTTCTTGTGCGAGATGAAGCGGACCGTGTCCTCGTTCAGACCGGGCGGCGCGGACTCGGCTTCGAAGTCCGACGTCCATCCGTACTTGTATTCGCGGTTCGCGAGGTTCTCGATGCTCTTGGCCGAACTCATGGTGCGGGTTCCGTCAGGAGTCGACCGCCGCGTTCGCGACGGTCGGCTCGAAGCTCTTGGTCGAAGTCTGCCGGGTCGATCGGGTCAAGGGGCTCGCCATTTGTGCCAGGGTGATCTTCCCGAGCGCGTCACGAACCACCCCGTTGATCAGCTCCCAGTTGCTCTTCACCGCGCACGTCGCGTAGATGTCGCACGAGCTCGGCACGTCGCTCGTGCATTCGGTGATCGCGATCGGCCCCTCGAGCGCCGTGATGATCTCGGCGACCGAGATGTCCTCGGGCTTTCGCGTGAGCCGGTAGCCGCCGTTCACGCCGCGCAGCGACGTCAACAGCCCCTCGCGCACGAGGGACTTCAGGATCTTGCCGACCATCGGCACCGGCAGGTGGACCTCGGCCGCGAGGTCGCGCGCGGTGTACGTGCGTCCCGCCTCATGGTGCGCGAAGAAGGTGAGCAGCACGATCGCGTAGTCAGACTGTCGCGTCATCCGGATCATGCCGGCGTCCTCTCGATCGGGCCCCCATCGGATTCTCTAAGTTCTTTCTCAGCCAAAACTTCAGTCCCGAACGGGCGGCGGTGACCACAAACGATGCTGGAGGCCGCGGGAAGCCGCGAGCGCTCGTCCCTGAAACCGGACTGGAATGGTCTTCTTATCGCTGACGGCTCGGAACCGCGCAACGGCAAAACCGAACTCATTTGGTCCTTTTTTCGTGGACTCACCCTAAGCTCATGAGTCTCAACGCGGTATGACCGCAACCGAAGAAGCACGCGGCACGTGTGCGCATGAGGGCGCGGTCACGTGTCGGGTGGACATGCTTCGAGCCGGAGCGAATGCGTGATGGATGACGACGATCGCGATCCGATCGATGTCCCGGGCCCCGGCGGTCCGGTCGCCGAGCCCGAGCGGATCCTCGCGCTCGACGTGCTCCGGGGCGTCGCCCTGCTCGGGATCCTCGTCATGAACATCCAGGCGTTCGCGATGGTGTTCGCCGCCTACGGCAACCCGACCTACTACGGTCCGGTGGAGGGGGCGAACCTCTGGGGATGGCTCGTCCAGCACACCCTCTTCGACACGAAGTTCATGACGATCTTCACCGTGCTGTTCGGAGCCGGGGTCGTGCTGATGACGGAGCGCGCGGAGGCGGCAGGGCTCGCTCCGCGGATCCACTTCCGGCGGATGGGGTGGCTCATCGGGTTCGGCCTCGTGCACGGCTTTCTGCTCTGGTGGGGCGACATCCTGTTGACCTACGGAATCGCGGGGATCGTCGTCTACTTCTTCCGGGGGCTCGCCCCGCGCACGCAGCTTCTGGCGGGATTCGGGTTCGTCGTGCTCACGGGGCTGATCTTCGGCTCGGTCGACGCCAGCATGGACGAGATGAACGCGGAGGAGCTCGCGAAGGTGAAGGAGGTGTTCGTACCTACGCCGGAGCAGGTCGAGCTCGAGATCGATGCGTACCGCGGCTCGTACCTGGACGCGCTCCCGATGCGCGCGCAGCAGACCGTGGAGATCCTCCAGATGTTCCTCTTGATGTTCCTCTGGCGCATCATCGGCACGATGCTGATCGGGATGGCGCTGTTCCGAATGGGAGTCCTCGCCGCACGCGCCTCGACCCGGTTCTACGCGGTGACGGCGGCGGTCGGATTCTCGGTCGGCGTGCCGATCGTGGTTCTCGGGGCGAAGCAGTGGCGCGACTCCGGATTCGCGTGGGAACAGGCGTTCATGCACATGCAGGTCAACTATTGGGGAGGTCTGGCCGTCGCGGCGGGATGGATCGGGCTGACGATCTACGTGTTCAAGACGGGTTGCTGCACCTGGCTGACGTCACGGCTCGCCGCCGTCGGTCGGATGGCGTTCACGAACTACATCCTGCATACGCTGATCTGCACGACGATCTTCTACGGCCACGGGATGGGGTGGTTCGCGAGCACGGGACGCGGGTTCCAACTCTCGTTGGTCGTCGCGATCTGGGTGCTGCAGCTCGCCCTTTCCCCATGGTGGCTCGCGCGCTTCCGGATGGGGCCGCTCGAGTGGCTGTGGCGCCGACTTACGTACGGCACGTGGCCGCTGATGTCGCGAGCCTGAGCGCCGGCGCCCGCGGGCCGCGCTCGACCCGAACCCGTCCGCGGAACGAGCGCCCGGCGCGGGACTCGAGCCGGCCATTCACCGGCCGCGATATTCGGCACCGGGTTGGTCGGCGCTGATCGCGGGTGGCCCGACCGCGAGGGGATCAGGCTCAGGCGTAGCCGAGCTCCTTCAGCTTGGCCAGCGCGGCCGGGGTGACGCCCTTCTCCTTTATCCGGTCGACGCGTTCCTGGAACCGTTCCTTCTTGTCCGCGTGCCGGTCCTTCGCGATCTCGAGCAGGTCGATGAGACGATCGATCTTCGCACCTGGGTCGCTCGAGGGCGCCTTGTCCAGCGTGTCCATCACCGCGAGGGCGTGCTTGTACCCGTTGGACCCGTTCATCTCGTCGCTGAACGCGTCGTACATCTTGCGGAACTGGCCCACCCCTTCCGCCGCCTGGTCGAGGAAGATGCGGCACTTGACGGCCTCGAGCGCGGCCTTGAACTGGTCACCCGGCGTGATCCCTTCTCCGCCGCCCGCGAGACTGCCGTAGAGCTCGACCGCAGTGGTGTAGTCGCGATCTTTCATCGCCGCATCGGCCGACGCCATCTTCTCGGCCGGCGTCTCCGCCTTCGAGCAGGCCGCGACCAGAGCGAGCGCGGCGAGTGACAGGATCGAGGTCGGCTTTCGGAGGGTCACGCTGCGTCTCCCGTAGATTCGTGACGCTGGTTCGGAGCCAGCGGGGAATTCCGAAGGTTACTCCCCGTCGCGTCTTCGAGCAAGCCGCGGTCGGCATGCGAAAGGCCGAGGGTCTCGAACTCTCGTGTCCGTGCGGGCGATCGCGGCCGCGAGTTCGCCGCGTCGGTCCCGACCGCCTAGGTTTTCTATGAATCGAATGACGCTGGACTTGACGCGCATCCGGACACGCGGGAACATGATTCGATTCTGGATCGCGTTCCGAATCCCCCGTGAGGGTCGTGGAAGTCGACCGCGAGGTCGTTCCCAAACCTCGCGTGCTTCGATGTTTCCGGACGAAGCCGCGGGCTCGAACGACGTCCGGAACCACCTTCGCCTTGGGCCCTGGGACGGTCCCGGCCTTCCACGAAACGGGCCTCCGGACCGGATGAACATGAAGACATCGAAAGCGCTGCGACTCTTGGCCCTGATCCTCTGGATCGGAGGCGCGTTCTGCGAGCCGGCGGCTGCGTACATCGGACCGGGGGCGGGGTTCGCGGTGCTCGGCTCCTTCATGATCCTGTTCGTGAGCATCCTGCTCGCGTTCGGGACGATCCTGCTCTGGCCGATCCGGGCCGTGCTCCGCGTCTTCTACAAGCGGCGCGCGCTGACGAAGAGCTACGTCAACCGCGTGATCGTGCTGGGGCTCGACGGGTTCGATCCCGAGCTCGCGCAGAGGTTCATTGCGCAGGGAAAGATGCCGACCTTCAAGAAGCTCCAGGAGGACGGTTGCTTCCATCCGCTGTTGACGACGACGCCGTCGATCTCGCCCGTCGCGTGGTCGACCTTCCAGACCGGCGTCGATCCCTCGAAGCACAACATCTTCGACTTCCTCGCGCGCGACAAGAAGTCGTATCTCTCGGTCCTCTCCTCGACCGACATCCGGCCGAGCAAGCGGACGCTGAAGCTCGGCAAGTGGCTGATCCCGCTCGGCCGGCCGACGATCAAGCTGCTGCGCAAGAGCGTGCCGTTCTGGAAGATCCTCGGCGACAACCGGATCTTCTCGGCGATCATCCGCGTGCCGATCACCTTCCCGCCCGAGAAGTTCTACGGCGTCAGCCTCTCCGCGATGTGCACGCCGGACCTGCGCGGCACGCAGGGGACGTTCTCGTTCTTCACCACCGAGAAGCTCGAGGGCGACACCACGGTCGGCGTGAAGATCCCGGTGAAGCGGAACGGCGACACGATCGAGGCCGAGATCACCGGTCCCGCCAACTCGTTGCGCGTCGGCGAACCGGAGATGACGACCAAGCTGACGGTGCGGATCGACCGCGCGGCGAGGAAGGCGCACATCAGGGTCGGCGACGAGGAGTTCTCGCTTGCGCCGAAGGAGTACTCGGAGTGGGTGAAGATCGAGTTCAAGGCCGGCCTCGGCATCAAGGTGGCGGGGATCGCGCGCTTCTGCATCCAGGAGCTCGAGCCGGAGTTCAAGCTCTACATGACGCCGATCCACATGGACCCGGGCAAGCCGGCCATGCCGATCTCGCACCCGTTCACCTACGCCCTCTACCTCGCCAAGAAGTTCGGGCCGTACGCGACGCTCGGGCTGGCCGAGGACACGTGGGCGTTGAACGAGCGCGTGATCGATGAGGACACGTTCCTCCAGCAGGCGTGGCTCATCCACGACGAGCGCGAGGAGCAGTTCTTCGACTCGCTCGAGAAGACGAAGCAAGGCCTGGTCGTCACCGTGTTCGACGCGACCGACCGGATCCAGCACATGTTCATGCGCTACCTCGACCCCGAGCACCCGGCTCTGAAGGGCATGGATCGCGAGGCGTACAAGGGGACGATCGAGGAGCTCTACGTCCGTATGGATGGGCTCGTGAAGCGGACTCTCGGTTACTGCGACGAGAAGACCGTGCTCATGGTCATCTCCGATCACGGCTTCAAGAACTTCCGGCGCGGCATCAACCTGAACTCGTGGCTGAAGCAGGAGGGTTACCTCCACTTGAAGGAGGGCCGCGAGAAGAGCCGCGAGTGGTTCCAGGACGTCGATTGGGGCCGGACGAAGGCGTTCGCGCTCGGCCTGACGGGGATGTACCTGAACCTCGAGGGTCGCGAGGCGCACGGCATCGTCAAGCCGGGCGAGGAGGAGGCGTCGCTGAAGGCCGAGATCACGCGGAAGCTGCTGGCGCTCTATGACGACGGCGACCAGAAGAAGGCGGTGCTCGACGTGTTCGACGCCAAGAAGATCATGAAGGGTCCGTACGTGGTGAACTCGCCCGACCTCTTGATCGGCTACGAGATCGGCTACCGCGCCTCGTGGGATTGCGCGGTCGGCAAGGTCGATGACGTGGTGATCGAGGACAACAACAAGAGCTGGAGCGGCGATCACTGCATTCATCCCAAACTGGTGCCGGGCGTGTTCTTCTCGAACTGCGCGATCGACTCGGACAACCCTCGCATCATGGATCTCGCTCCGACGATCCTGAAGCTGTTCGGGGTCGAGCCTCCCGCTCACATGGACGGTCAGAGCCTGTTCCGCGGCAATCCGTTCGCGCCGCCGGAACCCGCGTCCGATGAGCCGGTCGCGGAAGAGAAGCAACCGGCGCTCGCCTGAGGATCGAATGATGCGAAAGCTCCTCGTCTCGCTCCTCGTGGTCCTACCCCTCGTCTCGTGCGGCGAGGAGATGAAGCACCGGGTCGTGATCCTCGGCGTCGACGGCATGGACCCGCTGATCACGCGGTCGCTCATGGATCGCGGCCTCCTGCCGAACTTGAAGGAGCTCGCGGCCGACGGCGACTTCCAGACTCTCGGCACCAGCATTCCCCCCGAGAGTCCGGTGGCGTGGTCTGATTTCGTCACCGGCCGGAACCCCGGCGGACACGGCGTCTACGACTTCCTGCATCCCCACTGGCAGCAGGATGGATCCGGCCGCTGGAGCCTCGGCATCGTCGACTCGCTGTCCGGCCAGGAAGAGGTCGGGATGGCGGTGAGCATGTTCGGATACGAGATCCCGCTCACCGGCGGCGACTCGTACAACAAGCGTCTCGGCCCCGCGTTCTGGGACGTGCTCGAGGACGGCGGCGTGCCGGCGACCGTCTTCAAGATCCCGGCGAACTACCCGCCGACCCCGACCGGTCAGCGGACGATGAGCGGCATGGGGACGCCGGACGTGCGCGCGGTCGGGTACGGCAAGTACTACCTGTTCACCGACGACCCGCTCGCCATCTCGGACAAGGCCGGCGACGGCGGCGACGTCGTCACCGTGTCGATCTACGACAACACGATCCGCACGGCCCTGCGCGGGCCGGACAGCATCAAGCCCGGCGAGTACACCGAAGCGCCGTTTCGCGTCGACATCGACCCGACCGAGCCGATGATCCGGATCTTGATCGATGACGACCCGACGAGGCAGGTCATCCTGCGCGAAGGCGAGTGGAGCGACTTCGTCACCGTCGACTACGAACTGATCCCGTACGCCGTCTCGGTTTCCGGGATCGCGCGCTTCCACCTCCAGGAGGCCCGGCCGACCTTCCGGCTCTTCGTCGATCCGGTCAACATCGACCCCCGCGCGCCGGTCACCGACATCTCGACGCCGTCCGACTGGGCGGCGGAGATCGCCGAGCGGATCGGGCCGTACGTCACGAAGGGGATGCCGGAGAACACGAAGGCGCTCGAGGAAGGCGTTCTCACCGACGACGAGTTCGTCGACCACTCGACGCTCGTCTGGAACGAGCGGAAGCGGATCCTGTTCGATCTCCTCGACCACTACCCGAGCGGTCTCCTCTACCACTACTTCAGCAGCATCGACCTGAACTCGCACATGCTCTGGAGGTGCCACGACGACGCGCATCCTGGTCACGCGGCCGACACGACCGAGCTCGCGCGGCGCCGCATCGAGTGGCTGTACCAGGACCTCGACGACGTCGTCGGCCGCGTGCGTGAGAAGCTGGTGGATGAGGACACGTTGATCGTCATGTCCGACCACGGCTTCGCACCGTGGTATCGGAAGTTCAACCTGAACACGTGGCTGCTCGAGAACGGTTACCTGTTCCTCAAACCACAAGAGGAGCTCGACGCGGCGAAGGTGACGCGTGACACGCAGCTCTTCGAGGCGGTCGACTGGACGCGCACGAAGGCGTACAACCTCGGGTTCACCGGGATCTACCTGAACGTGAAGGGCCGCGACCCGATGGGCGTCGTCGAGCCACGCGAGGCGGCGGCGCTGGTCGACGAGATCCGCCACGCCCTGATGCAGGAGTCGGACCCGGACCCGAAGCGCGCCGGCAAGTCGATCTTCTACACCGTGTACCGCGCGAGCGACGTCTACAGCGGCGAGGCGGTGGAGCACGCGCCCGAGATCGTCACCGGGTTCGCCCGCGAGTATCGCAACTCGGACGAGTCGGCGCTCGGCGCGGTGCCGGTGGGCGTGGTGGCCGACAACGAGAAGGCGTGGAGCGGCTGCCACCTGATGGCGGCCGAGGTGGTGCCCGGGGTCGTGTTCGCGAATCGCAAGATCACCAAAGAGGATCCGAAGCTGTATGACCTCACGGTGACGATCCTCAAGGAGTACGGTATCGAGGCGGTCGACGGGATGGTCGGTCGGCCTCTCTGGTAGCGAAAGGAGCTCCCGATGTTCGGCGGATCGAAAGTGAAGGTCGACAAGGACCTGCTCGAGAAGGTGAAGAAGTACGCGGCGATCGCCGGCTACGCGTCTCCCGCGGAGTTCATCCACCACGCGCTCGAGAAGGAGATCGCGATCCTCGAGGAGGCCGACTCCGAAGAGGACATCAAGAAGAAGCTGAAGGGGCTCGGCTACATCTCGTGATTCGTTCTGCGGGTCCCTGAAGAAAGCAACGTGACGCCCATGGCCGGCGCCTTCAACTCGTTCATGAACGTCCTGTTCGACGCAGTGACGTGGCCGTTCCAGTGGTTCCATCCGGTGGTGGGGCTGACCGTGATCTCCGCGGTCGCCGGCGTCGTGCTGCTGCTGATGTTCAAGTACACGTCGCCGCAGGCCGCGATCAAGCGGGTGAAGTCGCGGCTCTGGACGAGCATCCACGAGATCCGGATCTACAAGGACGAGCTCGGCGTGCTGACCCGCGCGATCGGGCGGCTCTTCCGCGACAACCTCGTCTACTTCCTATGTTGCTCGGTGGCGCTCGTCCCGATGGTCGTGGCCGTGCTCCCGATTCTGTTCCAGCTCGACTCGCGCTACGGCTTCGCTCCGCTGAAGAAGGACGACGTCGTGGTGATGAACGTGGTGCTCGCCGACGGCTTCGACCCGGTGAAGAACGAAGTGACGATCGAGTTCCCGGACGGAGGCCTTTCGATCGACGCCGGACCGGTGCGCGTCGCGGCCGAACGCGAGCTCGTCTACCGTGTCCGAGTCGAGGAGCCGGGGACCCACGAGATGGCCGTCGTGGTCGACGGCGAGCGATACACCAAGCGCATCGACGCGGAGGAGGACGGGAACGTGCGCATCTCGCCGGCCCGCTATAGCGAGGCGCGGTTGACGGACGCGTTGATGTTCCCCGCCGAGCCGCCGTTCGACGGCGATGGCCCCGTCGAGGCCGTGGCCGTCAACCACGCGCGCGCCGCGATGATCGGCATCGACGGCGACTACTACCCGTGGCTCATCATCTTCTGCGTGGTGGGGCTCGTGTTCGGCTACCTGATGAAGGACGTGTTCAAGGTCAACCTGTAGGGTCGGGGGAGTTTCCCAAGGAAGGACGGCGGTCCGCCGGACGGCGCTCACCGGCCGATGACCATGTCCATGCCGGCGGTGAAGGGGTAGGAGCGGATCGCACCCGAGTCCGGTTGGACCGCCTGGGGGCGCACGCTCGTTCCGCGCGGACGCGGCCGGACCCAGGTCCAGCGTGCCATGAGGTGTTGCCGCCCGAGACGAAGTCCGCGCGGCCGTCGCCGTTCACGTCGCCGAGGGCGCTCACGGAGTCGCCGAGCCCGTCGTCGGAAGCCTCTCCGAAAATCGTGCAGTGCGTCTCGCCAGAGGGTCCGCGGAGGATCCGTGCGCTCCCCGTGTGACTGACGCCCGCGAACGAGGCGCGGTTGGCGCCCGCGATGACATCGGGAACTCCGTCACCGTCGATGTCGAACGGCCGACCCGGCCGGCTTCCGGCAACCGCGACGCCGAGGCCATCGCCGGCAATGTCGCCGTGCGCGACGAAGATGAGCCGCGGAGGGCCGTTGAGCGCGTGGACCTGCACGCCTGCCGCGGGCCTTCTCGAGCCCGTCGGTCCCGTGCTCCGTTCTTCCGCCGCGAGTCGCGACTTCGGGCCCGCACGAGTCCGGTCCGTGCCGCCGCGCCTCGGGCCCGGCGTCAGTACCACGCCGTCACGACACGGCCGTGTCGACGGCTTCCGCCGCCTTCTTCAGCGCGTCGAGGTCCTTCTCGAGCTCCTTCCTCATCGCCGGCATGAGCAGCCGGACTTTGAGGCCGGCGAGGAAGGTCTTCGGCTCGAGCTGCAGGGCGACCTCGACTTTCGTGCCGCCGCCGTCCTTCCGCATGAGGCAGGCGGTCTTGATGAGGCAGGTGCCGGTGTCGCAGCGAACGGCGTAGCCCTCGTTCGGCTCGAGCTGCGCGATCTCGAGCTCCTCGGTGACGCGGCTCCCGCGGATGATGCGAGTCTCGCGGAAGCGCGTGCCGGCGCGGATCGGACCGTCGGTGAGGAGTTCGACCTTCTCGATCGCGTCGATGTGGTTCGGCGCGGTCTCGAAGTCCGTGAAGACGGCGAACGTCCGTTCGATCGGGACGTTGACGCGGCGGGTGAGGGTGAAGCCGAGCATGGGGACCATGTTACGGGGAACTCGTCGTGCTTCAAACGAACACGGGCCAGGTCCGCTCGCGCGGCGGCCGGCCCGTGGACGATCGGTCGTCGCGGCGGATCAGTCGCCGTTGATGCCGATGTAGCCCTCTTTCTCGAGGTGCAGGATCACCGCGTGCGCGGCCTCCTCCGGCGTCAGCTCCGTCGTCTCGAGGATCATGTCGGCGTCGGACGGCTCCTCGTACGGGTCGGAGATGCCGGTGAACTCCTTCAGGATGCCCGCGCGCGCCTTGGCGTAGAGCCCCTTGCGGTCGCGCTGCTCGCAGACGTCGAGGGGCGTATGCACGTACACGAGGATGAACCCGCCGCCGGCCTCGACCGATTGTCGGACGTGCTTGCGCACGTTGTCGTAGGGGGCGATCGGGGCGCAGATCGCGATGCCGCCGTTCTTGGTGATCTCCGAGGCGACGTATCCGATGCGACGGATGTTGATGTCCCGGTGCTCCTTCGAGAACCCAAGCTCCGACGACAGGTTCTTGCGCACGATGTCGCCGTCGAGCAGGGTCACCGGCCGGCCGCCCATCTCGAGGAACTTCACCAGGAGGCAGTTTGCGATCGTCGACTTGCCCGCGCCGGAGAGGCCGGTGAAGAAGACGGTGAACCCCTGCTTGTGGCGCGGGGGGTGGCTCTTGCGGAGCTGGAGCGCCACGTCGGGGAACGTGAACCACTCTGGGATCTCGCGGCCCTTCGCCAGCCGCTCGCGCAGCTCGGTGCCGGAGATGTTCAGCGCGCGCGCCCCCTCGGGGACCTCATCCGCCGGAACGTAGCCCGCCCGCTCCTCGACGTACACCATCTCGTAGAACGGGACCATCTGGACGCCGACTTCCTTCTCGTGCTCGCGCACGAGCTGCTGCGCGTCGTAGGGGCCGTAGAACGGCTTGCCCTTCGAATCGTTGCCGGGGCCTGCGTGATCGCGACCCACGATCAGGTGTGTGCAGCCGAAGTTCTTGCGGATGATCGCGTGCCAGAGCGCCTCGCGCGGGCCGCCCATTCGCATCGCGAGCGGGAGCAGCGCGAGCTTCGCCGTGTGCTGGGGGTAGTGGTTGAGGATCGCCGAGTAGCAGTGGACGCGGGTGTAGTGATCCAGGTCGCCTGGTTTGGTCAAACCGACGACGGGGTGGATCAGGACGTTCGCCTCCACTTCCTTCGCCGCGCGCAACGTCAGCTCGTGATGCGCGCGATGCATCGGATTGCGCGTCTGGAACGCGACCACGCGCTTCCAGCCGAGCCGGGCGAACTCCTGGCGGGTCTCCGCCGGAGTGAAGCGGAGCGTCCGGAAGTCGTAATGGATCGGGGCGTGGATCCCATCGAGCGTGCCGCCGACGTACCAGGGGTGGCACTGATTCAGCGCGTAGTTGACGGCGGGGTGCTTCGGGTCGGTCGTCCCGAACACCATCTTGGCCTCGAGCTCGCGGTCGGGCTGGTAGACGTCCTCCACGTTCAGGACGGCCAGCATCAACCCCTCGGGGTCACGCAGCGCGAGGTGGTCGCCCGGCTTCAGCGACTTCGCGACCGCCTCCGGCACGTCGAGGTTGATCGGGATCGGCCAGAGCGTTCCGTCCGTGAGGCGCATGTCGTCGCGGACGGACTCGTAGTCCGCGCGGGTCAGGAAGCCGTGGAGCGGCGAGAAGCCGCCGTTCAGGATCAGCTCGAGGTCGCAGAGCTGACGCGGCGTCAGATCCCACGAGGGCCAGTCACGGGACGCGGCCTGGAGCTCCTTCGCTCGCTCTTCGCCCACCATGCAATCGACGAGGGTTCCACCATGAGGCTCGATGAGATGGTCCAAGGCGTACCGAACTCCTTCCGGAAAAGCGTGTCACCGCTTCACCGCGATGTTGCTTAGAGGTGTCAGGGAGTTGTGCGACCCGCGATTCGCGGACGTCGTTTTCTCTGCAATGAGCAGATACGAAGCGGAGCCTACCAGGCCGATTCGGAGGAGTCAAACCGCCGTTCCTCGCCAGTTCGTGACGGGCGGATCGGGCGGGCCTTGGGGGCGAAGGGGGGCGAGACCGAGATCGCTCAGGATCCGGCTGCCGCGCGACCGATGATGATTCTCGCGCGACGGCCGCGAGGGCCGCCCCGGCCGGCCTCGCCCCGACCTCCCGAAGTCCGGGACCATTGCCTCGGTCCGGTCGATCCCGTAACCTGTCCCGCTTCCCCTGAGCACCGACCTGCCGACCGCCGAGGTACGAACAGCGTGGCCAATTTCATCCAGAACTTGATTCAGAAGTGGAAGTACGGCGAGGAGATCGTGGTCGTGTCCGGCCTCCCACGTTCCGGCACCTCGATGATGATGAAGATGCTCGAGTCCGGCGGCCTCGAGGTGATGACCGACGCTCTGCGCGAGGCCGACGTCGACAACCCGAAGGGGTACTACGAGGACGAGCGGGTGAAGGATCTCGGCGAGACCAAGGACAAGTCCTGGGTCCGGGACGCGCGCGGGAAAGTGCTGAAGGTGATCTCGTTCCTGCTGAAGGACCTGCCGTCCGAGAACCGCTACCGGGTGATCTTCATGCGCCGCGACATCGAAGAGGTCCTCGCGTCGCAGAACAAGATGCTCGTCCACCGGGGCGAGGAGAACCCGGCCGAGGACGCCATCATGAAGGAGCACTACCAGAAGCACCTCGAACAGGTGAAGCGCCTCACGACGAACCTCCCCAACTACGAGATGATCGAGATCGGCTACCGCGAAGCGATCGATGACCCGGCCGGCGTGGCGAAGAAGGTGAACGAGTTCCTGGGCGGTCGGCTCGATCTCCCGGCGATGGCGGAGACGGTGGACAAGAAGCTGTACCGCAACCGCAAAGAGCAGCTCGAGAAGCAGAAGAACTGACCGAAGCGACCCGACTCGACACGACGGGCGGCCACGACGCGGAGTCGCGGCCGCCCGCTCGCGTTTCGGCGGCTCGGGTCAGCGCGGGATCGGCGTGCCGTCCCACTCCTTGGGGATCTCGACGCCGAAGACGTCGAGCACGGTCGGCGCGACGTTCATGAGGTGGGGGATGAAGCCGTCCGGCACCTCGAAGTTCGCGAAGAAGATCCCCTGGACCAGCTCCGGCAGGACCCCGCAGTGGTCGCCGGCCCACTTCAAGTCGTTCGCGACGATCCCGAAGCTCTCGTACCCGTCCTCCTCGTAGCCACCGGAGGAGACCTGCCACGACGCGCGGTAGCCGTCGTTCAGGCCGAGGACGATGTCGCCGCCTTCGTCCTCGTACTCGCCCTCGTAGATCTCCCGGGCGTCGTACGCCTTCAGCACGACGCGACGTTTGCCGTGCCCGTCGACCGGGTCGACGAACGTCTCGAGCTTCTCGATGATCTCCTTCTTGAGGGCGTCGAACTCGGACGGATCGACGATCCCCAGGTCCTCGCGGCCCTTCAGGTTGATGTAGACCTTGCCGAGGCCCATCGAGTAGGCACGCGTGCGCTCCCAGTCGACGTAGCGGAAGTAGTCTCCGGTCTCGGCGGACTCCGGCGGGTTCTCCGCGCCGATCTTGTCGCCTTCGCCCTTGCGCGCGAGATAGCCCATGCGGTTCAGCCACACGTTCACATTGACGCCGTATCGGAACGAGCTGAACCCGTGGTCGGAGATGATCATGAGGCGCACGTCGGGGCCGAGGTCGCCGCTCTCGATCTTGTCGAGCACCTCGCCGACGATCTTGTCCATGTTCCGGTAGGTCTCCTTGATTCCATCCTTCGCCTTGAACGTGCGGCCGAACGCGGTGACCTCCTGCTCGCGGATGAGGTTGCCGTCCTTGTCCTTGGCGTCGTACTGCGGGTGCTCGGGGTCGATCAGGCGGTAGAGCAGGTGGCCCGCTCGATCGGTCGAGGTGTCGACGTGGAACAACACGTCCCAATCCGACTTGCCGAGCTCGTGATGCAGCAGCTTGCGGCGCCACTCCATGACGTGGTCGAGGCCCTGAAGGAACGCCTCCTCGTTCAGCTCGCTCTCCTTCAGCGCGTTCGTGTAGCAGGCCCAACCGACGGTGTCGTAGAGTCCGACGGCGTCGGCCAGCTCGCCCGCGAAGCCGCGTGGAGTGGCGATCGGCAGGTACGGCGGCGGCGAGCCCGGCGCGATCGAGATCGGCGGAACGAACAGGCGCAGGATCGGCATGCCGTCCTTGTCCTTGCGGCACTCCTCGACGTAGACGCGCGCGATGGCCGGCATCGCGAGCAGCTTCGTGAACTTGAACTCGAGCTCGAAGTAGTCCGAGTAGTCGCGTTCGGCGACCTCCTGCGTATGGCCGTCGATCGTCATCTTCACTTTGCGTCCGTCGAAGTCGGGATCGATGATGAAGTCGACTTTCGCGTTCCGGTCGTACTCCCTCCACGCCTGCTCCGCCGACTTGATCCTGGCGAGGTCCTGTTCGGTCGCGGTGCGGTCGGCATCGGAGAGCCCCGGCTCCTCGAGCCGTTTCTCGAGCGGCTTGCGCTCGTCCTCGAAGGCGTACTGCGCGACGAAGTCCGAGGGCCCCTGAAGGAAGCTCTTCATGATCCCGTCCTTGTCCTCGTACAGCTTGAACAGCTTGCCTCCGGAGTTGAGGTCGTCGCCGTCCATCGCCCACTCGTCGTTCGTGTAGACGTACCAGGCGCCGTTGCCTCCGCCCACGTCCGGCGTGAATAGGCCACCGGTCAGGCGGACGTTCGGATTCGCTTCGCACGGAAACGCGGCCGGCACCTGGAGTCCCGTGATCCGGACGCCCGCGTCCCCGAGGACGTTCCAGAAGCGCGGACCCTTCATCTCCGCCTCCTTCATGGGATAGCGCGACGGCAGATCCGCGACGATCCGCTGACCGCCGTACACCGCGCCGGCGGCCAGGAGGACGCCCGCGATCAACGACAACGAGGTCCGCATCCTGAAGAGCAGCTTGAAGAGCAGCGTGGCCAACAGGAGCACGCCGAGGGCGACGAACGCGAGCGCCGCCGTCGCCTTGCTCGAGACGCCGAGAGGGAGGATCAGCCGCTCGAACGCGGTCAGCTCGACGTGCTGGTCCAGCTCATCGGCGGGGACGGGCTCTTCGAGCGAACGAATCCCGGTCGGCTGGGGGAACGGCGTCCGCGCCCCGTCCTTTCCCATCCATCCCCGGCGAAGGAAGTCGCCAAGGTTGGTCTTGCCCGGGTTCGACGCGGTCTCCATCACCGCCCACGAGACCGGCGACTGCGCCGGGTTCGCGGTGTCGAGCGGCCGGTACGTTCCTTCCTCGGCGAGCCGCTTCAGGTTCGGCAGGTCGCCGGACTCCATCCACTGCTGGGTCAGCTCGTAGTCGCTGCCGTCGAAGCCCAGCACGATCACCCGCGGCTTGTCTGCGGAGAGGGCGCGCGCGCCTCCGATACGGTCGAGGCCGAGCAGGATCGTGCTCGTGACGATGGCGCAAACGCCGGCCAGTGCGAGTCTTTTGTTCATGGTGGTTCAGTCCGTCACCGCGGATGTGCCGTTGGCGTGAATCGGGAAGAGTACCATCCGACCACCGCATCGCAAACCGAACCGCGGAGGACCGCGGCGGACCCGCGACCGCCCGCGCCAGCGAAGCGGGGCCGCGTCCCTCCGGTCGGAGGGACGCGGCCCCGCTCGGCGTCGGCGAGCCTGGTACCGGGCGCTACCCGAACTGCGCCTCGAGGCAGTTCGAGTGCTCGTAGCCGTTGATCTGCGACGCATCGGGCGCGACGCACTGGATGTACAGCTTGATCACCACGCTCGTGCCGGGCACCGCGTTCGGGAGGTTGATCTCGCCGTTCGCGTCGGACGGCAGGATCACCGAGAGTTGCGGCGGGAACGGGCAGAGGACGGCGAACGTGTCGGGGAGGAACGTGGGGTTGAAGACCGTCGACACGAAGATGTAGACCGGGGTGTTCGGCGTCACCTTCTCCAGCTTGAAGCTCGCGAAGTTGCCGGCGCTGAGGGGCGGCCCGCAGATCGAGAGCTTGGCGTCGGCGAGCCCCGGGCCCGCGAATCCCTTGTCGGTCTGGCAGAGGAACGGGCCGGCGTTCTCGGAGCAGGCGCGGATCACCCAGTTGCCGTTGTAGAAGATCGGGCAGATCGGGAAGCCGCCGACCGTCGCGGTGGCGGGGTCCTTCCATCCCTGGCCGATGATGTCGATCACGTTCTTCTGCGGGATCGTCGTGCACTGGAACTGCCCGGTTCCGTCGGTGAAGTAGTTGGCCGGGTAGCCCGTGGTGCAGTTGCCGTTCGGGTTGATCAGCGATCGGAACGAGACGACGAACGACTTGCTCGCGTGGTTGCCGACCACCACGTTGAACGGGGAGATGTCGAGCTCGTTGATGCCGTGGCTGAACACCTGCAGGTTCGCCGCCGCGTCGTTGGCCAGGTCGAACACCTTGGGACCGAGCACGGCCGTGTTGCCGGCCCAGGTGATCCCGTCGTAGATCTCCACGTTGGCGACCGCGTTGAACCCTCCGATCGCGAACGAGTCGCCGAAGCCGACGGCGACCTTGTTCAGCTTCTGCGGGCCCATTCCTCCCGGCAACGTGAAGACCGAGCCGAGCGCCTCGTTCTCGCAGAGCCCTTGGATGATGGCGACCGGGGTCTGACCGGTCGGGATCTGAGGGATCGTGTCGTTCTTCCAGAACGTGTCGGTCGGGCTTTGGCAGAGCTGAGCGAACGCGATCGAAGGGGCGAAGGCGACGAGCAGGGTCGCCCAAGGACGCAGGGAACGCCAGTCGAGCATGGAGACCTCCTCCAAGGGGGGAACATGGGATGACGCAGTCTATCACCTCGACGTCGTGGCAAGGGGAGGCCCGAGTCAGGGCGACGGCGACTTCGCCGCTGCCGTCCCGCAGAGCCGGCACGCGCCGTGAAGCGTCTCACGTCTCGAGATACGCGAGGCGATGGTTCTCGACCTGATGGCGGATGACCCGCGAGTCGACCCCGAACTCGGTCGAGAGCTCCTCGACGTCCTGGTCGTTCAAGCTGACCGACACCCGATCGGCCAAGGCGGCCGCGGGGGCGAGTAGCTCGGCGGCGAACGCTCGCGCGGCGCGTTGTGGGTGCGTGACGGATCTGGTGAGCAGGCGCCCACCCGATCCGAGTCTCCTCGTCACCGGGAAGAACGCCGCTCGAGCCAGGCGGAAGCGATCAGCGGCTTCGCTTCGCGCATCGGGGGTCAGCAAGAGTGGAGCGGACGCTTCGTCCACGCCGATGATCCCGTCCATACTCGACTCGCCGGTCACGGTGCGCGAGCAATCCCGCGCCCACCCGAGACCATCGACGAGGACCGCGGTCAAGTCCGGGACACGATCGGTCGGCGACAGACCGAGAAGATCCGCGCGCACTCGGCGCGCCGTGTAGTAGCCCACTTCGTACGCGGTCGGAGCAACGACGGGTTCGATCGTCGGATGATCGAGGTCGCCGATCGTGCCACGAAGGCCGGTGGCGGCCTCATCGACCCACTTCAGGTCCGCGGCCAGATGGAGAGGATCGGAACCGTCGAACAAGTCGGTTCGCAGCTCGCCAGCCAGGCTCTTGATCGCCCTCAGCGTCGTCGCGACGAGTGGTTCCGTCGCTTCGCTCGGGTCATAGGGATCGATACCTATCATGGCCAACGCCCGGCACAGCTCGGACTCTTCCGAGTCCGCCGAGCGAACCGCGCCCCATTCTTCCAGCGCGCGCTCGACCGTCTCATTGCCTGGGAGACGCTCCGTCAGACGACCGAGCACGGAGTCGACGAAGGACGACAACGACCGCTCGAACTCGGCGGCGTCTTCACGCACGCTCCCGTCACCGACGAACCGCAGACGGGTGGGATGCGCCGCCACCGGATCGGGGGTCCATTGGACCCACACCGCGTCTTCGTCTCTCGTGATCGTCAAGTCGGGCAGGGATCCGCCGTCTCGCGCCGCGAGCAGATTGTGGCGTTGCATCCAGGAGCGCATCAGCGGCGGCGCGGCCCTGGCGCCGAGGACGGGGCTGTGCGGGGAGGACAATCGCGATCGAGCGGCTCCGGTCGCAGACTCGTGCAGGAGGTACCACCAATTCTCGATGATCCACTCGGCAAGCGGGAACAGCGTCCCGTAGATGCCGGTCCGACGACTGTCCGATCGAAGGTCGATCGATTCCGACGCACAACGATCACCCGCGACCAGACTGAACCGTGCCCACGTGGCCGCCAGGACCTCGTCGCGCACCCCAGGGGCTTCCAGCCACTCGAAATCCAGCCTCATCGGCCCCACTCCAGCCGACCCTCTGGATCCTTGGGCCGTTCGGCTTCTTCCAGGCGGTATCCCTTGTATGTTCCCTGAGGAACATTGATGTGGCGAGCTTCGTACAGATGTCCGTCGACCCACGTCCACACGTACCTCGGAAACCCGGCCTCGAAGAGGGTGCTGACGCACCGCCTCCGAATACCCTCCCGCAGCGCCTCGGTGTTTCGCGATCCGTCACGAGTCATGCTTGGCTCGCAAGGCGTCGCATCCGATCGCAGACGGGGAGGGCCAGCGGCACTCGGATGGTCTTTGTGCTCCTGACTACCCAAGTACGTGACTCTCTGGGACAAACGTTCGGGTGAATCGGCGTCCTCTGGCCACCCGCCGATCGTCCTGGCGTGCATCGGCCTCGTAATGTACTCGCTGCGCTGGGCTTCGCTCAAGGCCGCTGGTCCGCTTCCTCGGGCCCGGCCCCCGGCTTGGCCCGTTACTGCATCAGGAAGAGCCACCAGCTCCGTTCGGACTCGAGGAGTCCAGCCTCGTCCTTCAGGACCCACGGCCGCTTCTCGCCGCGCACCTTGGTGTCGTCGACCGCGCGGCAGATCACCCGATAGCGGCCGGGCTCGTAGTCGCGGGGGTCGACCTGGAAGACGTGGAGCCCGCCCTTCGCCACCGACCGGCGCTGCGCCGGCTTGGCCTCGATCGGGGCGAGCGCGCCGCGCTGGCGGCGGTCCTTCAGGGCTCGGTCGACGTCGGGGTCGGTCCACGTCGGGGCCGCGTCCTCCGGAAGGACCCAGAAGCTGACCTCGATCGAATGATTGGCCGGCTCCATGACGCGGACCCGGAACTCGACCGGCATCAGCTTGCGCACCGACTGCGTCTTATCGATCTCGATGGCGTCGTCGGCCGAACGATGCGGGGGCGGCGCCGACTCCTCGATCGGATCGACGAACCGGTAGATCTCGAGGATGAGCGCCTCGCGGCAGACTTCGCAGAAGTCGACGCCGACGTCCATGATGCAGTTCGTGGTCGGTTTCCATGCCCCCTGCGGGCGTCCGTCGGCGCCCTGGTAGATCCCGACGCCGGAGACCCGTTTCTCGAGCCAGTGCCGCCACGGCACCTGCTTGGGGTCGTCGGTCCGGCTCACGTTCGGACCGGTGTTCACCTGGCCGCGGTGGCCGGTGTTCGCCGAGTATTCGTCCATGAGGCTGGCGAACGCGTGGCCCCACTCGTGGATCATCGTCTCCGGCGAGCGACCGCCGACGCTCGCGATGCCGTCGCCGCCGGTGCCCAGGTCGCCGTTCTTGACGAAGGCGATCGCGATGTCGTCGTGCTCCGGGAGCTCGTTCAGCACCGCGCGAACGCGGTCGGTCCTCACCGCGACCTGTCCCTGGATCGCGCCCGATCGATACGCGCCGAGCGCGGTCTCGTACTCGCGACCGTGGCCGTCGACCCCCGACTCGGCGCTGCGCACGTTGACCCGGATGAAGTTGTGGTACCCGTAATACTCCTCCAACACCGCGTACCGCTCGAAGTTGCGCGGCGCGACCTTCGCGAGCGTGTTGAAGTCGCCCTGCTGCTCGAGTTCGAAGCCGTCTCCCATGACCGCCACGTCGACGCGGTTCTTCGACGGCCCGTTCCGCACGAGGTCGGCGGCTCCGAGGTACGCGTTCTTGCCGGTCCGACGCGCGGCTCGCCGGCCCGCGTCGGTGTCCGCGTACTCCTTCTCGAGCCTCTTGTACGTGTTCACGGCCTTGATGAACTGGCCCGCCTCGACGCCTTTCTCCGCCTTCGCGAGCAGTTCGCTCGCCTCCTTCTCACGGTCCTGTTCCGCGGGAACGATCGCGACGGCGGCGAGCAGGACGAGAGCGGCTGGAGACACGGCGATCCTCCCGATCATGAGTCGGTGCGGGGGGGGCGCCGCATTCTACCTCGTCCGCCGAAGCACCCCGGTTCATCATCCGGCCCGAGCGGCCCCGAGCGCGCGTCTCAGCCGCCCTCGGGCGAATCGAGGCCCCTCTCGATCAGGATCGAGTCGAGGATCAACTTCGCGGCGTTGCCGGTCACGCCCTCCTTCGCGGCGAGGATCGTGTCGAGGTTCTCTCGTTTCCACGAGTAGGCCAACCGCTCGATCCGCCGGCGCATCGAGCCGTAGTCCATCTTCTTGTCGTTCCACTCGAACTCCTCGGAGGAGAGGGCCTCCAGTTCCTGCACCATCTCTTCCGCCTCGGGCTCGCCGTCGCGCGCCGCGAAGATCAGCGTGGCGTGGACGGTCTCCGTGATCCACTCGTATTCGGCGTACGACATCCGCGCCGCCTCGAGGCCCTTGCGAAGGTCGCGCGGAACCGCCGCGAACGCCTCGAACATCTCGCCGACCGCGCCCATGCCGGTCTTGAACGCCGCCCACGGGCTGGAGCCGGCCGAGCCGTCCATCTCCTTCAGGCGGTCGAGTTCCTTCTGCACGTCCTCGATCGGGCCGACCGCGCCGTCCCGCACGGTAAGGAACGTCTGGACGCGTGCGGGGTCGA
This sequence comes from uncultured Phycisphaeraceae bacterium, assembly GCA_964649825.1. GTDB lineage: Bacteria > Planctomycetota > B15-G4 > B15-G4 > JADJEK01 > CAZYQW01. Next base: position 2,127 of record CAZYQW010000075.1, on the reverse strand, counting down.
GCCGGCCGTCCTCTGGGATCTCGAAGGGGAACGCGGCGTTCGTCGCCTGGAGGTCGTTGAACGCGGTCTCGATCGACTCGGCGTAGCCTTTTCCCTTGTACACGGCGTACCCGGTACAGCCGACGATCAGGACGATGAACAGAAGCACGAGGCCTCCGACCACGGCGAGGCAGCTCTTCATAGTTGGACGCGCTCCGGTGCGAGAACGGAAACCAGGAATCTAAACGACCCCGCCCGCCGCCAGAAGGCGCAGCGTGCCGATCGGACGGGATTGCCCGCCGGGAACCGCCCCCGGCGGGCACGGCGACGTCAACCGCTCTCCCCGACCGCCTCGATCATCAGGTCCTCGATTGCACGATCGAGCTGGTCCCCCCGGACGTTCTTGTAGCGGATCACACCCTCGTGATCGATCACGTAGATGGTCGGCCAACCGTTCACGTTCCACTGGGTCGCGATCGGGCCGCTGGTGCTCTGGTCGTAGAACGAGCGCCAGGTGATGTTCTCTTCCTCGAGGCGCAGCTTCAGCTTGTCGAGGCTTCGGTCACTGTTCACGCCGATGATGGCGAACGGCTTGCCTTCGTATTGCTTCACGAGCGACCGCTCGTGCGGGTACATGGCCCGGCACGGGGGTCACCAGTCACCCCAGAAGTCGAGGACGACCACCTTGCCGCGGAACTGCTCGAGCGTCAGCGGCTCGCCGTGCAGGTCGACGCCCACGATGTTCGGCGCGACCATGCCGATCTGCAGGCGCTCCTGCTCGAAGCGCGGACCGTCGACGCGGTAGGCGGCGATGGAGTCCGGCGCGATCTCGAGGATGCGGGCGCGGTCCGCCTCGTACGCGGCGCGTTGCTCGTCCGAGAGGTCGGTCTCCTTGCCGACGGTGCGCAGCAACCCGCTCGCGCGCGCGTAGAGCGCGTTCGCCTTGACGGGGGCCGGCGCCGCGCCCGCGAGGATCCGTTCGACGACGGTCGCGAAGCCGTCCTCGCCGATCACCGGACCTCGCCAGGCGAGGTCGAGCGTCGCTCCGAAGAGGGCGTCGTGGGTGGGGTGCTTCGTGGCGAGCGCGAGGATCGCGTCGCGCGCGATGTCGCCCGATCGGGCGAGTTCGAAGGCGAGGGCGTGGAGCAGAGCCTGGTCGCGTGCGCCGTCGAACTTCGCGGCGGCCTCGAGCGCGCGCCGCGCGTGCTCGTCGGCGTCGGGTTCGGGCAGCGCTGCGCGCAGCTCGTTCTGCTTGTCGCGGTCGCGGTTCTGCGCGGCCTCCTTCCACTCCGCGCTCTCGTAGAGCGCGGACTGCGCCGCGCGGTAGCGCGCGAACTCGGCGTCGTAGGCGGCGCGCAACTCGTCGTGCACGCGCTTCGCCGCGGATTGGCGCGGCGCGACGACCGCGGTCGCCGGTGCCGCGTCCTGCGCGGGAGCGGCGGGCGGCGCCAGCCACAGGGGCACCGCCGTCGCGAGGGTGATGAGGATCATGGGGACTCCTGGTCGGGACTCGCGCCGCCGGAAGAGCGGCGCACGACGAGCCTAGCCCGAAGGTGCGCGGCGCATGACGACCAGCCGCGAGCCGCGGCGCGCGCAGCGGGTTCCGGGACCCGAACGGCCCCCGAGGGACCCCGCGCCGGACGGCGACGCGCCGCCCCGGTGCCCGGCGCGGCCGCCGGACGGCTCACCGCTCGCCGCGCTCCGCCACCGGCCCGGCGGGACCGAGGTGCGCGCGCGCCTCGCGCACGACGCGCTCCCAGTCGAAGGCCGGCCCGGGGTCCTGCTTGTTCGACTGCACGTGGAAGTGTCCGATCAGCCCGCTCCACGCGTCGAACTCCTCGCGCGACATCGTGCGAGCGAGCGGGGCGCCGTCGTCGTCGCGCGGGTACTCGAGTCGGATGCGCGGCAGCACGCGGTGCAGCGCCGCGGTGAGTCGCGCGAGACTGCGGTACTGCGCCTCGGTGAAGGCGTACTGGAACAGCTCGGTCCCGTTGATCGAGCCGACGACCGCCGCGTCGCTCGCGAGTTCGAGCGAGCTCCCGAGGTCGCGCAGTCCCCCGTCGCCGAAGCGCTCCGGCAGGCGCACGCGCCGCCGTCCTGTCGCGTCGAGCGCGTACCACTCGTCGAGCCGCGCGCGCTCGGCGATCG
>CAZYQW010000074.1:0-28669 GCA_964649825.1 uncultured Phycisphaeraceae bacterium | reverse complement strand
GGCATTCGACCGGCTGCGAAGCCCGGTGGACGTCGTCGCTCGTCGTCACCGTATCTTCTCCTGATATGGATCCTCCTCGCTCCTCGCCACCGGGCTTCTCGCTCGGTCTCGGTGCTCACGCGAATACTCGGACACACTCCTCGGGCCCACGATCCGACGCGCCCGTCGCACGCAATCGAGCCGGGCGCGGTAGACGTCGGTCTCGGTGACGCCGAGGTCGCGCGCGACGCGGGCCGGCGGATCGCCGCGACCGATGCGCTCGAACGCACGGACCTTCCACTCCGACGTCCGCGTCGACGCGCGCAACCCGCGGATCGCGGCGGCCAGCGCTTGGACGTGCGACTCGATCGTCCAGTGCTGCTCGAGGTCGTCGCGGTCGTCGGTCACGTGGACGATGACCGAGTCGCCGCGCCAGGATTCCGTGCGGCGAACCCGTCGCCAGTGGTCCAGGATCCGATGCCGGAGCATGCCGAAGATCCAACGACGAGCGGAACCGCGCCGGGCGTCGAACCGATTGGCGCGGACCTGCCGGTAGAAGCAGAGCAGGGTCTCCTGCGCGACGTCCGCCGCGTCCTCGGGTTCGAGGCCGCGCCGCCGCGCCCTCGAGTAGAGCGCGGGGCGGACTCGTCGGTCGACCTTCCTCCACGCGTCGCCGTCGGGGTTCGACCGCATCGACTCGATCAGGTTCGACAGCCAGAGATCGAAGGAAAGTGGCGTTGATGCACACATGAGGACCTCCGTGCCAGGGCTTCGAGTTTCCACCGGAGGACACGGAACGCGCGGCGTCGCTCCGCGCGAAGAATCGAGTCCATCGAGAAACCGCCGAGGCGCTACGAACCTTCCAGGGCGCGCGGCGCGACCGGCCAGATCACCTCGGTGCGATAGCGGTCCTTCTTCAGGTGCTCGGTCGACGTCCCGGCCGCGGCGGTGCCGTCGAGTCGGATCACCGAATGGACGACCTGCGACGAGAGTCGCTGGGCGCCGCCGAGCGCCCCGCGATAGCGCGCGAGGAGATCGGCCGCGGGCGGGAGCCGCGCGTCGTCCTCGGCGCGGGCGAGTCCGGATGCGAACAGGGTCGACACGAGCGACAAGATCGGGTTCATGGCGATCCTTCCGTCGGCCGCGAGTTCGGATCGGGTCCGAGTCTTCGCGTGTCATTCGACCGGGGCTACACTGCTCCGTACGGCATCCCGTACGGTATTCCCTGGTCCCGGTCATCGCACGAACCTGGACGAAATCGGTTTGGACGCATCGGAGTCGAGCTCGGTGGGAAGCGATGAGTTCCCGGTGACACGTTGGACGCGCCTCCTGGCCCGCGACGGCAACGCGGCCGCCGAGTTCGAGCACCTCGCGCGCGCCTATTGGCGCCCGATTCGAGCCTACGTGCGGGCGCTGCTTCGCGTCGACGAGGACGAGGCGGCCGACCGGACGCAGGCATTCTTCGTCTGGATGACGGAGACCGGGTTCCTCCGTCGCGCCGAGCCGGGGCGCGGTCGATTCCGGGACTTCGTCAACGTCGCCCTGCGCCACTTCCTGATCGATGGCATCCGCTCCGCGCGGGCCGCGGTCCGGGCACCGCCGGGTCCGCGCGGCGGCCTCGCGCCGATGGACGCCATGGGCGCGATCCGTCGCGACGAGCCGCGCTCCCCGGCCGAGGAGGTCGCGCGGCGCCACCGTCTCTCCGCCGTGACGGCCGCACTCGACGGCCAACCGTCCAACCCGGGATTGTCGTGGCGAGGGCTCCTGCGGCTCGAGCTCGACGACGTGGCGGGCGCGGTCGCCGATTTCTCCGCCGCGGTCCGGTTCGACCCGACCGACGCGATGGCGCACGGCAACCGTGGCCTGGTGCGGATTCGTCGCGCGGCCCAGTACGTGGCCGACGCGAGACCGGACGCCGCGCTCGTCGAGTACGCGCGCGCGATCGCCGACTACGACACCGCGCTCACGCTGCGCCCGGAGCTCGCCGGGGCGTACAACAACCGCGGCATCTGCCGCGCCGAGCGGGCTCGCCTCCTCGAGAAGAGCGGCGACGTCGCGACGGCCGACGCGGCGAGGGACGCCGCGCTTCGGGACTACGACGCGGCCGTCGACCGCGAGCCGGGGTTCGCGGCCGCGCGCTGGAACCGCGCCGTGCTCCACGAGGCCCGAGCCCGGCGAGCCGCGGACGCGGCGCGTCCGATCGAGGCGCGGGAAGCGCTGGAACGTGCCCTCGACGATCTCGATCGCCTGCTCGAGTCCGATCCCTCCGACCGGCGCGCGGCCGAGTGGCGGGCGCGCTGCACCGAGCTTCGCGCGAGCCTGGGCGGCGCCCGGCGGGAGCGGGCCGGGCGTCGTGCGGCGGGCGACGACCCGCGATGACCGAGGCGCGCATCGTCAAGGCGACCGGACGCCACTACACGCCGGCGGCGCTGGCCGCGTTCCTGGTGCGGCGCGCGTTGGATCGATTCGATCCCGGTCCCACGCCGTCGATCCTCGACCCGTCCTGCGGGGAGGGCGAGCTCCTGCTCGCCGCGGCGCGGGCCGGCGTGGCCGGCGCGCGTCTCGTTGGCATCGATCGCGACGCGGTCGCGATCGGTCGCGCCGGCGATCGCCTGCGCGCGGCGGGCATCGTTCACGCCGAACTCCGCGCCGGCGACTTCCTCGCCGGCCCGCTCGAGGACGAGCGGTTCGACCTGGTCGTCGCGAACCCTCCGTACGTGCGAACGCAGGTCCTCGGTCGGGCCGAGTCGACGCGACTGCGTCGAGACCTCGGTCTCCTGGGTCGCGTCGATCTCTACCACGCGTTCCTCGTGACGATGGCCCGCCGCCTCCGGCCCGGCGGCCGCGTCGCCTTCATCAGCTCGAATCGGTTCCTCACCACGCAGGCCGGCGCCGCCGTGCGCCGGCTGTTGCGTGAGGAGCTCGAGGTGATCGAGGTAACGGACCTCGGCGACACGCGTCCGTTCCGAGCCGCGGTGCTTCCCGCCGTCGTGGTGGCGGCCCGCCCAACCGGCTCGCGGCGAGCGGCGCCGCGGTTTACGCGGGTCTACGCCGCGACGCCGGGCGCGGCGCGCGAGGACGCCACGGCGTGGCTCCTCGAACGGCTCGAGCAGATGCCGAGCGGCTCCACCGAGGCGCTCGGGACGCGGTACACGATCACCCGCGGCGAGATCGAGTGGCGCGCGACGTCGGCCGAAGCGCCGTGGATGCTCGCCGACCGCGTGCAGCGGGACTGGATCGAGGGCGTCGACCGGCGTTCCGCCGCGCGGTTCGGCGACGCCGCGCGCGTCCGGGTCGGGGTGAAGAGCACCGCCGACGCGGTGTTCGTGCGCGACGACTGGGGCGTGCTGGCCGAAGAGCTGCGGCCGGAGCCCGAGTGCCTGCGGCCGCTCTACACCCACGAGGAGGCGGCGCCGTACCGCGCGCTGGCTCCCCCGCGACGCCAAGTCCTCTACCCCCACGAACGAAGGGACGGCGTCCGGGGTCCGATCGATCTGAGCCGGTTCCCGCGGGCCCGCGCCTACCTCGAGTCGCACCGCGAACGCCTCGAGGCGCGCCATTACGTCCTCGAGGCGAACCGGCGGTTCTACGAGCTGTGGGTGCCCCACGACCCCGACGCGTGGCGCCGCCCGAAGGTCGTGTTCCCCGACATCAGCGACCGGCCGCGCTTCTTTCTCGACGAGAGCGGCGCGGTGGTTCAGGGGGATTGCTACTGGATCACGGCGGACGGTGCCGGCGCGCGGCGCACGCTCCTCCTCATCCTCGCCGTCGCGAACTCGAGCCTCGCGACGCGGTACTACGACCTGGCTTGTGGAAACCGGCTGTACGCCGGGCGTCGGCGGTTCATCACCCAGTACGTCAAGCGGTTTCCGCTGCCGCCGCCGGGCCGCGGCGCGGATGCGATCGTCGCCCTGGTCGAGTCGCGACTCGCGGCCTCGGGAGAGGACCCGGCGAACCTGGAGCTCGAGCGCGAGATCGATGCCCGCGTGGCGGCCGTGCTCGGCGCGTGACGCGGCACGTGCGAACGTCGTTCGATGTCGTAGGATGCGGCGGTCGCCGGACCACCACGACGCTCGTGACCGTTCGCACGCGGGAGCTCACCCCGATGATCGAGTCGCTTCTCCGCCATCTCCTCCACCCCGGTCTGCGCCGGGTCACGTGGCGCACCGGGCTCGCTGGGTCCAGCCGGGTCGCCGTTCTTTCGGGGCTCGCGTGGCTCGCCGTGCCCTCGCTCGCACCGGGCACCGAGCCGGAGACGATAGACGCCGGGTGGCTGCGATCGCGCTACGACAAGCAGGAAGTGATGGTCCCGACGCGCGACGGAGTGCGTCTCTTCACCTCGATCTACACCCCCAAGGACCGCTCGAAGGCGTACCCTTTCCTGCTGCTGCGCACGCCGTACGGCTGCCGCCCGTACGGCGTCGACGTGTTCCCGGACACGATCGGCCCCTGCGACGAGCTCGCCCGCGACGGCTACATCTTCGTCGTCCAGGACGTGCGCGGCACCTACATGTCGGACGGCGAGTTCGTGAACATGCGCCCGCACCGCGCGCGCAAGGACGGACCGCAGGACGTCGACGAGAGCTCGGACACGTACGACACGATCGAGTGGCTGCTCGCGAACGTCGACAACGACAACGGCCGCGCCGGCCAGTGGGGCATCTCGTACCCCGGCTTCTACGCGGCGGCCGGCATGATCGATGCCCACCCGGCGCTTCGCGCCGTGTCGCCCCAGGCCCCGATCGCTGACTGGTTCTTCGACGACTTCCACCACCACGGCGCGTTCTTCCTGCCGCACGCCTTCAACTTCCTCGCGTCGTTCGGTCTGGCGCGCGAGGGGCCGACCACCGAGCGGAACCCGCGGTTCGACCACGGCACTCCGGACGGCTACCAGTTCTTTCTCGACCTCGGCCCGCTCGCGAACGCGGATCGACTCCACTTCGATGGCCGGGTCGCCTTCTGGAACGAGATCTGCACGCACCCGAACTACGACGCGTTCTGGCAGGAGCGCAACCTCCTCCCCCACCTGAACGACGTCGCGCCCGCCGTGATGACGGTCGGCGGCTGGTTCGACGCCGAGGATCTCTACGGACCGCTCCAGATCTACCGCTCGATCGAGGCGAGGAACGACGACGTCTTCAACGTGCTCGTGATGGGGCCATGGTCGCACGGCGGTTGGAGGCGGAGCGACGGCGACCGTCTCGGCCGGGCTCGGTTCGGAGGCGCGCAGTCGCTGCACTACCGCGACGCGATGCTCCGGCCGTTCTTCCAGCACTACCTGAAGGACGGCCCGGCCCCCGATCTGGCCGAGGCGAACGTGTTCGAGACGGGAGCGAACCGCTGGCGACGGTTCGATGCATGGCCGCCGGCCGACGTCGTGACGAAGCGCATGCACCTCCGCGCGGGTGGCCGCCTGTCGTTCGCGCCTCCGTCCGCCGCGGACGAGGGCTTCGACGCGTTCGTCAGCGATCCGGCTCGGCCGGTGCCGTTCACCGAGACGATCGCTCGCGGCATGACGCGCGAGTACATGACGGACGACCAGCGGTTCGCGTCCCGGCGCCCCGACGTGCTGGTCTGGCAGACCGACGTACTGACCGAGGACGTCACACTCGCCGGCCCGCTGCTCGCCGACCTCTGGGTGTCGACGTCCGAGTCCGCCGCCGACTGGATCGTGAAGCTGATCGACGTCCTCCCCGACGACGCGAAGGATCCGGACGGCGAGTCGGACGGCTGGCACGCGGGCGGAGCCCAGATGATGGTGCGCAGCGAGGTGATGCGCGGCCGATTCCGCGACGGCTACGAGCACCCGAAACCATTCGTGCCGGACGAGCGGACGCGGGTCCGCGTCCCGCTCCAGGACGTGCTGCACACGTTCGCGGCCGGCCACCGCGTCATGATCCAGGTGCAGAGCACGTGGTTCCCGCTGGTCGACCGCAACCCGCAGCGCTACGTCGACAACGTCTTCGAGGCGGAGGAGAACGACTTCGTCGCCGCGACGCACCGTGTCTTCCGCGGTCCGAACGACGGCTCCTCGATCGAGGTGCTCGTGCTCCCCTCGGTGGCCGTCGACGCGGGTCAGGGATCGAGGTGAGCGTAGGCGGCGACGGTCCGCAGGCGTTCGTCCTCGACCGCGCCGCCGACGGTGAAGTGGTAGATCGTCTGGAAGCGCGCCCCGGCAAGGCCGAGCGCCTGGTGCATCACGTCGTCGAAGAAGCAGCCGATCCCGGTGGCGCGGACCGACGCCGCCTCGGCCTCGAGGTAGAGCACCTGGCCGAGCGCGCCCGCCTCCCAATGAAGCGCACGGTAGAACCACGGGCCGTGCTCCGCGAGGCGCGGTGCGAACTCCGCGAGCATTCCGATCGCGAACGCGCCGTTCGCGGCGATCTCCTGCTGGCACGAGACCAACTGCGCGGACGACCGGCACGCGCCGGCCTTCAAGAGGAAGAGTGGGAGCGCCGGGTCCGCCGCGGGCGGCGCTTCGAAGGCGAACGCGGTGCGCATCGCCGCCTTCAGGTCGTTCACCGCGCCCTCCGCACGGACGAGCACGTAGAGGCCGGGCTCGAGCCCGTCGACGCGATGAACGAACAGGATCGGGTGGATCGCCGGCCGCCACGGCAGCGTCGCGAACGGCGCGCGTCCGCGGGCGGGAAGGAGTCGGTGCAGCATCGCCTCGAACGTCGCGCGCGGGATCGACGTCGTGCCGTCCATGTCGACCGCGCTGCGTCGTGACCGGAGGATTCGCCGCGCCGGCGGCCCGCTCGGAGGACTCGAGCCCCTCACCTCGGGCAGCGCCGGCGGGACGCGTCCGCTCCCGCCGTGCTCGCACGCGCCGGCCACCGCGTCGAGGATCGGCCACTCGTGATGATCCGCCGACAACCGGTTCGGCGACCCGGGGAGCCGCTGCGCGATGAGCCGGTCGACGAGGTCGGCCGGGATGCTCCGCACCGACCACTCCGGCCGCGGCTCGACGAGGTCGGCCGGGACCAGCGCGAGCAGGAGATCGGGGTGCTCGGCCTCGATTCCGGTCTGCTCGTCGACGCGCAGCAGCCGCGCGATCGTCGCGTCGCCGACGCCCACGAGGAGCCGCGCGTGGTAGCCGAGCAGGGCCGCCGCGAACGCGATCGCCGCGACGGCGTGGCCGACGTCGTGCTGGCAGTAGCGGTACGCGCGCTCGCCGTACTTCCACGACTCGCGCCAGTGGATCGACGTCAGCCCCACCAGCGCGCGGGCGCCCGGCAAGACCGATCCGAGCTCGCGCCAGGCGCCGGGATCGAGATGCGCGCGAAGCTCGAGCGCGTGGTGGAACGGCGCGTAGTGCGCGACGGTCGGCCGATCGAACAGCCCCGGCACCGCGTCCGAGATCCAGTACGCCTCGGTCGGATGGAGGTTTCCGCTCGACGGGTTGCAGCGCAGCGACCAGCGGCTCGCTTCGTACTCCTTCCACGCCGACAGCGCGAGCGCGTCGAAGAAGAGGGACGACACCGCGTTCCGGTCGAGCGCACGAACGGGGACCCGGCTCGGATCGTAGATCGACTCGAACGGCGGTGCCTCGTCGACGTCTGGCCGCGCGAGCGGGACGGTCGGCGCGCCTTCGAACCGCCGGAACGGGTCCGGCTGCGTCTCCCAGTCGAGGTAGCCGAGCGAACGGGCGTAGCGCTGCGGATGATGCTTCGTTCGTTCGTGGTACTGCAGAACCGCGGACGTCGCGGTCGTCGGTTGCGACATCGCTCGAGCTCTCTTCGGGCCGGTGGACCGAAGCGGATCGTACCGAGCCGGCGCGGATCGCCGTGCCGCGAAGACTTGAGGAACAAACGACGTCGATCGTGCGGGCGTAACCCCGTCATGCCGTTCGAGCTGGGAAGGTGCGTTGCAGCGGTGCAACGCGGTGCTGGGGCCGGTGTTGGGCACACCGTCGATAGTTCATCCGACGGTCTCGCGGCGGAACAGGGACCCATGAGTCGCCGTGGGCCAAGTGCTTCGATTTGCCCGAATCGGATTGCCCATGATGCTCGTCTCCATCCGTTTGATCTCGGTCCTCGCGGCCGCCACCCTCGTGGGGTCTGCTCGCGGAGCGACGTTCAACCTCGTCGCCGGTTTCCCGATCGTGGTGCGGGAGTTCGGCGTGCAGCCGCGCGTCCAGGAGCCCGTCACGTTCGCGGTGCCCCTCGGGAAGACCGACGCCGTGACCGACCCCAGCACGCTCGTCGTGATCGGTCCGAACGGCACGCCCGTTCCGGCCCAGTTTCGCGCCACGCTTCGTTGGAACGCCGCGCCGACCAACGCGACGAAGCCGGTCAAGTGGCTGCTCGTCGACCTGCAGGTCGACGTCGATCAGGGTCAGCAGGTCACGTACACGCTGCGAAAGAAGACCGGGTCCGACGCGGCGCCCGTCGCACCCGAGCTCGCGGTGTCGCAGGATGCGGAGACGGGGTCGATCGAAGTCGACACCGGCATCGCCCAATTCGGCCTCGACGGAACGCTCATGAACGGGCTCGACGTCGTCCGGGTCGACTTCGACGGCGACGGGGAGTTCGAGGCCGGCGAGACCGTGCTCGATGGGCCGGCGGGGGCGGGCTTCGAGCTGACCGATCGGTTCAAGGCGCTCTATTCTTCGACGAAAGCTCCCGTCGTCTACACGGTCGAGGAGGCCGGACCGCTGCGCGTGGTCGTTCGCGCCGACGGCGTCCACGCGCCGGTGAGCGCGAAGAAAGGGATCGCCCGCGACTTCTTCCGCTATCGGACGCGCTACACGTTCTTCGCCGGGAAGCCGTACGTGCGGATCCAGCACACGCTGCGCAACGCGTATCTCGAAGAAGCGCTCGGCGACATCGGCTTCGAGGGCTACGTGTTCAAGACCAAGCTCGACAAGTCGTTCGCTCCCAAGAAGTGGAAGGCCGCGTACGGCATCCACGACGAGGACGTCCAAGGGATCCATGCGGTCCAGGTGAAAGGCAAGTCGCGGCTCTACCAGGACAGCGACGGCGGGCCCAAATGGAACGCCGCCTCCAACACCTCGTTCCCGGGGTTCCGGATCTACAAAGGGAAGAAGAAGAGCACGGTAGGCGCTCGCGCCGCCGGTTTCATGCACGTCGGCAACGGCAAGGTCGGTGTCACGGTGGTGATGAAGCACTTCCTCGAGAACTACCCGAAGGGGTTCGCGTTCGACGGGAAGCAGGGGATCGAGTTCCACCTGTTCCCGGCCGAGACGAAGAGCTTCTTCTGGCTCGACGACGGTCAGCAGAAGACGACCGACTTCCTGTTCGCGGCGCACGGCGCGGCCACCCAGTGGTACGAGCCGATCGTGGGATGGTTCCAGGAGCCGATCCATCCCTACGCGGAGCCGGACTGGGTCCGCCAGACCAAGGCGTGGGGCGATCAGGGAAACCTCGACAAGCCGGCGGCGACCCCGGCGCAGCTTCGCGCCTATGACGACGGCCAACTCTCGCTTCTCTATCAGCAGGCGTACGACCGGTCGTCGTTCGCGTTCGGCTGGTCCGACTTCGGGGAGCAGATCTGGGCGAAGAGCACCCACACGACGGGCTCGCCGCGCAACAAGCTGACCTACCTCGACAAGTTCGCGATGTCCGGGTCCGACTCTGCCTTCCGCATCGTCGAGTTCTTCGCGCTGCATTCGCGCGACATCCGCCCGTACCACATCGAGGGGTTCACCAAGGAGAAGCGGCCCAACGCGACGCTCTGGGAGGCGCTGCCGGTCTGGCCTTACTCCGCGGACAAGCTCGGCCGGGACCAGCTCGACCCGAGCCTCGACCCGCATCGCGAGGGGATCCCCGACAAAGGACACGGCTGGAACGCGTTCGACATGGAGCACATGGTCGCTGACGACGTCTTCGACCAGTACGTCATGACCGGCGATTGGGTGACGTTGGATTCGATCCGCGAGATGGGCGAGGTGCTCCGGACCTGGCCGATCTACAACCCGGCCAAGGCGCCGGGATCGACGCGCGGCGTCGGCTGGACGATGCGTGCGCTGGTGAAGATCTATCAGGCGACGGGCGACCCACGGTTCCTCGCAACGGCCGACACCCTGGTGAACACCGTCGCCGCCACCATGGGCAAGGACCCGTCGCCGGTCACCGGACTCGTCTACCACTACGTGACGCGCTACATCCCCCACAACAACCACATCAAGGACGACGAGTACGACCTTCCGTGGCAGCTCGCGACCGTCATCCACGGCATGCTGCTCCACTACCGAGAGACGGGCAACGCGACGAGCCGTCAGATCGCGCTCGACGTGGCCGACTACCTCGTCGACTACGCGTGGAACGGGATCGCGATGAACGAGGCACTCGCCTGCGACGACCACACGTACGCGAACGTGAAGTACGAGAACACGGGCGTCAACCTGTGGATCCCGTCGGCGCTCATCCTCGCCTATCGAGAGAACCCGCGGCCGGTCTTCCCGGTGATCGCTCAGACGATGTACGACTCACTCGGAGCCCTTACGAACCCCCTCACGTACAACGGCTACACGATCCACTCGTGGTGGCACGACTACCGCGCGTGGGTGCTCGGCTACTGAACGGCTCGCGCGTCCGGTGGGGCGTCGTCCACGCACTCCGTCCTCCTTCGCCCCCCACCCACCCCTCGGTTTCGCGTCAGGTTCGGTCCGGCTCGCGGCCGATAGGTGCGACAACTCGTGTCGCGACGGAGAGTCGTAGATGGCCTGGATGGATTCGCTCCTGCGCAGCATGATCGAGGTGAACGCGTCCGACCTCCACGTCTCCTCGACGTGCCACCCCCACTTCCGGCACGACGGCGAGATGAAGCCGGTCGACGGAACCACGGCTCTCTCGCCGGACGAGCTGAACACGCACTTGAAGGAGATCACGCCGAAGCGGAAGTGGGTCGAGTTCCAGGAGTCGTGGGACTCGGACTACGCGTACGAGCTGCCGGGAATCGCACGCTTCCGAGTCAACCTCTTCATGGACCACAAAGGCCCTGGCGCCGTCTTCCGCCAGATTCCGCAAGTCATCCCGAGCGCGGCCGACCTGAAGCTGCCATCGGTCGTGCTCGAGATGTGCAAGCACAGCAAGGGGCTCGTGCTCGTCACGGGACCGACGGGGAGCGGCAAGTCGACGACCCTCGCCGCGATGATCGATCACATCAACTCCACCCGGTCGGACCACATCATCACGATCGAGGACCCGATCGAGTTCGTCCACCCGAACCGGCGATGCCTCGTGAACCAGCGCGAGGTCGCGCGCCACACCGTCAGCTTCAAGAAGGCGCTACGCGCCGCGCTCCGCGAGGATCCCGACATCGTCCTCGTCGGTGAGATGCGCGACCTGGAGACCATGTCGATCGCGATCGAGACGGCCGAGACCGGCCACCTCGTCTTCGGCACGCTGCACACCAGCACGGCGGCGTCGACGGTCGACCGCATCATCGACCAGTTTCCCGCCGATGAGCAGTCGCAGATCCGCATGATGCTGTCCGGCTCGCTGCGCGGCGTGATCTCGCAGACGCTCTGCAAGAGGAAGGGCGGCGGCCGCGTCGCCGCGCACGAGATCCTCGTCGTCAACAACGCGGTCGCGGCGTTGATCCGCGAGGGCAAGACGCATCAGATCATGTCATCGATGCAGGTCGGCGGGCGCGAAGGGATGCGGCTCCTGAACGACGTGCTGTTCGATCACGTCCAGAGCGGGCTCGTCGAGCCGGACGAGGCGTTCCGCAAGTGCGTCGCGAAGGACGACATGCGCGTCAAGCTCGAGGGAGCGGGCTTCAAGCTCGGGGCCGAGGAAAGCGTCGCGCCGGTGCGGCTGAACATGGCGCCGACGTCGGACGCGTCGACCCTGCCGCGGATCGCGCGAGCCGCGGCTCCGCCCTCCTCGCCGCCCGGCGAGCCGGTCGGCGCGCCGGCCGGTTCCGGCGCGAAGTCCGACGGGATCGAGGATCCGTTCGAGGCGTTCCGCAAGCGGCGCAAGGGACCCTGAACCGAGGCGCCTGCCCTCACGCGCCACGCTTGATCCGGGCGGCCGCCGCGCGCGATAGGATGGGCCGCCATGAAGAGCATCGCGTGTCCCGGCACCCGCACCTTGCGAGTCGATGCACGATGAACGCGGCGCGGTGCGACCTCGAGATCTGTCTCGAGAACATCGACGACGCGGTTGCGGCCGCCGCCGCCGGCGCCGACCGGATCGAGCTGTGCGCCGGACTGATCGAAGGCGGGACGACGCCGAGCTCGGGGATGATCACGGCGACGCGCGCCGCGACGCCCGTCGAGCTCTCCGTCATGATCCGACCGCGCGGGGGCGACTTCGTCTACACGGCCCGAGAGCTCGACGTAATGTTCGCCGACGTCGAGGGCGCCCGCGAAGCGGGTGCGGACGGGGTCGTGTTCGGGGTCCTGACGACGCACGCCGAGATCGACGCCGCGCGAACGGCGCTCCTCGTCGAGCGGGCCCGTCCGCTTCGCGTCACCATCCATCGCGCGTTCGATCTGGCCGGAGACCTCACGCGGGCGTTGGACGAGATCATCGCCCTCGGCGTGGATCGCGTGCTGACGTCGGGTGGCGAAGCGACGGCGGCGGCGGGCGCGGAGCGCATCGCCGAGCTCGTCCAGCTCGCCGCGGGCCGGATCGTCGTCATGGCCGGAGCCGGAGTTCGCGCGAGCGGGGTCCGCGCGCTCGTCGAGCGGACGGGAGTCGGCGCCGTCCACGGCTCGGCGCGAACGATGCTGCCGTCGGCGATGCGGCTCGATCCGCGCGTCCTGCTCGCCCGCGGAGGCGTGGCCGACGCCACGCGCGCGGTCACGGATCCTCGCGAGGTCCAGGCGATGCGCCGCGCGCTGGACGAGATCGCCATCACCATCCCCGGCGTCGATGCGTGACGCAGTGCCTCTAGCCGCCCGCGCCGGATCCATCGGGCGCGCCGTCCGAACCCGGGGCGGCCGGCTTCTTCTTGTTGGGGTTCTCGGCCGGCATTCCCTTCAACTCGCGCAGCTTGACCTTCCTCCCCTTCAGGGCGTTGCGCAGGTCCTGGATCTCCTTCTTGATCTCCACCTGTCTCTCGGGCGACGCGAGCGCGAGCTCGGCCTTCAGCCGTTCCATCTCGGTCTCCCCTTCCTTGATCGAGTCGCGAAGCTCGATCATGTCCGGTGTGAAGTCGAGCGCGCTCGACGTGTCGTCGTCCTTCGAGCACGCAAACGCACCGGCCGCGATCAGGATCGCGGCCCGAACCGGCATACGCCATCCAATGGCGCCGCTCGAGCCCCTCGAACCGTTCTGACCACCCTGCTCACCGCGCAAGTCCCTGGGATCTCGTGACACTGGTTCGCCCTCACTTCCTCTCGAGCAAGTCCTTCACGTTCTCTACCGCGTCACCGGCCTTCTCGCCGATCTCGACGCCGAGCTCCTTCAGACCGGCGAGGATCTCCTCGCGCCGATCCATGACGCTCGCCAGCTCGTCCTCGAGCGACGCGGCTTTCTCCTTCGCTGCGGTCTTCAACTGCCGGGCGAGCTCCGTCGCCTGCGCGTTCAGCTCCTTCAACTGTGCTTCGAGCTCGGCTCGATCACGTTCGTCGGTGCAGCCGGTGACGCCGGCGGCGACGAGGAGGGACGCAACGAGGAAACGGGTGAGATTCACGGCTGACCTCGGCATGGGTTCGGCAGGGGTGCGAGCGTCGGCGAGAATCGTAGCCGGCGTCGGTCGTGCCGCCATCGTAGAACCTCGCGAATGACGGACCTGTAACTCTCGTCCTCTTGCCGCGGCGCGCGGCGGGTAGGATCAACGGCACCTGCGCTTCGACGAAGTCGACCGAGCTCCGCTCCGGCCGAGGCCCCCGCGTACCCGGTGAGGAGGATGATTCGATGTCGAGCACGTTGTCTCCCCTGATGCTCGTCGCTTTCGCGGTCTCGACCGTGACGGGCGCGTCCGTGCCCGAGGCAGAGACCGGGCATCCGTGGTCGATCCGAGCTCTCGACAACGGTGTACGCGCGGTGATCGTGCACGTGCCCGACGCGACCGCGCAGACGCTGTTCACCTTCGTTCCGCTCGGTCTGCAGGACGACGACGCGGACCACGCGCAGTACGCGCACCTCGTCGAGCACATGCTGATCCGCTCCACCGACCCGGACACGCTCACGCCGTCCGGGCTGCGGCTCAACGGGGAGACGACGGCGGCGACGATGCGCCTCGAGTCGATCGGAGACCCCGCCGCGTTCGCGTCGGCCGCCGACCGCCACGCGCGATGGCTCTCGGCGACCTCGTTCTCGGCCGACGGGCTCGAGGTCGAGAAGGGACGGATCGAGCAGGAGGAGAGCTGGACGGTGAGCCGTGGCTACACCGGCAAGTGGGCGACGGCCGCGTGGAACCAGCTCGTACGGCACGGCCGCGAACACGCCGCGGTCCACGGCGACGTCGCGGCGGCGACGGTCGAAGAGCTCTCCCGCTACGTCGAGGCACGGGTGCCGGTCGGTGAACCGCTCCTCGTCGTCGCGGTCGGTCCGGTCTCGGCCGCCGAAGTCGCCGTCGAGCTCGAGCGCACGATCGGAGCGCTTCCGCGCCGCGTCGCCGCTCCGGTTCCGGCGGAGGCCAAGATCGCGGCCGGCGACCACGCCGGCACTTGGGATTTCGCCGCCCACCACTTCATGGAGTGGTACGCGGTTCCGAGCCAGGACGCGACCGACCGGCTGGCCGGTGCGCTCCTCGGGCAGCTTCTCGCGACGCGGCTCGGGCTCGACGTGGAGCTTCGGAAGGCCGGCGTGAACGTGACGGCTTCGACCGACCTGTCGGTGGACGGAGCGCGGTTCCTCGTGCTCTCGGGTGGTACCACCGACGCGCGCCAGCTCGACACGATCCGTGGATCGATCCGGCGGGCCCTCCGTGAACCGATCGCCGCACGCCCGGACGGGTTCGGCCTGCCGATGCTCGTCCGGCAGATGCAGGCGCAGGTGACGGAGCTCCCGGACTTCGCTCTGCTGCGCCGCACGGTCGGCGGTCGCGGCTCGGTCGACTTCGTCGAAGCGCAGGTGATGCTGTCACAGGTCTCGTTCATGATGACGAGCGAGCTCGCGACGCCGGCGGACGCGAGTCGTGCGTTCGCTCGGCTCGACGACGACCGGATCCGCGACGTGGCCGGACGAACGATCACGCCCGAGCGGCGCGGCACGCTCACCATCACGCCCGCGGAGCCGTCGCCGCGCCGCGAGTCACCGTGACGCCGTGAACGCGGACGCCTCGAGCGGCATCACCGCTCCGGTGTATCCCGCGTCGAACGCGGCCTTCGCGCCGGGGGGGACGAGCGCCGCCACGACCAGTCCGTCCGGGACGGTCGTCGGCGGTTCCGTGCAGCGCTGGCGCACGCCCCACGCGATGCCACGGTAGATCGCGTCCTGCACGTCGGCCGGGAACGACGCCTGGCGAACGATCAGATCGCGCAGGTTCCCGTTGTAGGGGTCGAACACGAACCCCATGTCGAACCCGTGCCCCTCGGCGACGAGCCGAGCATCTTCGCTCGGGAGCCGCTTCAGCAACGTGCGGATCATCGTGTCGAAGCGCGCGGCGGGTTCCGGTCCCGCCGACGGGCGGGGCGCCTCGAGGCCGATCCCCACGCCATGGAGAAGGGCGGCGCGCTCGGCCGGAGAGAGTCGTTCGAGTCCGCCACCATGCACCACCTCGAAGAGGTCGTTTCGCGCGCCGGCGAGCTGCCGTCCGACGGCGGTCAGGCGTACGAGCCGCACCGCCGGCGGCTCGTCGTCCCGCCCGAGCGGTCGACCGCCGACGAGACGGTGGACGTCACGCGGCACGCCGTTCACGAACGTCCGGAACCGGAACGTCGTGAACCGCGGGTCGCCCCGATCGACGCGCGCGATCGCGGCGAGCACCGCGGTCGGGTCGCCTTTCGTGTCCGCGAACAACTGCCGGCCGAACCACTCGTAGCACTCGCCCCGGTGCGGCACGCGCGTCGCTTCCGTCGATTGCATCGCGGCCCACGTCCCTGCCACGCCCGGGACGAGCAACGGAACCAGGAGCAGCAGGGAGCGCCGGCCGCCTCCGATCCCGAACGCGGCCAACGCCAGCAGGGAGAACAAGAGCGGCGCGAAGTGACGGTTCGCGACCCCGCACCCGAGCTCCTCGACGACGAAGATACTCGACGAACGCGCGTACAGGGCCGCGACGAGGAGAGGATGGAAGATGAACAAAAGCACCGGGGCGGGCGGCGCCGCGGCGTCGCGTCCGAGGACGCGCGCGGCTGCCGCCGCGATGCCGCGCCGGAAGCGGTAGATCCCCCCCAGCGCGGCAGCGAAGAGCGCGAACGTGTAGATCGTGCCGAGCCGATCGCCGCCGGCCCCGATCTCGCCGAACTCGAGCACGCGCCGAAGATCGGGATGAACGAGACGCCCGAGCTTCTCGAGCGTCGAGGTCGGTGCGTCCAGCGTGGGAGGCGGCGCCATCTCGGCCGCGAACATCCCGGAGCGGAGCAGTCCGATCGCACCACCCTCGAACAGGAACGACGGTGCGGCGAAGAGCGCCGCGCCGAGCAGGATCAGCGACGAGTGCCGAACGCCGAGCCGGCGCCACTCCATCGCGACGAGCAGCCCGGTCAACACGAGGCAGGGCAGCAGCGCCTGCAGATGGAAGAACCCCGCGAAACCGACCGCCGCCCCGAATCCGAACGAGCGAGATGCGGAGAAGCGCCGGTCGATCGTCATCGACAGATAGGGGAGCAACGCGAGGAGGGCAGGGAGCGCGGCCTCCATGTGCGACGCGAGGAGGAGCGTCGAGAGCTTCTGGAAGGTCGGCGGCGCGAACGCGAACAGGAGCGCCCCGACGACGGCGACGCGGTTGGATCCGTAACGTCGCAGCACGTGCACGAGGAGCGCGATCGCGGTCGCGTTCCAGAGGAGCGGGACGAGCTTCATCGTCGCCGCGGCGGTCCCGAGCAACGCGTAGATCGGAACGAGGAGCACACCGAGCAGCACGCCGCCGCGGATGTGCGCGACGATCGGCGTGGTGGCCACGTTCAGGTCGACGCCGTCGAGCAGCGCGCGCGCGATCGTTCCCGAGTGGACCTCGAACGGCAGCCACGTGTCCTGATGCGCGAGCATCACCGGCCAGCGGATCAGCAAGACGCAGACGAACGCGAGGAGCGGCAACAGCTTCGGGAACGACGGGGACATCACCGGCGACTCCGATCCGACGCGATCGCACACGGTAGCGAGCGGACCGCCGGAACGAGAGTCGCGGTTCGCCCCGGCCGGCTTCTACCCGCCGGTTCCGCGCCGCGACGGACGGGTCACCGACGATCCGCTGCGCGTGGCGCTCGACCCGGAACTCGTCCCGGAGCTCGACCCAGACCTCGTCCCGGAGCTCGACCCGGAGGTCGAGCCCGAGGTCGAGCCGGAGGTCGATCGCGGTGCCGCCCGGGCCTTCGCTTTCTTTCGCGGGCTCGGGCGCAGCTCGTCGCCGAACTCGCTCACGCTCAGGGTACGGTTCGCGTCGTCGCGCTCCAATCGGACGAGCCCTCGCTGCGCCGCGCTCTCGAGCACCGTCGAGAAGCTCTTGAACCCGTAGTACGCCTCGTTGAACGACGGCATCTTGCGCTTCATCGTCTCCTTGATGAGCGACGCGTAGTAGACCTCGCGGTTCTCGCGCCGGAGCGCCTGCAGCGAATCGAGGAGGAGCGCGTAGAGCTCGCGTTCCTTCTCGTTCGCGTTGGGGATGTCGACCTCGATCTCCGTCTCCTCCTTCTCCAGGTCCTCGTAGTAGATGAACTCGTCGCAGTTGTCCCGCAGGAGCGCCGACGTCGAGTTCTTCATCCCGAGACCGATCACCGTCTTGCCGTTCTCCTTCAGCTTCGACACGAGGGGGGAGAAGTCGCTGTCGCCCGACACGATCACGAACGTGTCGATGTGCGATTTCGAGTAGCAGAGGTCCATGACGTCGACGCAGAGGCGCATGTCGGCCGAGTTCTTGCCCGTGATGCTGCGGGCCGGGATCTGGAGGAGCTCGAACGCCGCCTCCTGGAGCGCGGGGGTGTAGCGCGAGAAGCGCTTCCAGTCCGCGTAGGCGCGCTTCACGACGATGTTGCCCTTCTCGACGAGCCGACGCAGCACGCGGTCGACGTCGAACCGGTCGTCCTGACCACGAAAGCCGAGGGCGAGGTTCTCGAAGTCGAGATAGATGCAGAGGAGATGTCGCTCCTGATCCATACCAAAGTCCCCGTCTGGGTGCCTCGAGGCGTCCGACCATCGGAACGCATCCCAACCAATCACGCGTCATCTTGACAACGAGCCCACGTCGATTCACGAGGAATCTCGCGGCCGCGGGGAGCGATCCCGCCGCCCGGGCGACCCCACGAGCCGCCAGCACGCGTGCTCGCGTACGATCCGAGACGGATCGCGGCCTTGCGTTAGCAACGAGTCGGGCCGAACCGTCCGGTGGCGGACGGATGGAACTCGGGAGCGCGAGCGCTCGTCGAGGAAATGCCACGAACCGCCACGCACCGCCACGCACCGCCACGCACCGATGGAGGCACGAATCAAATCTCGGAGAACCGGGCGTCGCACGTGCATCGCACGAGAGTGGCGTCTAGTCGTGAAAGCGGTCGAAGCCGGTCGCTGACTGCGGCTTCGATCGAGACGGTGGATCGAGAGAACGACACGCGACAGGCGAATGCCTGGGTGAAGCGTGAGGGGCGATTCGTAGCGCGGAGGGCTTCGGTCCTCGCAAAGCGTCCGGCGTCGATGCGCGCGCCGGACGCCGGTGACGCATCACGAGCAACGCACCATGACGACGCCCACTGCATCCACTGCATCGACTCATCCCGCTCCCCGGTCGGTCCGCCCCGGGTGGAGACCCGCGCTCCCCCGGAGCCTCGGGGATCGCATCCGCGTCCCGCCCGGGTACGGGTACATCGATTGCCTGCGGGAGCGGGACGGACACGTCCTTCTGTCGGGATGGATGCTGCTCCCGGACGGCGCCTTCGACGAGTTCGAGATCATCGCCGGGGACGGCGCGAGGTTTCCGATGCGAACCGTCGAAAGGCCGGACCTGGCGGCGTTGCGGCCGCCGATTCCGGGCGCGGATCGCGGCGGTTTCCACGTAGAGGGCCACCTGGGGAGTGAGTTGGGGGCCGGCACCACGATCGAGACGGTAATCGTGGGCCGGCGCCGCGGCCGCGACGTCGCCGGCCTGACGTTCGATTTCCACCGTCCCGCGAGCGACCCCGGGTTCCCGCCGCCGGCCGTGATGCGGCGAGCGACCGGGAACTCGGATCTGGAGTTCTGGCTGGCAAACGGGATCAAGGACTGCAACGACTTCCGGCGTTACCTGTCGCGACACATCGACCTGTCGTCGGTGCGCCACCTCCTCGATTGGGGCTGCGGCTCGGGCCGGGTGACGCGGCATCTGATCGACCGGTTCCCTCGCGCGCGCGTGTACGGACACGACATCGACCGAGACGCGGTCCAGTGGGCCGCGAAGAACCTCGGCGGCGCATTCGCGCCGTGCCAGCTCGCCCCGCCGCTCCCCCACCCCGACCATCGGTTCGACCTCGTCATCGCGCTCTCCGTGTTCACCCATCTGACCCGCGAGTACCAGGCCCTGTGGCTCGACGAGCTGCGGCGGATCATCCGGCCGGGCGGCATCCTGCTCGCGACCACTCACGGGGCCTTCGCGGGTCGGTGGAACTTCTCGAATCCGGACGAGTTCGACCGCGTGTTCCGGAGCGGGTTCTACGACGGGTTTCGCGACGAGGACCTCGGCGAGGTGGCGACGGGGGACTACTACAAGTCGACCTACCAGACCTACCAGCACACGCTCGACGCCTGGTCGGACTCCTTCGACGTCGTGGACTACATCGAAGGCGGACTGCACAACTTCCAAGACGTGTACATCCTGAAGAACACGCGCGCCTCCCGGTGAACGCGCCGCGGCACAAGCCCGCCAGCCCGTCCCTCACCCCCCGCGCCGGCTGCTCCGTCCCGCGTGACCCATGCGGATCAGCGTACGCGCCCGGTTCGGGTCGTCCGTGGTCACGCCGTCGATCCCGAGCGCGGCCGCGCCCGCGATGCCGACGTCGTCGTTCAGCGTGTAGGCGAAGACGAGCCAGCCGTGCTTCTTCAGCACGCGGATCGCTTCCACCGTCAGGTCGCGCGAACGCCAGTGGACGAAGTCGACCTTCATCCTCTTCAGCCGCGCGACGTGGTCGACCGTCAGCTCCCCGTCGCCGAGCGCTCCGATCGAAAGGCGTGGTTCGAGCTTGCGAATCCGCTCGAGGTAGTCCCAGTCGAACGCCTGCACGAGCACGGCGTCGACGAGGTCGAGGCGCCGCAGCAGCTCGACGAGCGGCTCGGCGTCGCCGGCCTTGCGCTCGATCATCGCGACCGCGCCGGGAGCAATGGCGGCGAGTGCCTCCTCCAGCGTCGGGACGCGCAGGCCCGTGAAACGTTCGTCCCTCCACCGTCCGGCGTCGAGCGCACCGATCGCTTCCCACTCGAGGTCGGCCACCGCGACCTTCTCGCGGCCGAGCCGTTCACGCGCGTCGGTGGTCCGGTCGAGGATTCCGTCGTGCAGGCAGACGATCACGCCGTCCTTCGACGCGCGGACGTCGAGCTCGACGACGTCCGCCGTGAGCTGGACCGCGGACTCGAACGCGAGGATCGTGTTCTCGGGATACTCCGAGCTGTCGCCGCGGTGCGCGACCACGAGCGGCGCCTCGCGAGCGCGGTCGCGGAGGCGCTCGAGCACGTGTCTCTCGGCCGGCCGGGCGCCGACGGTCGCCCCGGCCGTCCCGATGCCGCCGACGAGGATCGCGCCGAGAACCGCTTTCGGGATCACGACTCCAGCCCGCGATCCGGCGAGCTACTCGACGACGTAGGTCACCGTGTCGCTCACGAACTCGACGTTGGCGAGGTCACCGGCCACGTAGGTGAGCAGCGCGAACGAGATCGAGGCGCCGATGGCGTTCGCGTTGTTCGGCACCGTGAACGTCGCCGTCGCCTTGCCGGTCGCGTCGAGCGTCCCCGCCAGGCCGGAGAAGATCGGTCCGTTCGGGACCGAGATCCCGTAGACGAGCACGGGATCGAAGCCGAGGTCGAGCACGCGCTGGCCGGTCATCCCGATGCCCGGTCCGGTCGAGAGCGACGGGAGCAGGAGGTACGACTGATCGGCCATCCCGGGCACCTCGAGCGTGAACGTCGTGGTCTGACCGATCGTCGGATTCTGATCGGCCTGGATCGCCGGGAGCTCGAAGAGGCGCGCGTAGGTGTCCGAGTCGAAGTCGTACCACACGCCGATGAAGCGCTGGCCGCTCTGGGACACGACGACCTTCGGATACGTCTGCCCGTTCGGCTTGGCCGGCTGATGCACCGTGAAGTCCGGCCCGAGGGGGACGCCGTTCCGATCGAAGCGGCGCGCCTGGACGTCGAAGCTGCCGGTCGCGTCGTCGACCCAGGTCACGATGAAGTTGCCGACGTAGTCCATCGAGACGTACGGATCGGACTGGTTGCCGGTCGGGTCGGAGCAGACCGAGAAGTCCGGTCCCTTCGGCGTGCCGTTCTTGTCGTACATGCGCGCGAAGACGCCCCAGCCGTTGCCGTCGTTGCCCGACTCGTCCTGCCAGACGATCGTGAAGTCGCCGTCGTGGTCGACCGCGACCATCGGCACGCGCTGCATGCCGGCGTGCGTCGTGTTGACGTTGAATTCGGCGCCGATCGGGTTGCCGTCCGGGTCGACGCGGCGGGCCAGGATCTCTCGCGGCTGTCCGTAGAAGCCGCTCGCGTCGACGTACGCCACCACGAAGTTTCCGTTCCGGTCGCAGGCGACGTTCGGGTTGATCTGAGTGAACGTGTTCGGCTCGTTGATCAGCACTTCGCCGGTGAGCGGCTCGCCGGTCCGATCGAAGAGCCGGCCGATGACCCCCGCGGAACCATCCGTGCCGGCGTCGGTCCAGACCACGAGGACCTTGCCGGTGGGGGCGAAGCACGCGTGCGGCTCGAACTGCGAGAAGTCGGTGTGCGTGTTGAAGATGAACTCGGGTCCGTACGGAGTGCCGTCGGCGCGGTAGAACCGTCCCGCGATCCCCATCTGGTAGCCGTCGTTGCCGTGACGATCGCTGTAGCAGATCATGAAGTCGCCGGTGATCTTGTCGACGGTGACGAAGCTCTCGTCCTGAGTCCCGGAGAAGAGCGTGGGGTTGACGACGAAGTCGTTGGTGAGCGGGTTGCCGTCCCGGTCCAGGATCCGGCCGAACACGTCCCCGAGGGAGTACGAGATCACGAAGTTTCCGTCGTCGTCGCACTCGACCCACGGCTGGTTCTGGTGGTGGTTCGTGAGGCTCGTCACGACGAACTCGGGACCGAGCGGCTGAAGGTCGGCGGCGGCAACGCAAACCGCGATGGACGGGGCTAGAACGGTGGCGATCATCCAGGTCTTCACGTCGTTGTTTCCTCTTGGTGGCTGGGTCGCGGCGAGTTCCAGGCGCCGATAGGATGGGCGGCCGGAAGTATAGCGCGGATCCCGGCCCGAAGCATGCGAAAGACCATCCTGGGTCTCCTCTTAGGGACGGTCCTCCTCGGCGCCCTCCGATGGATCGACCTCCATCCGCTGCGCTTCGAGGATGTTCCGGACGACCCTCAGTACGCCGGAATCGCCGCGGCGCCGAGCGAAGCTGGAGAAATCGAGCTGGTCGTGGACCACGCCGCGATCGCGCGGCGGTCGTCGGCCGGGACGCACGTCGATCTCGACCTCTCGATCGCATGGGCGAACCTGTTGGAAGCCGAGGTCGGTCCTCACCGCGTGGTCGAAGTCGCGGATCACGCGCGACCGGCGGCGCGGGCCGTGGTCGTCACCTCGTCGGCGCTGCCGGCGGTGACCGTGGAGCAGGTCGAGACGTGGACCTCGTCCGGAGCGGCCGTCCTCCTCGACGCGCCGGACGCCGGCGCGGAGTGGCCGGCCGCGCTGCTCGAGCTCGCCGGGCTCGGGCCGGGCGCGACCCCGTGGCCACGGGAGGGGCTCCTCCCGCCCGGCGCGGTCGCCGCCGCGGACGCGCGCGCCTTCGATGCCGCCCCGTTCGCGCGCACGTCGGCGACCCTCGGCCTGCGATCGATCGACGCGGCGACCCGCGCCGCCGGGTCGCTCTTCTTCGAGCGGCCGCTGGGTCCCGGCCGCGTGATCGTCGCTCGAACGTCGATCGCCCGCCTGTTCGCCACGATGGTCCAGGGCGCGCCGGCCACGGGCGCGGACGGCTTCGAGCTGGTCGAGCGCCACGGAGACTACGAAGGCCTGATCGAGCCGGACGACCTCGTGGCCGACCCGCGCCTGCGGGAGAACGAGCTGCCGTTCGCCGACCTCCTCGCACGCGCGGTCGTGTCGCTCCTCGATCCGACGCCGTGGCCGCTCTGCCGCGTCTTCTGGTTTCCGGCCGGGGCGCGCGGCCTGCACCTCGTCACCCACGACGAGGACCTGAAGGGCGGCGCCGACGCCCGCTGGCTCGCGCGCTGGGACCAGGAGCTGGGACAACGGGGGACGATCTTCGTGGTCAGCCACCCCCGGCTGCCCGAGGACTGGACCGCGCGCGAGGACCACGCCGCGGCCGTCGTCGGGTTCGGCGGCGCGATCGGGCTGCACTGGAACCAGCTCCCGATGCCGCACGGCATCGGGCCGTTCGAGCCGATCGCGCGCGTGGCGTCCTGCGCCGAGCAGGCCGAGCGCCTGCGCGATCTCTCGCCGGCGACGCGCGGGTTCACGAGCAACCGCAACCACTTCCTCGTCCTGCGCGACACGTGGGCGAAGACGTTCCGCGTCCTCGCCGCGCAAGGCGTGCGCATCGATTCGACGTTCGGCTCGAACAAGGGCCGCGGCTACCTGTTCGGGACCGCGCGGCCGTACCGGGCGATCGACGAGAACGGGTTCCTGCTGCCGATCCGGGAGCTGCCGTTCGTGAACCAGGAGGACTGGGGAGGCGCCGACGCCGCGTACTTCACGCGGTTGTTCGAGACCAACGCGGCGCGCCATCGCGGCGCGATCGTGACGCTCTTCCACCCGCACCTCATCCTGCTCGAGGACGCGGGCAAGCGGCTGTTCGAGCACGTGGCGGAGACCGCGACCGCGACCGGGCATCGCGCGATGAACTTCGACGAGCTGCTCGGGTTCGTCGACGCGCGCGCGAGCGCGAGGGTCCGGGGCGAGGCGAGCGACGGGGGGCTCGACGTCTACGTCGAGGTCGCGCGCGACGACTTCCTTCTCGGCTTCCCGTGGCGTGGCGCCCTGCCGCGGGCGACGATCGACGGGGTCGCGGCCGAGGTCGAGCGGCTCGAGCTCGGAGCGACGCACGTGGCGGTGCGGCTGCCGGCGGGGAGGCACTCCGTGCGGTGGACGCGATGAGCGGGATGGGGCACCGGCCGGGACCGGGGCAGGAGCGCGAACGCGAGGGGCGGAGTCCGTGAGCAAGGCGCTGGGGGTCCTGACCGGACACACGTTCGTGTACCTGCTCGGCAGCGTCGCGGCGAAGGCGGCGACGATCCTCCTCCTGCCGGTCTACACCGAGCGCATCCCGCCCGAGGCGTTCGGCGTGCTCTCGCTCACCGACGGCGTGCTCGGCTTCCTGCTGCAGCTCGTCGGCTTCCAGCTCGACGCGGCGATGACGCGGCACTACCTCGACGCCGAGGCGGACGCGACCGCGCGGCGCCGCGTGGTGCAGACCGCGTTCTTCACGCTCTCCCTGGGCGTGACCGTCGTCGCCGCGGCGCTCTTCGTCTCCGCCGACCTCGTCGCCTCATGGTTCCCCGACGTGAGATCGACCGACCTGGGCACCGCGCTGCGCTACGTGGCGGTGATCCTCGTCGCCATGGTGCTGACCGAGATCCCGCTCTCCTTGTTGAAGGCGGAGCGCCGCTCGGTCGCCGCCATCGGCTGGCAGCTCCTGCGCCTCTTCGTCGAGATCGGCGGGAAGATCCTCCTCGTCGTCGGGTTCTCGATGGGCGTGTTCGGCGTGCTTCTCGGTCAGGCCGTGGCCGGGGTGCTGTTCATGGTCGGGTTCGCGGTCTGGCTCGTGCGTCGCTTCGGAGTCGGGTTCGACGCGGCGGTGCTGCGCTCGATGATCGCCTTCTCGGCGCCGATGGCGTTGTCGGGGATGTGCCAGCTCGCGCTGCACCAGGCCGACCGCTTCATGATGCCGAAGCTCGCCGGCTTCGCCGACCTCGGGTTGTACGAGATCGGCTACAAGTTCGGATTCGCGGTGACCGGAGTGGTGCTCGGCCCGTTCCTGAGCATCTGGTACCCGTTCATCTTCGCGATCGAGGACGGCGAGGAGCGGCGCGCGGTGCTCGCGAAGGTGTCGGTCCACGTTCCCGCCCTGCTCGTGCTCGTCTCGGCCCCCGTCGCGCTCTTCTCGCCGGAGATCGTCCGCCTCTTCTCGGAGGAGCGCTACCACGGGGCGTGGGTCTACGTCCCGGTGATCCTGCTGAGCTACCTGTTCTGGGGAGTGTTCCAGGTGACCCAGACCCCGTTCTACATCGAGAAGCGGACCCGGCGGGTCCCCGGCCTCGTCCTCGCCGCGGCGCTGGTGAACATCGGGCTGAACCTCGTCCTGATGCCCTGGTTCGGCGGAATGGGCGCGGCGATCGCGACGCTCGGGGCGATGGCGGTCTTGACCGTGATGACGTGGCGCGCGGCGAACCGCCTCGTCCCCGTCGCCGTCGATGGCGCGCGCCTCGCGCGGCTCGCCGTCGTCTGCGCCGCGATCGCGGCCGCCGTCTACCTCGCGCCGGACGGACGCGCCGGGCTCGCGATCCGATGGGTCGCGTTCGTTGCCGCCGCGGCGTACCTGATCGGTCCGTTCCTCTCCTCCGAGGAGCGCGGCCACGTCGTCGCGATGTTGCGCTCCCGGCTCGGGCGCGGAGGATCGTCGTCATGACGGACGCGACGCGAGACCGATCGTTCTGGCTCGTCCTCGCGGCGGCGCTGATCGCCGGCGCGCTGCTGCGGTTCTGGGGCGTCTCCGAGCTCGAGCTGACGCAATGGGACGAGGGGCCGTACGTCGGCTGGGGCATGGGCGTCGCGCCGTACGACGGCCGTGAGCCGCTCTCGATCTACGCGCCGCCGCTCGTGCCGGTCGTGAACCGGCTCGCGCTGCCGCTGTTCGGGAACGAGCCGCGGACGGGGATCTACACCGCGGCGCTCTTCTCGGTCCTCGGCATCCTCGCCGTCGCCTACCTGACGCGCCGCCTGTTCGGGCCTCGCGCCGGCGCGGCGGCCGCGGTCCTGATGGCGTTCGACCCGCTCGCGATCGCGTACGGCAAGACCGCGCTCACCGAGGCCGCGTTCACCACGCTCACCGTGACCACGGTGCTCTGGCTCGCGCGCGCGTTCGAGCGCCGCGACGCCGTCTCGGCCGTCGTCGCCGGTATCTTCGCCGGGCTCTCGGTGATGACGAAGTACCACGGGTTCTTCCCGCTCGTGGCCGCCACGCTCGTGGCGGTCCTCGAGGTGGCCCGCGACGCGCTCCGAAAGGACGGCGACGCGCTCGCGACGTTCCGGTGCCGGTTCCGGACGATGTTCCTCGTCGGGCTCGGCTTCCTGCCGTTCTTCGCCGCGACGCTCTGGTTCATCGACGCCGACATGGGGCTCGCCGCGTTCCGCGGGACGCGCGCCACCTGGGTGAACGGGATCTACCCGTGGACGATCCTCGCCACGCTCTCCTGCATCGCGGAGACGTTCGCGGGGTTCGGGCTGCCGGCGCTGATCCCGCTCGCCGCGATCGGCGTGGTGGCCGCGCTGCTCCACCGGAACCGCGGTTTCGCGATCGCTCCGCTCGCGGTGCTCGTGCTGATCCTCGTCGCGTACCGCAGCTACACGCGGCTGCTCGTCCCGGTCGCCGCGCTGTCGATCCCGCTCGCGGCGCTCGTGATCGCGCGAATCCGGGAGCGATGGACCCTGGCGCCACGAAGCGCCCTTCCCGCCGCCTTCATCGTGACGTTTACCGCGATCGTGGTGATGACCGGTGCCTTCGCGACGTCCGAGACGATGTCGTACCGCTCCGACGCCTATGTCCGCGCCGCACGGATGCTCGAGCAGAAGCTCCGGGAAGCGCCGGGCGCGGTGATCTGCGTCGCGCAGCAGGCGATCTACCCGTACCTTTCGCCCGACGCGGCGGCGCGCTGCTTCACGATCACCGAGCCCGAGGCCGCGACGCGGCTCGAGAGCGGGGAGTATCGCTACATCCTGACCGACCGCCGGCTCGATCACCACTTCCGCGTCGCGCCGTACCTCGAGCGGGACGGTGCCCGCCTCGAGACGGTCTCCGTCGACGAGAATCCGCTCCGCGGGCCGATCCTCTATGATCGCGTCGGCTCGGAGGCGTACGCGCTGATCCGCGACCCCGGTACGCTCATTGGAAGCACCGACCTCGGCGATCTCGTCCACGAAACGACGATCCGCCTCATCGAGAAGACGGAACGTCCGTGACCCGGGGGGTTGAGATCGCTCGAATGACGGAGCGCACCCCCAGCCCACCGCCCGATTCATGGGCTAGTATGACCTCCAAGATGGCACGACAAGCGACCCCCACCCTCGACCTCCCCGCCGGGACCGACCTCGAAGCCGAGATCCTTCGCGTCAAGAAGGAGCGGAACGCGGTCATCCTCGCGCACTACTACCAGGACTCCGAGATCCAGGACCTCGCCGACCACCTCGGCGACTCGCTGGCCCTCGCGCAGGCCGCGCAGAAGACCGACGCCGACGTGATCGCGTTCTGCGGCGTGCACTTCATGGCGGAGACCGCGAAGATCGTGAACCCGGACCGGACGGTCGTCCTGCCGGACATGAACGCGGGTTGCTCGCTCGCCGACTCCTGCCCGCCGTCCGCGCTGAAGGCGTGGCGCGACACGCACCCGGACCACGCCGTGATCGCGTACATCAACTGCTCGGCTGGGGTGAAGGCGCTGGCCGACTGCATCTGTACGTCGAGCAACGCGCTCCGCGTGGTCGAGTCGTTCGCGAAGGACCAGCCGCTGCTGTTCGTCCCCGATCGCAACCTCGGCGCGTGGTTGATGAAGAAGACCGGGCGCGAGATGACGCTCTGGCAAGGGACGTGCATCGTCCACGAGACGTTCTCGGAGCGGAAGATCCTCGACCTCAAGTCGGAGCACGTCGGCGCGACCTTCATCGCGCACCCCGAGGCCGAGCCGGCGGTGCTGCGCCACGCCGACTTCATCGGCTCGACGTCGGCGCTCCTGAAGTTCGTCGGCGAGACCGCCGCCAAGACGCTGATCGTCGGCACCGAGACCGGCATCCTCCACCAGATGAAAAAGGCCGCGCCGGACAAGATCCTGATCGCGGCGCCGTTCGACGGCGAGGAGGGCTGCCGCTGCAACGAGTGCCCCCACATGAAGCTGAACAGCCTCGAGAAGCTCTACCTCTGCCTGCGGGACCTGAAGCCCGAGCTCACGATGGACGAGGAGCTGCGGGTGAAGGCGCTGAAGCCGCTCGAGCGCATGCTCGCGCTCGGCTAGCAGCCCGTGGTGAAAGTGCTTTCGAAGCGAGGCGAGGTCATCGCGACCGAGATCGAGGCGCAGGACCGCAGGCGTACTGCCTGTACGTCGAGGATCCTGCAACGAAGAGATCGGTCGCGAGGGCCCGCCGCAGTCGGAATGACTTTCACCACGGGCGGCTAGGCGCGCGCGGAGGACCGAACCTCCATGCCTGGACTCGCGTGGCTGATCGT
>CAZYQW010000073.1:0-6150 GCA_964649825.1 uncultured Phycisphaeraceae bacterium | reverse complement strand
GCTTCGCTTCGCCTTGTACTCGCGCTGAACCTCGTCGAGGTCCTCGAGGTCCCAGCCGAGCGCGCGCAGGATCGGGTCGATCAGCGTCGCCTTGGTGTTCTCTTCGTTGAGGCTGCTGTCGCGGCGGAACCGTTCGATCCGATCGCGAACCGCGACGATCGTCTTCGTGAGGTCGTGCATGAGAGTCCCCAAATCCAGACCTGGGTCGAGGTCAAGGTTGTGGCTCATCGATCTCGCGCAAGTCCCCATCGGGTTCGTGTCGGCGTTTTCCCGCACCCGTATCGCGAGCCGCGTCGGCCGGGCTCGGCACCGGCGAGGTGATCCCGCGGAGGACCGGGCACAGCACTTTTCGAGCTTGGCATGTCTGGCAGGGTCCCTTCTGGCGAGGTTGGTTTCCCGGGTTCGGAAGGCGGCATCGGCCGCCGTCCCCAGTTCGTCTCCTCGTCCATCGGTTCCCCGTGTCGCGCGCCTTGAGTCGGTCGGTGTTGGGATCGCAAACGCCTCGTTCCGCGCGCGGCGAGCGTGGGCGTCCGGAACTCCGGGATCGTCATGAACGCAACGGACCTCGACGACATCCTCGCCGTTCAGCTCGCTGGGCGTGGCGACAACGCCGGTGACCTCCTCTAACCTGTTCTCCCCGCCCTCGATTCGCTACCCTCCGCAGCTCACGGAGGAACCAGCCGGGACGATGGGTAAACGCGACCAGAGGATCTACCGCGTCTTCATTTCGTCGACGTACCTCGACAACGCGGTGCGGCGCCGCAGCTTGATCGAGGAGATCGGAGCGACCGGGAGCTTCCAGACGATCGCGATGGAGCGGTTCACCGCGGACGACCGCGAGACCACGACGGTCTGCTTGGAAAGGGTGCGCGAGGCCGACGTGTTCATCGGCATCATCGCATGGCGGTACGGCTGGATCCCGGAGGGAGAGACGCGCGCCATCACGGAGCTCGAGTACGAGGCGGCCGACGGGATGCCGCGCCTCATGTTCCTGATCGACGTGCCCGAGGACGAGGTCAAGCTCTCGGACCTTGATCCGGAGCCCGGCCGCTACGACAAGCAGAAGCAACTCATCGCCTTCAAGGACCGTATCCGGTCCGACCGCGCGATGTACACGCCGTTCAAGGACGACACACTCGCGAGTAAGGTTTGTCGGGCTCTCTTGGATTGGCGCGATCGTAAGGAGGGTCGGACATCGCCGCGGTCCGAGGCGGTGAAGGCGCCGGAACCTGGTTCCCTCTCGCCCTCCGACATCGACGCCTACGTCGCCTTCCTCGAGAACGAGTACGACCGCCTCCCCATCCTCGGCTTCAACACCCGAGTCCGGGTGAAGCTGCGCCTCGAGGACATCTTCGTCCCCCTGCGCGTCGTGCTCGATCGAACGAAGTCCGGCCCCGGCGGATTCGACTGCGGCGAGGACGCCGATGCGCTTGCGCACCATCGCGAGAACGAGGAGCTGTCCCTCGTCGACGCGCTCCGGCGCGCGGACGAGCTCGGAGGTGCGCGCGGGCTCGTGGTGCTCGGCGATCCCGGGTCGGGCAAGACAACGCACCTGAAGCGGCTTCTGATCTGGGCGTTGCGCACGGGTCCGGCGGACCTCGGCATTCCGGCCGAGTCGACGCCGTTCCTTTTCCCACTGCGCGACCTCAGGCCGGAGGACAAGTCGCTCCGCGCGTTCGCGACACGGCTCGTCGAGGCGGCGACCGACGACCCGGACACGGCGAAGGAACTCTGGACCCGCGACGTCCCGCGCCTCGTCCTACTCGACGGGCTCGACGAGGTCCCGGCGGACCGCCGCGGTGAGGTGAAGCGTTGGATCGAACGCGAGCTTCGCAAGCGCAAGGACGACCGCTTCGTCGTCACCTGCCGCTACGCCGGCTACAAGGGCGACGCGCGCCTCGACGCCGACTTCCTCGAGCTACACCTCCGACCGCTCGACGCGGACCAGGCGCGGACGTTCGTCGAGCGGTGGTTCGAGCTGGTCGAGTGCGACGGCGCGCCTGATGAAAGGCACGCGAAAGCCGAGGCGGAGAAGAAGTCCGCCGCGTTGCTCGAGCGGCTCCGCGACAAGGACTTCCGCGCCAGCCGCGTCTTTTCGATGACGCGGAACCCGCTGCTCCTCACCGCGATCTGCCTCGTCCAGTACGACCGCGGCCAGCTTCCGCGCCGCCGGGTCGACCTGTACGAGGAGTGCGTGATCACGCTGCTGCAACGATGGCGCGAGGCGAAGGGACTGCCCATCCTGTTCGACGCGAAGAAGGCGCTGCCCGTGCTGCAGCCCCTCGCGCTCTTCCTGCACGAGCAGGAGGGGCGTACGCAGGCGACGGCGGACGAGCTGGAAGAGGTGCTCGCGCCTGCGCTGAAGCGGGTCGGGTGGACGGAGGTGACGCCCGAGCAGTTCCTCGCCACGATCCGCGACGAGAGCGGGCTGCTCACCGGCTGGAGCGGCGACCGGTTCGGGTTCATGCACCTCGGGTTCCAGGAGTACCTCGCCGCGCTCGAACTTCGCTCGCGCGCGTTCGGGGTGGCGAACGAGCCGAAGGCGTTCGGACAGCGCGTGCGCTCGATCGCCGAGAAGTTCGGCAAGACCTGGTGGAACGAGGTGATCCTGTTGATGCTCGCGCTGGACGACCCGCCGCTCTTCGAACCGCTGTTCCGCGAGGTCGTGCAGCGGCCGGAGTTCGCGACGGCGACCGAGCTGGTGACCGCGTGCGCCGAGGACGCATTGGCGACGAGCCCCAAGCCGTTCGTGGAGCTGCTGGAGTCTGACGCGAACGGCGATGACGACCTTGCGGCGCGGCAGGTCGCGGCGGCGCGGTTTCTCAGCCTGACGTCCCCCGAGGACCTGGCGCGGATCGAGAAGAAGATCGAGCGGTCGGCCAACGTCGAGCTGCGCGGGATCGCGACCGCCGCGAAGACCCGACGCACGCTATCCGCCGATGCGATCCGATCGAAGCGCGGCGACATCGAGGTGGTCCCGATTCCGGCCGGCTCGTTCTGGATGGGCGCCGACCCGAAGATCGACGGCGATGAGGGGTTCATGAAGGCGTCGATGCCACTCCATCGCGTCACGCTCTCCGCGTTCGCGATGAGCCCGACGCCGATCACGAACGCGCAGTACCGGCGATTCCTCGAGGCGAACCCAAAAGCGGGAGAGCCGGAGTACTGGAGCGACGGCACCTACAACCAGGACGACCAACCCGTCGTCGGCGTTTCGTGGAAGGAAGCGTCGAAGTTCTGCGGCTGGGCAGGCGTCCAGCTTCCGACCGAGGCTCAGTGGGAGTACGCGTGCCGCGGTCAGGTCCGTGCGGACAAGAAGGACCGGACGCGCTTCTGGTGTGGCGACAAGTCGCGATTGCCGGACGTGGCGTGGTTCAGGGAGAACTCAGGAGGGCGGCTTCATCCGGTCGCGCAGAAGCCGGCGAATCCGTTCGGCCTCTTCGACATGCACGGCAACGTCTTCGAGTGGTGCCAGGACTACTGGGCGGACGCCTACCCGAAGGACGAGGCCCGCGATCCGGCGGGTCCGGCCAGCGGCGCCGCCCGCGTCGTCCGCGGCGGCGGCTTCGGGTTCGTCGCCAACTGTTGCCGCTCCGCCTACCGGAGCGGGGACGGCCCCGGCGACCGCGGGAACGACCTCGGCTTCCGGGTCGTGCTTCCGGCCGCCGAGCTCCGGGCTTGAGGATGGAACATCGGTCTTGGAGATTTGTCTCCGCTTGAACCGCCGACGTCCACATCGCGACGGCGGGCTACGCCATCTCGCCGGCTGACCCGCACCGTACGACTCCCTCCCGCCGTTTCGCAGCCGAATCGTCGCCGTCACTCGGCGAGATCCGCCGATTCCCGGCTGGCCGCCATCCAGAATCTCGGCGCCTGACGTGCGAATCTGGCCGAGTTCTGCGACACGTCGACCGACCCCGGACCGCGCGCGACGCGATCTCGCCGGCCGGTTTTCCGCGAGACGCCGGCTCGCCGTCCTGGATTCCGCTCGTTGCCCTGACCTGCTCGCGTGTCGGAGGCACGAACATGGACCTGAGCGTCCGCGAAGCCGCGACCCTCCTCGGTCGCAGTCCCCGCACCCTGCGCGGCCAGCTCGCGCGCGGCGAGATCCCCGGTCGGAAGCGCGGCGGCCGGTGGGTGATCCCGCGCCACGAGCTCCCACTCAACGAGCGCCAACGTCGCGTCCTCCAGGAGCGCGGCGACGCGATGCGGACCGCGCTCGAGGACGCGCTACCCGCGGCCGCGCGCCGCAACCGAACCGGCCACTCGGTCGCCGACCTCGAGACCTTCCGGCTCGGCCTCGCGCTCTGGCGCGACCTCCGCGCCGCACCGACGGCGCCGCGCGCCGCCCTCGATCAGATCCACGAAGCGCTGATCGCCCTTTGCCGCGGCAAGCACGCGTACGAACGCTCCACGAAGGCGGCTCTCTTTCGCGAGACGCGCGATCGGCTCGCCGCATGCGTAGCCCGACTGCTGCTCGACGGTGGGGGCGCGGACACGACGTGGGCGGCGCGTATCGAGGGCGAGCTGCTGCCGTCGTTGGCCGGACTCATCCGGTGGGCCGAGGAACGTCGGAACGGCCGGCCATGAGCTGGCGACGCGCGCCTCTCTACGTGCAGGCGCACGACCTCTGCCATTGGCTGCTCGAGCGGCTGGCCAGCCGGGCCACGCGGGACGTCGCCGGACTCGGCGTCCGCCTCGCCCACGACGCGCACGCAATCGTCTCCGAGGTCGCACTCGCGCTGACGTTCCCCGTCGACCGCGCCGCCCACCAGGCCGCCGCCGACGACGCGATCGTGCGTCTGCGCGTGACGCTCCGTCTCGCCGAGGCGATCGGCCTGCTCACCCCGCGTCACGTGCGCCACGTCGCGGCCGAGTTGTCCTCGATCGGCCGCATGCTCGGCGGTTGGCGCCGGAGCACGCGCCAGCGCACGCGTGGCACCCATCGAACCACAGGGGTCGAGGCCCCAGCGGCGCCGCCCGCGTCGTCCGCGGCGGCAACTTCAGGAACGACGCCAACAGGTGCCGCTCCGCCTACCGGAACAGGAACGACCCCGGCAACCGCAGGAACAACCTCGGCTTCCGGGTCGTGCTTCCGGCCGCCGAACCCCCGGCCAAGAACGGCACGATGACGCCGTTCGCTTCGAGCCCGGAGCCGGCCTCGCCCCGGCGGCGGAGCGCGTTCCGCTCCGCCCGACCGCGCTCCCCCGTTCTCGTAGGCCGCGAGCTCGCTCGAGGTCGAGCGTCCGGGGGAGCCTCTTCGTGACGCGCACCATCCGACACCTCTACGAACGGCTGATCGACCCGGATCACCTCGATCGAGCGCTCCGCTTCACGGCGCGCGGTAAGCGGCGTCGCCCGGACGTGGCGTGGATGCTGTTTCGCCGCGAGGACGTGCTCGCGCGGATCCAGGCCGAGCTCGCGACGAACCGCTGGCGCCCGTCCGGCTTCGACCTGCTCTTCATTCGCGACCCGAAGCCGCGGGTCATCGCGCGTGCACCGATCGAGGATCGCGTGGTCCACGCCGCGTTGGTCCTGCTCATGGAGCCACACTTCCTGCGCTCGATGACCGACGACGCGTTCGCGTGCCGCAGGGGGCTCGGCACGCATCGGGCGCGGCTGCGGCTGCTCGAGCTGGTGCGACGGCACCGATTCTTCGTCCACCTCGACGTGCGGAGCTACTTCCCGAGCGTCGACCTGACCGTCCTCCGCCGGCTCATCGCGGCGAAGGTCCACGACCAACGTTTCCTCGACGTGGTCGATCTCGTGCTCGAGTCCGGGTCCGGCCTCCACGACACGTTCGACGTTCGTCGCCATTCGCGCATGGACCCGGACTGGCCGCGACCCGGCGGCGGCCTCCCGATCGGCGCGCTGACGAGCCAGCTCTTCGCCGCGCACGTCTACCTGTGCGAGCTCGACCACTTCGTGAAGCGGACGCTGAGGGTCCCCGGCTACTTGCGCTACGTGGATGACCTGGTGCTCTTCGGCAGCGGCCGAGGCGAGGTCCGTTCCTGGCGCGACGCGGTGGCCGAGTGGCTGGGAGAGAAACGGCGGCTGCGGCTGAAGTCGCCGCACGCGAGAGTCCGCTCGTGCGCGGGCCACCTCGACGCACTCGGGAAGCGGATCGCGCGCGAGGCGATCGAGCCGTTC
>CAZYQW010000072.1:0-10923 GCA_964649825.1 uncultured Phycisphaeraceae bacterium | reverse complement strand
GTAGGAGAGGGAGCGCTCGTCGAAGTGGACGGCGACGCGGTCGGGGTGGAGCCTCGCGCGCGCGTCGAGCAGACGATCGACGGGCCGGAGGTCGAAGTCGACGGAGGGCCCGCGGGAGCGCCGGACGACGTCGGCGGTCTGCTCGTGGTCGAGGAGCGGAATGCGATCGATCGCGACGTCGGGATCGGCGGCGACCGCCTCGAGGACGCGCAGGTAGTGGCCCCACCAGCGCGCGATCGTCGCGTCGTCGAAGAGGTCGGTGTCGTACTCGATCGTCACCGCGATCGCGTCGTCGCGATCGTCCAGGTGGAACGAGAGGTCGAACTTCGACGTGCCGGGCTCGATCGCGACCGGCGTCACGTCCAGGCCGGGCAGCGTTGCGTCCGGCGCCGGCGTGTTCACCAGGTTGAAGAAGACCTGGAAGATGGGAGTGCGGCTCGGGTCGCGGACCGGATTCAGCTCGTCGACGATTCTCTCGAACGGCACGTCCTGGTGCTCGTACGCGTCGAACGCGGTCTCGCGCACGAGCGACGCGAGCTCGCGGAACGACCGGACGCCGTCCATCCGCGTACGGAGCGCGAGGGTGTTCACGAAGAACCCGATCAGGTCCTCCAGCTCGCTGCGGTTGCGATTCGCGATCGCCGTCCCGACCACGACGTCGTCGACGCCGGAGAGGCGGTGGAGCCACGCCTTGAACGCGGCGAGGAGGAGGACGAACCGCGTCGAGCCTTCGTCGCGCGCGAGGCGATCGAGCCGCGACGCGATCGCGGCCGGGATCGTGAACGCAGCCAGGGCGCCGGCGCCGGAGCGAAGCGCGGGACGCGGCCGATCCGCCGGCAGATCGAGGAACGGAGGCGCGCCGCCCAATCGGGTCCGCCAGTGCTCGACCTCGTGCGCGAGGACGTCACCCGCGAGCCAGTCGCGCTGCCAGACCGCGAAGTCCTTGTACTGGCGCGCGAGCGCTGGAAGTCGCGACGCGCGTCCTTCGTGCGCCGCGGCGTAGAGCTCGAGCGTCTCGCGGAGCAGCACGCCGTCCGACCATCCGTCCGTCACGACGTGGTGGATCACGAAGACGATCACGTGGTCCTCCGGCCCGAGCCGGAACAGTACGGCGCGGAGCAGCGGACCGGACTCGAGGTCGAACGGCGCGCGAACCATCGCGCGGACCCGTTCGCGCAGCCGATCGTCCCGCGCCGCGTCGTCGGCGGCATCGATCGCCTCGACGTCGATGCGGACGTCGAACGGCGGGAGCACGCGTTGGCGCGGCGTCCCTTCGACCGCGGTGAAGACGGTGCGCAGGATCTCGTGCCGGCGCACGATCTCGTTCACGGCCGAGCGCAGGGCGCCGACGTCCAACGCGCCTCGTGCGCGGACGACGGTCGGGACGTGGTACTCGGCCGTCTGCGGCTCGAACCGGTCGAGGAACCAGAGCCGTTGCTGGGCGAACGAGAGCGGGTAGTCGCCGGCGGGCGGAGCGAGCTCGATCGGTGGACGCGGCGTGCGCTTCGCGCCGCCGATCGCCGCGGCCAGGCCGGCGACCGTGGGCGTCTCGAAGAGCTGGAGCAGGGGTAGCTCGACGCCGGTCGCGTCGTGGATCCGCGAACGCAGGCGCGTGGCGAGCAGCGAGTGGCCGCCGAGCTCGAAGAAGTCGTCGTTGCGCCCCACGCCTTCCACGTCGAGCGTCGCGGCGAACGCCCCGGCCACCGTCCGCTCGAGGTCGCCGCGCGGTCCGTCGGCGGCGTCCAGCGCCCGCGACGCGATCGACGTCGACGCCGACAGCGCGGCGCGGTCGATCTTCTCGCTCGCCAGCCGCGGCACCTCGGCGATCGGGACGAAGACGGACGGGATCATGTGGGCGGGAAGCACGCGACGGAGCCGCGCGCGGATCTCGTCCTCCGGCGCGTCGCCGACCACGTACGCGACGAGGCGGTCGTCGATCGCGAGCACGACCGATTCCTTCACGCCGTCGACCTCCCGCAGCGCGGCCTCGACCTCGCCTGGTTCGACGCGGCAGCCCCGAACCTTGACCTGGTCGTCGACTCGACCGAGGAACTCGAGCGTTCCGTCGGCGCGCCAGCGCGCCCGGTCGCCGGTCCGGTAGACGCGGCCGCCGGGATCGAGCTCGGTCGACACGAACCGTTCGGCCGTCGACTCGGGTCGTCCGAGGTAGCCGCGCGCGAGGCCCGCGCCGCCGATCAGGAGCTCGCCGGGCGCGCCGATGGGGCGGGGTTCGAGCCGGTCGTCGACGACGTACGCACGGACGTTCGTGATCGGTCGCCCGATCGGCATCGGGAAGTCGGCTCCCTCGCCGGGGTCCTCGCAGCGGTGCGCCGTCGCGTCGATGCACGCCTCCGTCGGCCCGTAGAGGTTGTGGAGCGCGGCGTCGATGCCCGCGGCGCGGCAGCGGGCGTGGAAGCGACGCGCGAGCGCCGAGGTCAAAGGCTCACCGGCGCAGATGACGTGGCGCAGCGTGCGACAGCGATCGAACCGCGGCTCGTCGAGCCAGGTACGGAGGAGCGACGGCACCGTCTGCACCACCGTCGCGCCGGTCCGCTCCGCGAGCTCGAAGAGGGAGGCGGGGTCGCGCTGCGCGCCGGGCGGAGCGACGATCAACGCGGCGCCGGCCGCGAGCGGATGGACGATCTCCCAGATCGACGCGTCGAACCCGAGCGGCGTGCGGAGCAGGAAGCGGTCGTGCTCGTCGAGGTCGTACGCGAGCCGGACCCACTCGACGTGGTTCGCGAGCGCCCCGTGCTCGACCAGGACGCCCTTCGGACGACCGGTCGATCCTGACGTGTAGATCACGTACGCAAGGTGATCCGGCCGGGTCGCTCGCGGCGGCGGCGCGGCCGAGGCGTCGTCGACGCGCCGGCGCCAATCCTCGAGGACCTCGGGCGTCAGCGCGACGGCGGCGCCGGCGTCGTCGCGGATGAACGCGCGGCGCGGTTCCGGATCGCCGGGATCGATCGGCAGGTACGCGCCGCCGGCCTTCCAGATCGCGAGGATCGACACGAGCGCGTCGACCCCGCGCGGCAGCAGGACGGCGACGACGCGATCGGGCCCCACGCCCTCGTCCGCGAGGACGGAAGCGAGACGGTTCGCGCGCTCGTCGAGCTGCCGGTACGTGACGCGGACGTCGCCGTCCTGGATCGCGACGCGCTCGCCGTGGGCGCGCGCGGCCGCCTCGAAGCGGGAACACGCGTCGCCACCCTCGGGCACCGGTGCGCTCGTCCGGTTCCACGTCTCGAGCAGGAGCGTTCGCTCGTCGGCGGGGATCCAAGCGAGCTCCCGGAGCGGTGACCGCGGAGACGCCGTGACGGCGTCGAGCAGGGTCTCGAATCGAGCGAACGTCCGATCGAGGGTATCGGGGTCGAACAAGTCCGCGTTCGCGTCGAGCGTCAGGTCGATTCCGTCTTCGCCGGCCTCGCCCACGAGGATCGAGAGGTCGAACCGCGCGACCCCGAGGTCGAGATCGAGCGGCGTCACGACGAGGTCGTCGAGTCCGAGGGACGGCGCGGTGGTGCCGCCCATGGCGCCGGCGGCGTCGCCCGCGTCGAAGAACACCTGGAAGAGCGGCGTGCGGCTCGGATCCCGCCGGACGCCGGCGGCGTCGACGATCGC
This sequence comes from uncultured Phycisphaeraceae bacterium, assembly GCA_964649825.1. Classification (GTDB taxonomy): domain Bacteria; phylum Planctomycetota; class B15-G4; order B15-G4; family JADJEK01; genus CAZYQW01. Next base: position 7,302 of record CAZYQW010000072.1, on the reverse strand, counting down.
CTCGAACGGCACGTGGGAGTGCTCGAACGCCTCCATCACCGTGCCGCGAACGGCGGCGAGCGCGTCGGAGAACGTCGCGGCCTCGCGCAGGTCGGTGCGGAGCGCGAGCGTGTTCACGAACGGGCCGAGCATCCGCTCGGTCTCGACCCGGTCGCGGTTTGCGATCGCCGTGCCGACCACGACGTCTGGCTCGCCGGTCCAACGCGCGAGGAGCAGCTTCAACGCGGCGAGCAGCGTGACGAACGGCGTCGTCCGAGCGTCTCGGGCCAGCGCCCGCACGCGGGCCGCGACCTCGCGGCCGACGCGATAGCGGCGTGCGACTCCGCGGCTCGTCTTGACGGCGGGACGGGCGCGATCGGTCGGCAGCTCCGTCGTCGCCGGGGCGCCGGAGAGCCGGGCGCGCCAGTACGCGAGCTCGACCTCGAGCCGTTCCCCCTGAAGCATGGCCCGCTGCCAAGCGGCGACGTCGGCGAACTGGAGGGCCGGCGGCTCGGCGGCGAAGCCGCGATCGCGCCCCGCGTACGCGTGCGCCAGCTCGTCGAGCAGGATCGCCAGCGAGACTCCGTCCGAGACGACGTGATGCATGGCGAGGACGAGGACGTGATGATTCTCGTCGATGCGGAGCAGCACGACCCGAAGGAGTGGTCCGTTCGCGAGGTCGAACGGCTCGTGGGCGACCTCGAGCACGCGGCGCCGGAGGTCCTCGGAGCGGCAGGGTCGGACCGGAGGGAACGAGATCCCGGCTTCGTCGGCGACGACGACGTACGGCTCGCCCGCGTCCTCCCGGAAGCGCGCGCGGAGGATCTCGTGCCTCCCGGCCAGCACCTCGAACGCCTTCCGCATCGCGCCGGCGTCGATCCGCCCGCGCAGGTCGAGCGCGAGCGTCATGTTGTACTCCGACGAGTCGGGATCGAGGCGCTGCAGGAACCACAGGCGCTCCTGGGTGAACGACAGCGGCAGCCGTCCGATCCGCGACGTCCGGGGGATCGGTGCGAGCACGCGGCGAGTCGCCGCGTCCACGCGGGCGGCGAGGTCCTTCAACCGGGGATGATCGAAGACGTCGGCGATCGGCAGCGCGGCGTCGAGGTCGGCCTCGATGCGCGCGATGAGCCGGGTCGCGAGCAGCGAGTGCCCGCCCAGCGCGAAGAAGTCGGCGTCGCGATCGACCGAGTCGACCCGCAGCAGGTCGGCATAGAACGACGCCAGCCGCCGCTCGGTCTCTCCGCGCGGCGCCGCCCCGGCCGCGGCTTCGCGCGCGTCGCCCACTCCGCGCCCGTCGATGAGCGCGAGCGCGTTGCGGTCGATCTTGCCGTTCGGCAGAGTCGGGAGTGCCTCGAGCACCACGAACGCGGACGGGACGTAGACCGCGGGCAGGGTCTCCGCAAGGAACCGCGACAGCTCGCCGGCGTCGAACGCGGCCGCACGCGGATCGCCGCCGGCGAGCACCACGTAGCCCACGAGGGTCGGTTCGTCCTGGTCACGGCGGAGCCCCACGACCGCGTCGCGGACCGAGGCGTGCTGGCGCAGCCGGACCTCGATCTCGCCGAGCTCGACGCGATGACCGCGCAGCTTGACTTGATCGTCGAGACGGCCGAGGTGCTCGATTCGGCCGTCGGCGAGCCAGCGCACGCGGTCGCCCGTGCAGTAGACGCGGCCGTGCGGCGCGGGTGAGCCCGTCTCGACGAACGGGTCGTCGCGGAAACGCGCGCGGTCGAGCTCGGGGCGATCGAGGTAGCCGATCCCCACCCCGTCGCCGCCGATCCACAGCTCGCCCGGCGTGCCGATCGGGACGAGCCTGCCGCGTTCGTCCACGACGTACGCGCGCGTGTTGTCGATGGGTCGACCGATAGTGACGCGCTCCGCGTCCGTCACGCGATCCAGCGTCGACCAGATCGTCGTCTCGGTCGGTCCGTAGAGGTTGTAGACGACGCCGCCGCCGTCGAGCAGGAAGCGCGCGAGGTCCGGTGGAAGCGTTTCGCCGCCGCAGAGGATGGAGAGGCCGGGCCGCGGCTTCCATCCGGCGATCGCGAGCATGCGCCACGTCGACGGCGTCGCCTGCGCGACGGTGATCGCGGCGTCGTCGAGGAGGGCGGCGAGACGCCGTGCGTCGCGGACGTCGTCGTCGTCCGCGATCGTCACCGAACCGCCCGCGACGAGCGGGAGCAGGAGCTCGAGGAGCGCGATGTCGAACGAAGGCGACGTCAGCGCGAGAAGGCAGTCGCGTTCCGTGAAGCCCGGCACGCGAGCCATCGAGGAGAGGAGGTTGACCAGGTTCCGGTGCGAGATCCGGACCCCCTTCGGTCGTCCCGTCGAGCCGGACGTGTAGTAGACGTCGGCGACGCGGCTCGCGCCGCCCGCCGCCGCGACGTGGTCGAGCGGCGACGCGTCGGCCGCCTCGATCTCGTCCGCGAGCTCCGCGAGGAGGTCCTCGTCGAGCACGAGCCTCGCGCCCGAGTCCTCCTCGATGAACCGAAGCCGGTCCTCCGGGAAGCGCGGGTCGAGCGGCACGAACGCGGCACCGGCGGACCAGACGCCGAGGATCGCGACGACGAGGTCCGGACCACGAGGCAGGCGCACGCCGATTCGGTCTCCCGCGCCGATCCCTCGGGCGATCAGGACACGCGCGAGGCGCCGCGAACGCCGCGCGACCTCGCCGTAGTGCCGGCGCTCGTCCCGGTAACGGATCGCGATCGCTCCGGGGACGCGGCGCGCCTGCTTCTCGAACAGGTCGACGACGCGGACGTCACGATCGAACGGCACGTCGGTGCGGTTCCACTCGTCGAGGCGGCGGCGGTCGGCGTCGTCGAAGACGGCGTGGTCGAGCACGGGTCGATCCGGCTCGGCGATCGCCCGGTCGAGCAGGTCGGTGAATCCCCGCCACCAGCGCTCGATCGTCGCGTCGTCGAACAGGTCGGTCGAGTACTCGACGGTCCCCGCGAGGGGGCCGTCGCCGTCCTCGATCGCGACGCTCAGGTCGAAACGGGACGTCGACGCCTGGAGGTCGATCGGCTCGACCGCGAGGTCGTCGAGGCCGCGCTCGTCCGTCGCGACCAGCGGCGGGTGCTGCATCTCGAAGGCGACCTGGAAGATCGGCGAGCGCGACCGGTCGCGCACCGGATTGAGGGCGGTCACGAGCTCCTCGAACGGAAGCGCCTGGTGCTCCTGCGCGTCGATCACCGCGTCCGCCACGCGCGCGATGAGCGCGGCGAACGTCGGATCGTCGTCGAAGCGCGCGCGCAGCGCGAGCGTCCGGGCCAGGAACCCGATCACTCGCTCGAGCTCGACGCGGTTGCGCCCGGCGACGGTCGTCCCGACCACGAGGTCTCGCTGCCCCGTGATCCGGGCGAGATATGCCTCGAACCCCGCGAGGAGGAGCACGAACGGAGTGACGCGGAACGAGCGTGCCGCGGCCCGGAGTCGCTCGGAGCGGGCCGCGTCCCACGCGAAGCGCACGCGCCGGCCGCGATACGAGGAGACCGCTGGACGGGGCCGGTCCGTCGGGAGCTCGATCGCGGGCGGTGCCCCGGCGAGATGCTCGAGCCAGAACGCGAGGTCGCGCGCGCGCGCCTCCGCGGACGACGGCCCTCGCTCCCACGCCGCGACGTCCGCCCACTGCAGGGCCAGGTCATCGAGACCGGGCTCCTCGCCGGCGTCGAGCGCGGCGTACGTGCGGACGAGCTCGTCCACGAGGACGGCGAGGGATCCGCCGTCGGCGGCCACGTGGTGGACGACGACGACGAGCACCGCTTCGTCCTCGGCGAGCCGGAGGAGCCGAGCGCGAAGCGGACGCTCCGTCGCGAGATCGAACGGCCGGCGCAGCTCCGTCTCCGCGTGCTCGAGAACCGCCGCGTCCTGCTCCCCGGCCGGCGCGTCGCCCAGATCGTCGACGGGGATCGGGAGCTCCGCGGCCGGGAGGATGCGTTGCTCCGGCACGCCGTCGCGTTCGACGATGACGGTCCGCAGCGCCTCGTGGCGCGCGATCGTCCGTTCGAACGAGCGCCGCAGGAGATCGACGTCGACGTTCCCGACCAGCCGCAGCGCGCCGCCGAGGTGGTACGCCGCGTTCCTGGGCGCCATGCGGTCGAGGAACCACACCCGTTCCTGCGCGAACGAGAGCGGGATGGGCCGATCGCGGGGGACGCGCGGAATCGGATCGGCGGCACGCCGCGGCGCGGCGTCGACGCGCGCGGCGAGGTCCTTCAGCTTCGGCGCGTCGAACACGTCGCGGATCGGGAGAACGACTCCGAGCTCGGACTCGATCCGAGCCATCAGGCGCGTCGCCAGCAACGAATGACCGCCGAGCAGGAAGAAGTCGGCGTTCCGGCCGATGGCTCCATCGAGGCCGAGGAGGTTGGCCACGATCGCCACGATCCGTGCCTCGGTCGGCGTGGCCGGCGGCGCGTCCAGATCGACGGACGGACGATCCGGCGCGGGGAGGGAGCGGCGGTCGACCTTGCCGTTCGGCAGGGTCGGCACCGCCGCGATCGCGACGAACGCCGACGGGACGAACACGAGCGGCAGCGACTCCGACAGGAAGCGCGTCAGGTCGTTCTCGTCGAGGGTTGCCTCGTCCAGGAGCACGACGTAGCCGACGAGCCGTGCGTCGCCGTGGTCGTCACGCAGCAGGACGACCGCGTCCTCGACGCTCGGATGCTCGCGGAGGCGCGCCTCGACCTCGCCAAGCTCGATGCGGTGGCCGCGGAGCTTGACCTGATCGTCGAGCCGTCCGAGGTGACGCAGGCGTCCGTCGGCGAGCCAGCGGACGCGATCGCCGGTCCGGTAGACGCGCGGCGGCAGGTCGGACGAGGTCGACGGCGGCGCGAACGGATCGGTCAGGAACCGCTCGCGGTCGAGCTCGGGGCGCGCGTGGTATCCGAGCGCGACCCCTTCGCCGCCGATCCAGAGCTCGCCGGGGGTGCCGAGCGGCGCCAGCGCGCCGCGCTCGTCGACGACGTAAACGCGCGTGTTGGCGAGCGGTCGTCCGATCGTCACGTCGTCCGCGGCGTCGATGCGCGCGAGCGTCGACCAGACCGTGGTCTCCGTCGGGCCGTAGACGTTGTAGAGCGCCGCGCCGCCGTCGAGCAGGTGCCGCGCGACGTCGGTCGGGAGCGGCTCGCCGCCGCAGAGGATCGTGAGCTCGGGCCGCGTGCACCAGCCCGCGATACGCAGCATGCGCCACGTCGCGGGCGTCGCCTGGACGAAGGTGACGGCGGGGTCGTCCAGGAGCGCGCCGAGCCGGCGCGCGTCGACGACGACGTCGTCCGGCGCGATCGTCACCGTTCCACCAGTCGTGAGCGGCAGGAAGAGCTCGAGGAGAGAGATGTCGAACGACAGCGACGTGACCGCGGCGAGGTGGTCCTGCTCGCAGAAGCCCGGTTCCCGCGCCAGCGAGGCGAGGAGGTTGACGAGGTTCCGGTGGCAAACGCGCACGCCCTTCGGCCGCCCCGTCGAGCCGGACGTGTAGTAGACGTCGGCCACGTCCATCGACGACGCGTCCCGGTCGAGCACGCCGTCGAGCGGGTCGTCGCTCGCGTCGTCGATCCAACCGGACCGCGCGTCGAACCACGCGTCGTCCAGGACCAGCCGCGCGCCGGAGTCGCGCTCGATGAACTCGAGCCGGTCGGATGGATACCGCGGGTCGAGCGGCACGAACGCGGCGCGCACGGCCCAGATCGCGAGGACGGCGACGACCATGTCGGCGCCGCGTCGCATGCGAACGCCGACGAGGTGGCCGGGGGCGACGTCGTCGGCGATCAGCGCGCGCGCCACGCGGCGGGATCGGCGGAGCAGCTCGTCGTACGTCCACGCGCGGCCTTCGTGGCGGAGCGCGACGGCGTGAGGGCGGCGGCCGGCCTGGCGCCGGACGAGGTCGATGACGCGCGCGTCGCGATCGAACGGGGCGTCGGTTCGGTTCCATTCGACGAGCATCCGGTGTCGATCGTCGACGTCGAGCACCGGGAGGTCGAAGACGGCACGGTCCGGATCCGCGACGACCGCGTCCAGGACGCCGGTGTATCCACGCCACCAGCGTTCGACGGTCGAGCGGTCGAAGAGGTCGACGTTGTACTCGAACGAGGCGCGCAGCCCTTCGTGTCGATCGTCGACGCCCAGGCTCATGTCGAACCGCGATCCGGAGAACTCGAGGTCGAGCGTCTCGACGCGCACGTCCGCGAACGGCGCGGCGTCGCGCGGCACGTTCTGCATCTCGAACGCGACCTGGAAGATCGGCGGGTGGCTCGGGTCGCGCACGGAATCGAGCTCGCGCACGAGCACCTCGAACGGGACGTCGACGTGGGCCAGGGCGTCGACGACCTCGTCGCGCGTGCGACGGACGAGGTCGCTGAACGCCGGGTCGTCGTCGACGCGCGCGCGCAGGACGAGCGTGTTCACGAGCATGCCGACGATCCCCTCGAGCTCGGGTCGTGGACGGTGCGCGAGCGCGCTGCCGACGACGACGTCCGTCTGTCCGGTGATGCGCGCCAGGTACGACTGGAACGCGGCGAGCAGCACCGAGTACAGGGTCGCGTCCAGGTCGCGCGCGAGCCGGCGCAGGCGGCGCGACAGGTGCGGCGCGATCGTGAAGTCGAGGCGAGCGCCGCGGCCGGTCATCGTCGCGGGCCGCGGTCGATCGGTCGGAAGCTCGAGGTGCCGCGGGATGCCGGCGAGCCGCTCCCGCCAGTAGGCGAGCTCCTCCGCGAGCCGTTCGTCGGTCAGGACGCCGCGCTCCCACGCCGCCGCGTCCTGGAGCTGCACCGGAAGGGGGTCCCATGCGGGCGCCTCGCCATGGATGCGCCGCGCGTACGCCTCGCTCCACTCGGAGGCGATGATTCCGAGCGACCAGCCGTCCGCGACCATGTGGTGGAGGACGACGACGAGGCGGTGCTCGTCCTCGCCGTCGCGAAGGAGGACCGCGCGGAACAGCGGCCCGCGAGCGAGGTCGAACGGCTCGAGGACGGTGCGGCGGATGACGGCGTCGTCCGCCGTCGACTCGACCGTGAGGGGGAGGACGACGGAGTCGTTGGCGAGCACCGTCGCGTACGGCTCGCCGTCGCGTACGCGGAACACCGTGCGGAGCGAGTCGTGGCGCTCGCCGAGGTCGACGAGCGCGGCGCGGAGCGCGTCGACGTCGAGCCGGCCGACGAGGCGGACGACGAGCGGCAGGTGGTACGCGGCCGACTCCGGGTTCAACTGCTGCAGAAACCAGAGGCGCTCCTGGGCGAAGGAGAGCGGGAGGTCGTCGTCGCGGCCGACGCGCGGGATCGGCGCGAGGGCGGTCGTCTTCGCGGCGGCGTCGATGGCGGC
>CAZYQW010000071.1:0-97618 GCA_964649825.1 uncultured Phycisphaeraceae bacterium | reverse complement strand
GCACGTGATCGCGGACAACTACTCCACGCACAAGCACGAGAAGGTGAAGAGATGGCTGCGTCGACACCCGCGGTTTCACATGCACTTCATCCCGACGAGCAGTTCGTGGCTCAATATTGTCGAGCGCTTCTTTCGCGACTGGACCAAAAGCGCCTCAAGCGGGATTCGTTCCGCAACGTGCCGGACCTGATCGCGGCCATCACTGACTACGTCGACAACCACAACGACGACCCGCGGCCGATCGTATGGACGGCCACCGCCGAGAAGATTCTGGACAAGGTGGGACGGGCCCGCCTCGCTCTGGATAATCGTGGAACAGCGTGAATCACACCACTAGTAAGGCAGATACGCGCCGTCATCACAAGACACGGCCTCGGATGATGCATAAGTACGAAATCATCATCTACTGGAGCGACGAGGACCAGGCATTCGTCGCCGATGTTCCGGAGCTACCCGGATGCGCGGCTCACGGCGATACTCCCGAAGCTGCCCTCGCGAGCTGCGGCGAGGCGATCGCCCTGTGGATCGACACGGCCAAGGAAACCGGCCGACCGGTTCCGGTCCCCAAGGGCCGACGACTCCGCCTGGCTTGATGATCCATGGATCGCCGCAGAACAAGGCGATGCAGCGGACCGCCTTCGGCCGCCGCTGAGCGGCATGGCGTTCGACCGACGAAGATAAAGCTCCGGAGCCGAGACGCATGTCAAGGATGATCGACTGAGATGCCCACGGTTCGACGCATCGGCTCGGCGAGGTTTTTCTTCTACAGCAACGAGGGCGCCGAGCCGCCCCACATCCACGTGGAGCAGGCCGGCGCTGGTGCCAAGTTCTGGCTCGAACCGGTATCCTTGGCTTCGTCGAATCGGTTCCGGGGATATGAACTCCGTCACCTGGAACGGCTGGTGGCCGAGCATCAACAGGAGTTCTTGGAGGCATGGCATGACTTCTTCCGGGCCTAGTGTGGACCCCCGAGCGATCGACGTCGCCGTCGATGACGACAACCTGACGGTCGACTTGGCGGACGGTCGTCGTGTGACCGTGCCTCTCGCGTGGTTTCCTCGACTCCTCCACGCAAGCGCAGATCAACGCCGGAACTGGCGACTCATCGGTGATGGACAGGGCATCCACTGGCCGGACGTTGACGAGGATCTTAGCGTCACCGGACTGCTTCGCGGGACCGGTGCTCCGGAGGGGGCCAAGCGTGCGGTCTAGGACGAAGAGGATTCTTGCTTTCGTGGCCGGCAGATATGGAGGCCGACTTTCGCTCGCGGAGCACGACGTCAACCGATCGATTTCGTTGAGCGGCAACGGGATCGAGGCCATGGGAGCAAGAATCTCGTTGAACGATGCCGCCGAGAGGCCGTGCTATGGGAATTCAGTCTGGGCGAGAGGGTTGGCGCTGTCGATACGACGGGTCCGGAGGTGATGTCGAGATCGATCCGCGGCGGTGATCGGCGCCGGGATTCCGGTTCGGCGTCCTGAGAGCGCGCGCATCGGATCGGCGTTCGGGACTTCGAGTCGGATAGGTACGAACGCGTCGAGGTCGAGGAGGAGGCGGTCCCGCATGCGCAGCGACGCGCTCGGCCGGGAGCTCCGGATGCTGGTGGAGGCCGGAGACGTCATGAGGACGCAAGAGTTTTCCACTCCGCGTCGGCTGTCCACCGCTTCTCCACGGCGGTAGAGCCTGTCGGACGTCCCGGGATTACCGCAACCCCTTCCCTCGGACACCGCGGCGCGGATGCCATCGCAGACGATGCACCCTCTCATCGAGAACGGGTTGGCCTCGAGCGTGACGTCGTCAAGAAAACGTCGTCAAGGAGATTCTTCCACGGCAGATCGAGCGTGCGGTCCATCACGCGTGGCGCGGCGATCGGATCCGACAGACCCGAGATGAGCTACCGCCCGCCCGGCTTCGGCCCGGGGGAACGGCGGACACGGGGTATGCTGCCCCTACGACCAGCGAACCTCTGATCCGAGGAGCCGGATGCGTCAATCGCGCACGTCCGGATCTGTGAGGGGCCAGGAGGGGCCCTCCTGGCCTCCTCGACCACGGCCCATTACCCTTCAATCTCCGGTGACGACCCAGCCGGCCCAGTCGTGCACCGCGAAGGCGGGCTCGCCGTCCTCGGCCTTGCGCTGGCGCAGTTCGCGCTTCGCCTCCCAGAGGGCGCGGCGGGTCGAGAGGCCGTCGTCGATGAGTCGGCGATAGAAGGCGGTCATCAGCTCGCGCGTCGCGTCGTCCGAAACGCGCCACAGGGACGATACGACGGTGCGCGCGCCCGCCATGTGGAACGCCTTCTGCAGCGACGCCATCCCTTGACCCGCGCTCAGCAGCCCGATGTGCGTGTCGCAGGCCGAGAGGACGGCGAGCTCGCACGCGGAGAGGTCGAGGGCGGCGATCTCCTCGGCGGTGAGGATGCCGGGAGCGTGTCCCATCTCGTCGGCGGGTAGGTTCGCGTTCGCGAGGGCGACGCCGCACATCACGAGGGGCGAGAGTCCGGCCGCCTGCTCGCGGATCGACGTCCGGCGGCCGAGTCCGAGGCGGGCGTCGATCGGCGTCTGGTCGCGCCAGGCGCTCAGCGAGTCCGGGGCGAAGTAGCCGTGCGTCGCGAGGTGGACGTAACGAGCGCGGTCGCAGAGCGACTCGAGCGCGGCGCGCGTCGCGCCGGCGCCGGAGAGTACCTCGACCTCTGCCGCGTCGCCGATCAGCGCCTGGATCGCGTCGATCTCGCGCCGTGTCGCGGGCAGCGCCGGGTAGACGAACCCCGTGCGGCGGCGGCCCGTCGCCGGGGGCGCTTCCGTCTCCGCGTCACCGTAGTCGACGTCGCCGAGCAGCACGGCGAGGTCGTGCGGAGCCGGCGGCGGCTCGGGCAGGAGTCGCTCCCAGGCGGTGGAGCGGACGTGGAGCTCGACGCGGTCGCCGAGGCGTCCGTCGCGGTCGCCGTCGAGGGCGAGGGCGTCGATCGGAGCGAGGAGCAGCGAACCATCGAGCGACAGCGTCACGCGGGCGGCGTCGCCGATCGCGGCGAGGAACGGTTCGACCACGAGGCGCGCGAGCTCCGCGGCGGCGGCCCGCTCCGCGTCACGGTCCGGCTTCGACCGCACGCGTCTCGTCGTGATGCCCCGCTCGTCCCCGCGCTCGGTCGCGGCGCCGATCGCATCTCGCCACTTGCGCACCGAGTCGTCCACCGCGTCGGCGGGGCCGAGCGGAACGAGCGCTACCGACGCGTCGGCCCGAAGCACCATCGCGAGGTAGCGGATCTCGATCACTCGACCGTCGTCCCACGAGTGGTGGTGGTAGCGCCAGATCGAGACGCAAGCTTCGTCCGCGTCGAGCGTGCGGGCGATGGAGACGGGCGTGACGTCGTTCACGAAGTCGATTCCGGCCGACGTTCCCTGGAGCCGCGCGAACAGGTCGCGATACGCGTCGTCGCGCGTCCGCGTCGCGGTGGTGATGGCCTCGGGATCCGCGCCGCTCGTGACCAGGCGAGTCAGCGCTTCGGCCGCCGCGCGCACCGCCTCGAGCGCGTCGCGTGCATCGCCGTATCCCGTGACGGCCCGCCGCAACGCGGCCGAACGGAACGCCGCGCCGCGGATGCTCTCGAACAGTCCGAACAACTCGGCGTCGAGCTCGGCGCGGCGCGTCGTCTCCATGTCGACCGCGGTCGAGAGGAGGGACGCGGCCGTCGCTTCGATCATGTCAGCCGCGCGCGCCTCGACCTCTCGCGGAGACGTCATCGCGCCGGTCTTCGCGAGCTCGAGGCGCATCGAGCGCGCGCAGTCGAGGATGAGCTCGATGGCCTCGTCGTCCTGACCGAGGAGGGCTCGCGTGGCGGCGAGGTTCGCGAGCGCGTATTGAAGGCGCGGATCGTCCTCCGGGACGGAACGCCGCAGGCTCGCCAGCGCCGCCGCTTCGACCTCGGCGGCCTCTTCGTAGCGCCCGAGGATGCGGAGCACGTTGCCGAGGTTCGAGCGCGCGCCGATCAGCAGCTCGTGGGGCTCCGGCAACAGCGACTCGAATCCCGCGCACGCCTTCGCGAAGCAGTCGCGAGCCGCCTCGAAGTCGCCCGCGCTGCAAAGAGCGGTCCCGTACGCCATGCGCGCGTGCTCGACCTCGACGTCATTGCGCGGCGACACTCGCTGCACCGTCTCGAACACCTCTCGGAGGAGCGGCAGCGCCTCCTCCCGGCCGAGCACGACCATCCGATTGCCCAGGTTCAACCGGGCCGCCAGCAGGTTGCGGTCGTTCGGCCCCCTCGCGCGGGACAGGTCGGCCACGAGCTGCTCGCCGAGAAGGAGGGCGCTGTTCATGTCGCCGATCCGCGACGTGGCGGCGACGAGGTTCTGCAGGGTGTCGAATCGGACCGGATGTCCGTCCGGGTAGAGCCGCAGCGCTCCCTCGTGCGCCCGTTTCAGGAGGCGGTAGCCTTCCTGCATCTCGCCCATCCGCGTGAGGATCGCGCCGACCTGCGTGCGAAGCGAGATCAACGACGCGTCCGATCCTTCGAGCGCGGCCACGACGGGAAGGACCGCGGCGTACTCGGCGCGCGCCGACTCCAGATCGCCGCGACGGTAGTGGAGTCGAGCGAGGAGCGCGCGGACGCGGATGATCCAGGGGTCGTCGTCCGGGCGTTCGCGCCAGAACCCGAGGATCTCGTCGACCTGCTCCACCGCGAGGTCGACCTCCTCGTGCGAGGCCAGGGAGATCGCCCAGTTGTAGCGCGCGAGCTGCAGGTTCTCGTCGTCGTCGGCCACGATGCGCTCGTACCCCCGCACGACTTCCTCGCGGAGCCGCAGCGCCTCGTCGAGCCGGCCGAGGCGCTCGATCGCGGTCGCGAGGTCGGAGCGCAAGGCGTAGAGGTCGGGATGCTGGGGCGGCAGGAACTTCTCCCGCCAGCGGAGCAGGCTCTCGATCAAGCGCTTCGAGGTCTCGATGTCCTGCAGGAGGAACAGGAGATTCAGGCACTCGCGCGTGTCCTCGATGAGCCCGCGGGTCACGCGACGATCGCCGATCGCGATGAATCCGGCGACGGATCGGCGGAGCTTGGCGAGTGCCGTCTCCAGGTCGTAGTGGAAGCTCTCGGAGGCTTCCCGGAGGAGTGCGAACGCCGCGTCCGCCTCGCGCCGGTCGTCCGGCGACAGGTTCGGGAGGATCCACGCGTGCACGATGACCGACCCTTCGGAGGGGCTCTTCCATTGGTCGATCGTGAGCGTGAACCGCGCGTCGCCTTTGGTCGGGATGAAGACCAGCGCCGTCGTGCCGCCGCCGCCGTCGTCGTCCCGCCACTCGCCGGCCCCGCTCTCGCTCACGATCGAGAGCGCCGGGTCGACGTCGTCCGACGCGGCCCAGACCACGAGCTCGGCGTCGCCCGGAGCGTCCAGGCCGAAGCGCGTTGGATTCGGGCCGAGTCTCACTTCCCGTCGCACGCCGGGAACGAGGGCCTCGATCGCCTGGTCTGAGGGAACGGCGATGGCGGGCGGCGCGAGAAGCGCAGCCGCTGCGATCGCCGTGATGCGGCGCATGGACATGGTCCCGGAGATTCTACGTCGGGCTCCGCCCTTCCGTTCCACGGTCCGCCGAGCCCGTCCCGCGCGACGGGCCGGATCACGCGTCGTCGACCTCGACGGAGACTGCGCGGCTTTTTGTGGAACTCTCCGTTCACGGCGGACGTACCACGGCTGATTCTCGGAAGGGGTGTTTCGACCGGTTCGTGCATGAGGGAGTTGCCCCTCTGAAACAAGAACCGTGACGGTGACGCGATCTGATTCTCCCGGAACGAGCGCGCGCGGGAGCGACTCGCGGCGGCGTTCTAACTAAACAAAGCAGATAGGAAACAAAAGCCGGCGTCGCTCGACGCCGGTCTTCCGAACGAAACCGGCGTGACGCACCGTGCGCCACGCCGCCGCACGGTGATCCGGTCCTTGCAAGTGCCTCCCAGGCGTTCCTGACCGGATCGACCTGAACCACCGAAGTCACGACCGATCCGACCCTCCTGGTCTGCACCCCGCCGTTCGGCGTCGTGCGGCGCCGCGGGGATCTTCGTGTCCGGTCGATCGCATCCGCGCTCGGGACCACCTCGTCCCTACCGAAAGGCAATCGATGCTCCGTCTCAGCTCTCCCACTCTCTTCCTCCTGCTGGGGACGCTCGCGGGATTCTCGCCCGTGCGCATTGCTTCGGCGGTCCCCGACCACTTGTTCCAGGCCCCGCCCGTCGCGCCGTTGGGACCGACGCAGATCGACGTGTACCCGAACGGCTACCGCGTCGTCGGCCAGACGTTCGTCCCGGACGCGGGGCATCCCCTCCTCCGTGCGATCGAGGCGGCCGAGCCGATCCACGCCGCCACCGGCAGCCCCGTGGTCCTGACGATCCACGGCGTGATTCCGGCCAAGAACGGCCAGCAGATCGGCGGCGGTTCCGCTGGGCTCAAGCCGTTCGTCGCCTACTGGAAGAGCTTCCCCATCGACGTGGCGGTGCGGGGAGCCAAGGGCTCGGACGTCGACGAGCTCGCCGGCTTCGGCATCGGCAAGAACCTGACCGACGGAACGGTGACGCCGGGGGTGAAGCGCATTCGGGTGGAGAACCTCTCGATCCGGCCGTCCTCCTACGCCACCTCGGCGATCAGCACGCCGAACGGGCTCGTGCCGACGCTCTCCGGCAACGTGTATCCATTGATCCAGGTCTACGGCTGCGTGGTCCGCAAGGGCAGCGGGAAGCCGCATTGGGGCGCTCGCCTCCACGGGCGCGCGCGGTTCGACTTCCGTGACACGTATTTCGAGCCGATGGTCGAGCACTGCGTCTACGCCGACTCGCCGCAGGGAGACAGCTTCTTCCTGGGAAACCGGACGGAGGGAACGACCCGGACGATGCTCCAGGTCGTGAATCGGAAGACGAACCCGGGCCCGAGCGGACACGGCCATCTCCTGATCGAGGACAACTTCGCGACGAACATCGACAACGACGGCGGCTCGGACTTCACGGTGGCGGGACACCTCGGCGTCGTGATCTTCCGCCGCAACGTGTCGTTCCAGGGACCGTGGCAAACCGGTGCTCAGGGCTCGATCGTGGTCTACAGCGACGACAGTCCCGGCCACGGCGTGCGCCTCAACGCGAACGGCTACGCGACGAACAAGGTCATCGTCGAGAATCACGCGGTCTTCGCGCCCAACGCCGACCGTGACCACGTCATGATCTCCGGGGCCGAGAAGGTCGAGATCCGTGAAGCGTTCTACTTCATCGGGAACCGCACCGCGTTCCACTTCGACGCCCCCTACGGCGGGGTGATCCCGAACGGGGACGAGTGCTTCATCATGCCGCCGCGAGTGTCGGTGAAGGACGGTTTCATGAGCGCGTTCAAGGCGATGCGGAAGGCCGTCCCGCTCAGCGACGTCCAGCTCGACGCGCTCTGGTGCCCGTAGCGTCGAGCGACGTGGAGGAGCCGGCGGACCGGTCAGCCCGCTGGCTCCACGCCTCCTTCGAACAACGCGTCGTAGCGACGCTGCATCTCTTCCGGCGTCACGTCCTCGATGTGGTGGCCGATCATCCAACGGTGTCCGAACGGGTCGCGGATGCATCCCGACCGTTCGCCGTAGAACTCGTCCTTCGGCTCCCGCTCGACCGTGGCGCCGTGCTCGGCGGCGCGGCGGATCATGGCGTCGGCGTCGTCGACGTGCAGGTGGATCGTGACCGGGGTGCCGCCGATCGCGGTCGCGCCCCGGATGCCGTACTCCGGGTACTCGTCCGACAACATCAGCGTACGCCCGCCGAAGTCGAGCTCGGCGTGGCCGACGCGGCCGCCGGGCTCGACCAGGCGGAACGTCTCCCGCGCTCCGAAGGCGTTCACGTAGAACTCGATCGCGGCGGTCGCGCTCGACACGCAGAGGTAGGGGAACATCTCATGGATCGTCATCGAATGGCTCCTTCGAGGCGAGCTCGTTTGGGTGCGTCGAACGGGTCAGGTTCGGATGTTCCCGTCCTCGCGTCTTGAAAGAATCTGACCTCGACCGACGGCGTCCGCTCGCGCGACGTGGTTCGGGAACCGCGGAGAGACGCCGCGGTATCCGGCCGGCGTCAGCCCCGCGAACTCGCGGAAGTCGCGCTGGAAGTGGGCCTGGTCGCTGTAGCCGGCGTGCAACGCGACCGTGACGAGCGGCACGGACGGATCCGACGCCAGCCGCTGCAGCGCGGCCTGGAACCGCAGCACGCGGCAGTAGACCTTCGGATTCAGGCCGACGTCGCGCCGGAACCGCGCGGCGAAGTGGCGGTGGCTGATGCCCGCCTGCGTCACCACCGCTTCGATCGACTCCGCCGCGGCGAATCGCTCGAGGGCGAAGGCGACGGCCGGGTGGACGCGCAGCGCGGTCGCGGCACGCCGCTCCAGCGCGTCCTCGAGGATCGTCATGCGCGATTCGGCGCCGTTCGCATCGATGAGCCGCGCGTGGACGTCGCTCGCCGCGCTTCCCCACAGGTCGTCGAGGCGGGTGTGCCGGTGCGCCAGCTCCTCGGCGGGCGCGCCGAGCAACGCCGCGGCCGCGCCGGGTCTCAGCACCGCGCCGACCGAGGACGACGGAGTGGAGACGTCGCGGACGTAGTACGACGACCGGGCGCCGCCGACCAGCGCGTTGCCGACCACCCGGCCGCCGACGTCATCGATCGCGTCGAACAGCCGGAGGGGGGCATCGGACAGACGAAACACGACGTGCATCGCCCCCGTCGGAAGGACGTGCTCGCGCGCGGCGGCGATCGACGTCGCGACGGTTCCCGGATCGGTCGCCCACACCAGTTGGACGAACGGGCGGAGCGAGGGGCGTGGTGGTCGCGTGGTCAGGACGACGACTCCGGTGGCGGCCGCGGCGACGACCCGTGGCTCGCGCCGCGTGCGTTCGGATGCTCCGCCGCCCGACGAGCTCTCGCGCCGGTCGTCGTCACGGCGCGACCTCCGCCGCGCGATCGAGGAACTCGCGCAGGTCGCGCGGCAGCGGCGCGATGAACTCGAGCGGCACGCCGGTGACCGGGTGCTCGATCTTCAACCGATGCGCGTGCAGCGCCTGCCGCGGGAGCAGCAGCTTCGCCTCGTCCTCGGGCGTCAACGCCCCGTCGTAGTACTTGATGAAGACGTCGTCGTCGGCGCCGTAGATCTTGTCGCCGACGAGCGGGTGGCCGATCGCCGCGCAGTGGACGCGTATCTGATGGTGCCTCCCGGTGAGCAGCGCGAGCCGCAGCAGCGAGAAGCGCCCATGGGTCTCGACGACCTCGTAGCGCGTCTGCGCGGGCTGGCCCACGTCGTGGCGGATCCCCTTCGCGATCGCGACGCGGCGGGCCAGGGCGGGGCCGATCGGCAGGTCGATCAGGTCGCGTCGCCGGCCGGGCGTGCCGTGCACGATGGCGAGGTACTCCTTCTCCGGCGCGCGTTCGCGGAACATCTCCGACACGCGGCGATGCGCCTGGTCCTCCTTCGCGACGAGGAGCACGCCCGAGGTCTCGAGGTCGAGCCGGTGGCAGAGCTTCGGCACGACGTCGCGCGCGGGATCGTCAGGCCGGCGGTAGCGCCGCATCAGCGTGGTGATCACCGTGCGGTAGAGGTTGCGGCCGGCCGGGTGGACGGCGACGTTCGGCGGCTTGTCGACGGCGAGCAGCCAGCGGTCCTCGTACAGCACGGTCAGATCGGGGTCGGGCGGCGGGCCCTCCTCGCCGAAGTCGACGTCGCGGCGCGGGCGCGGCAGCTCGACGTGGATCGAGTCCCCCCCAACCAGGACCGACGAGGGCTTGCGGACCGTCCGCCGCTCGCCGCGCCGGGTGACGTCGATCTTGCCGTCCTCGATCAACCGCTGGATGCTGGTGCGCGACCGCCAGCGCATGCGCCGCGCGAGGAAGCCGTCGAGACGCTGTCCGGCATCGGGAAGGTCGGCCGTGAAGGCGAGCTCTTCCGCGAAGATCTCGGGTGGTGGGGTGGGGGCCTTCGATTCCGTCGACACTGCGGCGCCATCGTATCACCGGCGGACCGATCCTCCGTCGCCTTCGCGGACGGGCTCGGGTAGCGTGACGGCGATGGCAGAGCTGTTCGATCCCAAACAGAACGCGGAGGCCGAGACCGAGCTCCTGGGCGAGGTGCGGGACGTCGTGTTCGAGAACGCGGACAACGGCTACGCGGTCCTCCGGCTCACCGTCCCGGGCAATCCGATGCCGGTCACGGTGACGGGAACGCTGTACGGCATCCCGCCCGGGGTTCGGGTGCGCGTGTTCGGCACGTATCACGAGCACGCCCGGTTCGGCCGTCAGTTCCACGCGTCGCGGCACGAGGAGATCCTCGATCGATCGCAGAGCGGGATGATCGCGTTCCTCTCGACGCACTTCAAAGGACTGGGACCGAAGCTTGCCGAGCGGATCGTCGAGACGTTCGGTGCCGCGACCTACGACACGCTCGACCAGGACCCGAAGCAGATCGGTCGCGTGGCCGGCATCGGCAAGAGGAAGGCGGCCGAGCTGGCTGAGCAGTGGAAGGAGCGACGCGCGATCCGCGAGGCCGCCACCTTCCTGCAGGGATTCGGCGTGGGGCCGGCCCAGGTGCGGCGCGTCTACCAGGAGTACGGCGACGCGGCGGTCGGCCTGGTGCGGTCGAACCCCTACCGCCTCGCGGACGAGGTGAAGGGAATCGGCTTTCGCACCGCGGACCACATCGCGCGCCACCTCGACATCCCGAAGGACTCGCCCGAGCGCGCGCGCGCCGGATTGCTGCACCTCCTGAACGACGCGGGCGCGCAGGGCCACCTGCTCCTGCCGCGCGACGAGCTCTTGAACCGCGCCGAACGGCTCGAGATCGATCGGACCCGGGCCGAGCAGGCGTTGCCCGACCTCGAGAAGGAGCGGTTCGTCAAGA
This sequence comes from uncultured Phycisphaeraceae bacterium, assembly GCA_964649825.1. Lineage (GTDB taxonomy): Bacteria > Planctomycetota > B15-G4 > B15-G4 > JADJEK01 > CAZYQW01. The sequence continues at coordinate 86,743 of CAZYQW010000071.1, read as the reverse complement.
TCGTGGAGGCGTCCCCCGACCCGAGCGTCGTCGTCGCCGAGGGCGATCGCCCCTGGGATCGGTCGGGCCCCGTCGTCTACGCGATCAAGTCGTACTGGGACGAGACCGCGGTGGCTCGCATGCTGATCGAGCGGGGTGCCGCGAAGGTGACGTTCAAGAACGCCCCGGCGCGGGTGGACGCGGCGGCGCGCAAGGCGAACCTCGAGCTCGCGCCGGAGCAGCGAGACGCCGTCGCGGCGGCGCTCACGCATCGCCTCTCCGTGATCACGGGCGGTCCCGGCGTCGGGAAGACGACGATCGTTCGTCTCCTGTGCGACGTCCTGGACGGACGGCACGAGGAAGTGAAGCTCGCCGCGCCGACCGGCCGCGCCGCCAAGCGGCTCTCCGAAGCGTCCGGTGCGTCGGGCGGCGCCGCGTCGACGATCCATCGGCTGCTCGCCTACGACCCGTACGCGGGTACGTTCCAGCACCACGACCAGGACCCGGTCGAGGGCGACCACTTCGTCATCGATGAGTGTTCGATGCTCGACGTCCCGCTCGCCGCGGCGCTCCTGCGCGCGCTGCCCGAGGACGCGCGGCTCACGCTCGTGGGCGACGCCGATCAGCTCCCGTCCGTCGGACCCGGCGACTTCTTCCGCGCCGTCTGCGCGTCGGACGCGGTCCCGGTCACCCGGCTCACGCGCGTCTTCCGCCAGCGGGAGGGATCGCGCATCGTGGCCGGCGCGCACGCGGTCAACCGCGGCGAGTTCCCGGAGTTCGACCCGTTCGGCCCGGGGGGCGAGTTCTACTTCGTCGAGCTCGATGACCCCGAGGCGGTGGCCGAGATGATCCGCGTGCTCGTGGTCGAACGGATCCCGAGCGTCTACGGCATCGATCCGCGTCGCGACGTGCAGACGCTCTCGCCGATGCACCGCGGGGCGTCGGGCGCCGAGAACCTGAACGCGGTGCTGGGACGAGCGTTGAACCCGACCCCGCAGGGACAGATCGTGCGCGGCGGACGCACGCTCCGGACCGGCGATCGGATCGTCCAGATCAAGAACGACTACGACAAGAACGTCTTCAACGGCGACCAGGGCTTCATCACCGCGATCGACGGCAAGGACGGTCCGGTCCACGTCGAGATCGACGGGCGCGACGTCGAATACTCCGTCGAGGACCTGAACATGCTCCTGCCCGCGTGGACGACCACCGTGCATCGCGCGCAGGGCGGCGAGTATCCCGCCGTCGTGCTCGCGTTGACCGGCCAGCACTTCCCGCTCCTCCAGCGCAACCTGGTCTACACCGCGATCACGCGCGCGAAGCAGCTTTGCGTGATCGTCGGCAGCCGCCGCGCCCTCGAGCGCGCCATCCGGACGACGGCGACGCACGACCGGTACTCGTGGCTCGAGGAGCGTCTGCGCGCGGCCGCGTCCGAACGCGCGCGCGGCACGAACGAGGACGTGGACGAGGACATGGACGAGGACGAGGACGAGGACAAGTGACCGAAGGACTCCTGATCCGGATCGAGCCGCGCGTCTGGACGGTCGACGTCGACGGGCGCGAGGTGCCCTGCTCGCTGAAGCCGAAGCTGTTCGACGAGAAGCCGCGCGGCATCAAGAACCCGGTCGCGGTCGGCGATCGCGTCGTCGTCAAGATCGAGGACGGCCGCGGGGTGATCGAGGAGGTGCGGCCGCGCAGGAACGGGCTCGGCCGGCCGCTGCCGAACGACCCGAACGTGCTGCAGATCACGGCCGCGAACGTCGACCAGCTCGTCATCGTCGCCGCCACCCAGGATCCGCCGCTCCGCCTCGGCCTGATCGATCGGTATCAAGTGGCGGCCGAGCGGCAGGGCATGGACCCGATCATCGTCGTGAACAAGTGCGACCGCGGCCCGCGCGACGAGGTCGAGGAGAAGGTGCGCCTCTACCGCGAGATCGGCTACCCGGTCCTGTTCACCAGCGCGACGACGGGCGAGGGCGTCGAGGCGCTCGCCGAACGCCTGCGCGGCAAGACGTCGCTCCTCGTCGGCCACTCCGGCGTCGGCAAGAGCTCGCTCGTGAACGCGATCGAGCCGGGCCTGAACCTGCGCGTCGGCACGGTCGCGCGCCACGGCCGCGGCCGCCACACGACGACGAGCGTCGCGCTCTGGCGGCTCTCGAACGGCGGCTACCTCGTCGACTCGCCCGGCATCCGCGGTTTCGGTCTGTCCGACATCCCGCCCGCCGAGCTCGCGATCCTGATGCCGGACCTGCGACCGCACACGACGTCGTGCAAGTACCCGGACTGCACGCACGACCACGAGCCGAGCTGCGGCGTGCGGGCCGCGGTCGAGCGCGGGGAGATCCGCGCGGAGCGCTACGATTCGTACCGGCGGATGCTGAAGGGGATCCAGGGCGAGGAGGATGACGACGAGGAAGACGAAGGATGACGGCACCACGCCGCCCGGCGTGCCATCGCGCTTCTTCATCCGGAGTCCGGCGAATCCCAAGTTCATGACGAGGACGGAGTTCCGGCGTCCCGTCGTGATTCGTGCGAGGAATCTTTCGCGCCGCACCCAACACCCGATGGACTACTCTGGTAGTACTAGCGCGGTAGTCAAGATGGAGGACGAGATGACCGAGCAGCGACCCCTGGGAGACCTCCAGCTCGCGATCCTGAGAGAGCTCTGGAGCCGTGGAGAGGCGACCGTCGCCGACGTCCACGCCGCGCTGCTTCCCGAGCGCGGCCTCGCCCCGACGACGATCGCCACGATGTTGACCAAGCTCGAGCGCAAAGGGCTCGTCGCGCACCGCGTCGAGGGGCGCCAGTACGTCTATCGCGCGCGCATCGAGCAGGACGACGTGAACCGTTCCATGGTCCGCGAGTTCGTCGATCGGCTCTTCCAGGGCGATCCCGCCGCGTTGCTGAACCACCTGCTCGCCGAGTGCGAGATCGATGCGGGCGAGCTCGACGACCTCAAGCGCCGGATCGCCGAACGCCGGCGGACCGACGAGGAGGAGGGCCGGGCCGATGGGTAGCGCCGCAACGCGACTGTTGGAGTGGGGTCTCACCTACCTCGCCCACAGCACGCTCCTGATCGCCGGCGTGATCGTCTGGCTGCGGTTCGTCCGGGTCCGATCGAACGCCGTCCGCGAGACGCTCTGGACCGTCGCGCTGTTCGGCGGCATCGCCACCGCGACGATGCAGGCGACCCGCGGCGTGGTGCCGTGGACGGGCGCCCTCGATCTCTCGCTCCTCCGGGCCGCCGGTGCAGGCCATTCCGTCGAACGGGTGCGCGACGTGGGGGCCGACCCGGCGGTCGCGCTCCTCGAGTCGATCGGGCTCGCGCCGGCGGACGGTCCGCGCGGCGACGCCGTCCAGGCGCACGGAGGCGTGCGGCCTTCGGTGCCGCGTTCCTCCGCGCGATCGACGCCTCCCGGGCCCCGCACGGCCGTCGAGTCCGCGTTCACGCTTCCTGCGCTCGCTCCGGCCTGCTTCGGCGTCGGGCTCGCGTTGCTCCTCCTGCTCGCGCTCCGGACGTGGCGCTCCCTGCGCGGTCGCCGCGTCATCGTCGATGGACCGTTGAGGATCCGGCTCGATCGGCTGCTCGCCGGCGCCGGCGTCGAACGACCCGTCCGCCTCACGACGTCGGAATCGGTCGTCTCGCCGGTCGCGCTCGGGTGGCGCCGCTGGGAGATCTGCGTCCCCGGCCGCGTGCTCTGCGACCTGACGGGGAACCAGCAGGACGCGATGTTCGCCCATGAGCTGGCGCATCTCCTGCGCAACGACCCGATCCGCCTGTTCCTGGCGCGGTTCGTCGAGATCGTGCTGTTCGTCCAGCCGCTGAACCGCGTCGCGCGACGGCGGCTGTTCGAGGTGATCGAGTCGCGCTGCGACGCGTTCGCGATCCAGCGTCAGGGTCAGGGGCTTGCGCTGGCCGAGTGCCTGGCCGAGGTCGCGACGTGGATCACCGAAGGAGTGCGTCCGGCGAACGCGGTCGCGATGGCCGAGGCCGGCTCGCCGCTCGGCCAGCGGATCCGGCGGCTGCTCGAGGAGACGGAGGCGCTCGAGGACGAGCGCCGGCGTCGCGCCGTGGCGCCGATGGCCGCGCTGCTCCTCCCCGCCGTCTGTCTGATCGCGCCGGCCCTGACGGTCGCCGCCGCGGAGCGCGACGTCCGGCCCGACGTGGTCGAGCGGCTCGCGCCGCCGATCGCGGCGGCCGACGTGCGGAACGCCGGCGCGGGCGAGGGCCACGATCCAGCGCCCGCCGCGCGCCGGCGGTCGGCGCTCGTCGATTCCGCGGGACGCCTCGAGGCGGAAATCGATCTCTTCGTGGCCGAGATCGCGGCGGCGCGGCGCGCGCTGCCGGGCACGCTGCGAGACACGAACCTCGGACGAAGCCTCGCCGATCTCGAGCGCCGGGCGACGGCCTTGAACCAACGCCGCGAGCTGATCGCGGAGGCGAAGGACCGATTGCTGCGGGGTCGCGGGCTCGACCGTTCGCAGCGCGACGACCAATGGACGAGCCCGTGGAGCGACCAACGATGAAGGATCTGCTGAGCATCGCGGCGGTGACCGCGCTCGGAATGGGCGCCGCGTCGATCGGCGCGAACGACGACGAGGGGCCGAAGCGGCTGACCCCCAAGGTGGACGTGATCGCCGTGGGCGGCGACGCCCCGGCGGCAGCGGTCGTCGCCGGCGACGATGGAGACGTGTTCGTGGTCCGGGCGAGCGGAGACGCCAAAGCCAAGGAGAAGAGCAAGAGCAAGCGGCAGCGGTTCCATTTCGTCCGTCCCCAGGGGAGGGCGACCGCTCCCGAGGTCGTGGTCGAGGAGGTCGACGAGGAAGACGGCGTGGGCCGGGCGCGCGCGTTCGCCCGCGCGCCGAAGGCCGGTGAAAGAACCGCGTTTCCTGCCGTCAAGCCGTTCGTGCTCCCCCGCACCTTCTCGGTCGGCACCGGGGGAAGCGCGGGGGCCGCGGGCGGAGCGGGTCGCTGGGTGCTCGCGGGGCCGCGGACGGCTCACTCCGTCAAGCGGCACGCGACGGCGCCGCGAGCCGCGGAGCCCGAGTGCGATGACGCGTGTGCGTCGGCGTGCCACTCGTGCGGCGAGGGCGGCGGCCAGACCATCTCGATCACGATCAAGGGTGGCGACGCGTGCGTGATCGTCGACGGCAAGAAGATCGACCTCGACGAGGCGGTGGAGCATGGCCTGGTCCGACGCTTCCACGGCAACGCGTTCGGGGTCGCAAGTCCCCGCGGTGCGTTCTCGTTCTTCGGACGGGGTGACGGCGAAGACGACGAAGACGACGACGAAGGTGAAGACGACGGCGAAGACGAAGACGAAGAGGACGAGGAGGACGAAGCGTGCGACGAGGATGACGCCGATGACGCCGACGACGACGACGAAGGCGACGAGGACCGTCCGAACCTCTGGTTCTCGTCGGGCGACCGGCGGTCCAAGCTCTTGAGCGACCGCATGAGGCTGCTCAAGACGAACGGCGGCAAGCTCCTCGGGACAGAGCCGCGCGTGTTCCGTGTTCGTCCCTCGGAAGGCAAGAACGGGCTCTTCGTCCTTGGCGATGGCGAGGAGCTCGAGGACGTCACCGTGGCCTTCCAAGGTCTCGGGACGGAGGTGGCCGACCTTGCCGACCTGGACGGCGAGGGGGTCGAGCTCGAGGACTTCGACTTCGACGTCGCGTTCGACCTCGACGATCTCGACGTCGACATGGACGACTTCGACTTCGACTTCAGCTTCGACGACGTCGATCTCGAGGGGATCGAGGCGGAGATCGAGGGCGCGCTCGCGGAGATGGACGTGGACGACGCCGGCGAGATCGGCGAGCTCGTGCGCGACCTGGTCGAGGATCGCGTCTCGCACGCCATCGACCTGCGCACGGAGGCGATCGAAGAGGCGCACGAGATGTCGGAAGCGGAGGCCGATGAGCTGGAGGAAGCCGAGGAGGAGCTGCTCGAGAGGATCGAGGAGCTCCGCGACGAGCTCAGCGACCTGCGCGATGAGATGAATCGGATCAAGAAGCAGATGAAGCGGATGAACGTCCGCGTCTTCTGACCCCGCGAAGGCCGACGAAGGCGCCGGGCCTCGACCACGGTCGACGCCCGGCGCCTTCGATTCGGCCAGCGGCCGCTACGATGCGCCGATGGAACCGAGCCGCCGTTCGCCCTCCCGCCGTTCGCCGTCCATGGGTTCGCGAGCCCTTCTCGCCCTGCTCTCGCCCCTCGTCTTCCTTTCGGTCGTGGAGTTCGCGGTCGCGACGTTCGACCTCGCCCCGCCGTTCGTCGACCCGATCGTGGTCTGGAACGACCGGCGTGACACCGAGATCCACCAGGCGAGCGGCGAGTTCCGGTTCGACCGGCGTTTCCTGTGGGAGCCGCGACCCGGGGCCGTCGTGTTCGGAGCGCCGATCAACGACGGCGCGTACCGCGGACCGTTCTACCCTCCGGCGCGCGACGCGACCCGGCGGATCGCCGTGCTCGGCGACTCGACGACCTACGGCTTCGGGCTGCCCGAGACCGAGAGCTGGGGACGGTTCCTCGAGCGTCTCCTGCGCGACAATGGGCACGACGTCGAGGTGCTGAACTTCGGCTGCGTCGGCTTCACCATCACGCAGGGTTATCACCTCTACGTCGAGCGCGTGCGCGGCTACCGGCCGGACGTCGTGGTCGCGGCGTTCGGCGCGGTGAACGAGTCCTACCCCGCTCTGCCGGGGCTCGACGACGAGGGGAAGATCGGCGCCCTGACCGCGTTGCCCTACCGCGCGCGGGCGTTCCTCCGGCGATACGACGCGTTCCGGTGGCTCGAGTCGCTGACCGGCGCGGGCGAGGCCCCGGCCGAGCTCGACGAGGACGTGCTCACGCGCCGGGTGACGGCGGGCGAGTTCCAGCGCCGGATCGCGGACCTGAAGGAGGCGGTCGAAGCCGACGGCGGACGTCTGGTCCTCGTCTCTCCGCCGCGGCGCCGCGACGGCGAGGCGAAGCACGAGGTGACGGCCGAGTACACCCGCGCGTTGACCGAAACGGCCGAGCGGCTGGGCCTGCCCGTCGCCGACGTTCACGGCGAGTTTCGCGCGCTGGAGGAGCAGGAGCTCGGGGCGGAGGTCGCGGACCCGAAGCGGTGGAGCGCGTCATCCCTTTTCCTCGATTTCTGGCATCCGTCGCCCAAGGGGCACCGCGCCTACGCGGTGGTGGTGGGAAGGACGCTGGAGCGGGCGTCCCTTTTGAGCCGATAAGGTCGTTCGAAGATCTCGTCGAGTCTCGGGGGCGATCGCACCCGGGACGCGGGCGAATCCCTGGAATCGTCCTTTTGGTGACGCCGGCGGATGCGGTAGGGTCATACGCCCTCACGAATCGAACGTCGTCCGTAGTAGAAGAGTCCTCCATGCACGTTCTGTTCGATGCGCGGCTCCTCCACCGGCCACTTTCCGGTCTCGAACGGGTTCAGCGGAATCTCCTTCGCGAGCTCGCCGCGCGCGAGGAGATCACGCGCCTGCGCGTCCTCGTCGTCAAGGGCGGCACCATCCACGACGTCTTCCCGGCCCGGGTCGAGCTGATCCCGGTCGCGGACAGCGAGGACGTGCTCCGGATCCTCCTCGACGAGCGGCCGGGCGCGCGTCCCGACGTGTTCCACATGACGTTCTTCCCCGATCGGAGCCCGCGCGACTTGCTGCTTCCGTCGGCGGCCGCCGCGTCCGTCGTCTCCGTGACCGACGCGATCCTGAACCGGCACCCCGAGTATCACGCGGACGCCGAGTCGTTCTCGTGGTATCACCGCTTCGTCTGCGCCCTGACGGCCAGCGCCGATCGCATCCTCTCGTACACCGAGTCGGCGGGACGCGAGGCGGTGTTCGATCTCGGCGTCGACGGAGCGTTGGTCGACGTCACGCCGCTCGCGATCGACCCGTCGCTGACGCGGGTGCTCTCCGCGGCCGAGGCCGCGGATCGCCGGCAGCGTCACTCGATCGACGGCGTCTACTTCGCGGCGGTGGGGAAGGACTACCCGCACAAGGACTATCCGACGATGTTCCGCGCGTTGGCGCGGCTCGATCCATCGGTGCGGATCGTCGTCGCTGGATCACGCGTCTGGACTCGGCCCTACCCGGACGGCCAAACCCTCGATCAACTCCTCGATCGGCTCGGCCTGCGCGCTCGCGTCCGCTGGATCCCCGGGCTCGACGACGAGGACGTCAAGGCGGTGCTGCAGGGGTCGAGCGGCCTGCTCTACCCGTCCCTCGAGGAGGGCTTCGGGCTGCCGCCGCTCGAGGCGATGACGATCGGCGTCCCCGCCGTCGTCGCGCCGTCGACGTCGATCCCCGAGGTGTGCGACGACGGCGTGCTCTACTTCAAACCGGGCGACGACGCCGCGCTGGCCGATCACATGCAGACCCTGCTCGCCGGCGGCGCCGAGGTGGACGCGCTCGTGCGTCGAGGCCGCGAACGCGCGACGCACTTCACGTGGCGGCGTTGCGCGGATGGCACGCTCGACTGCTACCGGAAAGCGATCGCGGGCGTCGCGGCGCCGCAACGCAAGAAGCCCGCCCTGCGCGACCTGCTTCGCGTCGTCGCCGCGTGTCCGTTCAAGGAGGCGAGCGACCTCCTCGCGTGGCAGGAACGGTGTCGCGCCGCCGAGCAGCACGGCTGGGCGGTGGAGGATCACCGCGACGAGGTCGTCCACCGGCTCCACGCGCTCGAGGACCAGCTCCTCCACGTCCAGCAGCACGCTCGCAACGTCGAGCGGCACCGCGACGAGATCTGCGAGCGGTTGGCCCAGATGGAAGCACGGCTCGTCGAGGCGTTCGGCCCGGCCGCGGCCGGTGCTCCCGTCCCGGGCGGTTCGTCTTCGTTCACGGGCCCCCGCTGGTCGGTGCGACGCCGGCTTGGCAAGATCAAGCGCGCTCTCGATCCGCGCGGGTCGGGCCCGGCCGGTTCGGGGCGAACGTCGACCCGCTGATCCGACGGCGCTTTACGACGCTGCCGATCGGAAGGACCCCTGGGTAGACTGGTGGACCATGCCGAAGGGAACCCGTGACACCGATGAGCGACGGCGAGGCCCATCCGCGCGAAGAGCATGCGTCGATCGAGAGCGGAACCGAGAGAGACCGTCTCAGGGACATGATCCGTGACCGCGAGGAACGCCTCGGCGAGCTGACCGATCAGAGCCTGGACATCCTCGACCGGCTCGCGGAGGCGCGTGGCCACGTTCAGGAGCTCGAGACGGCGCTCGTCGATCGAGACGCCGCCAACGTTCAGCTCCGGGGTCTGCTCGAGGACACGCGCCGGCGGGTCCGGTCCACCCGCTCCGCCGACGGCGCGACCGGAGCGTACCGGTCCGCGCCGGGCGCCGCCCGCGTCGAGGTCGTGCTCTGGCCCACGAGCGCCGACCTCGTCCATGCTTGGATCGATCGCGCCGCCGCCCACGTCCCCATCGAGGACCTGGCCGTCCTCTGCCCCGGCGCGTCGCGTCCGGCCGAAGGGCGTGCGTACGAGTCCGATCAAAGGTGGCCAGCGCACCTCTGGAACCTCGGGATGGCCGTCACCGAGGCGCCGTACGTCCTGTTCCTGGCGGAGGGCGTCGCCCCTCGTGAAGATCTGTCCGACGTGGACCTCGGCGGGCTGAACGACGAGTCGGTCGTGCTCGGGCAACCGGTGCTCCAGCCGAAGACCGGCGAGCGCACGGCCGGGCTGAGCGAGACGCACCATCTGCACCTCGAGCGACGGCCGCTCGACGGGAGCGACGCGACGAGCCGCCTGGAGTTTGCATCGCCCGAGGCGTTCGTCCTGCGGCGCGAGGCCTACGAGCGGCTCGGCCCGTTCGACGAGGATCTGCGCGGCGTCGACGCGCTCGTGGAGTACGCGCTGCGGGCCCGCGCGCTCGACTTCCGCATCGTGGAATGCCGCGGGCTCGCCGTGACCCTCGCGGCCGACGTCGACCTCCTGGGGCCGAAGGCCCGCCTCGAGCGCGATCGATTGATCGTCCTCGCCCAGCATCGACCCGATTCGTTGGGCGAGGCGATCGCGCGATCCGAGCCGTTCTTCTCCCTCGCGAGCGGCGAGCTCGCCGAGCTTCTGCGGGCGTTGTTCCGCCGGCTGTCCGGTCGCCAGCCCGGCGCCGAGGCGATCGAGCTCCTCGTCCGCAGCGGCGTCGATCTGGCGCGGCAGGCCGTCGACGGCCGGATGCTGGACGAGCGGCTCGAGGTCCTGGAGCACACGATCGAGCGGATGCGATCGATCGAGGGCGACGAGCCCCGCGGGCGAGACGCGGTCGACCTCGAGAACCGTGCGCGGACGTTGTCCGCGGAGGAGCCGGGCCCCCGTCTCGAACGGATCGAGCTCCTCCTGCAGGCCCAGGCGCGCGACAAGGCGCGCATGGTCGAACGGTTGCACGCGATGCGCGTGCGACTGAAGGAGATCACCGAGGAGGCGTCGCGGGCCCTCGACCTCGACCACCAGAACGCGTTGAACCGCGCGATCGCCGCCGACCAGCGCGCGAACGTCGCCGTCGCCGAGCTGACCGCCATGAGGGAGCGGGCGTTCGGACTGCACGAGCAGGTCGCGGACGCGCGGGCGCGGCTGCGCGACGTCGAACGCGCGAAGAACGAGGAGATCCATCGGATCCACGGCCGCCACCAGGAGCAGCTCGACGCGATCGCGGCGGCGATCGGCGGCGAACGCGGGCTTGCTCCGGACGAGCTCGTGGCCCGCGCGGCGCTGGTCATGAGCGTGCTGCGGGATCGCGAGCGTTGGCTCGAGAACCTCATCGACGAGATGGGCTCGCGCGTCCTCCCGCGCCGGCTGCGGCCGGACGAGCGCTCGTTCCTCGCCGAGCGCCGGCCGGCCGGCGATCCGCGCGCATGAGATTGCTCTACGTCGTCCATCAGTTCCTGCCGCGCTACGTCACCGGCACCGAGCAGTACGTCCGCTCGCTCGCGCTCGGCCTCCGCGAGCGGGGTCACGACGTGCGGGTGTTCGCGTGCGAGCCACAGGTCCATCTGACCGACGCGGGACGAACGTTCGTCGAACGCGACGAGGAGGTCGACGGGATCCCCGTGCGGCGGGCCGGCATCAACGAGCAGGTCCTCTCCAACCGCGAGCTGACCGACTACCACAACCCGATCGCCGAACGGCTCCTGCGGCGCTGCCTGGAGGACTGGCGCCCCGACGTGGTCCACGCCTTCCACCTGCGGAACATCGGCGCCGGCGGCTTGATCGAGCCGAAGCAGCTCGGCGTCCCGGTCGTCGTGAACCTGATGGACTTCTGGTTCGTCTGCCCGCGCTTCACGCTGCTCCATCGCGACGGGAACCTCTGCTCGGGTCCGCCGGAGGGCGGGATCGGCTGCATCGACTGCTTGACGCCGGAGATCGCGGCCGTCGTCGAACCTGGGTACGGCCTGCTTCGGCGTCTGTCCGAGACCGCGCCGCTTCCGGCCGATTTCCGCTCGACGCCGGCGCACCGCGCGCACGCGCTCGTCGGCCGGCGGCGGCGCCTCCTTGGCGTCCTCGCGCAGGCGGACGCGATCGTCGCGCCGTCGCAGTTCCTCGCGTCGATGTTCGTCGCGAACGGCCTCGACGAGTCCCGGATCCGGCACGTGCCGTACGGGGTCGACCCCGGCCGGCTCGGCGGCATCGAGCGCGCGCGGCCTCCACGCGAGGGGCGTCCGGTCGACGTGGGCTACATCGGATCGCTCATGCCGCACAAAGGGCTTCACGTCCTGATCGACGCGTTGCTCCGGATCGAGGGGAACGCATGGCGTCTCCACGTCCACGGCGATACCGAGGTCAACCCCGCCTACACGGCCGCGCTGCGCGAGAAGGTCGCCGGCGACGGACGCGTGACGTTCCACGGCGTGTTCCGTCCGACGGAGCTCGGCCGCGTGCTCGCCGGGCTCGACGTCCTCGTGACTCCTTCGCTCTGGTACGAGAACACGCCGTTCACCGTGCTCGAGGCGAGGTTGGCCGGGCTTCCCGTCGTCGCCTCCGACCTGGGCGGGCTGTCGGAGGCAGTGCGGGATGGGATCGATGGGCGCCTCTTCGTCGCGGGCGACGACGAGAGCCTGGCCGCCGTGCTCCGCGAGCTCGTCACCGATCCCTTGCGGATCGACGCGCTCTCCGGCACCGTCGCGATCCGCACGCTGGCCGAGAACGTCGGCGACTTCGAGTCGATCTACCACGAGCTCCTTCGAGACCAGCAGAACGCCGAAGCATGAAACTCGCCCTCGTCGCTCCCCTTCCCCCGCTTCGGACCCCGTTCGCGGAGCTCGCCCGCGACGTCGCGTTGCTGCTCCGTGAACGAGTCTCGGTCGAGTGTTTCGTCCGCGACCCCGAGCACGTCGCGGCCGAGCTCGTCGCCGCGCTCTCACCGCGACCGTGCGCCGATCTCCCGGCGCGGATCGCCGAGGAGGACGATCTCGTCCCCGTCTTCCTCGTGGCGGACGGCGATCACTACGCGCACCAGCTTCGCTACGTCGAGAAGTGCCCCGGCGTGCTCGTCCTTCTCGAACCGAACCTCCACGGCCTCCTCGCCATGACGACGGCGGACTCGATGGACCGCGAGGGGTATCGGCGGCTGCTGCTCGCCGAGCATGGCGAGTGCGCGCGCGACTGGCCCGAGCGGCTCGAGCGGATGGACGCGGATCGCCGGCGCCGCGCGCGGGCGAAGCTCCGGCTTCGGGGCCTCCTCGCCGCGGCGAGCCGCGCCGTGATCGAGCCGGTGGAGGGCGCGCGTGACGCCGAGAGCCTCGCCGGAGCGATCGTCGAGGCCGTGAAGTCGCTGCCGCACCTCGCGACCCCGCGAGTGATCGAGGAGGACGCGTCCGCGCGGCCGGTCGTCGAGGTCGTGACCGTCTCCTACAACAGCCGCAACATCATCGGTCCCGGACTCGAATCGGTGCTGCGGCAGGACTATCCGAACCTCGTCGTGACCGTCGTCGACAACGCGTCCCGGGACGGCACCGCCGACTACGTGCGCGCGACGTTCCCGAGCGTGAACTTGATCGCCTCGTACGAGAACCTCGGCTTCGCGGGCGGCAACAACCTCGCGTTCGCGAAGAGCCGCGCGAAGTACGTCGTGCTCTTCAACCAGGACGCGGTGGCACGGCGCGACTGGATCCACGAGCTCGTCCGCGTCGCCGAGCGGGACGAGAAGATCGCGGCGGTCGGCTCGAAGATGATGCTCTACCGCTGCCCCACGATCTTCAATTCGACCGGCATCAGCATGAACCGCACCGGGTTCTGCGTCGATCGTCAGATCGGCGAGAAGGACGACGACCCGTCGCCGGTGCCGGCCGACGTGCTCGGCGTCTGCGGCGGGGCGATGTTGGTCCGCACGTCGGTCCTGCGCGAGCTCGGCGGGTTCGACGACTCGTTCTTCATGTACTTCGAGGACATGGATCTGAGCTGGCGCATGTGGCTCGCGGGCTATCGCATCGTCTACGCGCCGCTCGCGGTCGTCCACCACGACTGGCACGGCGACCTCGACGACGGCAAGGCGCGCCAGTCGGAGGCCGAGAGCAGCGCGCGGACCGAGCGGCGGCGGGTGCTCTGCGAGCGGAACCGGCTGCAATGCATGTTCCGCAACTACGAGCTCGCGACGCTCGTCCCCGTGCTGCGTGACGCGTGGCGTTTCGACCGGGTCCGCCTCGGTTGGATCGACGCCGCGATCGATCGCGGCGAGACGCCCGACTACTTCCGCATGGTCGGCCGGGCGATCCGCGACGCGTGGCGATGGAACCTGCTCCGCATCCCGCTCCACCTTCTGCGCCGCCGCCGCATCCAGGCGCATCGCAAGGTTTCGGACGACGAGCTCCGCCGTCTCTTCAGCGATTGGGAGGGGGAGCCGTCGTTCATCGGCGACCTGTACGCGATCAACGACCGGTTCTCGGCCCAGAAGACGGATCGCATCGTGATGGGCCGGTCGGACCGGGGCTGCCTCGGGCCCGGATGGTACGCGGTGGAGCCGTTGCCCGACCGCGATCACGGCGTGCGCTGGACCAAGCGGCGCGCGTTCGCGTACCTCTCGTCCGAGCGCCCGAGCGCGTGCCTCGTGCTCCGCGGCGCGGCGGGCCCGCTGCCGGTCGAGCTGAAGGTCACGGTCGGCGCGCACGACCTCGGCCGCCGCACGATCCCGCCGGGCGTCGAGACGGAGGTGGAGTTCCCGTTTCCCGAACCGCTCGCGGCGGGGGTCGTCCACGAGGTGGCGATCGAGAGCTCGACCTTCCGTCCCTGCGAGCAGGGGATGGGGCCGGACTCGCGCGACCTCGGCTTCCGCGTGGCGGAGGTTTCGCTACGGTGAGCCGCATCGGTTCTGGTAAGGGCCCGCGCAAGAATAACGTCGCATCTCGCTTGCCCTCGCCGCCGATGGCTGCGTTGCTCCTCCTCAGCGTATCCACCAATACGCTTCGTCGTCGCGCCTTGCTCTCGGCGGCGATTGCTGCGCGTGGATACGACGTTATTCTTGCGCGAACCCTAACAAGAAGGTCCCATGACGACCAACGTCCCTACCCACTTCCTCGCGTGGCTCGTGCCCGTCGCGTCCTGGGGGCTCGCGGGGTGCTCGAAGCCGGCGGATCCGCCGTCGTTCATCCTCGTTTCGCTCGACACGACGCGAGCCGACGCGATGTCGGTCTACGGGTACGAGCGCGACACGACGCCGCGGCTCGCGCGCCTGGCGAGCCGCGGCGTCGTGTTCGATCAGTGTGCGACGGTTTCGGAGAACACGCTCCTGTCGCACGCGGCGATGCTGACCGGGCTGTACCAGGGCACGCACGGTGCCATGTACAAGACGGCGGCGAACGACGACCGGGCGCTCCATGAGAACTACACGACGCTCGCCGAGGACCTGAGCGCAGCCGGATACCAGACCGCGGGGTTCACGTCGCACGGCGTGTGGCTGAACGCCGAGTTCGGGTTCGCACAAGGGTTCGACGTCTTCGTGCCGTCGAGCGACGGCGCGGACAAGGTGCTGGCGCGGGCGTCGGACTGGCTCGCGAAGCGCGATCCAACGCGGCCGTACTTCCTCTTCATCCACCTGTTCGACGTGCACTCCGATCCGCGCGGCGGCCGGCCGTATCGCGCCGAGGCGCCGTTCTCGGGCCGATGGACGGCGGAGTACGACGGACCGTTCGCGGACTGGGAGAACGTCGAACCGAACGGCAGCCTCTTCCTGAACGCGATCCAGGAAGGTTCGGTCACGTTGAGCGAGGCCGATCGACAGCACCTCCGCGACCAGTACGACGAGGGTCTCGCCACGGCGGACGAGAAGCTCGGCAAGTTCCTCGAGGATCTGCCGCCGGCCGAGCACGAGGACACGTGGTTCGTGGTCACTTCCGACCACGGCGAGGAGTTCCGCGAGCACGGCGGCTTCCTGCACAACGCGACCGGCTACGACGAGATCATGCGCGTCCCGTTCATCCTGGTTCCACCGCCGTCGACGCCCGAGCGGCTCGGCAAGCCGCGGCACGTCGACGCGCAGGTGCGCATCGTCGACATCCGACCGACCCTCGCCGCGCTCGCCGGTCTGAAGGTCGAGAAATGCCAGGGCCAGAACCTCGTGCCGTGGCTCGAGGGCGGCACGAACGTCTGTCCGGCCGGTCCGGCCGCGTTCTACACGCACGTGCTCCGCTACAACGGACTGAAGTTGATCCGCGGCAAGAACGGCGGGTTGTTCGACCTGCGCCGCGATCCGGGCGAGACTCGCGACCTCTCGGACGATCGCTCGTTCGCCAAGAGGGTCGAGGCGATGACGGCGCTCCTCGAGCAGATCGGGCGCGAGAACGACGTTGCCCGCGCGAAGATCATGTCGGGGGCGAAGGACATCACGGTGGCGGCGAGCTCGGAGCGGGAGGCGATGTTGAAGGAGCTGGGATACACCGGCGACTAGCGACTCGCGTGGGTCTCGGAAATCGGGGCCGCCGCGCGCGTCTCTTCATCCCTGACGCGGGAGCGGCGACACCCGCCGGCTCGGCGGCATGGATTTCGTTTCGCCCTCGGTCTCGAGAATCGGACACAATCCTCGTGACCAACCGGTCGTCGAAAGGAGTACTCCTGCTCGGAGTGATCGGTGAGCCGCTGGCCACCCGGCACGCGACGCTGGGGCTCGGAGGACGGAAATGGAGACCACGCGGCCGGACATGAGAAAGAGGGCGCGAGAGATCTTCCTCGAGGTCGCGCCGCGCTCGGACGCCGAGCGATCGGCGCGTTTGGACGAGCTCGCGGAGGGCGACCCCGAGCTTCGAGCCGAGGTGCTGGCGCTGCTGGCCGCCGACGAAGAGGAGTTTCTCGCGAGGCCCGCGCATGAAGTGATGGGGGTGAAGTCGAGCCGGAACGCGGCGGGGCTTCCGTGCCAGGATCTGGGCCCGTACCGATTGGTCAAGGCGATCGGGCACGGCGGGATGGGCGTGGTCTACGAGGCGATCCAGCGCGACTTGAACCGTACCGTCGCCGTCAAGCTCCTGCTCGGCGGGACGTTGGCGGCCAAGGACGCGCTCCGCAGGTTCGAGCTCGAGACGCAGACCCTGGCGTTGTTGAACCATCCGGCGATCGTGCCGATCTACGGTTCCGGGAACGCGGATGACGGCACGCCGTTCTTCGCGATGGAGCTCATTCGCGGCGCGCCGTTGGATCAGTTCGTTCAAGAGCACGAACTGACGGTGGAGGAACGTGTCGGTCTGTTTCGCGAGCTGTGCGACGCGATCTCGCACGCGCACCAGAACGGGGTGATCCACCGGGACCTGAAGCCGACCAACATCTTCGTCACCGAGGACGGTGCGTCGACGGCGAGCGGCGGCAGCGTCTCGACGACGGGGCGGCGCCCTCGGATCAAGGTGCTCGACTTCGGCTTGGCGCGCGTCCTCGACGGCGATCTGCAGCGAGTCTCGGCGCTGAGCGACAGCGGCCGCTTCGTCGGCACGATCCACTACATGAGCCCCGAGCAGGCGCGTGGCGACAGCCGGCGCGTCGACGTGCGCAGCGACATCTATTCGCTCGGCGTGATCCTCTACGAGCTCCTCACCGGCTCTCGCCCGTTCGGCGGCGAGAGGAATCCGGTCGAGCTCCTCCGTCGCGTCAGCGAGGACGAGCCGCGCCGCCCGCGCTCGATTCGGCCCCGACTCGCCAAGGACCTCGAGAAGATCACGATGAAGGCGATCGCACGCGAACCGGAGCGTCGCTACCAGAGCGTGGCGGCGCTCTCCGACGACATCGATCGCTACCTCACGGGCCAACCGATCCATGCCAGTCCGCCGACCACGCTCTATCACCTGAAGAAGCTCGTCCTTCGCAACCGGACGACGACGGCGCTGGTCGGAGCGATCGCTGTTCTCGTGGTCGTGTCCGCGCGTGCCGTCCTGAACGAGCGTGCGCGCCGTCAGGAGGAGGTCGGTCGCGCCCGCGCGGAAGCGTCCGGGGCGCGTCTCGCGGCAATGGAAGGGCGCATGAGTCGGCTGTTCCGCTCGACCGGGGCGACCGCGCACATGGAGCGGGAGTACCGCGAGAAGGTCGAGGCGCTCCAGAGTCTGTTCGGGGCGGACCACGAGGATACGTTGCTGTGGAAGGACTACTTGGCCGGCTTGCTCTTCGACCAAGGCGGTGATGACAGGCTGGTCGAGGCGGAGCGGCTCTATCGAGAGGTCCTCGCCACGCGACGTCGCCACCTCGGCAACGAGAGCTACCGGTCGCTGCACTCGGCGCGGAACCTCGCGATGATCCTGTACGCGAAAGGCTCCTACGACGAGGCGGAGCAGGTCGCGACCGACCTGTTCGAGTCTCAGCGTCGGATCCTGGGAGAGGAGCACTCGGACACGTTCAACACGATCGATCTGTTGGCCCACATCGTCTTGCGCAAGGGCGAGTATGCGCGCGCCGTCGCGTATTACCGCGACATGGTGGCGCTCAAACGCACGACGTGCGGCGACGATCACCCCGACACCCTGACGATCACGACCTACTTCGCACAGGTCCTCCGGATGGTCGGCGAGGGCGAGGAGGCCGAGCACGTGATCCGAGACGTGATCGATCGACGTCGACGGCTGGATCGGTGCCAGGACCCCGGCCACCCGCGAGCTCTGGACCTGCTCGCCGCGCGGCTCGGGGAGACGGGTCGCTTCGAGGAGGCGGTGTCCTGCTATGGGGAGTCGTTCGAGATTCGACGGCAGTTGTACGGGGACGATGCCTGGGAGACGTGCGTCAGCGCCCACGACCTCGGCGTCGTGCTGCGCCAGCTCGATCGAGACGAGGAAGCGGTCGTCCTGTTCGAGTTCGCCATCGAGCACACGACCGCCGACGACACGCCGCTCCGGGTGGCCTGCTATCACTTGTCGTACGGTGCGACGCTGGCGAAGCTCGGGAGGTTCGAGAAGGCCGAGAAACCGCTCCTCGTCGCCTATGACATGCTGAGGTTGAACGTGGGCGACTACCACGCGCGGACGGCCGAGGCACGCAAGAGCCTCCTCGCGGTCTACGAGGCGCTCGAGGATCCGGCCAAGGCCGCCGAGTACCGATCCCCGGAGTAGGGGTGTGCTTTTCGTTGCTGAGCACACAGCTCCCGTCCAACGTGGCAGACTGCGAGCGGGTGAAGGAGTCCATACCTTCCCCTCATGATCACGAAGACCGCGTCCGGGATTACATCTCCGGGGGTGTAAGAAAAGGCGCTCCTGACATGTTGGTGGTTCCATCCATCGGACAAGTACCGCACGAAGCAGCATCCAGACAACGGTTCGACCCGTTCTCCCGCAGCACCTGAGCCCGAGGCGAGGGCGCGCTCGTTCTCACCCACCAGCATGTCAGGAGAGCCAAAAGTCGTCGACGTGGCGCGCGACCCCGGGCTCGTGATCGGCGTCGACGACGGGATCGAACCGGGCGGAAGGTGCGGCCGCGCGGCGATGAACGCGAGCCGGATCGACTCATGGCCGGCGCCACGTCACCGCTGGATGACAACGACCTGGTCCGGCTCGACGCCATGCGTCCGCGCGAAGTCGCCGAGATTCAGCGCGAACGCGGTCGAGCCGCGACTGTTCTCGTAGGCGAGCGGGGTGCGCTCGGCGACCTCGCCGAACGTTCGGAGGAACGGCATCTTCATCGGCGCTCCATCGCCGAACGTCACCGTGAGGGTGTCGCCCGGCCGGACGCCGAGGTCGGCGAGCCACGCGACCGGCACGTTGGTCCAGACGTTCCCGAACGGCTCGTCGATGTCGAGCACCTGGCCGGTGATGGCGTCGCCGGTGCGCGTGGCCACGAGTGGTTCGAGCCGGATCCAATCCGTGACGATCGGGCCGACCTCATCGAAAGGAACGCCGGCCGCGAGGTGGCCGCCGACCGGGGCGAAGAGGTCGCGGCCGTGGAAGGTCGCGCTCATGCGGGGCAGCGCGAGGTCGGGGTTCGTGACCTCGCGCACGACGGCGGGGCGGTGGCGATCGATCGCGTACGTCGCGACGCCGTTGTCGGGGGCGACGATCATGCTTCCGTTTTGCAGCCGCGCGACGATGGCGCGCCGCGCGGTGCCGACCCCGGGATCGATCACGACCACGAAGACCGAGCCGTCCGGGTAGAAGCCCGGCGCGTCGGCGAGGCGTCGTGCCCCCTGGCGGACGTCGAACGGCCGCACCTCATGCGTCAGATCGGCGATGACGACGCCGGGGTGGAGGTCGAGGATGACGCCGCGCATCAGCCCGACGGCGTCGTCCTTCAGCCCGAAGTCGGTCAAGAGCACGACGGGCGGCGGCGCGGCGCACGCGGAGAGCAGGAGCAGCGAGAGCGCCGCGGATTGCTTCAGAAGTCGAATCGGATACTGTTTCACGTCCTGTGCCGATCATTGTGCACGCGGTTCTTCGGCCCCTACCCTACGCGCATGTTTCCACCTCCTTCAAGGTCGAGCGAGCGACGACGAGGCTCGGCGCGCTCATGAACGGGCGCGGCATCGGGGCGGGGATCGCCGCCTTGGTCCTCTTCCTGGTACCGGCTTTCGCGGTGCCGATCTACGAGGCGTGCTCGGGCGTTTGGCCGGGGGCGGGGCTGGGCGGGCCGATCGCGTTCCGCTCGCTCGCGAACGGCGTGATCTCCCGCGAGGTCGAGGCCGACCTCGAGGCGCGTTCGCGCGTGACCCAGGCGCTTCGGCCGCGCTACAACGAGTTCCTCTTTCGAGCCGCCGGGCAGACGGCAGCGGGCGTCGTCCGTGGCGCCGACGGCTGGCTGTTCCTCGAGGCGACCGTCCGCGACTACCCGCCGGCCGACGGCGACCGGTCGTTGCCGCGGACGGTCGAGACGCTGGCGCGCGTGGTCCGGTGGTTCGAGTCGCGCGGCACCAGCGTGCTGTTGTTGGTGGTGCCGAACAAGGCGAGCGCGAACGAGTCCCGCCTGCCGGCGAAGCTGAAGTTCCGCTCGGCCTACCCGCGCGCGTTCGATGAGATCGTGCGCGCCGGGATCTGGTCCGTCGACCTGCTCGCGGTCTTGCGCGCGGACGGCGGGGAGGATGCGTACCTCCCGCGCGACACCCATTGGTCGTGGGCCGGCGCGCTCCGCGCCGTGGACGCCGCGGCGGCGGCGATCCGCGCGCGAGTGCCGGAGATGCCCGGACGCCCGGTCGACGGCGAGATCGTGTCGGACCCACCCGCGGCGATCCGGGGCGGGCTCCTGCGTCTGTTGGGGCTCGTCGAGGGCGGCGCGTACGAGCGCTCGCTCTACGACGTGATCGCGCCGATCCGCGGCGCCGAACGCGGTCGACCGAGGCGGTCGCTGGGCTCCACGGAGTTCGAGCCGATCGTCCTCGCGGGGACGAGCTTCTCGCACGGGTATCACCTCGATTCGTTGCTCTCGGCGCGGCTCGGCCGCCAGGTCGAGTCCGACGCCCTCCGCGCCGACGACGGTCGACCGGTGCGCGGGACGGGAACGAAGTACGCGATCCTCGCCACGATGCAGCAGGTGCTGAGCGGCGAGCGGGACGCGCCGCGGCTCGTCGTCTGGGAGTTCCCAGAGCGCTACCTGTTCCTGCAGGCCGACGCGTTTCGGCGCCCGTTCGACGCCGTCCTCGACGCGGCAGAGCTTCACCCTCGGGCCGCGCGCGGATGGTCGCTCGACGGGATCCGCCTCGCCGGTGCGACGCGACTGGCGTCCGACGACGCCCGCCTGGAGGCGATCGGCGACGGCGTGCGTCCGGGGTTCGAGGTGGCGCCCGCCGCGGCCGGGATACCGCCGGGGAGTTCGGCGTTCGCGTTCTCGCTCGCCTGCGACGGCGAGGGGCCGGTGCGCGTGCTCGTCGACACGGGCGACGGGTTTCTTCCGGTGATCGAGAGCGAGAGCATCGGGTTTCGCGTACCTCAGCTCTTCGTCGTGCCGCTCACGGGTGACGCCGATCGGCCGGTGCGTGCGGTGAAGGTGGAGCTTCCCGGCGGTCGCGGCCGGTTCGCGATCGATCCGGCCGCGGGGACGACGACGAGACGAGAGCCATGATCGCGCGGCTCGCGAGCGTTCTCTGCGCGCTCGTCCTCATCGCCGCGGGCGCCCTCGCGCCGGGCTGCGTGGCATCGGACCCCGTGCGCCGCCTGTTCGTCGACGATCGCTTCGCCGAGGTGAAGGAGCACGAGACGATAGGGCTCGAGCTCTCTCGGCGCTGGCTGCTGGACCAGCACGCGGAGTTGGGAATCCACCTGCGCACGGTGTCGATCGCGTTCGGCGTCGCGCTCCTCGTGGTCGCGCTCGCGCGCCGGCGCGCCGCGCCGCCGCGCTGGATCGAGGACCGCCTCGCCGTGCCGCTGCTCGCCGCGCTGCTCGTGGCCGGGGTCGAGCTGGTCGAGAACTTCGGCTGGCTGGGCGAGGCGGCGCGCCGCGGGCTGCTCGTCGCGTCGCCGGACGAGCGCCGGCTCGAGTTCTACGGGAACCGCGAACGGGCGGCGCGGCTGATCCGCGAGCGGGTCCCGTCCGACGCGCGCATCCTCGTCATCGACTTCGCGACGCCGGGCGACGTCCAGGACGTGACGTACCTCGTGCTGCCGCGGCGGACGTACGCGTTGCCGCGGCCGGCGATGCGATTCGACGTCGACCGCTTCCGCACGATCCTGCGCGAGAAGCCGGAGGGGCTGGCCTGGTGTCGCGACGAGGGGTACTCGCACGCGGTCGACCTGCGGCGGCTCTTGGCCGACCTCGATCCGACCGCGATCGTTCCGCTCGAGGAGGAGAGGGAGGAATGATCGACCTTCTCCTCCTCGCGCTCGGCCTCGTCGTCATGCTCCTCGCGGGGGAGCTCGTGGTGGAAGCGGTGCGCCCCGCTCTCGCGGAACGCGCGGCGGGTCGGATCGGCCTCGCGCTCGTGATCGGTCCGGGATGCGTCGCGTTCCCGCTGCTGGTCCTGTTGGCGCTCGGCGTCCCGATCGGTTCCGGCGCGGCGTGGTCGATCGCGGTCGTCGTGACCGGCGCATGGCTCTTGCGCCGCGGCCGCCGTCCGCGCCTGCGCGCCGCCGCCGACGAGCGCTTGCCGGGAGGCGCGGCGGTCCTCCTCGCGCTGCCCGTCGTGGTGGGGGCGCTCCTCGCGCTGACGATCCCGCCGTTCAAGGACGCGCTCTCGATCTGGAGCCTGAAGGCGTGGGTCCTGTTCCACGATGGCGCGTTCACGACGGCCGAATTCGGCGACGCTCGACGGTTCCACTTCCATCCGAACTATCCGCTCCTCCTGCCGCTGGCCGAGGTGTTCCTCTTCGGAATCCGCGGCGAGGCGATCGACGTCACCGCGAAGGTCGTGCTTGCGTTCTCGCACCTCGGGATCGTGCTCGTGGTCTTCGCGCACTTCGAGCCGCGGCTGGGTCGCGTCCCCGCGATCCTGCTCGCCGCGCTCGTCTCCGCGACGCCGCAGTTCTACCGCTCCGACGAATCGCTCTCGTTCGCCGGGTCGGTGCCGTCGGGCTACGCCGATCCGCTGCTCGCGGCGCTGGTCGGGTCGGCCGCGATCGTCGCGATCGATTGGATCGCCGTTCGCCGGGCGCGCGACGCGGCGGCGGCGGGCCTGCTCCTCGGCCTCGCCGTCTGCACGAAGAACGAAGGGCTGGCCCTGACCGCCGTGTTCCTCGCCGCGCTTGGCCTCGCCGTCGCGATCGATCGGCGCGGCGGTGCGACGCGTCGAGGCATCCTCGCCGGAGCGGGCGTGCTCGTCGCGATCGCGTTGCCGTGGCTCCTGGCGCGCCGCGGCCTGCTGGTCGCCGACGAGAACTACCTGGGAAGACTTCGTTACGAGGTCGTCGTCGACTCGATGTGGCGGGTGAAGATCATCCTCGTCTCGTGGCTCGCGGAGGCGTTGGCCGTCGATCGACAGGGGCTGGCGTGGGTCCTTGCGCCGTTTGCATTGGTCGGGGGACGGAGGCGCCTGACGACCGGTCCCGTCCTGTTCTTGGCGCTCGTCGTCGCGGGTGGTCTCGCCGTCTACGGCGTCGTCTTCCTCGTGTCGCCGCTCCTGACCCTCGATCAGATCCGGAGCGCGCTGCCGCGGACGCTGTTCCACCTGGCGCCGCTTGCCGTCGTGCTGGTCGGGACCATCTACTCGCCGAGGACGTAACCGAGCTCGGCGAGCAGTCGTCGAGCCGCAGCGTCGTCGACCACGAGGGGGCCGCCCGTCGCGGTCGCGCTCTTCCACGCCTCGACGAGTCGCACGAGCGCGTCAGCGTCGTCGGGGCGCGCCGGCGCGAGATCGCGAGTTTCGCCGGGGTCCGCGGTCAGGTCATACAGCTCGCGCCTCCCGGACGACGGGGTGAAGACCAGCTTCCGCTCGTCCACGACCACGCCGAGCTTCTCGGTGCGGCCGTCGACGCCGGGCTCCAGCGCGTGATACGACTGGAGGTAGACCGGCGCGCGACGCGAATCGTCGACGAGCGACGTACCGCGGCGGACGTCGCCCGATCCGACTCCACCGGCGCCGGCGAGCTCGGCGAGGGTGGCGAAGAGACGGCGGTTCTCGACGCCGGCCTCGACGACGGCCGGCGTGACGCGCGCGCGGGACCGGCCGAACGCCGTGATCCAGAGCGGGACGTGGACGGACTCCTCGTAGATATGCGGGCCGTGCGACGAGAGCCCGTGCTCGAGGAACTCCTCGCCGTGATCCGACGTGAACGCGAGGATGCAGTCGTCCAAGACGTTCTTTCGTTCGAGGAGCGCGAGGAGCTCGCCGAACGCATGGTCGAAGTACTCGATCTCCGCGTCGTAGCGCCGTCGCAGCGTCTCCATCCATCGCGCCGCGTCCTCGTGGGATCGACCGCTCCGTCGCGCCGTCCAGAGGAGCGCCAGGAGGTCGGCGTCGCCGGGCATGGAGAGGTCCGCTTCGGGGAGCGGCGCGACGCGCGTGGGCGGTCGATACGGCGAGTGCGGGTCGAAATAGTGCAGGTAGAGGAAGCGCGCCAGGCCGTCGCTCTCCTCGAGCCACGCCGCGACCCGGTCGTTCACCGCGCGCGCGTTGGCGAACGGCACGTGCACGAACGTCTCGAATCCCTGGTCGAAGTTGTCCGCGGCGCCGATGAGCAGATTGGTGACCACCGCGGCGGTCGTGTAGCCGCCGCGCGCGAAGAGCTCGGGCAGCGTCTCGTGAGCGTGGGCCAGGTAGGACCGCTGCGAGTCGAGGACGCCGTGCGACTCGGGAGGCAGGCCGGTCAGGATCGAGGCCGTCGACGGCCACGTCCAGCTCGCGGCCGAACGGGCGCGCCGGAACACGCGTCCGAGCCGCGCCACGCGGTCGAGGTTCGGCGTGGCGGCGGCGCTCGCGCCGTCGCGGGCGTAGAGTCCGAGCCGGTCCGCGCGCAGCGTATCGACGACGATCAGCACGACGGTGGGCGCGGCGCGGCCGGCGGTTCGCGGACGTTCCTCGCGCCGAACCACGACCACGTCGGCGAATCCTCCGACGTCGTGACGCGGATCGTCGCGGGGCTCGGTCTCGAGCCTCAGCTCGACCTCGCGGCCGGCCCAGCGATCGAGCTCGACCCGCGCCTCCTTCCAGCCGCGATGCGGAGTGCGAAGCCGAGGGTCGAGCGACTCCTCGAAGACGCGTTCGCCGTCGATCTCGACCGCGAACGTCATCCCGTCGTCGCCGGGCTTCGTCCAACCGAGGTCCGTGTCGACCCCGTACGAGAACGAGAGCTCCGAGCCGGAGACGGGCGTCACGCGGTACGAGAGGCGTGCCGGAGCCGTCATCCGGATGCACGTCCGCCGGCCGCCGACCCCGGCCCGGCTCTTCGCGGCGTCGAGGACGGCAAGCGCGATCGGCGACTCGGCGACCTCGGCGTCGCGTCGCGCGTCGTTCAACCGCGCGACGAGGTCGTCGGCGACGTGATCGATGAGGATCGCCGGTTCGCGGACGGGCACGCGCCGGCCGCTCGACGAGAGGATCGGCGCGATGAAGCCGGGCCACTCGGATCGGACCGCGCCCGCGTCGTCCGTCGCCGCTTCGGCTCCGAAGCGGATCGACCACCGGCCCGGCGCGTCGCGCTCGAACGCGACCTCGTGAAGCTCGTAGCGGTCCGGCCGCGGCAGGGTGGTCGGATCGATGGTGCGCGCGAAGCAACGCCGCCACGCGGAGCCGGGCACCTCGCCGTCGCGGACTTCGACGTAGAACCTCACCGGTCGGTCGTCCATGCCGTCGGCGACGGAGCCGACTCCGACGCCGAACCGGAGCGAGGCGGAGGGCGCGGCGAACCGATCGTCGAACGTGACGTGCGTACCGGTGGGCACGCGCAGGAACGTGACGCCGTCGCGGTCGTCCGCGCCGTCGACGATCGGCAGCGGCTGGACGTGGTACGGCGAGCCGGCCGAGAAGCTCGCCGACGCGACGAGCGCAACGAAGTCGTGCACGCGATCGACGAAGCGGGTCGCCGGCGTGCGCGAGCAGGCGTTGAGGATGACGAGCGACAGCGCGGCGAGGACGGCGACCGGGCGGGACATCCGGCCATCGTAGCGGCCGCGGTCCTTCCACTGGTTCGACTCGGCGGCGCCAATCGGCTCCGCGTCGATCGCGGGGAATCCACTAGAATCCTGCCGATCGAGCCGGAGGTCGAACGATCGAGATCCTCTCCGTCAACGTCGGTGTGCCGCGCGAGATCGTCATCGGCGGCGCGGCCTACCACACCGGGATCTACAAGGCGCCGGTCGGCGGCCCGGTCCGCCTCGCCGCGCTCGGACTGGACGGCGACGTCCAGGTCGACCGGCGGGTGCACGGCGGCGTGGACAAGGCGGTGTACTTCTATCCGCACGAGCACTACGCGGCGTGGCGGGCGGAGCTGGGCATCGAGGCGACGGCGCTCGGCGAGTTCGGCGAGAACCTCACGGTCGCGGGTGGGCTCGAGACCGACGTCCACCTTGGCGACGTCTTCCGGATCGGCGGCGTCACGCTGCAGGTGACGACGCCGCGCCAGCCGTGCGTGAAGATCGCGACGAAGATCGGTCGCGCCGACTTTCCGAAGCAGATGATCGCCTCGGCGCGGCTCGGCTACTACGCGCGCGTGCTCGAGGAAGGAGAGGTGAGCGCCGGCGACCGGGGCGAGCTCATCGATCCCGATCCCGAGCGGCTGACGGTGCGCGACGCGATCGTCCTCTACTACGTCATGCGGGATCACCGCGACGGGGCGGAAAAGATCTTGCGCGTGCGTCGGCTGCCGGACGGTTGGCGCGAGGAGTTCGAACGGCGGCTGCGAGCCGGCGGCGGAGACGAGTGAGGGCCCCGGCCCCGCGTGTCCGCGGAACCGGAGCCCTCTTCGACCGAAGCCGCGCGTTCGTCAGTACTGCGGCATCGACGGGGCGCTCTTCTCCTTCTCCTCCGGGATCTCGGAGACGAGCGCGTTCGTGGTGAGGAGGAGCGAGGCGATCGAGGCGGCGTTCTGGAGCGCGCTGCGGGTCACCTTGGTCGGGTCGATGATGCCCCTCTTGACGAGGTCGCAGTACTCGAGCGTGGCCGCGTCGAAACCCTCGTTCTGCTTCATGCCCTTCACCTTGTCCACCACGATCGAGCCGTCGACGCCCGCGTTCTGCGCGATCGTCTTCAGCGGGAGCTCGATCGCGCGACGGATGATGTCGACGCCGACGTGCTCGTCGCCGATCGTCTCGATCTTGTCGAGCGCGGCCTGCGCCCGGAGCAGGGCGATGCCGCCGCCGGGGAGGATGCCCTCTTCGACCGCGGCACGCGTGGCGTGGAGCGCGTCCTCGACGCGAGCCTTCTTCTCCTTCATCTCGGACTCGGTCGCGGCGCCGACGTTCACCTGCGCCACGCCGCCCGCGAGCTTCGCGAGCCGCTCCTGGAGCTTCTCGACGTCGTAGTCGGACGTGGTGCGGTCGATCTCGGCCTTGATCGCGGTGATGCGGCCCTGGATGTCGGCCTTCTTGCCGGCGCCCTCGATGATCGTCGTCTCGTCCTTGGCGATGATGACCTTCTTCGCGCGGCCGAGATCGGACAGCGACAGGCTGTCGAGCTTGATGCCGAGGTCCTCGAACACGGGGCGGCCACCGGTCAGGATCGCGATATCCTCGAGCATCGCCTTGCGGCGATCACCGAAGCCCGGCGCCTTGACCGCAGCGCAGTGGAACACGCCGCGCAGCTTGTTCACGACCAGCGTGGCGAGCGCCTCGCCGTCGACGTCCTCGGCCACGATCACGAGCGGCTTGCCGGTCTGTGCGATCTTCTCGAGCAGCGGGATCATGTCCTTGATGTTCGAGATCTTCTTCTCGTGGATGAGGATGTACGGATCCTCGAGGACCGCCTCCATCTTCTGAATGTCGGTGACGAAGTGCGGCGAGAGGTAGCCCTTGTCGAACTGCATGCCCTCGACCCACTCGATCTCGGTCACGAGCGAGCGGCCTTCCTCGACCGTGATGACGCCGTCCTTGCCGACCTGCTCCATCGCCTCGGCGAGCTTCTCGCCGATCTCGGTGTCGCCGTTGCTCGCGATCGTCGCGACCTGCGCGATGTCGCTCTTGCCCTTCACGGGCGTGCTCATCTTGTGGAGCCGCTCGACGATCGCGTTCGTGGCCTTCTCGATGCCGCGCTTCAGGTCGACCGGGTTGGCACCGGCCGCGACGTTCTTCAGGCCTTCCTCGAAGATCGCCTCCGCGAGCACGGTCGCGGTCGTGGTGCCGTCGCCGGCGATGTCGGAGGTCTTCGAGGCGACCTCCTTCACGATCTGCGCGCCCATGTTCTCGTAGGTGTCCTCGAGCTCGATCTCCTTCGCCACGGTCACGCCGTCCTTGGTGACGGTGGGGGACCCGAACGACTTCTGGAGGATGACGTTCCGGCCGCGCGGGCCGAGGGTGACCTTGACGGCTCGCGCGAGCTTCCTGATCCCATTGCGGATCAGCTCGCGAGCCTCCTGGTCGTACGCGATCTTCTTGGCTGCCATGTGTGCCTCTTTCTACTGACTTGAATGGGGATTCGTGTTCGACGGGGAGCGCGAGCTCCGCTCAGCCCTCGACGACCGCGTAGACGTCCGACTCCTGGATCACCTTGTATTCCTGGCCGTCGATCGTGATCTCGTGTCCGGCGTACTTCGAGTAGATGACCATGTCGTTCAGCTTGACCTGGAACGTCGAACGCTTGCCGTCGTCGAGCAGCTTGCCGTCACCGAGCGCGACGACCGTTCCCTGCGCCGGCTTCTCCTTCGCGGTGTCGGGGAGGATGATGCCGCCCTTCGTGCGGTCCTCCGCCTCGGCCGGTCGGACCAGAATGTGATCGTTCAGAGGCTTCACCTTGGTCACGCTCTTGGTCTTCGTCGCCATTTCTCTTCAATCCTCCTACGCGTCCGAACGAACGAGCGAACGAAACGAGACGAAGCGTCGCGTTCGAGCGGACGAGCCTTGCTGATCGGGGTTCTCTTCGCCGAGTCCCTACTGAAACTTGCCGTGGTAATGCTCGAGGAGCCGTCGCATCGAGAATCGCAACAGGTCGAGCGGCACTGGCTTGGTAAGGAGCGAGAACGCGCCCACCGCCATTGCCTCGGCCTGTCGCTCCCGGGAATCGTCGCCCGAGATGAAGATGCACGGCAGAGGATCGCGGAGGCCGCGAATCGCCTTCAGCACTTCGATCCCGGTCATTCCCGGCATATCGACGTCCATGATCGAGAAGGACACGTGACGCTTCTCGCGTTGGAGGATCTCCAACGCCGACAGTCCACTGTCGGCCTCGAAGATCACGTATCCCTCCTGCCGCAGAAACTCGCACAGCGCCTCGCGAACGGAGCGGTCGTCGTCCGCCAGCAAGATGCGCAGAGAGTCTTTCGCAGGTTGCTTGGTCATGGCTATCGATCGACGGATACTCTCCGCCGGCTCCCGTCCCGGTTGACACCAGGAACGTAGGTGGTGCTTCACAAACGGGGTGCCAAACCGAACGGCGGATCGGTTGACGTTGATTCCTTTTCGATCGACACTTACATCGACGAACTTGAGGACGGATCGACGGCGGTTTCGGACAGTTTGTCACTCGAGCCGCTGGAGCGGAGGACAGGATGACAAAACGTCACCCCAGCGGCGAGCGCCTCATCCGGCTGGAGCGCGCGCATCTCTATTGGATCGTGGGAGAGGAAGAAACGGGTTCGGCGGCGGGGCTGGACCGGATCCGGGCCGCGGTTCGGGGCGGAGTCGGGGCGCTGCAGATCCGCTGGAAGGGAGCGTCGACGGCGGACGTCGCGGCACGGACGTCGGCGGTGCTCGAAGCGGTGCGGGACGAGGCGCTCGTCCTCGTGAACGACGACATCGACGCGGCCGTCGCGAGCGGGGCGGACGGGGTGCATCTCGGCCAGCACGACGCACCGATCGCGGAGGCGCGTCGCCTCCTCATCGATGAGCGGATCTTCGGGCTCTCGACCCACCGCATCGAGCAGGCGAGCGAGGCGCGGTTGCGCGGGGCGGACTATATCGGGATCGGAGCGATGTTCGCCACACGGACGAAGGCGGATCCGCTCGTGATCGGGCCGGGCGTCTTCCCGGCGGTGCGCGACGCGGCGGGCATGCCGTGCTTCGCCGTCGGCGGGATCGACGAGTCGAACATCGGCGAGCTTGCGCGGCGCGGCTGCAACCGAGTGGCCGTGTCCCGCGTGCTCGCCGAGTCGGCCGATCCCGAACGGACGGCGGCGGCGCTGCGACGCGCGCTCGACGACTGACGGCGCCGGGCAGGATCGCTTCGGTCACCGTCCGCGGACGTCGAACGACGCTCGAATCCACGAAGACAAGCCGATGACATCGCGAAGCAAGAACGGGCCGAAGACCCGGCCCCGCGGCCGAATCGGGCTCCGCTCACAGCGGAAGCAACACCTTCGTCGCCAGTTCGATCGCCTTCGCAATCGTACGGATCGCGGCGGAGACGCCGGCGATCTCGTCGACCGCGTCATCCGCGGCCGCGATTCCGGCTTCGATCCCCGCGATCGCTTTCGCATAGCGGTCGTCGGCTTCGTCGAGCGCTTTGCGGCGGATTCGATCGCGCTCGACGCCCGCGGCCTCGTAGAGCTGGACGAGCTCGGCGACCTGGGAGGTGTTCGTCGTCTTCGTAAGGACGCGGATGATCTTCTTGCGCAACTTGCCGAGATCGGTGAACAGGCTCATGGCCGCTCCTCCTTCCGCCACGGCCCTTCGCCACGGGCGCCACGGGCGCCACGCGCGCTGGCGAGGTTCTCGCGAACTGGGTCGGCTCCGTCCCGGAGCGACAAGACGTCGTGAGCGAGGCCGGCCAGCGCGGCCACGTTCTCGTCCGAGAACGCGCTCGCGTACCATCGATCCTCATCGAGGGCCTGGCGGACCGACCCGAGGCTGCCGCTCAACGTCGTGAGCTTCGTCGACGCCGTCGTCGCGACCTTCGCCAAGTACTGCTCGGCCGCGTTGGCGAGGAGGAGCCGGTCGCTCGCCGCCCAGCGAGCCGCCTCGGTTCCATCGGAGAACGGCTTCTCGACCGCGACTTGCATGCGAACGTCGTCGATGGCGTCGTCCACGAAGCTCGTCACACCTTCTTGCATCGGGTCGAGGTCGACCGCCAGGTGCATGATGAGCGTCCTCACGTCGGCTTCGGTCTGATCGATGATCTCGCGGACGCTGCTCTTGCGCCGCGCTTCGACGAAGAACCAACCGACGGTGTAGACCGCGGTACCGATGAGGTTCAACTTGGCGTCGTCGAGCTCGAGGTCCGGATGGGCGCGCAGGCTCGACACGAGCGCGTCCGACGCGTCGCGAAGCTCGGCGTCCGAGGCGTCGCTCACGAGGCGGCCGAGCGCCTCGCCGTAGCGCTTCAAGACCTGCGCGGCCTTCATTCGAACCTCGAGTCGTTCGAGCGTGAAGTCGCCGTAGTAGACCGCGGCCACGGAGGCGGCGTCTTCCGGATCGACGACGTCCGGCGTGGCCGCCGCCACCCGAAGCTCGAGCTGCGTGTCGCGCATCTGCGGGAGTTCGTCGAGGCAGAGATCGCCAAGCTCCTCCGCGGCCGCCGCGAATCTCGCGATCGACTGACGCTCGACCGCCGTCAATCCGCAAGCGGTGAGGAGCGCAAGGGGGATCAACCCCGCGATTCGGATTCCTCGAACACCAACCACCATCGTCCACCTCCAGCCTCGGATGGGTCCCTCGAGGTGACGTCCTACCGTGTTCGTTCGCACGGGACAAGTCGCGCGGCGGGTCTCACCACGTTTCGCTCGCCGTCAACCCCACTCCACCGCGCCGCCCGGCAGCCAGTACAGGATGAGCATCTTTCCGTTCCTTACGGTCGGGACGTGCCGCGATCCCTTCGGCATCACGATCCAACGATCGGTCCGGTCCTCGAACTTCGCGCCCTCGTTCTCGGGGAGGCAGAGGCAGAACTCGCCGTTCGTGTGGGTGTGGGCGGGGCCGGCCGCGTTCTCCATCAGCACGGCGTCGACCGAGCAGCCGGCGGGATCGTCGGCCGGCTTCACCACCCGGGAGAACTGCATGCCGGGCTCGCCGCGGTTGCAGATCGTCCCGTCCCGAACCGCGGCGCGCGCCGCGTCCCGTACGGCGGTGACGACGGGATCGTCGCTCGGGAAGCGCTCGTTCAGCGCGGCCTCGCACGCCTGCGGATCGGAGGCGTCGAGCCCGGCCACGAACGTCGAGATCGGAGCGAGCAGCGTCTTCAGGTCGGACATCGTCGGATGGCCTCTCGGGTCGCGAAGCGGAAAGCGGTACGTTACCCGACATGGACCGCACGTTCACGTCGATCGGAGCGTCGCTCGGCTTTCTCGGAGTCGCGCTCGGCGCGTTCGCCGCGCACGGACTGAAAGCGAAGCTCACTCCTGAGCAGCTCGCATGGTTCGACACCGGCGTTCGCTACCACCTCCTGCACGCGCCGGTGGTGCTGCTCGTCGGGCTCCTCGCCGCGCGCGCCGCCACGAGCGCGGTGCGCGTCGCGGGATGGACTTTCACCGGCGGCGTCGTCCTCTTCTCCGGCAGCCTCTACGTGATGGCGGTCACGGACGCGCGCTGGCTCGGCGCCGTCACGCCGATCGGTGGCGTGCTGCTGCTCGCCGGTTGGGCGGCGCTCTTCGTCGCCGCCCGCCGCCCGCGATCCCCGCCGCCGGTGCGGTGATTCGGATCAGCCGGACGAGTCGGTCTCCTCGGCCGCCTTCCGCTCCGGACGCAGCTTGATCGAGCAGCCGACGGCCCGGGTCTCCGACGTTTCGACCTCGCTGCCCGCGATCATCGCGTCCATCGCGTCCTTCAGGTAGTGGCGCTCCACCGCGTCGGGGTCGCGGGGGCTGTCGTCGATCGCACCGTAGTAGGCGAGCTTCAAGTCCTTGTCGAAGAGGAACGCCTCGGGCGTCTTCGTGGCGCCGAACGCGCGCGCGACGTCGGACGTGTCGTCGATCACGTACGGAAACTCGAAGCCGCGCTTCTTGGCGCGCTCCTTCATCGCCGCAAGGTCGTCCTCCTCGAACTGGACCGTGTCGTTCGAGTTGACGACGAGGACGCCGATCCCTTTGTCCTTGTACTCGTTCAAGAGCTTCGCGATCCGGGTCTCGTAGCCCACGACGACAGGGCAGTGGTTGCAGGAGAAGAGGACGAGCGTTCCCTTCTCGCCGCGAGTCTGGGCGATCGAGTAGCGCTTGCCGTCGACGCCTTCCATCTGCTTGTCGGCGGTGACCGCCTTCGCTCCGATCTCGAGGCGGGTCGACTTCTTTGCGGCGAGCCCCTCGTCGGACGTCGCAGAGGTCACGAGGGTGGCGGCGGTGACGACGGTGGCGAGGGCGAGGTGGAGCTTCATGTCGGGGTCTCCGGTCTTGGACGTTCGAGTCGTTCGCTCGGCAGTTCTGGGAGGCCCTTGATACGACCGCGAGGCGCCGCCGGCCGGGCTCGGACGGAAATCGCCGGTGAACCGCGGGCTTCGCGAACGTCAGGGGTCCAGGACGGAGACGGTGCCGCGAAGAGAACCGGACCGAGCGGTTCCCGGCCGACGAGGTGGACGTCCGGGGGTCCGATCCACTCGGTCCGATCGGATTGGCAGGCAGGGGGCTCCGGCTTGGAGAGCTCACCGGCCACCGGTTTGGGCGGATCGACGCTTCGTCCGCTACGACGAAAAGGCGACGGCCGCGAACTAAGCGGGCGGAAAGCTCTCCCGCTTCGCGTCCAAGGTCGCGGTCCTTCTCAGGTCCAACCCGCCGCTCGTCCCGTCTATACTCCTCCGTGCCATGGCGAACTCCGACGATGTCTTGAAGGCCCGAATGGGCGACCGCGAGGCGCTCGAGCGGTTGCTGATCCGGCATCGACGACACCTCGTCCAAGTCGCGCGGGGCCAGCTCGGTGACGGGCTCAGGGCGCGGATGAATCTCTCGGACGTGATCCAGAGCACCTTCGTCGACGTGGTCCGATCGGTGCGCGGGTTCCAGGGAGAGAACGAGCCGACGTTCGTACGCTGGCTCGAGACGCTCCTCCAGCGAACGATCCAGGATCGCGGGAGGTTCTTCGGCGCGCTCAAGCGGGCCGAAGGAGCACCGCTCGGCTCCGGCTCGTCGGAGCCGGACGAGGCGTCGTTGGGTCGTGCGGCGCCGTCGCCCGGCTCCGTCCTCGCGTACCGCGAGGACGTCGAGCTCGTCGACCGCGCGCTGGTGCGACTGTCGGAGGAGTTCCAGCGGATCATCCGACTTCACGTGATCGAGGGCTGCTCGCACCGCCAAGTCGCCCAGGAGATGGGGCGATCCGAGAGCGGATGCCGCGTCCTGCTTACGCGGGCGCGGGTGGCGCTGGCGCTGGAATGCGAGCGGCTGCGGCTGGCGCGGGCAAGCCGCTGATTCGGCGACGTTTCTCGAGAAACCGTGTAGCGGCGCGAGCGGACCTCCGCCCGAGACCAATGGTCCGACTCCAGGCTCTAAACGAGGTGAACCCATGCGCACAGTGGCGCTACTGCTGAGTGTGTCCGTCGTGGCGGCCACGGTGGGCCGCGCGGCCGTACCCGATCTGAGCTCCTACGAACCGGTCGAGCTCCTGGTCCGCGTCGGAGATGGGCCGTGGCAGTTGGACGCCGAAGGGCGGGTCTTCGCCATCCAGCTCACCGGGGAGCCGGGAAGCTGGGTCGGGGTGATCGCGAAGGTGGAGCTCGATCCGAACGACGCGACGACGCAGGCGAATCACGACTTCATCGTCGGTGTCAACGCCGCGTACCCCTGGACCGCTCCGTCGTTCGCGCCGGTGACCGCGGTGTGGGGGGGCTGGATCCTCGATTCCACTTACCCGTACGTCCGGGTCGACACGACCCGAGCGAGCGCACTCCTCGACGCGATGACGAACGACTCGTCTCGGCCGTACTCGCAGCCTCTTCTCGCCATCACCGGCGACGGGGGGATTCCCCGCGACTGGGACGTCGATTGCGACTCGTGGGTCCTCCATGACGGCTCGGCCGGCAAGCCTCAGATCCAACGAACGTGGGAGGCACGGCTGCTGCCATCGACGTCCATGAACTCCACTCTCTTCGACGCGGAGAACGTGATGGACTCGGTGATCATCCTCACGGCGGGCCTGTCCGAGCTGCAAGCCTTCTGCACGGACGACGACTACGGCCTCAGCCAGATCGCGGGGATGGGAATCCCGATGAAGATCATCGTGCAGCCGATCAACCTCGGCCCGGTGGACCCGATGCCCGCCGACAACGACGAGGACACGCTCGACCCGGTCGACTTCGACTTCGGCGACCTGCTGGTGCAGACCGGGCCCACCGCGAGCATCTCGTTCGACGTCGGCATCCCCTTGCCGAACGGCGGCGATGACTACTGGAAGAACGACGCGATCGCGATCAAACCGGTGGTCGCCGACCGCGGCCCCCTCGGGATCCACGCGATGCTGCCGATCCAGAACATGGTGGGGCCGATCTTCGTGTCGATCAAGCACGAGGAGACGACCTACTTCCTCCCGGGGGTGATCGTGGGCGCCCAACTGATCGCGGTCGACGTCACTTCGTTCGTCTCGTCCGGCGACGAGATCCAGGTGGCGAAGATCAAGTCGCCGCTCGGCTCGATCGACCTCTCGAGCTCGGGTTGGGGCGCGTTGGTCGTCCCCTGACGACTCGAGAGTCGATCAGGGCGTCGAGCTCGCGACGAGTTTGGCGCAGAGCGCGCGGAGCTTCGGGTCCGCCGGTTCACGCTCGAGCGCCCGCGTCGCCAGCGCGTGGCACTCGTCGTTGCGGCGGCCGAAGAACGCGACGATGGCCGAGTAGAACATCGCCTCGGTGATCTCGTCGAAGGTCGGTGCAACGCGTCCGCGTCCCTCGCGGGCGCGGACCTCGTCCGCCCGGCGCTCGACCTCGTCGAACCCGCGCTTCGACTCGCACAGGAGCCGCGCGATGCCGAGGCGCGCGCGGATCGAGTCCGGTTCCGCCTCGAGCGCGTCGCGATGGGCGCGCAGCGCGGCCCCGAAGTCGCCGGCTTGGTGGGACAGGGTGCCGACGTAGTCGAGCGCGCGCGCCTTCACGTTCACGTCCTGGCACGAGTCGGCGAACTCCCTCAGGCGCAGGGCGACGTCGAGAAGCCGGTTCGGGCCGACGCCGGGCGCCGCGATCTCGTCGTCCGCGGCGGCGATCAGCACGTGGAGGCGGGCCGCCTCGTGCTGGTGTCCGAACGACGCGTTCTGGAGCGCGGCGGCGAAGCGCTCGCGAGCTTCCTGCTTCGCACGCGCGATCTCGCTCGCGGCGATGGTCGCGTCTCCCGTCGCTTGCGCGAGTTCGCGCGCCTGCTCCCAACGCCACGCGCCCAGCCCGATGTTGACCTGTGGCGCGTTCGGCCACCGCGCGAGCGCGGCCTCGAGCTCCCGGGTCACGGCGTCCGGTGCGTCCTTCCTCCGCCAGGCATCCGCCCGCACCAGGTACGTCCGAGGCGTCCGCTCGCCGGACGGGATGGCGTCCGTGCGAGCCAACGCGGCGTCGGGGTCCCCGTCGACGACGTCGAGCCACGCGATGAACGTCTGTCGCGTCGCCTCGGCGTGTCCGGCCGGCGCGAGATACTCGAACGCGATGCGCGCGCTTTCGTATTCGCCCTCGGCGAAAAGCAGCCGGGCGCGGACGTACATCGCCCGGGCGTCGCGCGGGTCGAGCGAGAGGGCCCGCTCGAGCTCCGCCTTCCACTCGTCGTTCGAGCGCGAGAGGATCCGCAGCGCGAGCGCCGTGAACACGTGCTCGAGGGCGACGCGCGGCTCGTCCTGCAGATCGAGATCGGCGTCACGAGCGGTGGTGGGCGAGATGCAGGCGCGGATCGCGGCGGTGGCCCGCCCGGAGCCTCCGTCGGCGCGTGTCGATCGCTCCAGCGTGGCGAGGCGTTCGACGGCGCGCTCGGTCTCGTTGCGGTAGAGGTGGACGAGTGCGATCGCGAGCTGGACATAGCGCGGCGCGTCGTCGATGTCCCCCGTGGAGCGAAGGCGCGCCAGCGCGTCGTCGAGCGTCTTCGGCGCGACGTCTTCGCGGCGGTCCATGACGAGGTCGATGAGGGCCTCCTCCGCCTCGAGCCGCTGGACGTGTCGAACCAGCTCGGGGATGCCGCGGCCGGTCGGACCGTACTGTTCCACGAGCGTGTCGAGCACGGTCCGAGCTCGAAGGCGGTCGCGCGACGCGAGAGCAGCGTCGAGCGAGCTCGCGCCCTGGGCCAGGCGCTCCCGGTCCTGGAGGATGCCACGGGTGAACAGCGCGAACAGCACGGTCGCGGCCATGACCGCGACGCTCGCGACGCGGCGGCGACGCACGAATCGGATGCTCCGGCTCACGGGTCCCGCGCGCTGGGAGAGGATCTCCTCGCCCGAGCGAAAGCGCTCCAGCTCGTCGGCGAGTTCCTGGCAGGTGGCGAACCGCTGGCTCGGCTCCTTCGCGAGCGCACGCAGGAGGATCGTCTCGAGGTCGCGGTCCCTTCGCGCGAGGTGCAGCGGCGCCGGCTCCCGATGCAGGATGTCGTGGATCAGGCGCTCGGGCGAGTCGGCCTCGAAGGGAGGCCGTCCTGCCGCGAGCTCGTACAACGTCGCGCCGAGCCCGTAGACGTCGACACGCGGATGCGTCTCGGCCGCGCCGTTGCGAAACGCGTCCGGAGGCATGTAGGGAAGCGTGCCCGGCACGACGCCCCGTCCGGTCATCGTTGGTTCGGCCACGGGACGGCAGAGTCCGAAGTCGACGACGACCGGGTGGCCGTCGTCGAGGATCACGTTGCCGGGTTTCACGTCGCGATGGACCACTCCGCCGCGGTGGGCCTGGTCGAGGGCGCGCGCGACCGCGATGCCGATGCGCGCGACCTCGTCGGGCGGGACGGGCTGCTCGAGCCGATCGAGCCCGGGACCGGTCAGCCACTTCATGGCGATGTAGTGGCGATCGCCGTCCACGCCGATCGCGTGGATCGGCACGATGCTCGGATGCTCGAGCGCGGCGGTGATCTCGGCCTCGCGCCGAAACCGCGCGATCGAGGCCGCGTCGGGGAAGAGCGAGGCGTCGAACACCTTGAGCGCGACGAGGCGGCGCAGCGAGCTCTGCTCGGCGAGGTAGACCTTGCCCATCCCGCCCGAGCCGAGCCGTGCGATGATCGCGAACTCGCCGAGTCGCGGCGGGAGATCGACGCCCTCGCCGGCCGCGGCCCCGTTCCGCGCGGAGCTCCGGGCGCGCAGTTCCCGCATCGCGTGGGCGTCGAACCCGAGCAACGCTTCGACGCGCCGCTCGAGCACGGAGTCGCCGCCGCAGAGGACGTGGAGGTCGACGGGTTCGCCGCGCTCGCGCGCCTCGAGGCATCGAGCGAGGGTCTCGGCGATCCGATCGTCGTCTGAGGGGAGCATGGGAACCGCGTGCCGAACTCACTGGAGCCGGATCAGTGTACTCGGTTTCACGGTCGTGGAGCGGCGGAGCGTCAGCGGACGCGGTCCTCGACCTCGCGCGACTCGTGATCGTCGCACCGTCGCCGCGACGACGGGCATGAATCCGGTAGGGTTACCGCGACCCGTCCCCGGCGCCGAGGACCGCGTCGACCATCGCGCGGAGCTCCGCGTACGACGCCTGGCCGACGTGCTGCCCCTGCTTCACGCCGTCCGCGTCGAAGACCATCGTCGTCGGTAGCGTCCCCTCCCAGTCGGGATCGAACGCGGCGATGAACGGGTCGTCCTTGCCTTGCTTCCGGTAGGTGGTGAAGTCGACACCGATCTGCTCGAGGAGCACGCGCGCCTTCTCCTCGTCGCCATCGAAGTCGCACGACACGAGGATCAGCTCGACCCCGCTCGCGTTGGCGTCCTCGTACACGCGCAGCAGATCGGGCAGCTCTCGAACGCAGGGCACGCACCAGGTCGCCCAGAAGTTGACGACGACCGGGTGTCCCTTCGCTCCGGCCACGCGCCGCGACAGCTCGTCGCCCGTCACCGGAACGAGCGGCGGCGCGCCGGTGCCCTTCGCCGCGAGGTCGACCACGAGCGGCCGGTGGTCGGTCGCACGAGAGTCGCCGGCGCGCAGGTCGTTCGCCTCGAGGAACGCCGGCGCGAGGAGTTCGGTGTCGAGCACGAACGCCTGCCGGACGTCCAGCGTCGAATCCGAGATCGCCGCGAAGTCGAGGCGTCCCGGCGTGAATCGATTGGGCGAGTGGGTCCAGGTGTACTTGGCGCGACCGCCCACGACCGCGGCGTCGACGATCGTCAGGTCGGAGCCGTCCGCGTCGAGCTTCGCCGCCAGCCGATCGAGCGGGTCGCGCGTGCCGACGAGGTTCATGTCTCCGGAGAGAATGCAGGCGCGGGTGCGGTCCTTTCCGAACGTGCGCCGCAGGGTCTCGTTCACCGACTCGGCCTCGACCACTCGGAGCTCGTCCTCCCATGTCCCCATCGCCCCGCGCGCCTTCAGATGCAGGCTGAACGCGCTCAGCCGTCCGATCGGCGTCTCCACCGTGGCGCCCGCGCAGCGGACGGGTCGCGGCCGCCCGTGCACCTCGCGATGAGGCTCGATCTCCTTCTTCAGGAACTCAGTCGTCTTGTGGCGGGAGACGACCGCGACGCCGAGGTCGCCGAACGTGACGGCCCTCCACGGCGTCTCGGACGGGACGTTCGCGCTCATCCATGCCTCGAGCTCGCGCGCCGACGTCTTCCACCACTCCTGGAAGAGGATGACGTCGGCGTTCAAGTGGCGGAGGATGCGCGCGAACGGCGTCGGGTTGTCGCGCGGCGCGGCCTGCTCGATGTTCCACGATACGATCCGCGCGGTCTTCGCGAGGCGCGCGGGAGGGACGCCGGTCGGGCCCGACGGCTGCGACCGCGGCGGGAGCTCGACCGCTACGACGCCGTCGAATCGAAACTTACCGCGCGCGTCCTGGACCGAATAGCGCGAGCGGACGCGCGACGAGCGGCTCCAACGCGAGCCGTTCGGCTCCGCGAGTTCGGCGTGGCGCGAGAGACGGAGCTCGTACTCGGCGGCCGCATACGTCGGCGCGAAGATCAGGCCGACCTCGGCGTGATCGATCACGTCGAAGATCGCGTGCTCGCGATAGCTGCGGATCTCGACCCCGACGCGCGGCGGCTTCCCCGCCTCGGGAGACGGGGGGCTGAAGGCGATCTCCAGGTCGACCCCGAGATCGGCCGCGTAGGCCGGTCGTCCGGTGTCGGACCGGCCGTCGAGGTCGATCTCGAGCTGCGACGAGCGGGTTCCTCCCTGAAGCGTGAACCGGTCGGGCGGGGCGAACCGCACGTAGAGGTAGTCACCGTCGGCGACGGCGCGAACGCCGGCGGGCCAGTCGTCGAACTCGCCGTCGAGGACGATCGCCGGCGGCGCTTCCGGCCGGGGGGCCGGCGCGTCCTGCGCGAGGGCCGTGGCGGATCGCGCTCCCACGAGGCCGGAGACGACGAGGAACGAGATGCGGCGGGTGAACTCGAATCGGGAGCGGCGTCGGCGCATGGGTCGGTCTCGGTTCGTGGGGAACGAAGGACTCTACCGAATCGCGAGGCTCGCTTCATGAACGCCACGTTCAGGTCGCGTAGTGACTCGACCACCCCGACTCGACCATCTCACCCGACTCGACAGGCAGATGCTTCGCCGGTTGCCGTTTGGTAGCTTCCGCCCGATGCGACTCATTCGTCCGATCCTGCTCCTGGGCGTCACCGCCCTGGTCTCGTGCACCTTCTACGCGCAGCCGCCACCCGGGTGGAACCTCGTCGAGCACGAGTTCACCGCGGACGCCGTTCTCGAGCGAGCTCTCGAGGAGAGCGTCGCCGAGGGCGACCCCGTCGAGGACGCGCAGGATCTGATGGCGTCGGTGTCGGTCGTGCCGCACGGCGAGGGCGCGGGAACGAAGCTCGACTACGTCGTGCTTTGGCGCAAGCCGGACTTCTGGAGCGTCGAGCAACACGGCGGCGGCCGCGACCTCAAGTACGTCGGCCGCGGCGCCCAGGGCGTGGAAGTGACGGATGGGAACGTCACGCGCACCGACGTGTCGATGGACGAGGTGCTGGTCGATCGGTTCCTGCGCCATCTCTTCCTCCTGCGCTATTTCAAGGACGGCGCCGGCGAGCCGTCCTGGATCGATGAGACGGTGAAGCGGCCGGACGGGTACGCGCTGCGGATCGCGAAGTTCGACGTGAACGGGCGGAAGTGGATCCTCTCGCTCGACGCCGAGACGCTCGTGCCGATCGCGGTGCGCGAGTGGATCCGGCTGCCCGACGATTCTGCCGGCGTTCTCGACACGTTCTTCGAAACCTTCGCCACCGACGAGCTCGGCAACCGCGTGCCGAAGCTGATGCGGTCCTACGCGAACGGGACGTTGGTTCAGGAGATCACCCTCAGGGACCTGGCCTGGAACCGCGGCCTCCGCGACGCCGACTTCCGGGTGGAACCGCCGCGTTAGCGTCCGCGCGAGGACGAGTCGAACGCGGAAGCGACGACGATGGCGGTCCCCCGCGCCGGTGCTTCACCGCGCCGAGCCGTTCGGGCCGAGCGTGCGTAGGAGGTCGGAGTAGTCCTCGTACCGCGTGCTGCGCGGGTTCCCATCGGCGTGGAGGAACATGCCGGTCCGAGTTCCCGAGTCGGCGCGCGCGATGATGGTCGACGAGCGCGTTCCTCGATCGCCGTGGTCCTTGCACGGCGCGAAGCCGTCGGCCGCGACCGGCTCGTCGTTCTTCAGGAAGTCGGAGAGCGCGGATACGGTCTCGACGAGCGAGCTGATGCCGGCGACCGAGGCGATTCGCTCGACCTCGATCAGCTCCAGCTCGTTCAGCTCGTGGAGGTTCGTGACGACGTGGACCCCGGGGTCGAGCCGCGTCGTCACGGGAACGTCGCCGCCGCCGCCGCGCGTGAAGTACGCGTCCCGCGCGTCGACGTAGAGGAGGTTGAACGCGTTCGGAGCGCCCTCGGAGAGACCTCGTTGGAGGTGGACCCGCGCCGCGGCCGCGCTGCCGTTCGAGAGCGCGTCGCGCACGAGCGCTCCGCGCGACGGACGGGACGGGTCATTCGCTTCCCCGCGACGATTGGTGACGGCGACCGTCAATCCGGCCGCGCTCGTTCCGATCCACGTTCCGCCCGCGCGCTGATCGACCGGCGCCAGGAACGGGATGAGGGCGCGATCGACACGGGGCGGCTTGGACGGCCGGTCGTAGGTCTCGTCGCGGTTCGCGGCGAGCACGACGGGGAAGTCCGGCACGAGCTGATAGAAGAGGATGAGCGCGCACATGCCAGGAAGATAGCGGAGGGGAATCGTTGGTTTCCGTGCTTCTCTTCCTCCAACGCTCTCTTCCTCCAAGTGGAAGAATCCGAGCCCGCCGCTCGGCGAGCCCGGATTCCGAATCTCTCGGTCGGCGAGATCGCGCTCGCCGGCCGGCCGTCACGGAACCGGATTCAGGTTCCAGATCAGCGAGCTGTACGCGGGCGCCCCGAAGCCCTTCTTCAGCGGCACGCAGAGCGTCGGCGTCGGGCCGGGGACGGGGATGGGGTTGTGCGTCTGCGGGATCAGGTTGTCCTGGAGGTCGAGGAAGATCCGGTGCGGCTGGAAGACCGGGCTCGGTCCGAACAGGAACCCCGGCACGCCGTTCGTACCGACTCCCGACACGAACTCCGGCAGGTCGTCGACCGCCGAGCTGCAGTGATCCGCGTAGTCGAGGTAGCCGTAATAGACCGACAGCTCGAGGTCGCCCGGCCACGACGGTCCGGACCAACGCCCGAGCCGCAGCGCCGCTAGTCCGAGCGGAACGGACGGGTCGAAGTTGGCGACCGTGAAGAACACCGAGCTCGCGGGGCCGCAGGCGACCGCGCCCTTCATCTCCTGGTGGACCCACGCGCCGGTGAGGGAATTGGCGCAGACGCAGTTCTTGAAGACGCTCGCGATGCCACCGTCGACGACGTCGGCTTCACTCGTGCACTTGTACGTGATCGGGAAGCAGGTGCCGGTCGGGGAGGAACGGACCGCTTCGTCGCGGAGAGACCCCTGGATGTCGGTGATCACGCCGAACGAGAAGTTGTTCGGCGCGATGAGGTGATAGCTGCGGTCGTTGTGAGCCGCCGCACCGGCCAGCGGTCGCGAGCTCAATGGACCATGGGATATGCAGCCGGGGAGGTGCGACAGGTTGAGGGCGATCCGCGTGCCGGGGTCCGCCGCGGTCGGGTCGCACGTGTAATCGATGCTGCCGACGACGTGCGACGGGTTCGCGTGCGGCGGTGCCGGGCAGCCGGCGATGCCGATGGACGGACCGTAATCGAAGTCTCCGTTCAGCAGGA
The DNA here is from genome assembly GCA_964649825.1 of uncultured Phycisphaeraceae bacterium. GTDB lineage: Bacteria > Planctomycetota > B15-G4 > B15-G4 > JADJEK01 > CAZYQW01. Next base: position 43,655 of record CAZYQW010000071.1, on the reverse strand, counting down.
AGCGCCAGACCTGGCGACCTCCACCGAAGGTCGAGAACCACGTGCGCGAGTACTTGGCGATCAGTTTGCCGCTGATCGAGGGACCGCCCGGCGCCGGCGTCACCTTGATCTCGATGATCGCGGTGTCGCAGAGGAAGAACTGCGGTTCCCCGACCGTCACCTCGACGTCGAACTTCGCCTCCCCGGCGCAGTTCCTGAGGCAGGCATACACCCCCTTCTCCGCGACCTTGGGGAACTTCGGGAAGTTCGGGTGCGGCTCCTTGCAGCACCCGGTGTCGAACCCGTCGTCGCCGAGGAAGCACGGCACCTGCGCGGGGGCCAGTGCGACCACGGTGACGGCCAAGACGAGCGAGGACATCCAGGACTTGAACGACATGAAGACTCCTCCGTGTCATGGATCGAATCGCGGGCAGGGGGGCGATCATGGATCCGTGCGTTGCGAAGGGGGATCGGCTCGGACGGAGTCTCGTTCGACGCGACCGGCGCGGTTCGTTCGCGGCGCTCGACGAGCGAGCGAGACATGGACTCCTGCGAGCGCACCGTTCGACGCTCCCCTTTCGGCACCACTTCCGTGTTAGGCGCTGAGACGAAGCGGGGTCGCGGGCGGTTCCGTCCGATTCCAAACAGGGCGGGCTCGCGCACGCGCCCGGCGCGACAGTCCCCGGTTTTCTCGTGGGAGGCATCGACCCTCGAATCCGTCGGTTAGACTGCGCGCCCTTTTTTGCCCGGGCGGCGGGATCCTTCATCGATGTTGATTGCACGACACCTGCGCCACGAACGCATCCGCATGGAGATGCACACGCGGCCGATGAGCGAGGACGAGCTCGAGGAGCTCGGCTCGCGAGCGACGCGTGTGCAGAAGGAGCGGATCATCGATGAGATTGCCGAGTTCCTGGACGAGACCGCACGGATCGGCAACAAGAAGAAGCTCTTGACCGACATGATCCACCGCGAGCGGAAGGCGTGTACCGCGGTCGGTCGGGGCCTCGCGATCCCTCACGTGAGGACGTTGAACGTGAAGGAGGCGACGATCGCGCTCCTTCGATCGCGCGAGGGTCTCGACTTCGACGCGCCGGACCACGCGCCCGTCCACGTCTTCCTCGTCCTGCTGGCGCCTCCGTACGACGACAAGCTGTACCTCAAGGTCTACAAGGAGGCGGGCGAGCTGTTTCTCCGCGACGACGTGCTGCCGTGGCTGCTCGCCGCCGACTCCGCGAACGAGGTGATGAACTTCTTCCGGTCGCCGGAGAAGCACTTGTTCTGACCTCGCTCGCGCCTCCGCGTTCCTTGTGCCAAGGCCGCGGCTCGGCGCGTCAACAGAGCAGGCAGGTGATCAGTGCGTACAGGGTCAACGCCGCGTTGAACCGCTTCGTGATCGCCGCCGCCTTGTTCGCGAGCGGTCGGCCGGGCGCGATGCTGTTGATCTTGTTCTGGAGCTGTCCACCGCCCGGGCCGCCGTGCGAGTCGATGAGCGACTGCTCGATCACGCGCGCGTCGGCCCGCGAACCGGCGGTTCCGAACTTGCAGATCTTGAAGGTCCGCCCCGCCAGCGCGTGCTGGCGCGCGCGCGACGAGAAGTCCTTCGTGATCCCGATGTAGACCACCTTGCCGAGCTCGCAGCCGACGTAGATCCAGTTGAGGTGACCCGCGATGATCGGCCGGTATTCGATCAGCGGACCGAGGCCAAGCGGATCGAAGTACGAGAGCGGGTTGTTGTACGCGTAGTCGTACTGGAACGGCCCGTACGGGTCCTCGGACAGGAACCGTCCGAGGTTCGGATCGTACGTGCGGGCGCGGAAGTACTGGAAGTCGAGACCCTCGTACTCCTCGCGGCCGGTGAAGGTCAGCGAGTTGTCGGTTGACGAACCTGTCTCGACGAGGCGGCGGCCGAAGCTGTCGTAGACGAAGTGTGCAAGGATCGAGGCGTCGTCGGCGACGAGGTCGCGCGGCGTGCCGACTTCGTCGTTCAAGTACCAGCGCGTCTGACCGGTCACCTCGTCGGCGAGGATGTCGTCGATGACGAGCCCGTACATTCGCCGCGAGCGGACGTTGCCGCGCTCGTCGAGCTCGAGGATCGGGTTGTAGAGGTCGTAGACGTAATGCGAGATCGCGCCGTTCGCCTCCATGCGGACGCGACGGTCGTAAGCGTCGTACGTGTTCGTCGTGCGGCCGACCTCGACGCTGGACGCGTCGAACCGGATGATCTCGGTCAGCCGCGAGCGGTGGTCGTACCGGAACTCGTCGTACGCGCCGGTGGATCGATCGGTCCGCCGCGAGAGGGCGCCGGTCGGGTCGTACTCGTAGTCGTACTGGTCGTCCTGGACGAGCTGGTTGCCGCCGCGACCTTGCTCGAAGCCGTAGACGTAGCTCGAGCTCAGGTGGCTGCTCTCGCGGTTTCCGGTCGCGTCGTAGGAGTACTGCTCGTTGGGCTGCGCTCCGCCGGTGGGGTGGAGCACCTGGAGGAGCTGCTCGAGACCGTCGTAGAAGTAGGAATGGAGCCCTTCGGAGTCGCTGATCGACGTCACCTGACCGATGTCGTCGCGGCCGTAGACGAGGTCGTGGATCACGGCGTCGTCGACTCCGCGCCGGTGGCGGATCGCACCGAGGCGGTTCAAGCAACCGTTGCAGTCGTACTCGAAGTAGGAGTTCGCGACCGGGGTCTGTCGATCGGCCCCGGCGAAGCGACGCACCGCGCTCATCGCGCCGCCCACGTCGAACTCGACCGTGAGCCGCTTGTCATTGACGAGAGCGCGCGGCGTCGCGCCGTACTGCCGGACCAGGGCGAGTCGACCGACCTGGTCGTAGCCGTACTCGGTGACGCCGCCGAACGAGTCGGAAACGTGAGTGATCCGCCCGTTCAGGTCATAGCCCGGCTCGAGCGTCGCGCCGTCTTGGTAGCCGTACGTGACGACGACCGGCGGAATCCCGGGCAGCCCCGACCACTCGACGGTCTTGAGCTGACCGTTGTTCCAGTACGTGTAGGCGAGCGACGTGTCCGGGTCGGTCACCGAGGCGACGAAGCCCGCCTCGTCGTAGGTGTACGTGGTCACGCGCGGCGGAACGGTGTCCCAGATCTCGCGGATCGGGCGGTGGCGGTCGTCCCACTCGAAGTCGGTGCGGCGGCCGGTGCGGTCGACGTGGTAGAGCAGCTCGCCGAAGATGCTCGACTGCATCTGCTCGATGCCGCCGCGCGGGTCGATCGTGCTCGTCGGTTGACCGTAGGCGTCGTAGGTGAACTGCCAGCGGTTGCCCTCGGCGTCGATGAAGTCGCTGACTTCGCCGGCCGCGTCGTAGCGGAGCTCGATCTGCGCGCCGAACGAGTCGGTGATGAAGCGGATCCGGCAGGCGTCGTCGTACGTGTACGTGACCATGTTGCCGGAGGGGTCGGTCTCGGTGCTGATGCGTCCGCACTCGTCGTACGCGAACGACCAGAGCTTGCCGTCCGGGTCCGTCCGGCTCGTCATGTTGCCGTCCGCGTCGTACGTGAACGTCGTGATCACGCCGGTCGGCGCCTCGACCCGCAGGAGGTGGTCCTGATCGTCGTACGTCTTCGAGACGTCGTACGACCCGCCACCGTTGAGGAAGCGCCGCTCGAGGATGACGTTTCCGCGTTCGTTCAGGATGAAGTCGATGCGGTTGCCGAGACCGTCGAACGTGGTCTGGACGCCGCCGACGTCGACGTCGTACTCGAACGTGACGCATCCCTCGAGCGTGACGGGGTTCGCGTCGCTGTCGCAGCTCGCGATCAGGCGGCCGTCGTCGTCGAAGACGTTCTTGACGACCGGTCGGCCGAGCGGGTCCATGACGCTCGTCAGGTAGCTCGGGAAGTTCGGGTCCTCGTATGCGTACTCGGTCTGCGCGTTCATCTGGTCGAGGACCATGCGCAGGTTGCCGATCGCGTCGTAGATGTACGACACCGACCCGGGCGGGTCCGGATCGTTCGGGTCGTCCGGCTCCGTGATCTTCGTGATGCGCCCCTCGGCGTCCTTCTCGTACAGCACGGCGAGGCCGATCGAGCTGAACAGGCCCTGGTCCGTCACCGTGATCGTGTTGCCCTCGACGTCGGTGACCTTCTGGAGCCCGTTCTTCTCATCGATCAGGTACTCGATCTTCTCGGTGGTCGTGAACTCGTAGAGGCTCGGGTTGAACGGCTCGAAGAGCGAGAAGTAGAGGCCGCCGGAGAAGACGACCAGGTCGGCCCCGACCGCCTCGAGCTCATCGGAGACCCCGGGGTCAGGGACGAAGCGCGGCGTCATCAGGAACGTGAACGGGAACGGCCCGGGGAGCGGCTGGAACGTGAAGCCGACCCGCTTGCCGTCGGTCCGCGTGACGTACACCTTCGTCGCGGTGTCGAATGGCTGAAGCGGAGACTCCGAGGCGGTGTCCGTCACGTTCCCCGCGAGTCCGAGGCGCCAGCCGTTGCCGAACTCCTTCTTCGAGGTGTCGAGGCTCGTGTATTGCCGTGACACGACGATCGGGATCCCCGCGAGCGGAAGCTCTAGGTCGCTGAACGCGACCTCGAAGTTGCCGAGCTTGTAGTCACCCGAGACGCTGTAGGGGATGAGGATCGAGCTCGTCTGCAGGCCGTCGCTCGCTTCGATCGTCACCGTGTAACCGTCGTTCGGGAGGATCGTCGGGTCGAACGTCGCGATCGTGCCGGCCGCGACGGCGCCCGCGCCCTCCGCGATCACCTTGGTGAACGGCTCGTCGCTCATCCTCGTCACGAGGACCCTCCACGTGAGCGCGGCGGGCGCGTCGTCCTGGATGTCCGCGACGATGTCGATCGGGCCGACGATCGTCTCGCCCGGGGTCGGGCTCACGATGCCGAGGACCGGAGCATTGGTGTCGTTCGGGTCGACGACGATGACTCCATCGAGCTCGGTCTTCATGTTCCCGGCGGGGTCGATCGCGGTCGCGGTGAACGCGAGGTTGCCGAGGGAGGTCGGGGTGATCGTTGCACAGCCGGCTTGATCCAGCGTCACCGGCTGGCCTTCGACGGACAGAGTCGTGGATACGACGCCGACGTCGTCGTTCGCGAAGACGCAGACGAGGAGCGGCTCGTTCAGGAACGCGGGTTCCTGCCCGAAGCTGATCTCGACCACCGGCGCCTTGGTGTCCGGGACGACCGTGAGCTCGAACGCCTGCGAGTCCATGGCGCCGAACGGGTCGGTCACCCGCACCTCGACGGAGTGCGGGCTCCCGGCCGTGTCGGGCGGCGTCCACGACACCACTCCCGTCACCGGCTGGATCGCCATGCCGGCCGGTCCGCTCGCGAGCCCGAACGTCAGGTTCTGGCCCGCGGTGTCGACCGCGGCGACCTTGTAGTAGTACTTCCCGCCGAGGATCGCCGTCGTGACCGGGGTCGAGACGATCGTCGGGGGGGCGTTGGCGGGCTGGACGTCGAGCTCATACACCTGGCTGCCGAAGGCCCCCTTGGTGTCGACGGCGCGGATCGCGACGAGCGCTGGACCGGTCGTGGTCGGGATCCAGTTGATGAGCCCGCTCTCTCCATCGATCGTCATCCCCGCCGGTCCGACCTCGAGCGAGAAGGTCACGTCGTCGCCGTTCGCATCGATCGCGTCGACGGAGTAGGCGTACGGTTCGTCGACGAGCGCGAGGAAGTTCGGGCTCGAGAGGATGACCGGCGGCAGGTTCGGGGCCTCGACGACGACGTCGATCGTCCACGCCTGAGAGGCCATCCCGCCCTTGCCGTCGTCGACCGAGAGCACGACGGGGTTCATCCCGACCTGCGACGAGCCGGGCGTCCACTCGACGCGGCCGCCGGCCGGATCGATCTGCATCCCGGTCGGCGCGATCGGCAGCGAGAAGGTGAGCGTGTCGCCGGGATCCGGGTCCATCGCGACCGGTTGGTAGAGGTAGAGCTCGTCGACCACCGCGACGTCGAGGGGGTTGCCGAGTAGCGTCGGCGCGTGCGGGTTCGTCGGCGTGCTCCCCACGCTGAGCACGTACGCCTGGTCGGCGTATCCTCCGTCGGGATCGCTGACGCGCACCGTGACGGCGTGGTCGCCCGGGAGCGTGAACGGCCACGCGACCAGGCCGCCCGGGTCGACGGTCGATCCGGCCGGGCCCGCGATCTGGGTAAAGGTCAGCGCGTCCTGATCGACGTCGTTCGCGGTGGCGAGATACGAGTAGCTCGCGCCGACGGCGGCGTGCGTCACGGGCGCCGAGGTGAAGAACGGCACCGTGTTCGTAGGTGCCGGGTCGACGGAGAGGACGAAGCTCTGCGAGCCGATGCCGCCGAGGCCGTCGTCCACCACGAGCTCGACGAAGTGCGAACCGACGTCGGTCATCTGGGGCGTCCAGGTGACGACGCCGGTCGGGGCGTCGATCGTCATCGCGAGCGGTCCGGTGCCGATCGAGTACGTCAGGTCCGTCTGCTGCGCGTCGGCCGCCGCCGCCTCGTAGCGATACTCGACGCCGGGCGTGGCCGTGGTGACCGGCACCGTCGTGAACTTCGGCGCGCTGTTGTACGTCGCCATCCAGGAGTGCGCGAACTGGATCGGCACCTGGTTCGGGTTCTTGAAGATCAGCTTCTTCGGCAGGCTGCACGCGCCGGGCGCGAGCGAGGCGTTCGTGCCCAGGAACGCGAAGTAGGGCGTGCCGTCCGGGAGCAGACCGTCCGGGTTCATGACCTGGACCGCGGGGCTCACGATGTTGTCGAACACCATCAGCACCGGGCCGAACAGCGGCTTGGAGTAGGTGTTGCAGACGCGACCCTCGACGATGAGGGACTGCTGGGCCTGGTTGAACGTCGTGTTCTGGTACTGGATCTGGAGGAGCGTCGTGACGTCGTCGAGGTTGTCGAACGGCGTCTGCGGTCCGGCCACGCCGTTGATCACCAGCGTGCTCGAGTCCTGCCCGCACTTGTTGATCGCGTCGATGACGAACGAGTTCGGACCTTCCTCGATGACGACGGTCTTGAAGAATCGCCCCGCTGCGTCGAGGCTGTCCACCGGCTCCTCGTTCACGAGGACGGCCGCGGTCGGCTCGAACGGGCTCGGCTGAACGGCGCGGCCGCTGATCGTCACGACGGTGCCGACCGGCAGCTCGGTCTCCGGCGCCGGCTCGAGCTCGACGATCGGGATCACGACGAGGCTCGGGCACGGCTCGAGGAAGACTCGCGGCGTCAGCACGAGCACCGCGAGCGACGTCGACATCACGGGGCCGACGAAGTACGAGTACTGGGAGAGGTTCCAACCGCCGCGATCGATGACCGAACCGGTCGTGTTCTGGGTGCGGACCAGCCAGTGGAAGTAGCCCTCGCGTACGCCGGATGCAGGCACGTTGCCGCTGCCGTTCTCCTCACCCGTTTCCCAATCGAAGCCGACCCCGGCGTTCGAGAGGAGCACCTTGTCGCCGTCGGGAAGACCGAGCGCGGCCGCGGTGAGGCGCAGTGCGCGCGCCGTCGTCCACATCGCGTAGTAGTTGCGACGGTTGCCGACGCAGTTGTTGCCGTTGCCGTCGACGCCCCAGTGCGCACCGAGGTACGTGATCGCGTTGTTCCGCATCGCGACGACGTTGTCGAGCGGCGGGCTCTGCTGGCCGATGACCTCGCCGGGCGTCGCGAACGGTCCGATCGTCTCGACGAGCGCGAGGCCGGAGAGCCCGCCGGACGTCGTCGCGTGCCCGTGGTTGCCGCACTGGCACGGAGTCTTCGGGTCGTTGCCGCAGCCGCCGTCGTTCGAGTAGCCGAACTCGAACACGCCGACCTGGTTCGTCATGTGCGCGACCAGAGCGTGCTCGCACTCCTGCTTGATCCAGTCCGGCACGTCGATGTTGAAGACCGACTCCGCGCCCTCCATCGCCAGGTACAACCAACTGTTGATCGACATGTCGCTTCGCGTCGACGTGTTGACCGGCTCGTACGTCCACCCGCCGCGGCCGTTCCACGTGGTCGCGCCGCCCGCCGCCTGGGTGTGTCCCATCCAGTCGATGGAGTCCTCCACGACCTCGCGGTACGTCTTCCCCGCGAGCGGGCCGCTCTGGACCACGCGGTCGGGGGCGAGGCTCGCGATGATCGCGGAGCAGGCGATGGGGGAGGAGTAGCCGGCGCGGTTGTCGGGACAGAGGATGACGGTCTGGAGGTTCTGGTTGATGTCCGACACGCCGTCGGCGACCGCACCGAGCGACTGGAGGGCACGCGGCGCCGAGATCGCGCCGGCCCCGCTCTGGACGATCGCAGTCGTCGTGAGGATGTAGTCGAGGCCTCGCGCGACGGCGTCGGCGTAGATGTCCTCGTCGGGGTCGTTGGTCGGCAGGTGTCCCTGGTTCTCGAGGGCCCAGACGACGAACGCGGTCGCGGCGCAGTGATAGTTGGAGTAGCTCGACCACGAACCGTTCGCGTTCTGCTTGAGGTAGAGGTAGCGGAGGCCGTCCTCGATCGAGATGTTGACGTCGACCTGGAGCTTCTCGAGCGGCTCGTCGGAGCTTGGATCCGTCTCGGCGACGACGACGAACTCGACGTAGTCCGAGTCGATCCCGTTCACGCCGTGGTCGACGGTCAGCGTCGCGCCGACGGTCTCGAGCGTGCTTCCGTTCAGCAGTTGGAAGGTCACTTCCTCGTAGATGTACCGCGCGTCGGTCACCGTGCCGGTGAGGCTGCCGTCGTGGCTGACTTGAAGGTTCGAGTTCGTGCCGAACGTCCAGGTGTAGATCGCTCCGACGGCGGACGACGCGCCCTGGTTCGCGTTGCCCCACACGATCACCGGGACGCCGGGCCGCGCGATGGCCCGCTCGGCCGGGCTGATCTTCGGTGCGTTCGGGTAGCCGGGCATCACGTTCACCTGCGTCTGCGCCGAGGTAAACGGGGCCAGGCCGGCGGCGAGTGCGGCCGCGGCAGCGAGCCGGTGGAAGCGACGGACGAGACGCGAGGATCGAGCCGGAACCTGTCCGAGGACGGAGTGCATGGAACGCCTCCCCATGGATGCGTGGATGACGTGGACGCCGTGATCGCCGCGAAGAGCGGCGCTGCCGAAAGAAACCGTACGGCGGTGATCCGGGGTCAGGACCCCAGGACGAACGAGATCCCCGCCGAAAACGCGTAGTTGTCCGTGGCGCCGGGGTCGAACACGATCACCTGACCGAAGAACGAGACGCCGCAGAGATCGATGATGTTCCCGACTTGGTGTCCGATCGAACCGGTCGAGCCCGGAAGAGGGAACGTCCAGATACCGATCAGGTCGCCAGGCAGGACGGAAACGAGCAGGGTTCCGCCGACCGGCGTCGCCATCGCGTCCGGCGCGAGGCTCAGGATCCCGATCGCGGTCGTCGGTTGGCCGTAGGAGTTCGACACGTCGAGCTGCAGGACGCTGCCGAGCAACGGCTCGGTCACCACGGTGACTTGGGGAACGCCGAGGGTGCCCGGCCAGCCGGTCCCGTACTCGGTGTGCTCGGCGAACACGTTGCAGCCGTCCGCGACGAGCGCCACCGAATCGAGGGTGACCGAGGTCGCGAGATCGCCGTCGCCGCCGATGAGGTCGAAGAAGATCGAGACTTCGGATCCCGCCGCCAACGACGACACGTCGACCGACACGATCGTTCCGTTCAGCGTGACGCCGGAAGCCTGGAGGATCGCGCCCGTCTCCTGCATGTTGAAGAAGGACGTCGCGAGCGTGTCCCACGTCGGCACGACGGAGTGGAACGACGCGTCGAGGAGCGACGCTTCGAACGCGTCGGGGATGAAGACGTCGGTCTGGTCGAAGCCGGGCACGTCGCGGAAGTCGAACGTGAGCTCGATCGTGTTCGGCGGCACGATGAACGTCTGACGGAGCGAGACCAGGAACGAGTCTCCCTCGCTGAAGACCGCCTCCTCGTTCACCACCTCGACCGTCCCGGGAGTCGTCGAACCGCCCGACTCGTCGAGCGTCCAGCCGAGCAGCCCCAGCGAGAAGTCGCCGTTCTGGATGCCGATGGGAGTCGTGAGCGACGCGGGCGGGTGGCTCGCGCGGGAGGGTGCGCGTTGGATCGTCGACGCGGCGCCCATCGGCGTCGGCACGGTGATGATCTTCGCGTCGTACGCGTCGTCCGCGAACGCGGCGGGACCACCCGCGCCGTGGACGACGAACGCCAAGGCCGCGATGGCTCCGCGAACAGATCGGCCCATGTCTCTCCTCCTGAGGTGCGCCGGATCTCGATGACGTACGCCGTAGACGCTCGTCGTCGCGAACGATCTCGTCGTCCGCGGACGTGTACGTTACCGGGCTCTCGCCGGCCCGACAACGCAGCACCGTCGCGGATGGGAGTGATTGACCGGGAGTTGACGTGATCGTCGCAGAGTCTCGGCGAGAAGGCTCCGAAGCTCTTCGCCGTCGATGCCTCCGCACACGATTCGCGTGAGAAGAGGATGAAGGTGGGCCGATCCGAAGACGTCTCGCTCAAGTCCGTCCCCGGATCGGGCCCAGGGCCGTCCGGGCCAGGTGCCGGACGCCCCTTCTCCTCCGCCTTCGCCGTCGACCGGCGAAGCACGACTCGGGCCGTTCCGCGATCGGTACCGATCGGGCCCCCCCGAGAGATGAACGAGAGAACGACAGTCGTGTCTCTCGCCGGGCCGAGCCGTATGCGCCCCCCCTCCACTTGGTAGAGAGTCGTGTTCTCGTGACTCGGCAAACGCGAAAAACACGACGGGACGAAAGAAACGGGTGGAACTCCGAGTTCGTCCAGAATGTCGCCGGGGTACCTGGTCCGGGGATGGCCCACTGGATGGTCCCGCTCAACGGGTCCACCGCTGCTCCACAGCTCGACGGTTGGCTCGTTCGAGGGGCTGGCGGTACGGAAACGCCGGGCAGCGATGCCCGGCGTGCCTTCTTGTTCCGCAGCTTCGGCAATCCCTCCCTCAGCTTCACCGTCACGTGGACGGTCCGCCCGTCGATCGCCTCCCGCGCCTCAGAGCAAGTCGCGCTACCCCATCACCCATCCTCGCCCGAGCACGGCGACCGCACGACACCGTTCCACGCGGTATCACTCGTGTTCATCTGGGCACACGCGTTTTCACCTTGGCACCGCGCGCGGCGCCATCGCCGGGGTCAGGAAATGCCCAGACGCGTGGGGGACACGACACGCTTGGGAAGGGAGCGGCGCGGGCGGGATTGGGGTCGACGTTCGACGACTCCGGTCGTCACGGCTTCCGGCGCACGACGTCGACGACGGTGTCGAGCTTTCGCCGCAGCGTGCGCTCTGCGTCGGTCGTCGGCTCGGGGAGGGCGGCGAGAGTGTGCGCGCGCGCGCAGAGCTCGAGGAGCTTCGCCATCGCGGCGCGCTCGTCGGCCGACACGTCCTTCAATGCGGCGATGAGGCGCACTGCGTGCCGGCGATCGAGTTCGCTCTCGACCTCGCGGATCCGGCCGAGCAAGGAAGAGGCGAGAAGGACCGACTCCGCCTCGAGGACGAACCCATTCGGGAAGATCTCCTGCCCGTCGAACAGCCAGAACGAGGATCGCTCCGACTCGAGGATGCCGTTGGTCCGCAGGAGCGCGCCAGGCAGCTCGACGGCGCAGTCGAATCGGAACGTCGCCTCGGCCGGGGGTGAGCCGTAGGTACCGATGACGCCGAGGAGACGGCGCTGAAACTCCGCCTCGAACGCGTCCGTCGAACCGAAACGGCGGATCGCGGTCGCGCGCCCGCGCTCGACGAGGCCATCGAGCGGCGCGTCGTGGGCGAACAGGTACGCGAAGTCGGTCGTCTGCGGCGTCGTCGCCCCAGGCTTCCTCGGGCTCAGGGTCCTTGCGAGAAGCTCGCAGACCCAGTTCATCACGGCGAGCGCATGGATCGGGAGCTCGTCCTTCGGGTCGAGCGACAGCCCGAGACCCTCGAGCCGGTTCATCATCCGCGCGACGACCCGATCGCCGCCCGTTTGGCCGGAGTGCGGGTCCTTGCGATCGAGGGAGCGTCGTTCGCTCCAGTAGATGTCGATCATTCCGTCGACGAACGGCTCGAGCTGCTTCGTCACCCACGCGTCGAACCGGTCGAGCTCGTACTCGCGATCGAACTCGTCGCTCGCGACGTCGCGCACGAACGCACCGATGAACCGGACGAACTCGCTCCGCGTCGCCTTCTGATCCTCCGGCACGATCGCGTCGAGGAAGCGCTCGCGGTACAGGTAGCGCGTCCCGAACAACAGATCCTCGGTCTGGAACTCGATCCGATTCGTCGAGGTGGCGCCGAGCACCGCGACGTCCCGCACGAAGTCGGGCGGAATCGCGGCGGCGGACGCGAACGACCCCGAGAAGGAGAGCTCGTCGTCGGTCGTTCGGACCGAACCGAATCCCTCGCCGACGCGCGCTCCGACGTCGTCGCGGATCGGCCGCTCGTTCCACTGCTTCTCCTCGTCGGTGTCCGGCCGGTTTCGGTGCTTCATGTACCGCGTTTCCCGCAGCGTCGAACCATCCGGCATCACGCGCGTCCGCATTCGAACCTCGATCTCGGGAAGGCAGCCGCCGGCGAGCAGCAGAACGAGGAGCACGACGGGGAGACGACGCATGATTACTCCGGTTCGATTGCGGCGGTTCGATCGCGGCGGTTCGATTACGGCGGTGGACCGAAGACAAGGAGAGGGGATCCGACCGATCGACGAACCGGGAATCCCATCCTTCGGAGCGTTTTCTTCGCGCCGCACGCATGCCCCGGCGCCATCGGTCGAACCCTCCGTCACGCGTCCCTCTTCTCCAGCTCCCGCTCGATTTGATCCTCGTTCATCTCCATCGCCGCCTCCAGGCGGGTCGTGGTGGGGAAGTGGATGGCGAGGACGAAGATTGCCACGGCCGGACCGATGAGGCAGTAAGGGTTCTTCATCAGGACCGCGAGCGTCGCCCAGAACAGGCCCGCCCCCTCGAACCCGGCGGCGAAGAGGATCTGGGAGTAGACGACGCCGTGCAGCCGCATGACGATGCGGTCGCGATCGACTTGCTTGGTCACGAGCTTCGGGAGGAACGCGCAAACCCCGATGCTGATCACCGAGAGCAGCGCGCCGCCCGCGAGAAGGACCGCGGAGGGAAGCTGCGTCGAGATGTCGACTTTCTCGAACAGCATGTACGCGATGGCGGAGAGGGTCGCCAGCGAGCCGAGCATCCCCGCGTAGACGATCTGCAAGAGGTTGCGCATCTTGCCGAACGAGACCTTGGAGCGCGTCGTCAACATGGCAGGTTCCTCGACGTCGATCGAGACGGCTGGCGGGGAGCAAGCATAGGACCTGGCGAGGGAATCGCGAAGGCGGGACCGGCGGCACGCGATTGCCGCACCGCGATTGACGCGTCGCGCTGCTACGATGCCGCGTTCCTTCGACCGGGAGTTCGTCCGTGGGGGACGCCACACAGAACGATCGGGATGGCGCCGGGCGAGACGTCGCGCGATCCGCGTCGGTGATCAGTCTCGCGGTGCTTGCGAGCCGGGTGCTCGGCCTCGTGCGCGAGCAGGCGTTCGCCGCGTTCTTCGGGGCCGGTGCCGCCTTCGACGCGTTCGTCACCGCGTTCCGGATCCCGAACCTGTTCCGCGACCTGCTCGCCGAAGGTGCGCTCTCGGCCGCGTTCGTGAAGGCGTTCTCGCAGCGGCTCGAGAAGGAGGGCGAAGCGCGCGCGTGGGAGCTGGCGCGGATCGTCCTCACGGCGTTCGCGCTCGTCGTGGGACTGCTCGTCGTCGCCGGCGTGCTCGCTGCACCGTGGCTCGTGAAGGCGATCGCGTCCGGCTTCGACCCCGAGAAGCAGGAGCTCGCGGTCCGCCTGACGCGCGTGATGTTTCCGTTCCTCCTCCTCGTCTCGCTCTCCGCCGTTGCGATGGGCGTCCTGAACACCCGCGGCATCTTCCTGGTGCCGGCCCTGGCCGGCGCCGCATTCAACGTCGGGTCGCTGTTCGTCGGCCTCGCGGCGGCATGGCTGTTCGAGCCCGACTTCATGGCACGAACCGCGGGCGCGATCGTCTCGGGCGAGTCGATCCCGCGCGACACCGAGGCCGCGACGCGGGCCATCGTCGGCATGGCGGTCGGCGTGCTCGCGGGAGGACTGCTGCAGCTCTTGATCCAGACGCCGAAGCTGCGCGGGACCGGGTTTCGCTTCCGACCCGAGCTTCGCTTGAGCGACCCGGGCCTCCGGCAGGTGTTCGCGCTCATGGTCCCGGCCGTGATCGGAGCGGCGGCCACGCAGGTCAACGTCTTCGTGAACACGAACTTCGCGTCGAGCCTCGAGGACGGGGCGATCTCGTGGCTGAACTACGCGTTCCGGCTGATGCAGTTCCCGATCGGGATCTTCGGCGTGGCGATCGCGACCGCCACGTTGCCGTCGATCGCGCGGGCCGCGGCGCGGGGCGAGCGCGACGAGTTCCGAGCGACCCTCGCGTCGTCCCTGCGTCTGACGATCTTTCTCACCCTGCCGTCGGCGGTCGGCTTGATCGTCCTCGGCGACCCGATCATCGCGTTGATCTACGAGCGCGGCAGCTTCGCGGCGGCGGACACCGTGAGGACGTCGTCCGCGTTGGCTGGCTACGCGATCGGCCTCGTCGGCTACTCATTGGTGAAGGTCCTGGCCCCGGCGTTCTACGCCGTCGACGACGCCGCGACCCCGGCGCGGATCTCGCTGCTCTCGATCGGGCTGAACGTCGCCCTCTGCTTCGTGCTCGTGGGGCCGTTCGGACACACCGGTCTGGCGATCTCGACGGCGACGGTCGCGTCGGCCAACGCCCTCCTGCTGGTCGTTCTCCTCTGGCGCAAGGTCGGGTCGCTGCAGGGGAGGCGCATGACGGTCTCCGCGGCCAAGGTCGTCGTCGCCTCCGCCGCGCTCGCCGTCGCGACCCATGCGTCGTGGCGGTTCGTCGACTCGCTTGCCGGCGGCTCCGACCTCCTCGAACGCCTCCTGTCGACGTTCATTCCGATCACGGTCGGCGGCGTGGCGTTCCTCGCGGTGGCCCGGCTGCTCGGCTGCGAGGAGCTGAGCCGCCTACGCGGCCTCGTACGACGATGACTCGTACCCCGATGATCAGGCGGCGACGAGCGACACCGCCCACGGGATGAAGGACGCCACCCCGAAGGCCGGGGGCTCGCCGGCCGCCGGCGTGAAAGCGGATCGCGTCGACTCGCGCTTCCGTCCGTATACTCGACACCCGAATCATCCCGACCGGACGCCCATGAACCCCGAAGACACGATCAAAGTCCTCAAGGACGCGCTCGCGACGGACCCGGAGAACGTGAAGCTCCGGCGCCATCTGGCCGGCCTGCTCGCCGCGGTCGGCCGGGCGGACGAGGCGGCCGAGGAGTTCCGCACGGCGCTGAAGTCGGCGCCCGACGACGCCGACCTCAAGCTCGCGCTGGTCCGCGTCTATCTCACCCAGCGCAAGCACTCGCACGCGGCCGTCGTGCTCGAGAGTCTGCTCGCGAGGACCGATCGGCCGGCCGAGGCGCTGGTGCTCATGGCCCGCATCCGCCTCGCCGAGGGTGACGTCCCCGCCGCGGTCGCGTACTACGGTCGCGCGGTCGAGGAGGATCCGGACGTGGCAGATCCGGCGCTCTCGGAGCAGCTCGGCGTGACCCCCGGCGAGGAAGCGGCGGAGAGGTCCCCGGTCGTCGAGGGGCGGCTGCGCCTCGGCGGAGCCGACGCCGGCGACGCGAGCGAGGGACGCGTCGAGCGCCCGAAGATCCGGTTCGAGGACGTCGGCGGCATGGACGTGGTGAAGGAGGAGATCGACATCAAGATCATCCAGCCGATGCTGAAGCCGGACCTGTTCGCGGCCTACGGCAAGGCGGTCGGCGGCGGCATCCTGATGTACGGCCCGCCGGGCTGCGGGAAGACCCACCTCGCGCGCGCCACCGCCGGACAGGTGGACGCGTCTTTCCTCGCCGTCGGGCTCTCCGACGTGCTCGACATGTGGGTCGGGCAGAGCGAGCGGAACCTCCACACTCTGTTCGAGCGCGCGCGCCGGAGCACACCGTTCGTGCTCTTCTTCGACGAGGTCGACGCGCTCGGTGCCAGCCGCTCGGACCTGCGTCAGCAAGGCATGCGCATGGTGATCAACCAGTTCCTCGAGGAGCTGGACGGAGTCAAGGCGTCGAACGACGGGCTCCTGGTCCTCGCCGCCACGAACGCGCCGTGGCATCTCGACTCGGCGTTTCGGCGCCCCGGGAGGTTCGACCGCGTCATCTTCGTGCCGCCGCCGGACGCCGAGGCGCGCGCGCAGATCCTCGCGGTGATGCTGCGCGGCAAGCCGGTCGGCGACGTCGATTTCGCGAAGGTCGCGAAGCGGACCGAGGGCTTCTCGGGCGCCGACCTGAAGGGACTCATCGACGTGGCCGTGGAGGAGAAGCTCCGCGAGGCGATGAAGCGCGGTGCCCCGGTGCCGCTCGTCACCGTGGACCTCCTCGCCGCGTCGAAGAAGGTGAAGCCGTCGACCAAGGACTGGTTCGCGACGGCCAGGAACTACGTGCTCTACTCGAACGAGGGCGGTCTGTACGACGACGTCGCCCGCTACCTGAAGATCTGACATGAGAATCGTCGCTGCTCTTCTCTTGGCGCTCGCCGGCCCGTCGTTCCTCGGCCTCGCCACGACCTCGCCGGAGGCGGGGCAGAAGGACGGGGAACGGTTGAAGCACCTGATCCCGAAGGGCGTGAAGCAAGTCCAGTCGTTGCCCGCACTGAGCGCGCAGCCGACCGCGCGGCTCATCGCCCGCGCCGGCGTGACGACCGCGCAGCTCGAGTCCATCCGGCAGTACCAGGTGGAGATGACGGGCGAGATGAAGCCGACGCGGGTCGCGTTCATCGACGTCGACTGGGGGGGCAAGCCCGCCCGGATCGGCGTCGGCGCCACGCCGACCGGGGGGTTGATCGGGCCCTTGGCGTTCGACGAGTACGGCAAGGCGATCGACGATTTCGAACCAATGCTCCAGCAGTTCCGAGGACACGGCGGCGTGACGTTGACCGAGGCATCGCTCGCGCCGATCGGCGACACGTTGAAGCGTCGCGACGACGCGATCGCGGCCACGAGGCCGCCGCCGAAACCGGCCGAGCGCAAGGCATGGACGATGTTCCATCATCTGAAGCTCATGCGGCGTGCGGGCCAGCTCCACGAGCAGCTCCAGGCCGCGCGCGAAGCCGGGGAGCCGATGCGATCGCACCTGCGCGAGCTCAGCGATCACTTCGACGAGGTCGATCGGTTCGCCACCAACTTGAAGGTCGTAGCGCAGCCGAAGGAGATCGGCGAGTATCGGAAGTTCATCGATGAGCTCCAGGGACACGCGGAGAACGCGCTCCGGCTCGTCGACGAGGGGAGCGCGGAGGAAGCGGAGAAGATCGTGAAGGCGAAGGTGAAGACGTCGTGCGGAAAGTGCCACGGCTGGGACGGGAACCACTGGCGCAAGCCGTTCGAGGGGGTGATGCGCGCGGAGCGGGAGGCGTCCGGGTGGGGGAACGGGTCGTTCGTCATCGGGGTCGACCTCGCGGCGCGTGGGTTCGAGGAGAGCGACGCGCAGCAGGTGGCCTGCGCGGTGAAGGCGGGGATGTTGATGGCGTTTGGGAAGGAGTAGCGCTGGCAAGACGCCCGGAGTCCGGGTCCATCGTGCGGGGCCGACTCGTGCTTCAGGATCGCTTCGCCAAGGTAGGTCCGGCCCGCGCGCTTCGGGTCTACCCGCTCGACGCGATCGTGTCCGGCGTGGTGAAGGACGAGGGCGGCGGGCCGATCGCGGGCGCGGAGGTCGAGACGTCGGGTGCGCGGACGGTGACGAGCCACGCGGGCGAGTTTCGCGTGCGTGCGGCGTCGTCGCTGCTCGAGTGCTACGTCACGGCGTCGGCGGACGGGTTCGCGCCGGCGCGGATCGAGATCACGGCCGAGCGCGTCACCGAAGCAGCGGAGCACGACTTGGCGATGAGGCTCGCGAGCTACCGCGGCACGTTCGTCGAGGCGGGCGGGTTCTTCCTCGACGGACTCGAACCAGGGACGTGGAACCTGCGCGCGAAGGGCCGCTCCGGACCGAACGAGTGGGATGGGTCCGCGTCGATCGAGCTCGTGGCACGCGGTGCTGCCGCCGTGACGATCGCGCTCGCTCCATCGCGTTGACGCGGGACGCCCGAGCGGCGCGCCGATGAGGCTCGTACGATCCCGCCGCTGACGCTTCGCCGGTGCACTCGGTAGCATCCGGACGTGGCCGAGAGCGAAGACGACCTCATCGCCTGTCGCGAATGCGACTTCCTCCACCGACGCGTCGAGCTTGCGCCGGGGCAGGTCGCTCGCTGCGTGCGCTGCGACGCTGCCCTCGAGTCCCGAGGCTCGGCTCGCGGGCTCGACCGCGCGCTGTCCCTGACGCTTACCGGCCTCATCCTCTTCGTGATCGCGAACGTCTACCCGTTCCTGTCGCTCCGGCTCGAGGGTCGCGTCGAGACCTGCACGCTCGTCTCCGCCGCGATCGATCTCGTGGACCACGACATGGAAGGGCTCGGGGCGCTCGTCCTGTTCGTCAGCGTCGTCGCGCCGGCCCTGCGGCTCGTGTTCCTCCTCTACGTCCTCCTTCCGCTCCGCGTGGCGCGGACACCGTGGCATGTCGTCCAGTCCTACCGGCTGCTCGAGGGGTTGAAGCCGTGGTCGATGGTCGAGGTCTACCTGCTCGGCGTCCTCGTCGCGCTCGTCAAGCTCTGGGACCTTGCGACCATCGAGCTCGGGTTCGCGTTCTGGTGCTTCGGCGCGATGGTCGTCGCGATGACGGCGGCCGGGGCGCAGCTCGAGCCGCGCGAGGTGTGGTCCCGAATCGAGGCCGCGGCATGACGGCGCTGCGTGCGGGGTGGATCTCGTGCCACGATTGCGGCCGCTTGACGTCCATCGTTTCCGCGGCGGACGGCGCCGAACGTTGTCCGCGTTGCCACGCACCGTTGCACGCGCGCAAGCCCGGCAGCCTGTCGCGGACGTGGGCGTTCCTGCTCGCCGCCTGCTGCCTGATCGGCCCCGCGAACACGTATCCCGTGCTGCACTTCGAGTCGTTCGGCCGCGAGAGCACCAGCACGATCGTCTCCGGCGTGATCGAGCTGCTCGAGCACGGGGAGCCGGCGCTCGCCGCCGTGGTCTTCATCGCCAGCGTCATGGTCCCCCTGCTCAAGATCCTCGGGCTCGCGTTCCTGCTCGTGTCGATCCATCTCCGTCTGCGTTGGGGACCACGGCAGCGGACGAAGCTGTTCCGGATGATCGAGTTCGTCGGCCGGTGGTCGATGCTCGATATCTTCGTCATCACGGTGCTCGTCGCGCTGGTCCAGGTCGGCGCGATCGCGACGATCCTCCCCGGCGTGGGGGCGCTCTCGTTCGCCGCGGTGGTCGTGTTCACCATGCTCGCGTCGTCGTCCTTCGACCCGCGGCTGATCTGGGACGTGATGGAGCTGCGCGGTGAATGACCCGACCCCGACGACTCCGGCCGCGGCGGTGCGCCAGCGGCGGGGGATCCCGCTCGTGTGGCTGCTGCCGATCGTCACCGCGGGCATCGGCCTGTTCCTGGCGTGGCAGAGCTACCAGAACCGCGGGATCTCGGTCGTGATCACGTTCGAGGACGCGGAAGGACTCGAGGCGGGGAAGACGCCGATCAAGTACAAGGCGGTCGACGTCGGGCTGGTCCAGACGGTCCGCCTTTCCCGCGGGAGCGAGCACATCGAGGTCGAGGCCACGGTCGATCGCTACGCAGAGGAGTGTCTCACCGAGGGGACGCGTTTCTGGGTCGTGCGTCCGCGGGTCGGACGCGAGGGGATTTCCGGTCTGACGACGCTCGTCTCCGGCTCCTACATCGCGCTCGATCCCGCCCCGGGGCCGCCGGTCCGCTCCTTCCGCGGCCTCGAGTTTCCGCCGGTCACCGCGACGAACATGCCCGGCCTGAAGCTCGCGCTCTTCGCGCAGAAGCTCGGTTCCCTCGATCGCGGGTCACCGATCTACTACCGCGACATCCAGGTTGGCCAGGTGGAGGACTATCGTCTCCGCGAGCACGATCGAGGCGTCGAGATCGACATATTCGTCGATGCTCCGCATCACGAACGAATTCGCTCGAACAGCCGCTTCTGGAACGCCAGCGGGCTCGACATCTCGCTCGACGCAAACGGCTTCGACGTACGGATGCAGTCTCTCGACACACTGATCCAGGGCGGAATCGCGTTCGAGACGCCTTCGGTCGACGCGTCGCGGGTGAGAAGCGGCGACCGTTTCCGACTGTACGAGCGATACGCGGACGTCGAGGACTCGTTCTTCACCGAGAAGCTCTCGTACGTCATGTTCTTCGACCGGTCGGTGCGTGGGCTGTCGGCCGGGGCGCCGGTCGAGTATCGCGGGGTTCGGATCGGCTCGGTCCGCGACGTTCGCCTGCAGATCGACCCGGAGACCGTGGAGATCGTGATTCCCGTCTACGTCGACTTCGAGCCCGAGCGCATCCGCGTGTTCGGCGACCACGACTACGAGGGGTTCGAGGACCAGGTGCTCCTCTCGTTGCTCGTCGCTCGCGGGCTTCGAGCGCGGCTCGAGACGGCCAGCCTCGTGACCGGGCAGCTCTTCGTGGCGCTCGATTTCGTCGACGAAGCGGCGCCCGTCACGATGGGCCTGTACGACGTCTTCCCCGTCTTTCCGACCGTGCCGTCGACGCTCGAGCACATCACCGAGGCCGCGATGGACGTGATCGCCAAGCTGCGCGCGTTGCCGCTCGAGGACCTGCTGGCGGATGCACGCGAGGCGGTCGATGGGATCCGCGCCGTCGCGACGTCGCCCGAGTGGACGGGGGCGCTCGAGACCGCGACCGTGACGCTGAACGAGGCGCGGCGCATCGTGGCCGCGTTCGATGAACGAGTCGGCGCCGTCGCGCGCGATCTCGAGCACACGACCGCCTCCGCACGCGACGTGATGAGCGAGGCGGAGCGCGTGCTGGTGGAGATCCGCGACTCGATCGAGCCCAGCTCGCCGCTCCGGTACGAGCTGACGCGCGCGCTGCAGGAGTTCTCCGCGGCGTCCCGCTCGATCCGCGTGCTCGCAGGGTATCTGGAGCGGCACCCCGACTCCGTGATCAAGGGAAAGCCGTCGCCTGGAGATGGTTGATGCGTAACGTCGCCTGGCCCGCCATCCTCGGCTTCGCTTCGGTGCTCCTGACGTCCTGCTCGTCGACGCCGCCGGCGCGTTTCTTCCGGTTGCGGCCGCTCGAGGCCGCACCGGAGATGTACGACGCGCCGCCGGGGGCGCTGCTCGGCGTCGGACCGATCGCGCTCGCGCCGTACCTGGATCGGCCGCAGATCGTCGTCCAGGACGGCGCCCAGACGATCCTCGTCTCGGAGTTCGACCACTGGGCCGAGCCGCTCGAGGCGAACGTGACGCGAGTGATCGCCGACAACCTCGCGCGCTTCTTGAGGACCGACCGCGTCGTCACCTATCCGTGGTTTCCCGGCGAGCAGCCGTCGCACCGCATCTTGGTCGACGTGCAGCGGCTCGATGGGCGGCTCGGCGGCGAGTGCGTCTTGATCGCGCGGTTCGAAGTTCGTCACGGTGACGACGTCTCCAGCGGCCGCCGGGTCGTCACGGAGCCGGCGCGAGGCGAATCGATCGAGGACATGGTGGCCGCGATGGAGCGCGCGCTGGGAACGCTCTGCCGAGAGATCGCAGCCTCCTTCCCGTCATGAGCGTGGCGGGGGCGCCGCGACGACCGCGCGTATCGATCCTGCTTCCCGTGCGCGACGCGGTCGCGACCCTGCCCGTGGCGCTCGCCAGCGTCCAGCGGCAGACGTGGATCGATTGGGAGTGCGTGGTCGTCGACGATGGATCGGTCGACGGGAGCCGAGTGCACGTCGCTCGGACGATCGACGGCGACGCGCGCATGCGGTGGATCGACCGGCCCGCTCGGGGGATCGCCGCCGCGCTGAACGCGGGCCTCGACGCGTGCCGCGGCGAGCTGATCGCGCGGATGGACGCCGACGACGTCATGCACCGCGAGCGCCTCGCCGTCCAGGTCGCCGCGATCGAGCGGCAAGCCCTCGACGGCGTCGGATGTCACGTCCGGCTCTTTCCGTCGCGCGACGTCGGGCACGGGATGCGGGAGTACGCGGAGTGGCTGAACGGCATCCGGTGCGACGCCGACGTGAAGCGTGACGCGCTCGTGGAGTGTCCGCTCGCTCACCCGACGTGGACGTTCTCGCGCGAGTGCTTCGACGGGGGCTACCGTCACTTCGACGGTCCCGAGGACTACGAGCTGCTGCTGAGGATCCTCTCCCGCGGCCTGCGGATCGGCACCGTCGCGCGTCGGCTCCTCGCGTGGCGGCGCGGCCGTGTCCGGTCGAGCGTGGTCGATCCGCGCTACGCCCAGGAGCGGTTCATCGAGGTGAAGGCGGAGCACCTGGTGCGTGGGTTCCTCGCCGGCGTCGAGCGCTATGTGTTGTGGGGCTACGGCGACACGGGTCGCGCGCTTTGCCGTGCGCTGCGCGCGCGAGGCCGGCTTCCCGACCACGTCATCGAGGTGCATCCCGGACGCATCGGTCAGACGATCGGCGGCGCGCCCGTCGTCCGGCCGGAGGCGCTTCGCGTGCTTCCGCGCCGGCCGATCGTCGTGTCCGTCGCACGCGCCAGACCACGTTCGGAGGTCCGGCGCGCGCTCGACGCGATGGGGTTCGTCGAGCTGCGGGACTACGTCTGCGCGGCGTAGGCCGCGCTCACCGCAGCGCGGGGTGATCGAACCCGGCCGCGTCTCCCTCGAGCGGGGCGAATCGGAGCGCGGGCCGTTCGAGCGTGACGTCCTCCGGAGCGGCGCCGGCGAGGAAGCGGAGGATGAGCTTCTGGACCTGCGGATCGGGCATCAGATCCTCGTGCCCGCCGAACTCGACCGTGACGTGCCCCGAGCTCGAGAAGCCCGCGCGGACGCGCTCGGCCTGCTCGGGCGGAGTGTTGGCGTCGAGCGTCCCGCTCACGAACAGGGTCGGGACGTCGCTTGCGATCGGGCCGCGAGACGCGTCGCCCACGTCCCCCGCGCCGAGCGCGTCATCGATCTCCGGCGCGAACATGCAGCGGGCGAGCCCGAACGGGCTCTGCTTCGCCTCGCGCTCGATCCGGCGCCATCGATCGTCGCTAGCGCCCGATGCCGCGCGCGCGGCGAGCATCAGCACGGGCAGGCGCGAGAACTGCTGCACGCGCTTCTGCAGGAACCACTGGACGACGCTTGCATCCCGGTGCTCGAGCGAGCGGATCAACCGCGGCCAGACCGGCAGATCGCTCGTGTCGCCGAAGTCCGCGACCAGCAGGAACTGAAGCCCGAACGGTCCGAGCGCCACGTCCTGGACGTCGCCGGTGTCGGGGTCGTGGATCGGGACCGGGAGAGGATCCTCCGACAGGTCCTTCAGCACGCGTACGACCGCGCCGAACAGGTCCGGCATCGCGTCTCCGATCGCCGGGTCGCCGGCGATCAACGCGGAGAGCCGGCGCAGGCTCTGGTCGAGCTCGCTCGGCAGCTTGATCACGTCGTCCGGGCCCGCCGTGCCGACGCTCACGAAGCGCGCGACGGTTTCCGGGTGCGCGCGCACGAGCTCCAATCCGACGTGGGTGCCGAAGCTGTGGGCGAGCAGGTGCACCTGGTCGTATCCGAGGGCGCGGCGCAGATCGTCGAGGTCGGCTGCCATCTCGCCCGCGTGGTATCCGGCGAGGTCGACGCCCTCGGCGCGGAACTGTTCCGCCGCGGAACGAGCGAGCTCGAGCACGTGCTCGTACGCCGTCGCTCGATCGCCGAAGAACCGCGCCGGACGGATCGCGTCGGAGCTCCATGAGAGGTCGGGCTCGGACTGGCCGGTCCCGCGAGGGTCCATCAGCACGACGTCGCCGAGCTCGAGGTACGGCTCCCAGGCGGGGCTGGAAGCGTACGCGGTCGCGGAGTTGCCGGGGCCGCCGGGGAGGACGATCGTGGGAGGGCCCGGTTTCTCGGCGGTGGTCTTCAGGCGAAGGACCGCGAGACGAATGGATCGACTCGACTTCGCCGCGCGGTTCTCGGGGACGGAGAGGCGGCCGACCTCGGCCGCGTAGGCGCCGCCGCCGCGATGCGTGATCGAGCGCGGCGTGAACGAGACACGCGGAGTCTCGAGCGGGGACGCGATCGACACGCCGGCGATCCAGCTTGCGCAGGCCGCGACGGTCGTGAGTTTCATCGTGGTCATCATGGGACCTCCAAGTCAGCGGATTCGTTCCGGGGCCGTCCGAGGTAGCCGAGCATCTGGCGGGCGAGCTCGGACGCGAGCTCGTCGTCGCGCACGCCGGTGGCAGCGGCGTGGGGAGCTTCGGAGAAGAGGAGCACTTCGCGGCAGACGGACGCGGCCGCGAAGATGGCGAAGTCGACGGCACGCTCCGGGTCGGCGTGAGCGATCTCGTCCCTCCGGGAGAGGAGCGCGTCGCGGATGAACCGGGTCTGGACGACGCGTCGCGCGCGCGTCGCCGCGTCGATCTTCTCCGGGTGCTGCCGAGCGTGAAGGGCCATCGCGCGGATCAGGAACCGGCGATGCGCGAACATCGCGATCAGCTCGCGCACCAGCCGGTCGACGATCTCGGCGAGCGCCTGACCCTCCCAGAACCGAGTGTCCGACGCCTCTCGTGTCCGCTCCCCCACCCAGCGGTCGTAGCGCTCGTAGAGCGCGGGGAGCAACCCGTCCTTGTCGCGGAACCGGGCGTAGAACGCGCCGACCGACGTCCCCGCCCGGCGCACGATCTCACCGACCGAGATCGCCTCGAACGGCTTCTCCTCGAGCAGTTCCTCGGTCACGTCGAGGATCCGCTCGAGGGTCCGGGCGCTCCGCGCCTGGCGCGGGGGTTGGAACGGAGGGGCGACGTCGACGGCCATGGAGCCTCCAAAACAGAATCGTATTCTGTTTAACGGCCGGCCGCCTGTCAACCGCCCTAACGATCTAAAAAACAGTTACTTGTGCAAACCCGTGGAAGAGGACGACTGCGTCGAGGGGTCGAAAGGGGGACGAACGTGGTGGGGAAGGTGAATGGACTTCAGGATTCGGAGGGCCGCTCCCGCGCCGCATTCCCATAAAGTAGCGTCGAGCGGGCGCGCACCCGCGGCGTCCGACGCCGGTCTCCCCCCGAGGATCACGATCGGATCACCAGTCGGGAGCGGAGATCGGAATGGCACGGAACTACGGTGGCGAGAAGCGTCGGCGGGAGTTGGAGAAGAAACGGAAGCGCGAGGAAAAACGTGAGCGTCGGCAGGGTCGTCCGGAGGACGAACCGGCCGAGGGCGCCGCCGGCCGGGAAGCTACCGGCACCACGGAGACGGCGGATCCTCCCGGCGAACGCGACTCCTGAGTCGCCGTTCGACGACGTGAGCTAGATTCAACCATTTCGTTCGTAAATAGAGTGCAACCAAGCTGATGGGTTACGACCTCCATTTGACGCGCGCCGCGAGCTGGAAAGAGAATGCCGGCTGCGAGATCGGTTCCAGCGAATGGCTCGAAGTCGCGACCGGCGATCCCGAGCTGTCGCTCGATCCCGTGCACGGGCCGTATGCGGTGACGTGGTCATCGAAGCGCGGCGGCCATACGGGCTGGTTCGACTGGTCCGAGGGGAATGTCTACACGACGGATCCAAGCCGGGAATGCGTGCGCAAGATCCTCGCCCTCGCGGCCACCCTCAAGGCCCTCGTCCAGGGGGACGACGGCGAGGTGTACGAGAGCGAGCGTGAATGGCGCGGCGGCGGGTAGCGCCCGCGCGCCGGCTCTCTTCGGCAGGGCTACGGCAGGGTAATCACGGCTGGATTCGTGACGTGAACGGGGAACACCCCGGCCGCGTTCATGACGGCTGCTGAGCACGCGAGCTGCAGGCTGAAGAACGTCGGCGCGGACGGGAAGGTGACCGGCGACGTCGAGAATGAGTCCATTCCGGTCGCGCCGAGCGTGCGACGAATCGTCACCGGAAGGAACGGCGCGTTCAGTGGAAGCACGAGTCCCGGCCCGATCGGCGTGCCGGGCTGGGTGCCGTTCAGCGAGAACAGGATGTAGTAGGGGAGGCCGCCGAACTGCGGGGGGACCTGGATCGTGAACGTGACCGGCGACGTCTGGCTCAGCCGCGGCTTCACGGGGCTGATCGTGAACGCTGGCTGAGCGTTGTTCGTGAAGACCGTCACGACGTTGCCGCCGGCCGACGCGTGGTTCACGACGACCACGTCGATGGTGCCGCTCTTCGCGTTCTGTTCGCCCACGGAGTGATGGGCGCCCAAGACCTCGGAGACCGAGGCCGTGTTGATCGCGCCCGACGAGACCGCCCCCATGGACTGGGCCGCGCAGTCGATGACGCGGAACACCTCGAAGTTCGACTGCTTCACGGACCCGGGGCCCGCCGCGAGGTTGAACGAGACGATGTCCTCGACGCCGTCGAAGTTCGCCTCCAGGCGGTTCAGCGTCGTCGGGACGCTGGTCGACGGGAAGACTTGACCGAACCCGACCTGGTTGAAGAAGGGAGGCGCCCCCAGGTTGCGCAGCAGGAAGATCCCGGGCGTCGGGCCCTCGGCTGCGATGGCGAGGTCGTAGCGATTGTTCTGATCGCACCGGGTCCACACCACGTCGCGCGGAGAGAAGACGCTCGGAAGCTGGAGCGACACCGTCGGCGACGTCGGCAGGCCGACCCCGATACCCGCGTACACGTCGACGAAGCCCGGCTGCGGTCCGGCCGGACGCACGATGACGAAGTCCTTGCGGCCGTCGTTGTTGAAGTCGACGCAGACGTCGATGTCCGACGAGCCGGTCAGCGTGGTGGAGGAATGCAGCGGACCGAAGATGAACCCGCCGGTGCCGTGGCGCTCGGCGACGATGCGCCGCACGGGGTTGGGGGAGTCGTTCGTGGCGATGAGGTCGAGCTGGCCGTCCCCGTCCATGTCGGTCACCCGCAGGCCGGTCGCCGTCCCCGGCAGGAGCTCGATCGTCTCCGTGGTCTGGAGCGCGAACGTATATCCGGGAGGCGCTCCGCCCGTCGGCGCGCCGCTGAAGACGTAGATCGCCGTGTGCGTCGCGGTGGTGCCGAGGCAGGCGAGGTCGAGGTTGCCGTCGATGTCGAAGTCGCCGAGCTCAGGCGAGAAGAGCCCGGTCGGCGATCCGGTGGCGCCGCCGGGGACGACGGGCTGCACCGTGTAGCCGGTCCCGTTGCCGAGCGCGAGGCCGATGTTGCCGGGGTTCGCGTTGTCGACGCCGACGAGATCGCCGAGCCCGTCGCCGTTCAGGTCCCCGGCGATGGTGCCGGTGATGACGTTCGGCGTCACGCCGATGTTGAGGTTGACCGGGGCGCCGGGGCCCCCGAACTGTGCGGAGGCGCTGGATGCGAGAAGAATGGTCGCAGCGAGTGCCATCCCGGGGAGAGCCGAGCGAACGCCCGGCGGGACCGGCGTGACCATTGGAACACTCCTTTGCCCGTCCAGATGGAAAGACGGGCTCCATGGGTCGGCTGGGGAGGCCGAACGACGACGCTCGGAGTATACCCTCGCCTGATTCCGGACGTATCCTTCATGCTCCTCAGGGAGCGTGATGAGACCGGACGCGCCATGGATCGTCGGCGACTTCAAGATCCTCCGCGAGCTTGGCCGCGGAGGCATGGGGGTGGTCTATCTCGCGCGGCAGCTCTCGCTCGCGCGCCCGGTCGCCCTCAAGGTCCTCTCCCAGGACGCGGTCGCGGGGTCCGACGTGGGGGTGCTGCGGTTCCGCCGCGAAGCAGCGCTGCTCGCCCGCCTCGTCCATCCACAGGTGGTCCGCGTCTTCACCGTCGGGTCCGACAAAGGGCTCCACTACCTGGCGATGGAGTACATCGAGGGGACGAACCTGGGAGCCGTGCTCGCCGCGCGGGGGGGCGGAGCCCAGGACGGATTGCCGGCGACGTTTCGCGAGGACTTCGTCCGGGCGGCGACGACCGTGGTGCGCGATGCCGCCCGCGGCCTCGGCGCCGCGCACGCAAGCGGGATCGTCCACCGCGACGTCAAGCCGTCGAACATCCTGCTCGCGAACGACGGCCGCAATCTCCTCGCGGACTTCGGGCTCGCCCGGGACGTCGCCGCGCAGTCGTTGACGCAGGCCGGCACGACGCTCGGCTCGATCCCGTACATGGCGCCGGAGCGGTTCGGCGATACCGACCTCGCGCCGGCCGCGGACGTGTTCGGTCTCGGCGTCGTCCTCTACGAGTGCATCACGGGCCGCCGTCCGTTCGATGAAGCCTCCGTCGAGACGCTGATGGAGAACATCCGTTCCCACGATCCGCGTCCGCCGCGCGCGGCCGATCCAAGCATCGGCCGGGACCTCGAGACGATCATCCTGAAGTGTCTGGAGAAGGTGCCCGGCGCGAGGTACCAGGACGGCACGGCGCTCGCCGACGAGCTGACGCGCTATCTCGACGGCGACCCGATCGACGCTGCGCCGGTGAGCGCGATCACGCGCCTCTATCGCCGCGCGCGACGGCGTCGAGTCCCCGCGCTCGTCTTCGCGACCGTCGTCGGCGTCGCCGCCCTCGCGTTCGGCGTCGGCTGGACGAAGTACGAGTCGCAGCAGCGCCACATCGCGTGGAGCGACGTGCGGGAGCGGCTGAACTCCGATGACGAGAGCCGGGCCCTGGCGCTGATGAACGACGAACTCGACCGGCACCCGGAGCACGAGCGCGTGCGGTTCGAGCGCATCGACCTCGCGATGCGGAACGCGGACTGGGCGTCGGCCGCGGCCGACCTGGAGTACGTCGATCGTCACTCGGACAACGAGCGCGGATCGGCCCGCGTAGGCCTGTCCCTGGTGCGAGCGATCCAGGTGCGTGGCACGCCGGAACGGCCGCCGGGGACGCCCGCGGAGACGGCGCGCGAGTCGTTCTACCGCAGCCTCGTCCACCAGTCGCGCCGCGAGCTCGAGCAGGCGATCGCCGCGTCGCGCGCCGCGTATGAGATGGACGATACCCTGATCGAGGCGCTCTACACGCTCGGCGGATCCCACTTTCGCCGCGAGGAGTTCGATGAAGCGGAGGACGCGTTCACCATCTACGATCGCGTGCGAAGCCGGGCGAGCGTCAAAGAGTACCTCGGTCGCATCGACATGGAGCTGAAGCGCTACGAGTCCGCCGCGGTCTACTTCGAGCGCTACACGCGCATGGTTCCCGGCGACGTCACCGGGTGGAACAACCTCGCGGCCGCGCACATGTGCCGCGCGATGCAGTTCGACCGTCGCGGATCGGCCGCCGAGTTTCGGGCCGAGCTCGCGTCCGCCGAAGCGGCGCTCGAACGCGCCAAGGAGAAGGGCGGCGACTACTTCCTCGTCGCGTTCAACGAGGCGCTGGTGAGCCTGCTGCATGGCGACGTCGAACAGTCGGAGCAGCAGTTCGAGCGCGCGATCCAGCTGTTCGGCGAGGACAGCGCGATCGATCCCGAGTGGGGGATGCGCCTTTGGACGTTCTACGCCGGCACGCTCGCGGAGGCGGGCGAGGCCGACCTCGCGCTCCAGTATCTCGAGCTCGCGCGGGCCGCGAACCCGTTCTTCGCGAGCGAATCCGACTGGGTCTACGCATACGCGGACGCGCTCGATCGACTCGAGCAGCGTGACGAAGCGATTCGCCTCCTCGACGACGCACTACGCGAGAACCCGGCGTCGTCGAATCTCGTGGAGCTGCGCGAGCGGATCGCGGGGGGAACGTAGCGACCGGCCGCGACCGCCTCGACCGTCGCCGGACCTGGCGTGGGGAACGGCGCGCCGGTCCGGCGGCGACGCGGCTCGATCACTCGGTCGCGAGGTGAGCGGCGACGGGCACGGTCATCGTGTACGGGCCCCACGTCACCTCGAGATGGGTCGAGCCGGAGCCGTTGTCGACGACGAAGTCCATCATCAGTTCGTCCTCCACGTCATCGCCTTTCTCGACGCGAGTCGGGATGACGATCCCGCCCTCCTCCGGTGGCTCGAACGAGTTGATCCTCTTGTTGCGCAGCTCTCCCGCGTCGTACGCGACGATGTTGAACCCGTCCCCCGCGCGCTCCAGCGCGAGGTAGTAGTAGTTCGGCGCGAGGCGCACGTCGCCCATCGTCAACGGGACGTTCGTCTCGAGCGTGGTCCAGAAGTCCTTTCCAAAACGGATGCGCTTGCCGTCCGGGACCTTGGAAGCCTGCTTCTCGAACTCGTCCTTCCACGTGGGGGATCCGTAGGAGATGCTGTACTGCGCCGCGATCGTCTGGTTGCCGAAGAAGAGAACGCGCGACGCGGCGCGCTCCAGGGTCTGGACGGCGGACGGCTTCGCGCCATCCGCGCGGAGTGCATGGACCCAACCCGACGAGGCGGCGGCGACGGCGAGGATCGTCAACGACACGGTCTTCAACATGAGCGTGGTTCCTTACCTTATGGACCTTGGAGCAACGGACAGCACCAGCACTACGAGGTCTGCGGCGCGATCCTACGGGTGTTTTCGGAATCGAGTTTCGTGCCCGTCCAGACGGCCTCGTTTTCGGCGGCACACCGTTTCTAGGACACGAACCTACAATCCGGTTCGCTGCCCGTGTGCGACCGCTGACAAGCCAGTGGAGAACATCCAAAATGACCCGACTCTCTCGATCGTTCGTGCCGTTCATCGCGTCGATCTCGTTGCTCCCGTGTTCCTGGATGACGTCGACCGCGTCCGCACAAGGCACCGACCTTCTCACGCGCCTCTACGCGGCGACCGCGGACGACTTCGACTCCGGTCTCCTCGTCACCGCCCAGGGCGGCCCGCCGTGGGCCGTGAACAAGCTCGCCGAGACGAAGGGCGGGCGCCTGGTTCGGTCCTTCGGGAAGTTCTTGTACGTGATCGATGACGCGCACGGCGTGATCCTGCGCGTCAAGCGCGACGGCACCGAGCGGAGCTGGATCGATGTCGGCGCGCGAAGCGCTCCGCAGGACATCCACGTGAAGGACGACGTCGCGTACGTGACCCGGCGCGACAACGCGAGGCTGCTTCGCATTCACCTCCCGACCGGGATCCAGACCGAATCGGTCGATCTCTCCGTCCTCGCGCACGGCCAAGCGGCGATCTCGTTGCGAACGATGGAACGCGACAACAAGCGTCTGTTCGTTCAAGTGCAGTTCGAGCAAGGCGGCAGCTCGGCGGTCCCGGTGCCCGGGCCGAGCGGCGGCGTGCTCGCGGTAGTGGCCCTCGGCACCGAGACGTTGATCGACGTCGACCCGAGCACGTTCGGCATCCAGGGAGTGACGCTCGCCGGCGCGCCGCCACGCTTGAAGATGCAGAAGGTCGACCGCACGCTGTTCGTCAGCACGACCGACGAGCGGCTCGACGGCCACGGCGGCATCGAGATGGTCGACATGGACGCGCTCAAGTCGGTCGGATACGCGCTCAGCGAGGCGGCGTTCGGAGCGGACCTCGGTGGCTTCGTCATGACGTCGGCCAAAGAGGGATACTTCGTGTTCCACACCGACATCGTCGCCTCGACGCATCTGAAGCCGTTCTCGATCGACGGGGGCGTCCCTCCCGGCCTCGAGATCGTCGTCCTGCTGGGCGACTTCGTCGACTCGCTCGCGCACGATCCGGTCGCGAAGCAGATCTACCTGCCGAGCGGGTTCGCGGGGTTCGGCGCGACGCCGGGCATCTACGTCGTGAGCACGGTGACCAACCAGGTGGTCGGTGTCCCGGTCGACACCGTCGAACGGCCGCACGACGTGATCGTGGCCGACTAAGCCGCGCCTCCTCGAGGTCGGCCAGTCGTCGATCGGGATCCGGTGGCCGCGGCGCGCCCGCGGCCACCCACCGGAATGTACGTCCCTGGGCCGACCCCGGCCTGGCGCTCTTGGAGGCGATCGCTCGCGCACGGGTATCACGTCGGCGAAAAGGGACGCCCACTCATTGCGGCGGTCGTCGCGGCAAACGCCGCGTCCATATCCAAGTCCGTTGAATTCCGGATGAGCCTCTCCTGCGGAGAGGCTCAGGGGCCGTTCGACTCGATCCCATACGTGGCGAGCTTGCGGTCGAGCGTCGTCCGCGCGATTCCGAGCACGCGCGACGCCTCGCTCTTGTTTCCGTTCGTGTGGGCGAGCACGCGCTCGATGTGTCGCCGCTCGATCGTCGCGAGCGACCAGTCATCGATCGGGACGTCGACGTCGGCCGGGGCAATCTCGAGGGGAGCGGCCCCGGCCGGGACGAGATCCAGGTCGACGACGTCGATCCGATCGCCGTCCGCGATCGCGCACGCGCGGCGGATCACCGCGCGAAGGCGACGCACGTTGCCGGGCCAGTCGAACGCGCAGAGCTGGTTCATCGCGGCGTCGGTGAAACCCACGATGGGGTAGCCGAACGTCGCCCTGCATTCGTTCAGATAGTGCCCCGCGAGCCGGGGGACGTCCTTCCGGCGCCGGCGCAGCGGCGGGATCTCGATCTTGAACTCGTTCACCCGATAGAAGAGATCCTCGCGGAACTCGCCGTTCCGGACCGCCTCCTCGAGGTCGCGATTCGTGGCGAAGACGATGCGGATGTTCGAGGAGAGCGTCGTCTCGCCGCCGACGCGTTCGAACTCCTTGTACTCGACGGCGCGCAGGATCTTGGCCTGGGCGCCCTTCGAGAGCTCGCCGACCTCGTCGAGGAACAGCGTGCCACCGTCGGCCTGCTCGAACACTCCTTTCTTCACGCGCTCCGCGCCGGTGAATGCCCCCCTCTCGTGACCGAACAGCTCGGATTCGAGCAGCGTCTCGGCGAACGCGGCGCAGTTCGCCGAGACGCGCGGCCGGCCGGCCCGCGGGCTCGTGTTGTGGATCGCCTGCGCGATGAGGTTCTTGCCCGTCCCGCTCTCGCCGACCAGGAGCACGGAGGCGTCGGAGCGCGCGGCCCGCTTCGCCTCTCGCAGCACCGCCTGCATCGCTTCGTCGTCTGCGATGAGGGTGTCGAACGTGACGCTCCGGTCACGATAGATCTGCGTGATGGAAGGCGCCGGGGAGTCTTCATTCATGCCCGGCGATTATAGGTCTCCAGGCCACGATCGCGACGGCGCGAGCTCGAATCGCCGGTCGAGCTCGGCCAGGGTGCCCCGCTCACGCAGGCGCGCGAGAGCGCGGTTCAGTGCGTCTCGCAGCTCGAATGCGTCCGGCGGCAGCGCCAGCGCGTAGTCCTCGGCGTCGAGCCGCGGCGCGAGCACGCGCAGCGTCCCGCCGGACGCCGCGACCATCTTCTCGGCGGCGGGGAGATCCATCACCGCCGCGTCGACCTCGCCGGACAGAAGCCGCTGGGCCGTCGTCGCGTCGGCCTTCGCCTCGAACACGCCGATCGAGCGCGGCAGGCGCAGCCGCACCGCCCGCTCCGACGTCGTGCCGCCGCCGCCCGCGACGGGCCGCCCGTCGAGGTCCGCGATCGACTTCGGCTCACGCGGACCCGACCGCGCCACGACCGCGATCGCCGTGGCGAAGTACGGCTCCGTGAACAGCATGCGCTCGGCGCGTTCGGGCGTGACGCCGAGCGTCGCGCAGACCACGTCGACGTCACCGCGGACGACCGCATCGATGAGGGCGTCGAACGGCATGCGTCGCCACTCGACCGGGCGGCCGAGCTCGTCGGCGAGCTCGTGCATCATCTCGACGTCGCGACCGCCGGGCGTCTCCGACCCGTCGACGAACGCGAACGGCGCGTTGTCGAGATCGGACGCCACCACGATCGGCGGCGCGGCGCGGCACGCGGCCAGGAACAGGAGCGACAACGAGATCGATCCGACCCTGGCTCGGGCGGAACGTGGTTTGGATCGTTCCATGTCGCGAACCACTACGCCTCCCGCATGTGTGGGTACTTCCAATCCTTCGGGGGGACGAAGTTCTCCTTCAGGGTGCGGACGCTCGTCCAGCGGATCAGGTTCAGGAGCGAGCCCGCCTTGTCGTTCGTGCCGGAGGCGCGGCCGCCCCCGAACGGCTGCTGGCCGACGACAGCGCCGGTCGGCTTGTCGTTGACGTAGAAGTTGCCCGCCGCGTGGCGGAGGGCGTTCGAGATCCGCGTGATCGCGGCGCGGTCCTGCGCGAAGACGGCGCCGGTCAACGCGTACGGCGAGGTCGTGTCGCAGAGTCTCAGCGCCTCTTCTTCGGCACCGTCGTCATACGGGTAGACGGTGACGATCGGACCGAAGATCTCCTCGCACATGGTCGTCGTGCGCGGGTCGGTCGTGTCGATGAGCGTCGGCTCGACGAAGTAGCCGTTCGACTTGTCGAAGCCGCCGCCCGCGACGAGCTCGCACGAGCCGGCGGACTTCGCGGTCTCGATGTACCGCTTGCAGTTCTCGAACGACGCCTCGTCGATCACCGCGCCCATGAACGTCGTGAAGTCCGTCGGGTCGCCCATCGCGATCTTCTCGATCTCTGCGACCAGCCGGTCCTTCACGTCGCTCCAGATCGAGCCCGGAACGTACGCGCGCGACACGGCGGAGCACTTCTGGCCCTGGTACTCGTAGCCGCCGCGCAGGATCGCGGTGACGAGCGCGTCGACGTCGGCCGATGGGTGGGCGAAGATGAAGTCCTTGCCGCCGGTCTCGCCGACGATGCGCGGGTAGCTCTTGTACTTCGCGATGTTGTCGCCGACTGTGCGCCACATCGTCTGGAAGGTGCCCGTCGATCCGGTGAAGTGGATGCCGGCGAGCTCGGGGTGCGGCAGCACGACGTCGCCGGTGGGGCGTCCCGGACCAGGAATGAAGTTGATCACGCCGTCCGGCAGCCCCGCTTCCTGCAGCAGCTTCATGATCAGGTAGTTCGAGTAGATCGAGGTCGTCGCCGGCTTCCACAGCGCCACGTTCCCCATGATCGCAGGGGCGGTCGGGAGGTTGCCCGCGATCGAGGTGAAGTTGAACGGCGTCACCGCGAAGACGAAGCCCTCCAGGTTGCGGTACTCGCACGAGTTCCACGTGAGCGGCGCGGAGTCGGGCTGCATCTCGAGGAGCCGGCGGGCATAGTGAACGTTGAACCGCCAGAAGTCGATCAGCTCGCACGCCGCGTCGATCTCGGCCTGGATCGGCGTCTTGCTCTGTCCGAGCATCGTCGCCGCGTTGACGCGCGCGCGCCACGGGCCGGCGAGCAGGTCGGCCGCCTTCAGGAAGATCGCCGCGCGTTCGTCGAAGTTCATGCGCGACCACTCGAACGACGCCTCGCGCGCGGAGTCGATCGCCTGCTTCAGCAAGGCCGGCGTCGCCATGTGGGCGCGCGCGACCACGCGCCGATGGTCGTGGGGCAGGACCACGTCTTGCAAGTCGCCGGACTTCACGTCGTGCCCGCCGATCACGAGCGGGATCTCGATCGTCCCGGCGCGCTGCGACTCGATCGCTGCCTTCAGGGCGGACTTCTCCGGCGAGCCGGGTCCGTAGGCGAAGACCGGCTCGTTCGACGGGGTCGGGGGATGCGTGATCGCGTTGGCCATGTCACTCTCGCTTGAAATGGTCTTCCAGGACCTGCGCGACGCAGCAGGTCAGCTTCTTGCCCGTAGGAACGTGGAGGAACTCGTTCGGCCCGTGGGCGTTCGAGTGCGGACCGAGGACGCCCGTGATCATGAACTGCGCCTCGGGGAACTTCGCACCGAGCATCCCCATGAACGGGATCGAGCCGCCCTCGCCGTTGAAGACGGCATCGCGGCCGAAGTAGTCGTTCGATGCGCGGCCCATCGAGGCGCCCAGCCACGGGGCGAGCTCGGGCGCGTTCCAGCCGTTCCCGCCCTTCTCGGCGCTGAAGCGAACCGTCGCGCCGTACGGCGGGTCGCTCTCGAACACCTTCTTCAGGACGGCCGCGCCGTGGTTCGCATCGGCGGTCGGAGGGAAGCGCACGGAGACCTTCACCGCCGTCATCGGACGGAGCACGTTGCCGGCGTCCTGGAGCGCCGGGAGGCCGCCGGCCCCGGTGATGCAGATCGACGGGCGCCACGTTCGATTCAGGACGAGCTCGACCGGGTCCTTCGTGATCGGGACGGCGTTCCCCTTCCACGGGAACTTCGACCAGACTTCGTCGCCGAGGACGTCGGCCACGACACGCGCTTGCTCGACTCGCTGGGCCGGGATCTCGACGTGGAGGTCGGGGAGGAGGACCTCGCCGGTCGCGGAGTTCTCGATCCGTTCGAGGAGCTGGCGCAGCACCCGGAACGTCGAAGGGACGATCCCGCTCGCGTCGCCGGAGTGGACGCCTTCCTCGAGGATCTCGATCACGAGGTCGCCGGCGAGGTTGCCACGCAGCGACGTGGTGCACCAAAGCTGCTCGTAGTTGCCGCAGCCGGAATCGAGGCAGATCACGAGGCTCGGCGTACCGATGCGGTCCTTCAGGTGATCGATGTAGTACGGGAGGTCGGGGCTGCCGCTCTCCTCGCAGCCCTCGATGAGGATCACGCAGCGCGCGTGCATCTTCTTCGTGCCGTGTTCGCGCAACGCACGGATCGCGGTCAGCGACGCGAACGCGGCGTACCCGTCGTCCGCCCCGCCGCGCCCGTAGAGTTTGTCGCCCTTCAACACCGGCGTCCACGGGCTCAGCCCCTCGGCCCAGCCGTCCATCTCGGGCTGCTTGTCCAGGTGGCCGTACAGCAGCACCGTATCGTCGGAGTCGCCCGGTACGTCCATGTAGATGAGCGGCGTGCGTCCCGCGAGGCGTACGACGTCGACCGTCATTCCGTCGATCGACTGCTCCCGGCACCAACCTTCGATCAAGGCCACCGCCTTGTCCATGTGGCCGTGCGCCTGCCATTCCCGGTCGAAGAGCGGCGACTTGTTCGGGATGCGGATGTACTCGGTCAGGGCCGGGACGATCGAGCCGTCCCACGTACGGTCGACGAAGCTCCGTGCGCCGCTCGCGTCCATGAGGCCTCCTGCGCGTTTGCCAAGGCGAAGTATCGGGGAAGTGCGAAACGAGACACGATAGCATTCGACCTCCGCAGGCGCGAGGATCGGCGGCATGGACGGGATCGAGAACCACCGCGGGACGACGCCCTTCGTGCTCGACGTCGGGTACCGCGTCGTGTTGCCTCGAGGACCGGCGCCCGCCGCGAGGGTGCCGCTGCTCGTCGGGCTCCACGGTTTCGGTGACGACGGCGAGCGGCTGCTCGATCGACTTCACGGCCTGTTCCCGGCCCCGTTCGCCGCGCTCTTCCCGGACGGCCCGTATCCCGTGGAGATGCGGAACGAAGACCCGCCGCGGGTCGGTCGTGCCTGGTACCAGTACACGGGCGATCAGGCCGCGTTCGTCGCCGCGATGGACGTGGCCGGCGCGCATCTCGAGGGCGTGATCGACGCGGTTGGCGTGCGTCATCCCATCGATCGATCCCGCGTCGTCCTCCTCGGCTACAGCCAGGGCGGCTACCTCGCCGGCTATCACGCGTTGAAGCACGTGTCGCGGTTCGCCGGGCTCGTCTCGATCGCGTGCCGGGTCAAGGTCGAGGCGATCGAGGAGTCGATCGACTTGACCGACGTTCCGATCCTCATCGTCCACGGAAGGCGCGATCGCGCCGTACGGCTCGAGCCGCAAGAGGCGTCGGTGGCGGAGCTCCGTCGGCGCGGGGCGGAGGTGACCCTCGAGATCCACGAGGGCGGGCACGGATTGCGGAGCGAGCTCTCCGCTCCCATTCGGCGCTTCCTCGCTCGCGTCTTCCGAACGTGACGCGGAATCAGCGGCTCGCCGGATCGATGAACTCGACGGGGATGTCGATGTCGGGGTGGAGGCTCTTGTGGACCGGGCAGCTCAGCGCGGCTTTCTCGAGGAGGGCGCGCTCGTTCGGCTCGAAGCGTCGATTCAAGCGGATCGTGACGCGCAACCGGCCGATGCGCCGCACCGGCTCGGTCGCCATTTCCTTGACGACCGTGACCTTCGTGCCGGTCAGGTCCCATTGGTGGCGCTGCGCGACGATCCCCATGATCGTCAGCATGCACGTTCCGAGCGCGGTGGCGACCAGATCGGTAGGTGAAAACGACTCGCCGCGTCCGTGGTTGTCGAGCGGCGCGTCGGTCAGCACCGAGTTCTGGGACGGGCCGTGCGTCGCTTGGCAGCGGAGCTCGCCCTGGTAGACGACTCCGATCTCGACCATCGCGCGCCCCCTAGCTGCGCTTGATCTTGTGGAGCGTCTGCTTGCGGAGGCGCTTCGAGTACTTCTTCAGACCAGCCCCCGCGCCCTTGAACTTCTCGGGCAACCCGCCCTGGACGTTCATCTGAGTGCGGTAGTTCAGGTCGCCGGTCTCGGTGCACTGCAGCCAGACCCACTCACGCTTGCCCTTGGCTTTCTTCGCCATCACGACCTCCGAACTTCCGACTCGGGTTTGCGGTTGAGTCGAGCCGGGCAATTTAGCGAGCGGGGGGTGGGCGGGTCAAGGAGGTGCTTTCGGTGCCGTTCGGGAAGTACTTGCGTCCGAGGTGGAGGGACACGCCGACCAGGCCGATCAAGACGGGGACCTCGACCAGGGGACCGACGACGGTGGCGAAGGCCACGCCGGAGTCGATGCCGAAGACCGAGATCGCCACGGCGATGGCCAGCTCGAAGTTGTTGCCGCTCGCCGTGAACGCCAGCGTCGCCGTCCGCTCGTAATCAGCCCCCGCCTTGCGCGCGATCCAGAAGGAGACGAAGAACATGACCACGAAGTAGCAGGCCAGCGGCAGGGCGATGCGCAGGATGTCCAGCGGCAGGGCCACGATCCGGTCGCCCTTGAGGCTGAACATCACCACGATCGTGAAGAGCAGCGCGACCAGGGTCAGCGGCGCGATGCGAGGGAGGAACCGTTCCGCGTACCAGCGTTCGCCCTTCAGCGGTCGGAGCACGAGCCGCGTGACCATCCCGGCGAAGAACGGGATGCCGAGGTAGATCATCACGCTGGCGAAGATCTCCCCCGTGGTCACGTCGACCACCGCGCCCTCGAGTCCCAGGGCCGGGGGTAGCTTCGTGATGAAGAACCAAGCGTAGACGCCAAAGAACAGGATCTGGAACACGCTGTTGAACGCCACGAGGCCGGCGCCGTAGTCGGGGCTGCCGCGCGCCAGGTCGTTCCAGACGAGCACCATCGCGATGCAGCGTGCCAAGCCCACCAGGATCAGCCCGATCATGTACTCGGGCCGGTCCGCGAGGAACGCCAGCGCGAGCCCGAACATGAGCACGGGCCCGACGATCCAGTTCTGAACCAGCGAGATGGCGAGGATCTTCCAGTCGCGGAAGACCTCGTGGAGCTTCTCGTAGCGGACCTTCGCCAGCGGCGGGTACATCATCAGGATCAGTCCGATCGCGATGGGTACGTTGGTCGAACCCACGGAGAAGCGGTCGAGCAGGGCGTGCACGCCGTCGAACAGCGTGCCGATCGCCACGCCGGCGGCCATGGCCAGGAAGATCCACAGCGTGAGGAACCGATCGAGGAGGCTGAGGCGGCGCATCGGGCGTTCCTGCGGAGCGGCCGGTCCGGCGCTGGGCACCAGGGACGAAGACATGTCAATCTCCGAGCGACGGGAGCGTCGCAAGGACGCCGGACGAACCGTCGCGCGAGCGTCGCCGTCGCCGCTGCGAGCCGCAGGTTTGCGGGATGCCGTCGCTTGACAAGCTCATGCATCCGCGGGGGAGGGCTCGAGAACCGATCTTCCGCGCGCGAGCGCGTGGAGTGCGTGCGGACCGACGGGATCGTAGGCCGCCATGGGAACGAGGAACGCGCGGGCGGCGTGCCGCTCGACCACCGCGGCCAACAGGGGGGCCTCGGCGCGGGCGCGGGCTGCGAGCAGCGGGTCGCCCGGCTCGGCCGCCGCCAGGCTCTGGTTGATCACCCACGCGTACGGCTCGATCCCCGCGCGTCGCAGGTCGGCCTGCAGCGCGGCGGCCTCCAGCACCGGCGTCGTCTCGGGGAGCGTGGCGACGAGGATCTTGGTGTAGGCGGGGTCCTGCAGCCGCATCAGCGGCGTCGTCACGCGGCCCGGCAGCCGGGCCGCATGGCGGGTCACCTCGCGGTGGTAGGCCCCCGTCTGGTCGAGCAGGAGCAGCGTGTGGCCCGTCGGCGCCGTGTCGAGCACGACGAAGCCGCGCCTGGCCTCGGCGATCACCTTGGAGAAGGCGTGGAACACGGCGACCTCCTCGGTGCACGGGCTGCGCAGATCCTCCTCGAGGAGCTTCCTGCCTTCGGCGTCGAGGTTCCGGCCCTTGGTGGCGAGCACCTGCTCGGTGTAGCGGCGCGTCTCCTCGCGCGGGTCGATCCGCCCGACCGTGAGGCCCTCCACGCTCGCCGCGACGGCATGGGTGAGGTGGGCGGCGGGATCGGTCGTGGAGAGGTGGACGGCGTGCCCGCGCCGGGCGAGCTCGACGGCCACGGACGCCGCGATCGTCGTCTTGCCGACGCCACCCTTCCCCATCACCATGACGAGCCCCTTGCCGTCGGCCTCCAGGGCGTCCACGAAGGCGGAGAGCGGCGGGAGGTCGGGCGCGTCGATGCCCGCGCCGTCGGGCATCGAGAGCGGCGCGCCGCCGACGAGCGCGCGCAGGGCGGCCACGCCGACCAAGTTGTGCGCCTGGAGCGGGACCGTCTCGAGCGGGAGGTCCTGTAGAGCCGCGGGCAGCGCCTCGAGGGCCGCGCGGCCGCGGGCCTCGAGCGCCGCTGCGAGCGCGTCGTCGGGATCGCTCGCCGTGAAGACGCCGTTGACGACCAGCCGCTGACTGCGCACGCCGAGTGCGGCGAGCTCGGCGCTGGAGCGGGCGGCCTCGGCGAGGGCCGAGCGCTCCGGCCGGCTCACGAGGACGAGCGTTGTCTGCGCGCCGTCGGAGAGCGCTTCGACCGCCGCGCCGTACTGCGCGCGCTGCGCCTGGAGCCCGGAGGCCGGGCCAAGGCACGACGCCCCGTCGGGGTTGGTGTCGATGAAGTCGCTCCAGGCGGCGGGGAGCTGGAGCAGCCGCAGCGTGTGACCCGTCGGGGCCGTGTCGAAGACGACGTGGTCCACGTCTTCGAGCAACGCGGGGTCGGTGAGCAGCTTCGTGAACGCGTCGAACGAGGCGATCTCGGTGGTGCACGCGCCCGAGAGGCTCTCCTCCATCTGCGCCACCGCCGCCGCGGGCAGGCTCCCGCGTACCGGTCCGACGACGCGCTCGCGGTAGGCCCGGGCGGCAGCCTCGGGGTCGATGTCGAGCGTGGCGAGACCGGGAACGGCCGGAACGAGCCGGGGCGTGTCGGTCACCTCCGTCTCGAGGACCTGGCCGAGGTTGGAGGCGGGGTCGGTCGAGACGAGCAGGACGCGGCGCCCCGCGTCCGCCAGCGCGACGGCCGTAGCCGTGGCGAGGGAGGTCTTGCCGACCCCGCCCTTGCCGGTGAAGAAGATGTGCCGTGATGGATGCTGGATGACGTGGAGCATGACTCAGGATCCGAGATTGCCGGAGATCGTTCCGTAAGAGAGGGGTCTAACCGCAGCCGGATCCACCCGCGCCGCAGCACATGGCGCCGGACGCGGCGGGGGCGGGGGCGAGAAACATCGCGGCGAGCTCGAGCATGGCGCGCGCCGGAGCCTTGACGGACTGGGCAGCCTTCACGGCTCGGAATATGTCCCCCCGTGAGACGCTGAGCTCCCGCGCGCGGTCGTGGTGGAATCGGAAAGACGGTTGGCAGTTCGCCGCGATGGCCGCACCGATCGCCACCAGCTCGGCGACCTCTGGCGTGAAGATGGACGAGGGGTCTTCGGCAGCGCCCTCATCCGCCGCCGGAGCGGGCTCTCCGCCGTTCCCGACCTCGCCGAGGCCCGCGAGCCGGGTCAGCTCGTCGCGAGTCGGGTAGCGGCCCTTGCAGACGATCTTCCCGTCGAGGATCAGAAGAGGCAGGACACCCAGACCCTCGTCCTCGAGTGCCCTGTGGACGAGCGGATTGGCGACGAAGGCATCGGGGGTCTGGCCGAGGTTGAAGCGTTGGACGTCCACGCCTGCGGACGCGAGCGCTCTCGAGTCGGCCGCGAACTGGACGAGGGTGGCGTCCGGGTCGGGGCCGCAGAGACCATTGGAGCAGCACATCGCGGCTTCATAGATCTTGAGGGTGGCGGTGGGGCGGGCGGAGTCGGAAGAGGGGATGGACGAGGGGCGGAGGCCACGCACGGTGACGCTCCAAAGGGGCGAGCCCTCGACATCGGGGAGCAACCCGTCGGAGAGTGCGATCGGACGGGCCTGGATGATCTCGGCGGCTTCGAAGCCGGCGGAGCGGAGCTGGTCCAGGTAGTCCGACTCGTCGAGCGCGCCGGCGATGCAGCCGGCGTGGAGCTCAGCCGAGGCGCGGACG
Source organism: uncultured Phycisphaeraceae bacterium (assembly GCA_964649825.1). Lineage (GTDB taxonomy): Bacteria > Planctomycetota > B15-G4 > B15-G4 > JADJEK01 > CAZYQW01. The sequence continues at coordinate 1,504 of CAZYQW010000071.1, read as the reverse complement.
GCCGCGGAGAGCGCGCCGCGCGTGACGACGTCGGAGATGCAGAAGTGGCCGCCGGGCCGCAGCACGCGCGCCATCTCGGCGAACGCCCGCGCCTTGTCGGGAACGAGGTTCAAGACGCAGTTCGAGATCACCACGTCGACGGACGCGTCCGCGAAGGGGAGCGCCTCGATGTCGCCGCGCTCGAAGCGGACGTTGTCGTAGCCGAGTTTCGTCGCATTGGCGCGTGCCTTCTCGACCATCTCGGGTGTGAAGTCGACCCCGATCACGTGCCCCCCCTCGCCCACGATGCGACGGGCGACGAAGGCGTCGAGTCCGGCGCCCGAGCCGAGGTCGAGGACCGTCTGGCCCGGCTCGAGGCCGGCGTGCTCGACGGGCAGGCCGCAGCCGAGCTTGAGGTCGGCGTCGCCGACGTAGCCTTCGACGCCTACGTAGGAGTCGCCGATCATGTCGGTCGTTTCGCCGGAGCCCGTGGGAGCGCAGCAGGAAAGCGTCTCGCCGCGGGCGATGGCGGCGTACTTGTCGCGGATGGTCGCGCGGAGGATTTCGGGATTCATGAGTCCATCGTCAGTGCGGGGGTGAATGGAAGACGAAAGGAGGTCACGAGAGACCTCGGCCGGTGCGAATGGTCAGCAGCAGGTCGTGGGTTCATCCGAGGCGAGCGAGTCGACGAAGGCGTCGAGGCCGTCGCGGAAGTCGGCGAGCGCCACGCGGTCGAGGCAGTAGCAGACACGGAGCCCGTCCACTTCGCCCTGGATGAGTCCGGCGGCCTTGAGGACCTTGAGGTGTTGGGAGACCGTCGCCTGCGCGAGCGGGAGCTCGTCGACGATCTCGCCGCAGACGCACGTCGAGCGACCGGCGAGCAGGCGCAGGATGGCGAGGCGGGCCGGGTGGCCGAGCGCCTTCGTCAGCTCCGCGAGAGTGACGAGCGACTGTGGAAAGACGTTGGCCTTCGTTGGCATGGGCGGGGGCTCCTGATCGTTAATCGACAATATACGATTCATGGTGGAGGGTTTCGAGCCCTTTTTCGACGAAAAGATGTGCGACGCCGGCGGGCCGGCGCTCGGCGGCTGTTCGCGCGCGGAACACTCGAGTCAAGCTACGCACCGCTACGGCATGGTGATCGATACGAAGCGTTGCGTCGGCTGCGATGCCTGCGTGGTTGCGTGCAAGGCTGAGAACAAGACCCCCCCCCCGGCGTGAACTACATGCTCGTCACGAACAACGCGCTTGGCGAGCGGCGAGCTTCAGGCGGTGACGCCGCTCGACCTCGATCACGGCCGGCTGCGCATCCTCTATATGGCGTATTCGCCGACGAACGTGCAGCCGGTGCTCGACTACGAGCTGGAGGAGGAGGCGATCCTCGCCTCGCTCGCACCGTTCATCGAAGAGCAGCGCGCGCGGATCGACGTGGTCGAGGAGGGCTCGCTCGAGGAGCTCGAGCGCCGCCTGAAGCTGCGGCAGTACGACGTCGTCCACCTCTCCGGGCACGGCGAGCTGCGACCGA
>CAZYQW010000070.1:0-7456 GCA_964649825.1 uncultured Phycisphaeraceae bacterium | reverse complement strand
GCGGTGGGGAGCTTTGGTTGGGGGATGCGTGGGCGGCTCGCTGCGGAACTCGCTCGGCGCGGCCCGATCGACCCGCTCCGCCCGCCTGGACGCCACGATGCGTGCGCGGACTCGAGGGGTCGAGAAGAAAGAGAGAGAGAGAAGGTGGCGCTGCGCGCTCTCATGAATCGTCGGTGCGTGCCGCGCGGGCTCTCGGCAGGCCTGTCGGGAGGATTCGGATTGTCGCCGAACATTCGGATTGTCGCCGAACCTGGAGACGACTCGATCGATCGAAGGGGCATGAGGCCGAACTCCGCGCTCCGCGTTCCATCCCCGGCTGAAACCACCGGCACGTTCTCGTTCTGCTCGGAGCGGGGGATCTGCGCGCGACATCCGAGTATTCGGACACGCTCCTAGCGATACCCGAGGTCGACGATCTCGCCAGCCGGCACTGGCACGTCGCGGGTCGTTCCGTCCGGGATGCGGAGCCGCTTCGTCACGTGTCGCGCGGTGCGGTTGTGGAGCAGGATGCGTGCGGGGAGGATCGTGGCTCGCACGCCGTCCAGATCGCCGGCCGGCTGGGGGAAGTCGACGGCGTCGGCGAGGATTCGGGAGCGGTGCGCGCTCGCCGCGAAGGTCACGGCGGCAAGGGCCGGAAGGTCGTGAGGTGGAACGAGGAGGAGTCCGCCCCGGCCGAGGCGGACCAACGAGCGCTCTCGGAGCACGTCGGGGTCGGCTCGCACGGGCATCCAGTGCGGGCGCGGTCGCGCCGGGATCGTCTCGTCCTCGCCGACGCGCAGGAGCGTGGCTCGCCGCAGCACCAGGCCGAGGCGACGCTGATCGGGGCTCGCTCCGTCGTCGGCCGGGCGGAACGTCGGTCCCCGAAGTCGCACTTCGATGACCTCGCGACCCGCGAGACGGTCGGGATCGAGGTCGACGTCGACGGTCCGCGCTCCCGGCCGGCCGAGGATCGTGCTCTCCCCGTTCGTCGAGAGCGTCCACTCGTCCGGCCGCGCGCGCGGGTCGGCGAAGAGCTCCAGCGAGAGGGTCCACCGCACGTTCGGATCGACCGGAAGTCGAATCACGGCCTCGCCGCCGATCCATCGCGACGAGTCTTTCTGGGCGTCGCCAAAGAAGTGCGCTGCGGCTTCCGGTCCTTCGTCGCGACCGGCCAGCCACCACTCGTCCTCGTGACCGAACCGGAGGCGCTGGTGAGATCGCGGCGCGCCGCGGAACTCGAGGAGATCGGCGGATGGCGCGTATCCGCGGTTCGCGCCCCCGAGCCTCGCCGAGAGGGAGAGACCGTCGCCCGCGCCGTCGCTCGCCCCGGCGGGAAGGACGACGAGACCGCCGCGCTCGGCGAACGTCGCGATCGCGTCGATGCTGCGTTCGCGCAGCGGCCCTACGTCGGGAATGACGAGCACGCCGCGCGTCGCGAGCGCGGCGTCGTGCTCGAGCAGGTCCTCGTCGACGACGTCGAAGTCGAGCAGGTCGCGCAGCGGCTCGCCCAAGGCGTAGAGGCGCGCCGGCAGCGACTGGGCCGGGTGCCGCACCTGTTGCGTCGAGTTGAAGAGCAGCGACACGTCGACCTGCGCTTCTTCGCCGCGCAGGTGGTGCGCGTACCGATCGAAGACGTCGCGGCAGACGTCGAACGTCTGGTGGAACTCGAAGAACGACGTCGCGCCGTCCGACGCGTCGTCGAAGATGCGCCGGCGCAGCTCGCGCGGCGTCCGCTCCGTGATCCCCTCGGTTCCGTACGGAACCCCGATCACGCGGCAGATCGTCTTGAACCGTTTCTGGTGGATCACCGGCAGCGTGCCGTGCGTGTTCCAGAGCGCGACGTCGCGTCGTTTCGCGACGCGCGCCAACCCGACGTAGTCCTGTCCGTACGGCCCCGCTTCGCCGGCGTAGCCGCACTTCACTGCGAGCGGGACGTTCGGAAACCGCGCCTCGGCCACGTCCACGAGCCGGTCGAAGAAACCCACCAGCGCGTGGCGGTACCACTCGAGCACGTCGCGGCGCGCGTCGTCGCTCAGGCGCGGCGCGGCGAGGTCCACCGGCGGCGCGACGTCGGCGTCGGAGGCGAACGCCGTGCCCCACGCGTCATTGATGCGGCTCGCCGCGCCGTGACGCGCCAGCATCGCCGTTCGAAACGCCGCGCGCGCGTCCTCGTCGCCGCACCAGAACCCCACGTGATGATGATCGAGGGACGGCGGAAACCGCTGGATCCACGCTCCCATCCCCGTCGGGTAGCCGTACTCGCCGTAGTCGCAGGGAAGCGCCAACGTCACCTGATCGATGGCGGAACCGAGCTCCGCCGCCACGCGCTCGAAGAAGCGGTCGAAGAGCTCCAAGGTACGCGGCGCGAAGATGGACGGGTAGCCGGTGTCGCGCTGGTGCTCCAGGCACCGAAAGGGCGTGAAACGAGACGCGTCCTGCATCCACGACGGGAGGGCGTGGAGCCAGGGATAGAGGAGGTAGGAGAGCCCCGCGCGTCGCGCCGCGTCGCGGTGTCGGACCGCGCGCGCGAAGTCGAACCGACCCTCGGCCGGCTCGACGACGTTCCATGCGACGTACTCCTCGACGGCGGAAACTCCCGCGTCGACGAGGCGGGGGAGCTTCGCGATCAGGGGATCTTCAGGAACCGTCTCGCCGTGCGCGAACTGATAGATCGCGTCGGCGCCGAAGCTCCCGACGACGATCGGGATCCTGGCCCCGATGGCTGGCATCGTTTTCTCGAAAACGGGTCGTTCGAAACCGTGCTAGTTATAGATGACTCGTCAACGCGACCACGGACGGATTCGAGAGACCCTTGAGCGACACCGAGAACGGACCGCGCGGAATCGCGACCTGGGTCTTCACCCGAGGCGGGCGTCCGTATTGCACCCGTCCCTGGAACCAGATCGCGGTCCTCTCGGACGGAACCGCGGTCTGCGCGTGCATCGACGCCGAGAAGACGAACCCGCTCGGCAGCTTCAAGACGCAAAGCTTCGACGAGATCTGGAACGGCCCGCGATACGCGGGGCTGCGCAAGGCGATCACGAACGGTGCGATCGATGCGGTGCCGATCTGCCGCAACTGCCCGAACCGCGTCGATGGGCCGCCTCCGCCGGCGGGACTCTCGGTCGGCGTGCCGAAGCCGAAGGCGCTCTTCCTCGAGTCGCACATCGGCTGCAACCTCGCCTGCCCCGGCTGCAACCGCGACGGAATGATGAGCAGCCGCGATCAGCAGATCCTCGACGTGGCGACGTTCCGCAAGGTGATCGACTCGCTCTCGCCGGGTTTGAGGTACATGGAGTTCCACGTCGGCGGCGAGAACTACATGCACCGCGAGGCGAGCGCGATGGTGCGCTACTGCAAGGAGAAGAACGACGACTGCTTCGTCCTCTCGAGCACGAACGGCCACTTCTTCCACACCGAGAAGCTGCGTCAGGACGTGCTCGACAGCGGGATCGACTGCATCGTCTTCTCGGTCGATGGTGCTCGCCAGGAGTCGTACGAGAAGTACCGGGTCAAGGGCGACCTGAAGCGCGTCCTCGACGGCATGCGCGGCCTCGCGGAGATGAAGCGCGAGCAGGGACGGGACAAGCCGCTGCTGATCTGGCGCTACCTCCTGTTCGAGTGGAACGACAGTCCCGAGGAGATGGACGAGGCGCGCGCGCTCGCCCGCGAGATCGGCGTCGACCACTTCGCGTGGCACCTGAACGCGGTCTCCACGCAGAAGCAGTCGCCACGCTACTACGTCGGATCTCCGCACCTCCACGAGATCGAGCACGAGCTCTGGGACACTCTGCCCCTCCGGACGACGATGGCGATCGACGTCGACTTCGGCGCCTACGTCGCCTGACGAGCCGCCGCGCGGCACTCGCGTCGATTCCTGACGATCGTCCGCGCGCCGGGCTCGTCCGCGTTTCGCCCGACCGATCGGAACCGCTCGCAATCCCGGCGAGAATCCGCCAACATCACGGCGACGTCCTCCCCAAGTCGAACGACGAGACGACCGACATGACTCGATTCGCCCTTTTGCTCGCGCTTCTCTCCGGGACCACGGCCTTCGGTGGAGAGCGGATCCGGCACGAGATGAGCGTCCTTCTCGAGCCTGCCCGCCATCGGCTCGAGGTCATCGACCGAGTCGTGGTGGCGGACCGTTTGGCGGGGACGCCGGTCGAGTTCGACTTGTGCGCCGCGCTTCCGATCTCGGCGAGCGACCCGTCGGTTCAGGAGATCGATGCACCGGCCGGGAGCGGGCTGCGCCGGTACGTCGTCGACGTCCCCGACGATGGACGCATCGAGCTCGCGTACTCCGGCGTGATCGACTTCCCGCTCTCGGAGGAGAAGGAGGAGTACACCCGCGGCTTCCGCGAGACGTTGGGATTCGTCGGCGCCGAGGGCGTCTATCTCTCCGCGTCGACCTCCTGGTATCCGCGGTTCGACGGCGACCTCATCGAGTTCGCGCTCGACGTCGCCGTCCCCGAAGCCTGGCACGTGATCAGCCAGGGCGATGGAACCTCGCGCGGCGAGGACGGTCGAGCGCGATGGGACTCCGCCGGGCCGACCGACGACATCTACCTCGTCGGCGGGCCGCTCGTCCTCCACCGCGACGCGGCGGGCGCGGTCGATGCCCTCGTCTACCTCCACGCGCGGGACGACGCGCTCGCCGCGAAGTACCTGACCGCGACCGCCCAGTACATCGAGATGTACCGCGCGCTGATCGGCCCGTACCCGTACGGGAAGTTCGCGCTCGTCGAGAACTTCTGGGAGACCGGCTACGGCATGCCGTCGTTCACGCTCCTCGGCCCGACCGTCATTCGGTTCCCGTTCATCCTGCACTCGTCCTACCCGCACGAGATCCTGCACAACTGGTGGGGGAACTCCGTCTTCGTCGACTACGAGTCCGGGAACTGGTGCGAGGGCCTGACCGCCTACCTCGCGGATCATCTCATCCAGGAGCAGCGCGGCAAGGGGGCCGAGTATCGGCGCGGGGCGCTGCAGAAGTACCGCGACTACGTGAAGGAGGGCCGGGACTTTCCGCTCGTTGAGTTCCGCTCGCGGCACAGCGCGGCGACCGAGGCGGTCGGGTACGGAAAGGCGCTGATGCTGTTCCACATGCTGCGCCGGGACGTCGGGGACGACGCGTTCCGCGCGGGGCTCGCCCGCTTCTATCGCGGCTTCAAGGGCAGGCGCGCGTCGTTCCGCGACATCCAGACCTGCTTCGAGGCGGCCGCAGGACGGGAGCTGGGCGCCATGTTCGACGCGTGGATCGAGCGGGCCGGCGCGCCGTCGCTCGCCCTCCAGGGCACGAGCGTCGAAGGGAAGGACGGCGGCTTTCTCGTGAGCGGCGTGGTCGAGCAGACGCAGGAGGGCGAGCCGTTCCCGCTCGACGTGCCGATCGTCGTGCGAACGACGGACGGGGAGGAGATCGAGGTCGTGTCGTCCGCGGCCGCGAGCACTGCATTCACGGTGCGGACCGCGGCGCGGCCGGTCGGAGTCGACGTCGACCCGGAGTTCGACCTGTTTCGGCTCCTCGACCCGCGCGAGACGCCGCCGTCGGTCGGGCAGCTCTTCGGCGAGGAGCGCATCGTGGCGGTCCTGCCGTCGGCGATCGACGACGACCGAGCGACGCGGTTCCGCGATCTCGTCGATGGGTGGCGGAGCGAGAGCCACGCGATCGAGGTGACGACGGACGCCGAGCTGACCGAGCTTCCCGCCGACCGCGCGGTCTGGATCCTCGGCCGCGAGAACCGCCTCGCGGCCACCTTCCGCGACGGCGGTCCGGCGGGTCTCTCCGTGACGGACGCGGGCGTCTCGTTCGGTCCGGAACGAGCGTCGTTCGCCGGCCACTCGATCGTCGTGATGGGACGACACCCACGCAACATCGAGAAGGCGATCGGCTGGTTGATCGTTGGGCCGGACGCCGCGTTCGCGGGCATCGGCCGCAAGCTGCCGCACTACGGCAAGTACTCGTACCTCGCGTTCGAAGGGGACGAGCCGACGAACGTGATCAAGGGCCAGTGGGGCGCGGCGGGATCCCCGCTCTCCGTCGACCTGCGCTTGGGTGACGGCGGAATCCCGCCGCTCGCGACGGGCGCATCCGCGCGAGCGCCGCTCGCGACGCTGCCTCCGGTCTTCTCGCAGAGGAAGCTGCTCGACCACGTGATCTGGCTGGCCGCGCCGGAGCGCGAGGGACGGGGCATCGGCTCGCGCGGCCTGGATGAGTCGGCCGACTACATCGCGAAGCGGTTCGAGGCAGCCGGGCTTCGACCCGGCGGCGACGCGGGCGGCTGGTTCCAGGAGTTCACCATCGAGTCGGGGCCGAACGGAGTTCCCGAACGAACGCGGAACGTGATCGGCGTGCTGCCCGGTTCGCGCGCGGACTGGCGCGAGCAGTCGGTGATCCTGAGCGCGCACTACGATCACCTCGGGCGCGGCTGGCCGGACGCGCGGGCCGGCGACGAGGGGACGGTGCATCCCGGCGCGGACGACAACGCCAGCGGCGTGGCGGTGATGATCGAGCTCGCGAGCAGCTTCGCTTCGGCCGGCGCCGCGTCGCGCAACCTCGTCTTCGTCGCGTTCTCGGGCGAGGAGGCGGGGCGACTCGGCTCGAAGCACTTCGTCGCGCACCCGACACCGCTCCCACGCGACGGGATCCGCGGCGTGATCAACCTCGACACGGTGGGCCGCCTGCTCGACGCGAAGCTGACGATCCTCGGCACTGGCACGTCGCGCGAGTGGCCGCACATCTTCATGGGCTGCGGCTACGTGACCGGCGTCGAATGCGCGAACGTCACCGGATCGGCCGAGGGCTCCGATCAGATGAGCTTCATCGAGCGCGGGATCCCCGCGGTGCAGGTCTTCACGCGCGCGCATGGCGACTACCACCGCCCGACCGACACGGCCGACAAGGTCGATGGACGCGGACTCGTCCGCGTGTGCACGTTCGTGAAGGAGGCCCTGACCTACTTGACCGAGCGCGAGGAGCCGCTGACCGTCACGATCGACGGAGCCGCCCCCGCCGCGGCGACCGGTCCAGGTCAGCGCGAGGGCCGGCGCGTCTCGTTCGGCACGGTCCCCGACTTCGCGTTCGAGGGAAGCGGCGTGAAGATCACGTCGGTGGTGCCGGACTCGCCGGCCGCGCGGGCGGGAATCCAGGGTGGGGACGTGCTCGTGCGGATCGATGAGATCGGAATCGACGGGCTCGCGGCGTTCTCCGACGCGCTGAAACGCCTCGAACCGGGCCAGACGGTGACGGCGGTGGTGACGCGCGGCGAAGAACGTCTGTCGTTCGAGGTGACGGTCGTGGAGAGATGAGGGGGGGCTTCGCTGGCCCTGCGCGGGGGGCGTTGGGTACTGCGTCCGCGGGGCGCGGAGCACGCCCACGGCGCGGGATCCGCGTCTCGGGACACGCTCCGAGGACGGCCCCCCGGAATACGGGGGCCGTCCTCTGCGCTCGATCGCTTCGCTGCGCTCGCTCAACGGT
>CAZYQW010000069.1:0-136756 GCA_964649825.1 uncultured Phycisphaeraceae bacterium | reverse complement strand
CCGGGGCTTCGACGGCTGGCGTTACCTCCATCCGCCGCCCGGGTGGCTACCAGATCGAACCGACAATTATCTGGGTGGATCTTTCATCCACAGGTCCTTTCCGCCAAGGGCGTCTCCGCCCGTCTTGGCGCACTGAATCGTTCGGGCTGAGGCGTCGGGCCGCCGTGGGCAGTTCACCGGTTCTCGCTTGAGTGCCGCGAGTCACCTGCCGATACGAGACGAGAGTGCTGGGGAATCCAGCAGCACGGCCCGGAGGGTGACATGGGCGGCCATTCGGCGATCGACGTGAAGCTTCGCGAGTTGACTCGGGACGATCCGCGGTACGCGGTGAGCGCGTACCATTTCGTGTTCGAGGCGCTCGACTACACGATGCTCCGCTTCGGCAAGCACCTACGCCGAGGCGTCGAACGCCATCTGTCGGTCCCGGAACTCCTGGACGGGATCCGGATCTACGCGCTGAGCCAGTACGGTCCTCTCGCCCGCGTCGTCCTCGAGACGTTGGGGATCTACTCCACGGAGGACCTGGGGGAGGTCGTCTTCAATCTGGTCGCGCAGGGACTGCTGAACAAGCAAGAGTCCGATGACCGCGCGCAGTTCGCCCATGGATTCTCGTTCGCCAAGGCGTTCGACGAGCAGGCCATGGCGGGGATCGAGGCCGAGCTCGCGTTCTGACCCGCAGGGTCGGCGGCACGGTGGCGCATTCGGCGAGTGCCACGGATGCGGCGGTGATCCACTCGACGAGCCGTGAACGCGAACGGCCCGCCCGCCCGGATCTCTCCGCGGCGCGCGGGCCGTCTTCGCGGGACGAGGCGGATCAGCGGTCGTTCCGGACCTCTTCCTTGTTCTTGGCGTCATCGCCGATGTCCGCGAAGTGCGCGTACGCCGGGAACGACTCCGGGCTCTTGCCAAGCACCTTCAACAGCTCCACGATCGCGCGCTGAAGCTGATTGTCCTCCTCGTAGTCGCCGAGGAACTGGTTGCCCGGGAACGGCTTGCCGCGCTCGTCGGAGACGCGGTTGCGGAGGAACAGGCGCAACCACCGCCGGATCTCGTTGCGGTCGAGGTGCGTCTCGAGCGACGTGTAGAATCCGTCGAACTCCGGATACCTGGCCTCATCGAAGTCGTCGCCCTCGGCGAGCTGAACGAACAGCTTCTTGTTCGCCTCGAAGTGCTCGTCCAGGTACTTGTCGAACACGTCACGCTCGATGAGATCGGAGAGCTCCTCCTGCTTCCACGGTTCGGTCCCTTCGAACTCGATCTCGATGTCGGGCTCGATCCCGCCCTCCTTCGCCACGCGACCTTCGGCGTCGATGTCGGTGTGGATCGACTCGCCGTTGGGGAGGTAGTAGCGCTGGGTCGTGAGCTTGAACATCGCGCCGTAGTCGAACTTCCCGTTCTTGTTCAGGTCGTTGTAGCGTTCGTCGGGGTCCCAGATGCCGTTGTTGTTGCGGTCCGCGAACGGTTCACCCTGGCGCGTGCGGAGCTGGAACGGGTTCTGGACCGACCCCTTCCCGAACGTGCGGACTCCAATCAGCTTCGCACGCTTGTGATAGCGCAGGGCTCCCGACACGATCTCCGACGCCGACGCGCTGCGATGGTTGATCAGCACGAAGACGGGCTCCGGGCGACCGCGAGCGTTGCGGTCGGTGAGGTACTCGCTGCGGTCCTCGGCCGGCTTGCGTCCTTCGGTGTAGACGACCTGCTGGTCCGGTCCGATGAACTCGCCGACCATCTCGATTGCCTGGCGCAGGTAGCCGCCCGGGTTGTAGCGGAGGTCGAGGATAAACCCCTGCGCGCCCTGGGCGGTCAGGTCATTCAAGGCTCCGCGCAGCTCGCCCGCGGTCTCGTCGCCGAACGTCTCGACCTCGACGTAGCCGACTCCGCCCGGGAACAGCTCCCACCGCACGGATGGGATGCTGATGACGGCGCGGACGATGTCGAACGTCTTCGGTTCCTTCCAGCCGGCGCGCATCACCTCGACCACCACCTTCGTGCCGGGCTCCGCCTTCAGGCGGTCGATCACGTCCTGCTGGGGCTGGTTGTAGGTCTCCCAACCGTCGACTTTCAGGATCTGATCGTCGGAGCGCAAGCCGGCCTTGAACGCGGGACCCGAGTAGATCGGCCGCGTGATGGTGAAGAAGCCGCCGATCGTCTGCACGTACGCGCCGATGCCGGCGTAGTGACGGTTCAAGTCGAGCAGCCACTTCTGGTACTCCTCCGGACTGAAGTACGTCGAGTGCCGGTCGAGCCACGCGAGCATCCCCTTCGCCGCCGCGGTCAACAGCTCTTCCCGTCCGTCCGGGCCCTCGTAGCGCTCGCCGTAGATGTGCTCGCGAACGACCAAGTCCATGATCTCCCGCAGGAGGTCGAACTGATCGTCCTCGTCGGCGGTGGGCTCGGTCTCCTTCTCGGCGCGCAGCCGCCGCGTCTCACGGCTCTCCCAGTAGCGATTGATCTTCTCGATCTGCAGATAGGAGCGCGCGAGGCGGCCTTCGGTCGTCGGGTCGTCCTCGATCTCGTAGAGCACGGGTCGCGCCACCTCGAACGCCCCGATCTCGGCCAACGCGAGCGATCCGATGATGCGGTACTCGCGATTCTCCGAGCGGAGGAGCGAGGTCAGCTCGTCGCGGCTGCGGGCGCGATGGCTCGAGCTGCCGACGTGGAAGAGGCACTTGGCCAGCGCCGCCTTGACGTACGGGTCGTAGGTGCGGTCGAGCGTGTCGGCGAGGGTCGTCTCGAGCTTTCGGCTGCGCGGCAGCGAGGCGATGATGTCGTAGGCCGCGATCCGAACCCGCGGTTCCTGATCGACGTCCGCCAGCGCGAGAAGCCGGTCGGCCACGCGCCCCGCGGCCTCCAAGTCGACGAGCGTGCGGAGGCATCCGACGAGCACCCACGGGTCCTTTTCCTTCTCGACGACCGCCAGGAGCAGCGGGACGGCCGGTTCGCCGATGTCGTACAGGGCATCGGCCGCGTTGTAGACGTCGGTCACCGCACCGGAGCGCATCTGCTCGACCGCTCGCTGGACCTGATCCCCGAGATCGTCATCCTCCGCACGGGCGGTCGGGACGAGAACGAGACCGATCAGGAGAAGAAGACCGCCGAGCGCCGCGAGGCCAGGCAGTCGGGAACGGGACGACGAGCACTGTGTCATGGTGGAGTCATCTCCTGGCGACCGTTCTTCCGGCGCGGAAGACCGTCGCAACCAATTTGGACTCGCTTCATTGCATCGACGGTTGTCGCGGACGCCTTGAGGATCGCGGTTTCGGATCACGCGATGATACGAGGGCGACCCGCGGCCCGCTGGCCAAAATGGGATCGTCGTGGCGGCGCGCGCCGGTACGATCCCGCCGTGAGTCAACGAAAACCAACCCGGCGCGGTCCCATGGCGAACCGGTTGACGCACCTCGATGAGAGGGGCGCGGCGCGCATGGTCGACGTGTCCGGGAAGTCCGTGACGCATCGCAGAGCAGTAGCCCACGGCTTCGTCCATCTCAAGCCGGCCACGCTGCGCCGGGTCCTCGACGGCGAAGTGGAGAAGGGGGCGGTGTTCGAGGTCGCGCGGATCGCGGGGATCCAGGCCGCCAAGCGGACGTCCGAGCTGATCCCCCTGTGCCATCCGATCCCGCTCGCGGCGATCCGTCTGGACTTCACGCCGCGCGGCCGTGACCGGATCGAGATCACCGCCGAGGCGAGCGCCGCCGACCGGACCGGCGTCGAGATGGAGGCGCTCGTCGCGGTGTCGACCGCGGCGTTGACGATCTACGACATGCTGAAGGCGGTCGAGCGCGGGATCTCGATCTCGTCGATCGAGCTTCTGGAGAAGGAGGGTGGCGCGTCGGGACGCTACCAACGGGCGACGCGCCCCCGCGGCAAGGCAAGTCAGGAGGACCCGTGACCCGGCCGAAGGCGGAGATCGTTATCGTGAGCGATCGCGGTGCGAGCGGAGTGCGCGAGGATCGCACGGCGCCGCGCCTCGCGGCCGTGCTCATCGAGGCCGGGATGGAACCGTCGCTTCCGCCGACGATCGTGCCCGATGAACGCGAGCGGATCGCGGCGGCGCTGATCGCCGCGTGCCGTCGCGCGCCGCTCGTCCTCACCTCCGGTGGGACGGGCGTCGCGCCGCGGGACGTCACGCCCGACGCGACGCGCGACGTGATCGACCGAGAGGTGCCGGGGCTGGGCGAGGCCATGCGAGCCGCGTCGCGCGAGAAGGTTCCGACCGCCGACCTTTCGCGCGCGCTCGCCGGAATCCGGGGCGCCACCTGGATCGTCAACCTTCCCGGCAGTCCGAAGGGCGCGGAGGAATGCCTGCGCGCGGTGCTGCCGGCCCTGCGACACGGCCTCGAGATCCTGGCCGGCGCGGTGCGTGACTGTCAGGACCACCTCGGGTCTGCCGAACGACCCGCGCCGTGATGCGGCGAAACGCCGTCGGCTCCAGCGAGTGGACGCCACCACCCTCCCGCCGCGGAGCACGCGGAACCCACGCTTGACACGCCTCATCGGCGGCCCGAGAATGCCGCACTTTTCTTGGTGATCCGAGCGGCGCGGCACGGTTGTGCGACGGGGTGGACCTGTCGAATCCACCCTGTCGAATCCCCCAAGGAGGATTTCGTGGTTCGCATCTCCACCAATGCGTTCAAGAATGGCATCACCATCGAGCACGAAGGGAACATGTACGACATCGTCGAGTTCCAGTTCGTGAAGCCTGGGAAGGGGTCGGCGTTCGTGCGGACGCGAATGAAGAACATCCGGTCCGGCAAGGTGCTCGAGCACACCTTCGACTCCAAGGCGACGGTCGAGCAGGTGACGGTCGAGAAGAACGATCTCGAGTACCTCTATCGGGATGGCGATCACTTCATGTTCATGGACCCGGACACCTTCGATCAGATCCCGGTCGAGAGAGCGTGGGTGGAGCCGCTCCTGCCGCTCCTGAAGGAGAACACGAAGTGTCTGTTCAAGAAGGTGGGTGAGGAGATCATCTCGATCGTGTTGCCCGACTTCGTCGAGCTCGAAGTCGTCGAGACCGAGCCGTACCTGAAGGGATCGACGGCGACGACGGGTCCGAAGCCGGCGAAGGTCGAGACGGGCGCCACGGTGAACGTCCCGGTCTTCGTCGAGCAAGGCAACCGGATTCGCATCGATACCCGGACGTACGAATACGTGGAGCGGGTGTGAAGAAGAAGAAAGTCGCGAAAGCCGCCAAGGCGGCGACGAAGAAGCCGTCCGCGCGTCGTGCCGCGGCGATCAAGAGCTCCACGACGTCGAAGACGGACGGAGTCGATCTCGACATGATCGAGCGGCTGAGCGCGCTCATGTCGGAGAACGACCTCGTCGAGATCGAGGTCGTGAGCGGACCCGATCGGATGGTCCGGCTCAGCCGGCGATCGAGCGAGGCGGTGCCGATGGGCTACCTGGCGGCGCCGAACGCGGCCGGACCGGCGGCGGACGGGCTCTCGGCCGGTGGCGCTGCGTCTCCGGCGGGCTCGGCGAAGGACGACCGGACGATCGAGTTCACCTCGCCGATGGTGGGGACGTTCTATCGTGCGGCCAGCCCGGAGTCTCCGCCCTACGTGAACACCGGCGACAAAGTCGAACGCGACTCGGTGCTCTGCATCATCGAGGCGATGAAGGTCATGAACGAGATCAAGTCCGAGTCGAAGGGCGAGGTCGTCGACATCCTCGTCGAGAACGGCGAAGCGGTCGAGTTCGGCCAACCGCTGTTCCTGATCCGCAAGGCCTGATGGCAACGCGCGCCGCGGGGCCGAGGTTGTTCAAACGGATACTGATCGCGAACCGAGGCGAGATCGCCCTCCGCATCATCCGCGCGTGCCGCGAGCTGGGGGTCGAGACGGTCGCGGTCTACTCGGAGGCTGACGCGAACGCCATCTACCTTCGGTTCGCGGACGAGACGATCTGCATCGGGCCGGGACGATCCAACGCCTCGTACCTCGATATCCCACGCATCATCAGCGCGGCCGAGATCGGCGACGTCGAGGCGATCCATCCCGGGTACGGCTTCCTCTCCGAGAACTCGCACTTCGCCGAAGTCTGCGAATCCTGCGGGATCGCCTTCATCGGCCCGTCGCCGGAGACGATCGACCTGCTCGGCAACAAGTCGAAGGCGAAGGCGACGGCACGAGCGGCCGGCGTTCCGGTCATCCCCGGGTCCGAGTCGCTCGTCGCGACCGAGGCCGAGGCGCTGAAGGAAGCCCACCGCATCAAGTATCCGGTGCTCGTGAAGGCGTCGGCCGGGGGCGGTGGGAAGGGCATGCGCGTCGCGCACAACGACGTGTCGCTCGTGAACGGCTTCCTCTCGGCCCGCGCGGAGGCCGATGCAGCGTTCGGCGACTCGTCGGTCTACCTCGAGAAGCTGATCGAGCGGCCGCGCCACGTGGAGGTGCAGATCCTCGCCGACGGCCAGGGCAACATCGTCCACCTCGGAGAACGTGACTGCTCGCTGCAGCGCCGCCACCAGAAGGTCGTCGAGGAAGCCCCGTCACCCGCCCTGGACGAGTCGCTGCGGCGGGAGATGGGCGAGGCCGCGAAACGCATCGTGGCCGCGGCTTCGTACAAGAACGCCGGGACGGTCGAGTTCCTCCTCGACCGCGACGGGAACTACTACTTCATGGAAGTCAACGCCCGCGTGCAGGTCGAGCACCCGGTCACCGAGCTCGTGACCGGCATCGACATCGTCAAGGAGCAGATCCGCATCGCGGCGGGTGAACCGCTGTCGGTGAAGCAGGAAGACATCCGTATCACCGGCCACGCGATCGAGTGCCGCATCAACGCCGAGGACCCCGACGACGACTTTCGACCGAGCCCGGGCACGATCCGCGCGTTCTACGCGCCGGGCGGCCCGAACGTGCGGCTCGACTCGCACGCCTATGCCGGCTACCAGGTGCCGTCGTACTACGACTCGCTGATCGGGAAGCTGATCGTCCACGGTCGAACCCGAAAAGAGGCGCTCGAGACGACCCGGCGCGCGCTCGACGAGTTCGTGATCGAAGGCATCAAGACGACCATCCCGCTCGCGCGGCGGATCCTACGCCATCCTCGGTTCGAGGACGGCGCCGTCGATACGTCGTTCCTCGAGAGCTTGCTCGGCTGATCCGGATCGAGCGCCGGGCCGAATTTCGCATCCGGCCGGGAAGAACCGCGTTTACGCTCGTTGCATCATGGAAGCAACCTGGCGGCTCCTCGCGTTCCTCACCAACCTCGTGAACCGGGTGATCGTGCTCGGCCTGGCCGGGGCGATCGTGGTCGATCTCGTGCGCGACGAGAGCCACGTGCTCGCGTCCGGCGTCGGGATCGTCCTGCGGGAACCGGTCTTCGCGCTCGTCGCGGTCTCGCTGCTCGTGGTTCTGAACCTGAACGTGGTCCAATTCTCCATCGATTCGCTGCGGCGGACGCCGGCGCGAGCGTTCATCACGTCGCACACTCCGGGCGGTCGCTCCCGCGTCGCGATCTCCGCGATCCAGCGCGCGCTCCGCGCCACCGCGGCCCAAGTGCCCGAGATCGCACGGGCGAAGCTCTCCGTGCTGCGCGTCGGGAGAAACCGCCTTCGCGTCCACGTGCGGTACCTCGTTCGCGACGTACGGAACGCGGGGACGGCGGCCGAGCACCTGCGGCTCGTGCTGAAGAAGCGGTTCGCGGAACTCGTGATCCTGGACCCGAAGGACCGCGTCGACTTCGACCTCGACCTCGCTGGGATCGTGAAGGTCGACGGAGCCCCCGAGCCGAAACGACTGCCGGCGCCGCCGGACGTGGTGACGCGCGAGTCGTTCCATGGGCCGGTGTATCCGGTCGAAGGCGAGATCTCCTAGGCGTGTCCGACTCTCGACGCGGCGAGTCCGAGCGATCCGCTCGGTGGCGAGGAGCGAGGAGAACCCCGACGATGGTGCCGACCGAAGATCAGTCCCTCGACGTCGAGTCCGCGGTGCGCGCGCGATACTCCGAGGGCGCGAAGGCGCGGGAGGAGGCCCTTTGCTGCCCCGTTCCCGCCGATCCCGCCGCGTTCGAGTTCCTCCCGCGCGAGGTGATCGAGAAGGACTACGGCTGCGGCGATCCCACTTCGCACGTGCGTGAGGGCGACGTCGTCCTCGATCTCGGCAGCGGCGCGGGACGTGTCTGTTTCGTGGCGGCGAAGAAGGTCGGCCCGCACGGTCGCGTGATCGGCGTCGACATGAACGACGACATGCTCGCCGTCGCGCGGCGCCACGTCGACGGCGTGGCCGAGAAGCTCGGCTATCAGGTCGTGGAGTTCAAGAAGGCGCGCATTCAGGACCTCGCGCTCGACGTCGACCGCGTCGAGGCGTTCCTGACGAAGCAGCCGGTGGGGACGATCGCGGAGCTGGCGCGGCTCGAGGAGGAGATGCGGCGGATGCGCCGCGACGCACCGCTCATCCCGGACGACAGCGTCGACCTCGTGGTGTCGAACTGCGTCTTGAACCTGGTGCGCGACTCCGACAAGCACGCGCTCTTCACCGAGATCTTCCGCGTGCTGAAGCGCGGCGGTCGGATCGCCATCAGCGACATCGTCGTCGACGAGGAGCTCGCGCCCGCGATGAAGAACGACCCGGTGCTCTGGAGCGGATGCCTCTCGGGCGCGCTGGTCGAGCCGGAGTTCCTTCGTGCGTTCGAGCGGGTCGGCTTCTACGGCGTCGAGATCGCGCAGCGTTCCGAGTCTCCGTGGCGAGTCGTCGACGGCTACGAGTTCCGCTCCGTCACGGTGACCGCTCGCAAGGGCAAGGAGGGGCCATGCCTCGAGCGTCGGCAGGCCGTGATCTATCGCGGGCCGTGGCGCGAAGTGCTGGACGACGACGGCCACCGGCTGACGCGCGGCGAGCGCGTGGCGGTCTGCGACAAGACGTTCCGGATCCTCACGTCGCAGCCGTACGCGACCCAGATCATCGCGGTGCCCCCGCACGCCGAAGTGCCCCTCGCCGAAGCGGGACCGTTCTCCTGCGCCCCCGGGGGGCGGAACCGCCATCCGCGCGAGACCAAGGGCGAAGACTACCGTGAGTCCCGCGCCGCGGATGCGAATCCGTGTCGTCCCGGAGAATGCTGTTGATGCGGTCGATGTCCTACCCGCCTGCAAGGAAGGACGTTACCGCGGTCGGCGCGACGCCGGCGCCGCGGCGGCCCGGTTGCACCTAATCTTTGCATGGAGGTCGCCGGAAACGAACCTTAGTCTTGCAGCATTCGACCCTTTGCGGACGATACTAGGGGGCTCGTCGAGCCCCCTTTTCCCGTCTCGGAGATGGACCTAGGGCTTTCGGAGATTCCCGTTCCATGATCGGCGTGCTGCACGCACTCGGCGTCGTCCTCATGGCCGCTGGCCCGCAAGGAGGCCTGGGCCAACCGGTGGCGCGTCTGACGCGACTCGGCGATCCCGTCGCCTACCTCGACGGCGAAGCGCGAGCCGAGTCGACGCTGTTCCACTGGGACAAGTCGCGGCTCGTTCGCGTCGGCGACGGCGTGCGACAAGGTCCGGCCGGGATCGGCGAGGTGTTCTTCCTCGACGATCAATCCGAGGTCCGTCTGTTCGGCGCGGCCCACATGACCGTGGAGGCCACCGACGAATCGCAGCGGACGCTGCGGTTCCTCTCGGTCCGCCGGGCGGTGATCGACTTGAAAGGGCTCGAGACGCGAATCCTCCTCCCCGGCGAGACGACGATCCGCGGCAACGGGACGTGGCTGCGGATCACGCGGGACGAGTTCGATCGTCGCTACATCGTGAAGAACGCCGGGCCCGGCCCGGTCACGGTGGAAGCGGCGGCGCTGCCGCAGGGCAAGCTGACGCTGACGCCGGGCCGCGTCGTCGAGGTGACGATCACGGTGCCATCGCGGGTCGACGGACCGGATGACTTCTGGAACGGATATCGGATCCGACTCGACGACGGCGTGCGGCTCGTCGATCGGGGCGACGTCCTCGTGCTCGAGGGTGAAGGCGTCGCCCACGTCGGCGGCGCGAAGATCCGGGTCGAATCCGGTCGAACGGCGAAGATCTGGCGGCCGCGGCGTTGACGCGGCGCTGAAAGGAGCGAAGTCGTGCCACGAGCCTTGGTCACGGGCGGAGCGGGTTTCCTCGGTTCGCACCTCTGCGATCGTCTCCTCGCGGACGGTTACGAGGTGATCGTGATGGACAACCTCATCACGGGCGACCTCGCGAACATCGAACACCTGTTCCCCAACGAGGCGTTTCGGTTCATCAAGTACGACGTGACCGAATACATCCACGTCGACGGACCGATCGACTTCATCTTCCACTTCGCGTCGCCGGCGAGTCCCATCGACTACCTCGAGTATCCGATCCAGACCCTGAAGGTCGGATCGCTCGGGACGCACAAGGCGCTCGGGCTGGCGAAGGCGAAGAACGCGACGTTCCTCCTGGCGTCGACGTCGGAGTGCTACGGCGATCCGCTCGTCCACCCGCAGAACGAGGAATACTGGGGCAACGTGAACCCGGTCGGGCCGCGCGGCGTCTACGACGAGGCGAAGCGGTTCGCGGAAGCGATGACGATGGCGTACCAGCGCTTCCACGGCGTGCGGACGCGGATCGTCCGCATCTTCAACACTTATGGACCGCGGATGCGGCTGAACGACGGCCGCGCCCTCCCCGCCTTCATGCAGCAGGCGCTTCTCGGCGAGCCGATCACCGTCTTCGGCGACGGCTCGCAGACCAGGTCGTTCTGCTACGTGTCCGACCTTATCGATGGGATCGTCCGCCTGTCCCGTTCGGAGTACGGGCAGCCCGTCAACATCGGCAACCCGTACGAGATCACGATCCTGGAGTTCGCCAAGCGCGTCGTCGAGCTGACCGGCTCGACGAGCTCGATCACCTATAAGGCGCTCCCGGTCGACGATCCCAAGATCCGTCAGCCGGACATCACGCGGGCGCGCAAGATCCTGGGCTGGGAGCCGGTCGTGACGCTCGAGGAAGGCTTGAAGAGGACGCTGTCGTTTTTCCAGGAGAAGGTGCGCGCCGAGGGCGCACGGAAAGGCTGACGACCGCACGGCGGTCGTCAGTGGGCCAAGACCATGTGTGGCATCTTCGGTAGTACGGCTCGACGCGACGTCGCGGAGTTGATCGTGCGCGGACTCCGGCATCTCGAGTACCGCGGCTACGACTCGGCGGGGGTCGCCGTGATGAACGGGTCGGGGCTCAAGGTGGTGCGGCGCGAGGGACGGATCGACGCGCTCGCTCGCGCGGTGGCCGAGCAGGCGATCCACGGCGAGACGGGGATCGGGCACACGCGCTGGGCGACGCACGGCGCACCGACCGAGCGGAACGCGCACCCGCACCGCGACGGCACCGGCAACCTCGCGTTGATCCACAACGGGATCATCGAGAACCACGACGTGCTGCGTGAGCGCCTCGTCGGCAAGGGACACTCGTTCGAGTCGGAGACGGACTCGGAGGTCCTCCCGCATCTCATCGAGGAACACCTGAAGGAAGCGGACGACCTCCTCGAGGCCGTCTGCCGCTCGGTGCGCGAGATCCACGGGACGTACGCGTTCGTGGTGCTCGATCAACGGCGTCCGGGGGTGTTGATCGGCGGCCGCAAGGACTCGCCGCTCGTCGTCGGGATCGGCCGGAACGAGAACTACCTCGCGTCCGACGTGTCCGCGCTGCTCGAGGTGACGCGGGACGTCGTCTTCCTCGACAACGGCGAGGTGGTGGAGATCACCCCCGACGGCGTGCGGATCGTCGGCGTCGACGGGAACGAGCGCGCGTGGACGGCGGAGCGCGTCGACTGGGACGCCGAGGCGACGGCGAAGAACGGCTACCGCCACTTCATGGAGAAGGAGATCGAGGAGCAGCCGATCGTGGTCGCGCGGACGATGAAGCGCTACCTCGACGAGCACGACTCGCGGGTCTCCCTCGCCGCGATCGCTCCGCTCGAGGAGGACCTGAAGCTGGTCGACCGGATCAGCATCGTTGCGTGCGGCACGTCGTGGCACGCCGGCCTCGTCGGCAAGTTCCTGATCGAGTCGCGCGCCGGAATCCCGGTCGACGTCGACTACGCCTCCGAGTTCCGCTACCGCGATCCGATCCTCGCCGATCGCCACCTCGTGGTCGCGATCTCGCAGTCGGGCGAAACGCTCGATACGCTCGCCGCGGTACGCGACGCGCGCGACGAGGGTGCGCTCCTCGTGTCGATCGTGAACGTGAAGGGGTCGTCGCTCACGCGCGAGTCGGACGCGGTCATCCTGACCGACGCGGGCCCCGAGATCGGCGTCGCGTCGACCAAGGCGTTCACGACCCAGCTCCTCGCGCTCGAGATCCTGAGCCTGCGGCTCGCCGTCCTGCGGGGGAGAATGGACGCCCAGGCCGAGGCGGCCGCGGTCGCCGCGCTGCGCCGGTGTCCGCTGCGGATGGAGGAGTGCCTCGCGTCGGTCGAGCCGATCCTCGCGGCGGCCGAGCGCTTCCGGGCCGCGACGGATTTTCTCTTCCTGGGCCGAGGGCTCAATTATCCGATCGCCCTCGAGGGCGCGCTGAAGCTGAAGGAGATCTCGTACGTGCATGCCGAGGGCTATCCCGCCGGCGAGATGAAGCACGGTCCGATCGCGCTGATCGACTCGAGCATGCCGGTCGTGGTCGTCGCGACCCCAGGCCGCGTCTACGACAAGGTCCTGTCGAACATGCAGGAAGTGAGCGCGCGCGGAGGTCGGCTGATCGCGGTGGCCGCCGCCGGCGACGCCCAGGTCCGCCGCCTCGCCGAATGCGTTCTCCCCGTCCCCACCGTCGAAGAGGAACTCTCTCCCTTGATCAACGTGCTGCCGCTGCAGCGGCTCGCGTACTACATCGCCGACCTGCGGGGCTGCGACATCGACAAGCCGCGCAACCTCGCCAAGAGCGTGACGGTGGAGTGATGTCCGAGCCCAGAAACGATCGCCTCTCCGAGATCGAACGGCGCGTCGCGAGCCGAGAGCTCAAGGTCGCCGTCGTGGGTCTCGGCTACGTCGGACTGCCGCTCGCGGTCCAGTTCGCTCGCTCCGGCTTCCGAGTCATCGGCGTCGACGTCGACGACACCAAGATCGAGCGCCTCGGGCGCGTCGAATCGTACATCGACGACGTTCCGTCCGAGCTCCTTGCCGAGCAGGTCGCCGCGCGCCGCTTCGAGGCGACGTCGAACCTCTCGGTTCTTTCCGACGTCGACGCGATCTCGATCTGCGTCCCGACGCCGCTGTCGAAGTCGCGCGAGCCCGACCTGGCCGCTCTCGTCGCCGTCGGCGAGTGCCTGAAGCGGACGCTCCGACCCGGGCAGCTCGTCGTCCTCGAGAGCACCACGTACCCCGGTACGACCGAGGAGATGCTGCTCCCGGTGCTCGATCAGACCGGGCTCTCGGTCGGTTCGGACTACTTCCTCGCGTTCTCGCCCGAACGCATCGACCCGGGGCGCCGCGATTACATGGTGCACAACACGCCGCGCGTGATCGGAGGCGTGACCGCGGCTTGCCTCGAGGCGGCCTGTGCCGTCTACGGCGCCGCCATCCAGACCGTGATTCCCGTCTCGAGCCCGCGCGCGGCGGAGATGACCAAGCTCATCGAGAACACGTTCCGCTCGGTCAACATCGCGCTGGCGAACGAGGCGGCGCTCATGTGCGACCGCCTCGGCATCTCGATCTTCGAGGTCATCAAGGCGGCTTCGAGCAAGCCCTTCGGCTTCTTGCCGTTCTTCCCCGGTCCGGGGATCGGCGGCCACTGCCTGCCGGTCGATCCGATCTACCTGTCGTGGAAGATGCGCTCGCTCGACTACAAGGCGAGGTTCATCGACCTCGCGGAGGAGATCAATCGGTTCATGCCGCACCACCTCGTCGGCAAGGTGGTCGCGGCGTTGAATCGGCACAAGAAGCCCGTGAACGGCTCGCGCGTCATGATCCTCGGGGTGGCGTACAAGCCGGACGTCGACGACGTGCGTGAGTCGCCCGCCATCGACGTGATCCGGGCCCTGAAGAAGCAGGACGCGGACGTCTGCTATCACGACCCGCACATCCCGGCGATCCGGATCGGAGAGGAGGACGTCCACTCGGTCGAGTTGACCGACGCGCGGCTCGAGGGCCTCGACTGCGCGGTCATCGTGACCGATCACTCGAGCGTCGACTACGTGCGCATCGTGGAGTCGGTCACCGTCGTCGTCGACGCCCGCAACGCGACCGCGTCCTGCCGGCATCTCGGCGACGTGGTGACGATCTGAACCGGGCTTCGAGGAAGAGGACGAGTAGAGATGGCGATCCTGGTCACCGGTGCCGCGGGTTTCATCGGCTCGAGCCTGTCCGATGAGTTGGTCGGGCTCGGACGGCCGGTGATCGGTTTCGATAACTTCCAGCCGTTCTACGACCCGGCGATCAAGCGTCGCAACCTCGAGCCGCTCCGCGGGAGCAACGACTTCACGTTCGTCGAGGGCGACATTCGTGATCGCGACGCGCTCGAGAAGGTGTTCGCAGAGAACGAGGTCGAGGCCGTCGTGCACCTGGCGGCGATGGCCGGGGTTCGGCCGTCGATCCAGGATCCGCTGCTCTACACCGACATCAACCTGACCGGCACGATGAACCTCCTCGAGGCGATGCGCGCGCACGGCGTGAAGCGGTTCATCTTCGGTTCGTCCTCGTCGGTCTACGGCGGTACCAAGGAAGTCCCCTTCCGCGAGGACCAGGTCGCCGACCGGCCCGTCTCCCCGTACGCGGCGACGAAGCGTGCCGGCGAGGTCCTCTGCCACAGCCACCACCACCTCTTCGACCTCGACGTCGCGTGCCTCCGGTTCTTCACGGTCTATGGCCCGCGTCAGCGTCCGGAGATGGCGATCCACGCGTTCACCCGCCGGATCTTCAACGGCCAGCCGATCCCGTTCTTCGGCGACGGCTCGTCGCGGCGCGACTACACGTTCGTCACCGACATCGTCGACGGCATCGTGAAGGCGATCGATCGTTCGCGCGGGTTCGAGATCTACAACCTCGGCGGCTCGAACACCGTGGCCCTGAAGGACCTCGTCCGGTTGCTCGAGGAGCGGGTGGGGCGACCCGCCGTGTACGATCGGAAGCCCGACCAGCCAGGCGACGTTCCGATCACGTACGCGGACGTCGGCAAGGCGAACCGGGAGCTCGGGTATGAGCCGAAGATCGACATCCGCACCGGGCTCGACCGCTTCGTCGCGTGGTACCGCGAGATGAACTCGGACGGAGGCGGCGCGTGACGGAGGTCGAGCGTTGCGTGCTCGTCGTGGTGGGGGCGCGCCCGAACTTCATGAAGGCGGGACCGGTGCTGGAGGCGCTGCGCGCGCGCGGCGCCCTGAGGCCGCTTCTCGTCCATACGGGCCAGCACTACGACGAGCGCATGTCGGCGCTCTTCTTCCGTGACCTCGGTCTGCCCGAGCCCGACGTCAACCTCGACGTCGGTTCCGGAACCCACGCGCAGCAGACGGCCCAGGTGATGACGCGCTTCGAGAGCTACCTCGGCCAGCTCGGCGGCCGCCCCGCCGCCGTCGTGGTGGTCGGGGACGTGAACTCGACGCTCGCGTGCTCGATCGTGGCGGCCAAGGCGGAGCTCCCGCTCGCGCACGTCGAGGCCGGTCTCCGCTCGTTCGATCGGACCATGCCCGAGGAGCTGAACCGCATCCTGACCGATCGGCTGGCGGACGTCCTCTACGTGACCGAGGCCTCCGGCGTCGAGAACCTCCGTCGCGAGGGCACGAACGAGTCGAGCATCGTCCTCGTCGGGAACACGATGATCGACACGCTGCTGCACCACCGAGCCCGCGCCGCGTCCGCCCGTCCCGGCCTGCTCGAACGGCTCGGGGTCGAGGAACGAGGCTACGCGGTCTGCACGCTGCACCGCCCGAGCAACGTCGACGCCCGCGAGCCGCTCACCCGCGTGCTCGACGCGCTCGCGCGGGTGGCGGGCGACCTTCCGATCCTCTGGCCGGCCCACCCGCGGACCCTCGGCCGCGCGAGCGCGTTCGGCCTCGAGTCCCGCATCCAGAACCTCCCCGGCGTGCGACTGATCGAACCGCAGGGCTACCTGGACTTCTTGGCGCTGATGGACGCCGCGTCGCTCATCTTGACCGACTCCGGCGGCGTCCAGGAGGAGGCCACGGTTCTCAAGGTCCCCTGCGTCACGCTTCGCGACAACACCGAGCGACCGATCACGCTCCAGATGAACGGCAACGTCCTCGTCGGCAACGACGCCGACCGCATCGTGGACGGGGCGAGACGGATGCTCGCCCTCGATCGCGAATCGATCGGTACACCACCGCTCTGGGACGGAAGCGCGGGCGCGCGCATCGCGGTCGACCTCGAGGTCCGCGCGGCGAGGGCGAACGTCTCGGCCGCCCGGGGTGACGCATGAGCCGCGTGGCGCTCGTCACCGGCGGCGCCGGGTTCATCGGATCGCACCTCGCCGAGGGACTGCTGGCGCGCGGGTTTCGGGTCCGCGTGCTCGACGACCTGTCGTCGGGGCGCCTCGAGAACCTCGCTCCGGTCCGGGAGCGGATCGAGCTCATCGAAGGGGACGTGAGCCGCCGTGCCGACGTCGATGCGGCGATGGCGGGGGTCGACGTCGTGTTCCATGAGGCCGCGATCCCGTCCGTCCAGCGCTCCGTCGAGGATCCGGCGGAGTCGCACCGGGTCAACCTCGAGGGGACCCTGCTCGCCCTCGAATCGGCACGGAAGGCGGGCGTGCGCCGGTTCGTGTTCGCGGGGTCCTCATCGGCGTACGGAGACAGCGAGGCGCTCCCCAAGCACGAGGAGATGCGCGCGGACCCGTTGTCCCCCTACGCGGCCCAGAAACTGGCGTCGGAGTCCTACTGCCGCGTTTTCGCAGGCTGCTACGGGCTTCACACCGTGGTCCTCAGATACTTCAATGTGTACGGCCCGCGGCAGGACCCTTCGTCGCCGTATTCCGGCGTCATCTCCCTGTTCATCAGGGCGCTGCTCGCCAAAGAGCCCCCGATGATCTACGGCGACGGGGAACAGACCCGCGACTTCGTGTTCGTGCACGACGTGGTCGAGGCGAACCTCCGCGCCGCCACCGTCGACGTCAAGCCCGGCGCGGTGTTCAACGTGGCGGGTGGCGCGCGGGTGTCGATCAACGAGCTGTTCCGTACGATCCGCGCGGCGATCGGCGGCGCCGGGCGTTCGATCGAGCCTCGGCACGCACCCGCGCGGGCGGGCGACGTAAGACATTCACTGGCCGATCTCAGCTCGGCAAGGTCCGAGCTGGGATTCGAGCCGTCGGTCTCCCTCGTCGAGGGCGTGCGACGGACGGTCGACGACTACTTGAAGGAGAGCTCAGAGTGAAAGGCGTCATCCTCGCGGGCGGTCTCGGGACGCGCATGCGTCCCCTGACCGAGATCACGAACAAGCACCTGTTGCCGATCTACGACAAGCCGATGATCTACTACCCGATCCAGACGTTGGTGAACGCGGGGATCGAGGACATCCTGGTCGTCACCGGGGGCAACAACGCCGGCGACTTCCTGCGCCTGCTCGGCAACGGCCAGGAGTTCGGGTTGAAGCACGTCAACTACACGTACCAGACGGGCGAGGGGGGCATCGCGGACGCGTTGAAGCTCGCCGAGCACTTCGCGGCCGGCGAGAAGATCGCCGTGGTGCTCGGTGACAACATCATCGAGAAGAACATCGCGAACGCGGTCCGGGCGTTCGAGGAGCAGGCGACGGGAGCGAAGATCCTGCTGAAGGAAGTCCACGATCCGATGAGGTTCGGGGTCGCCACCCTGGCCGGCACGCGCGTGGTCAAGATCGTCGAGAAGCCGAAGGAGCCGGAGTCGAACCTCGCGGTGATCGGCATCTATATGTACGACGCCGATGTCTTCGACTTCGCGCGCGACCTGAAACCGTCGGCGCGCGGCGAGCTCGAGATCACGGACGTGAACAACGCGTACATCGAGCGCGGCGACATGACGTACGACGTCCTCGACGGGTGGTGGACGGACGCCGGCACGTTCGAGTCGCTGTTCAAGGCGTCCGAGCTCGTGCGTCAGGGCGGCGCGAACAAGCTGGGCGCGTGAACGTGACGTCGCGACGGACGCTGCTCGTTACCGGCGCGAACGGCATGCTCGGCAGCGAGCTGTGCCGGCAGGCGGCGGATCGTTACGACGTCGTCGCGACCGACGTCGGCGAGATGGACGTCACGGACCTCGCCGCGGTGCGCGACGTCGCGACGCGGACGAGACCGGCGTTCATCTTGCATGGCGGGGCGTTGACGAACGTCGACGGCTGCGAGACCGACCCGGACCTCGCGTACCGCGTGAACGCCCTCGGCACTCGGAACATGGCCCAGACCGCGGCCGCGCTCGGCGTCCCGATCGTCTACGTCTCGACGGACTACGTGTTCGCGGGCGATGGGGCGGTGCCGTATCTCGAGTTCGACCCGACCGGGCCGAAGTCGGTCTACGGGCGCTCCAAGCTCGCTGGCGAGCGATTCGTGCGCGAGCTGGCCGGCGGACGGTTCTACATCGTGAGGACCCAATGGGTGTTCGGCTTCCGCGGCAAGAACTTCGTCGACACGATCGTCGGCGCGGCCCGCGAGGGACGACCGCTGCGGGTCGTCGACGACCAGGTCGGATGTCCCACGTGGGCCCGTGACCTCGCGCGCTCGATCCTGCTCCTCGTCGAGCGGGATCCGGGCTTCGGCACGTATCACTGCTCGTCCCGAGGGTCCTGCTCCTGGTTCGAGTTCACCGAGGCCATCCTGCGGCTGGCCGGCGTGACGCCGAAGTCGCTCGATCCCATGCCAAGCTCGGAGCTCGACCGGCCCGCGCCGCGACCCCTGTACTCGGTTCTGCGCAACTACGCCTTCGAGCAGACGGTCGGCGACCCGATGCCGACGTGGCGAGACGCGGTCGCGGCGTACCTGAAGGCGAAGGAGGAACACCAGGAATGAAGACGATGCTCGTGACGGGAGGCGCCGGGTTCATCGGCTCGAACTACGTGCGCCACGTCCTCAAGAACCGAACCGACTACGAGGTCCTGAACGTCGACCTTCTGACGTACGCGGGCAACCTCGAGAACCTGACCGACGTCGAGGACGATGAGCGGTACTCCTTCCGCAAGGCGGACATCGCCGACGTGACGGCGATCGAGGCGCTGTTCGAGGAGTTCGACGTCGCGTGCGTCGTCAACTTCGCGGCCGAGTCGCACGTCGACCGCTCGATCCTCGACCCCGGCGCGTTCGTCCGCGCGAACGTGATGGGGACCCAGGTCCTGCTCGATCGCGCCAAGGCGCACGACGTCGAGCGCTACCTTCAAGTCTCGACGGACGAGGTCTACGGTTCGCTCGGCCCGAGCGGGGCGTTCACCGAGCAGCACCAGATCCAGCCGAACTCGCCGTATTCGGCGAGCAAGGCGGGCGCCGACCACCTCGTCCACGCGTTCTTCCACACGTTCGACTTCCCCGCGCTGATCACGCGGTGCTCGAACAACTACGGGCCGTTCCAGTTTCCCGAGAAGCTGATCCCGTTGATGATCTCCAACGCATTGGAGGGGAAGCCCCTGCCGGTCTACGGCGACGGCCGGAACGTGCGCGACTGGCTGCATGTCGACGACCACTGCTCGGCGATCCTCGCCGTCCTCGAGAAGGGGCGTCCGGGCGAGGTCTACAACGTCGGCGGCAACAGCGAGATGGAGAATATCGAGGTGATCCGACTGATCCTGGCGGCCCTCGACCGGCCGGACAGCCTGATCACCTACGTGAAGGACCGCCCAGGGCACGACCGCCGCTACGCGATCGACGCCTCGAAGATCAAGGCCGAACTCGGTTGGACCCCGTCACGGACGTTCGCGGCGGGGATCCAGGAGACGATCCAGTGGTACCTCGACCACCGCGACTGGTGGGAGCGCGTCCGGGGCGGCGACTATCGCTCGTACTACGAGACGATGTACGCGAACCGCGAGGTCTGACGATCTCTCCCGACCGGCCTGTCCATGAAATGGAGTCGAGCTCCGGCCGAACACGGCTCCAGCGGGAGGTCCCCTCATCCGTTATGATTCCAGCGGAACTCATCAAGGCTGCCCCACGACCGTCCGAAAGAGAAACGGTCGTGTGGTCCGTTCGTCCTTTGGGGCGGTCGAATCGAGGAGGTATCCGCGACGTGGTCACGGAGTCCGAGCGCAAAACGAGATCGTCGGCGACGACGCGCCGTCGAAGGGGGAGCGTCGTGCTCCTCGCCCTCGCGATCCTCCCGGCGTGCCGCAACTACGACGACGGGCGGGTCCAGCAGGCGCTGAACCAGCGCGGGTTCGGCCGCAAGTACGTCGGTGACGCGAACGAGCTCCTCACGATCGGGGTCGGCGATTCGTTCTCGATCACGGACCAGGCGAACCCGGACGTCGTCGGCGTCTTCACCGTCGCTCAAGACGGCGTGGTCGACCTTCCGTTGGTCGGCGAGGTGTTCGTCGCCGGCTTCACGAAGCAGGAGATCGCGCAGGCGATCAACCAACAGCTCTCCGAGTACTTCAACGACCCGAGGGTCGTCGTTTCGTTCGAGTCGATCACCTCGAAGCGGTTCTACCTGCGCGGCGAGTCGCTGCGCGAGGGTCGCCTGCCGCTGCGCGAAGACACGACGGTCTGGGACGCGGTCATGTTCAGCGGGGTCCCGGTAACGGCCGACATCGGCGACATCGAGGTGATCCGTGCCGACCCGTACCATCCGCTGATCATCCCCGTCGACCTCGCGAAGATGCTGGATCACGGCGACTCGTCGGACAACATCCTGATCCGCGAGGACGACATCATCGTCATCCGGCCGAACATATTCGGAATGGTCCGGAACTTCGTGCGGCTCCTGATCACGCCGATCACCCCGGTCTCCCAGCTCCTGATCTCGGTGCGGAACATCGACACCATTTGGCAGTCGTTCGAGGACGACGAGAACTTCTTCGTCGGCAACCGCGGCGTCGGCTACAACCAGGGGACGGGGAACGTCAACACCGTGAACTCGCTCTCCGAGACGCAGAAACCGGGCGTGATTCCGCCGGCCGGCGATGGATGACCAAAGACTCAGAGGGCTGACCCGTGGCCGAATCGCATGATCAGGAATTCAACCTCAACGAGGCATCGGCCGGAGAGCAGCTCCGCCGCCTGCTCCGGGCGGCGCGGGAGAACCGCTACCGCATCGTGATGTTCGCCGCGGTCGGAATGATCCTCGGCGGCATGATCGCGACCGTCGTTCCCGACCTCTACGAGTCGAAGACGCTGCTGCTTCTGCGCGACCACCAGCTCATCGACGACTCGAAGATGATCAAGGCGATCCAGGACAAGCCGCTCGCCCAGAAGGAGCAGACGCTCATGTCCGAGCTGCGGTCCTTCCGGTGGATCCTGGACGTGCTGCAGCGGGTCGAGTGGGTCGAGTTCGCCGAGGCCCGCAACGACCCCGCGAGGCTGGCCCAACTGGTCGAGAAGGTCCGCGACCCGAAGTACTTCGACGTCGAGATCGACACGGACGCGGCCGGCGAGTTGCTCGTCACGCTCGCGTTCCGTTGGTTCGAGCCGCGCAAGGCGCACGACTTCGTCCTCGAGGCGCGTCGTAGTTGGATCAACCGACGCGACGAGGAGAGCAAGCTCTACTGGGGAACCAAGCTGAAGCAGGCGGAAGCGATCGTGCAGACGCGGCGCCAGGAGTACGAGGAATCGTCCGGCAACCGCGAGAACTACTTGCGCGAGCACGAGCTGCAGCTCGACGACGACTTCAAAGGGGACGCCGAGTTCCTGTCCACCCTTCGCAGCCGGCGGAGCATCGCGCAGGAAGCGCTCACCGAGGTCGAGATCAGCATCCGCGGTCTCCAGGAGCGGCTCGACCAGACGCCGTCGCGGTTCAAGACGGAGGTCAAGGAACCGAATCCCCAGTACGAGTCGGCCAAGGAAGCCCTCCAGCGCGAGCGCAGTCGTCTCGAGGATCTGCTCGAGACCAAGAGGGAGACGCACCCCTTCGTCCAGAAGCAGCGGGAGAAGGTCCAGATCGCCGAACAGCTTTTCGCCACGATGGAAGGCAAGCAGTTCGCGGTCGACAAGGAGGTCGAGGTCGTCAACGAGACCTGGCTCGAGCTCGACAAGAAGCTCAACCTCGAGATCCCGAAGGTCGCGAGCCTCCAGGAGAGGATCAACGAACTCGACCGGCAGATCGACGAGGCCGAGCTGAAGATGGTGAATCAGCCGACGCTGCGCAGCCAGCTCGAGAAGCTGACCAACCGCTACAGAGTCGCGGAAGAGAATCTGAACGCCGCCTTGATCGACATCGCGCCGCTCCGGGACAGGGTCTTCCAGATGCAGAACCGCGACACGCGTCTGTTCGCGGACGCGGAGGAGGAGCTGCGCGCGGCCCACGCGTTCGAGATCCTCGAGGATCCGGTCGTTCCGAACCAGCCGGTCGGGTTCCCGAAGCCGGTCTTCGTGCTGATCGGCGCGCTGTTCGGCATCGCCCTCGCCCTCGCCATGGCGCTCCTCCAGGAGCTGACGCGCTCGACCTTCGACGGCGTGGACGAGGTCCAGCAGAGCCTGCGGATGCCGGTGCTCGGAGCCATCGGGCGGATCGCGACCGGCGGCGAGCTCCGCCGCGAGAAGATGTTGGGGATCACGCGCATGGCCGGAAGCGTGCTGATCATCGGCACGCTCGGCGTCCTCGTCTACATCCTGACCGCGCACCCCGAGATGCTCCCGTCGAGGGTCCAGCAGACGATCGAGGATCTCCGCACGACCTTCCAGTGAAGCTGGTCTACCTCTGCCACCGGATCCCGTTTCCCCCGGACAAGGGAGACAAGATCCGCTCGTACCATCAGGTCGAGTACCTCGCGACTCGGCACGAGGTCGACCTGTTCACGTTGGTCGACGATCCGGCCGACATGGCCCACGTGCCCGCGCTCGCGCGGATGGTGCGCCGCGTTCATGCGCAGCCGATCCATCCGACGTGGTCGCGCGCGAGGTCGCTCCTCGGCGTCCTCACCGGCGACGCGCTCTCGGTCCGCTACTTCCGCCATGCCGGGCTCGAGCGCGCATTGCAGCACGCGCTCGCGACCGAGGCCTACGACCTCGCCGTCGTCTTCTCGTCGAACATGGCGCCCTACCTCGACCGGTGGTCCGGGCCGCGCGCGCTGGATTTCGTCGACGTCGACTCGGCCAAGTGGCTCGCGTACGCGGGTCAGCTCGGTCCGTCTCCGAAGCGCTGGCTCTTCCGCCGCGAGGGCGAGGCGATCCGAGCGCTCGAGGCGCGCCTCGCCGAGGCCGCCGAGGTGACCGTCGTCTGCTCGGAGCGCGAGGAGGCGGAGCTCCGGCGGTTCTGCTCGCCGAGGAACGCGGTCACCGTCCCGAACGGCACCGACGTCCAGTACTTCTCGCCCGGCCCGACCGACCACGCGCCGATCGACGTGATCTTCACCGGGGCGATGGACTACCGTGCGAACGCGGACGCGGTGGTCTGGTTTGCGGACGAAGTCTGGCCGCGGATCCGCCCGGGCCGGCCGGAAGCGACGTTCTTCGTGGTCGGTTCCAATCCGGCGCCGGCCGTCGCACGATTGTCCAGGCTCCCCGGGGTCACGGTCACGGGGAGGGTGGACGACGTCCGTCCCTATCTGCGGGCGGCGCGGGTCGCGATCGCTCCGCTGCGCGTCGCGCGCGGGATCCAGAACAAGGTGCTCGAGGCCCTCGCGTGCGGGCGGCCCGTGGTGGCGACCCCCGCCGCGCTCGGCGGGATCGGTGACGCTGACGGGGTCCTCGTGGCCGACACGCCGGCCGACTTCGCCACGGAAGTCACGCGCTTGCTCGAGCGCGAGGACGAACGCGTTCGACTCGGAGCGAGCGGCCGCCGCTTCGTCGAGAGTCGCTTTCGCTGGGAAATCCGTCTCGCGGAGCTGGAGCGCCGCCTCCTGGAAGCCGCGTCAAGCCGCGTCCCGGGGTGAGCCGAAACAGGAGGTGGAGAGCCGGTCTCGGGTTCGGCCGTCGAGGTGACGGCGGAGGAGAGCCTGGAATCGACTGCCGCCGATGCGACAATACGAACCCGAGTTCCCGGCCCAAGACGTCGGAGACCTGCCACGCCGTTGAGTCCCACGCCGACGAACGTCCTCATGATCGCGTTCCACTACCCGCCGCTCTCCGCGGCCGGGACGCATAGATCATTGAACTTCAGTCGGATCCTGGCGCAACGCGGTTATCGAATCGGGGTCGTGACGGCGGCGAGCCACGCCGGCATGGCGACGGACGAGGGGCTCCTCGCGCGGGTTCCCACGTCCGTCACCGTCGTCCGAGCCGGCCACGTCGATCCATTCCGAGTCCTGCAGAGGCTGCGCGGGGGAGCGGTGCCGCCCATGCGGAACGGCACCGCTCCGAGCGGCGTCATGCCCGGGCCGGGCGAGATCTCGAGCGTGCCGCGCGGCCGGCTCGCGGCTGCGCTCGATTACGTGAGCCGGTGCGTCACGCTGCCGGACCGCTACGCGACCTGGGTTCCGGGCGCGGTCGCCGCGGCGGTGGTGCTCGCCCGTCGCATCGACGCCCGCGTCATCTACTCGACGGCTCCGCCGTACTCGGCGCACCTCGTCGGTCTCCTAGCGTCGAACGTCCTCGCGCTGCCGTGGATCGTCGATCTGCGCGACCCCTGGACGATGAACCCGTTCCACGAGAACCCGTATCCGAGCCTCCGGCGGGCCGATGAGGCACTCGAGGAGAAGGTCGTGCGGCGGGCGTCGCGCGTCATCCTGAACACCGAGCAGGCCGAGGCGCGCTACCGAGCCCACTTCCCGGAGCTCGACAAGTTCAGCACGATCACGAACGGGATCGATCCGGAGCTGCTCGCCCGCGACGTGCCGCCGTACCACGCGAACGGCCGGCTGACGCTGCTTCACGTCGGCGGGATCTACGGCCGCCGGTTCCCTCGAGGGTTGCTGGCCGCCTTGGCGCTGCTCGCTCGGCGCGACCGGTCGCTCTACGATAAGCTGTGCATCGAGCAGATCGGACACGGGCTCGAGAACCGCCGCCTCGTCGCCCTCGCCGAGGAGCTCGGCGTGGCGGACCGCGTCCGGGTCGGAGTCGCCGTCGAGCACGCGGAGGCGTTCCGGCGGTGCACCGCGGCCGACGGGCTCCTGCTGCTCGGGCCGGCCGGAGAAGAACCCGAGGTACAGGTGCCGTCCAAGCTGTACGAGTACGCCGCGGCCCGTCGCCCGGTGCTGGCGCTCGCCCAGCGGGACGGGGCGATCGCGGCGATCCTCGTCCGGAGCGGCGTGCCTCACGTCCTCGCCGCGCCCGACGATCCCGAGGACATCGTGCGCGGCATTCGCCGCTTCGCGAACGGGGAGTTCGTCGGGACATCGACCGCGGACGCGCTCAAGAACCTCGGCTACCAGCACCTGACCACGCGCCTGGCCGACGAGATCGACGCGGCCCTGGCCGGCGGCCGGCCGCGAGGGCCGGAGGAGGAGACGCACGATGCGTGACATCGTCGTCTTCGCCATCGTCTTCGGAGCCCTGCCGTTCGCGTTCTTCCGGCCCTTCTACGGACTCTTGCTGTTCACGTGGCTCGCGTACCTGCGCGCTCCCGACCTCTGCTGGGGCCCGGCGAAGAGCTTCCGCTTCTCGGCGATCGTCGGCCTCATCATGTTCGTCGGGTGGTTCCTCTTCGACCATCGCGCGTTCTTCCGCAAGGACCGGCGCAACCTCTACGTCGTCCTGCTCGCGTTGATGGTCACGATCTCGTACGCGTTCGCGCCGGTGCACAACGACGGGACGACGACCAAGTACGTCGAGTTCGCCAAGGTCATCATCGTGGCGATCTTCACCACCGGTCAGCTCGACTCGAAGGTCCGGATCCGCGCGATGATCCTCGTGATCGCGCTGTCGTTCGGGTTCTACGGGGTCAAGGGCGGACTGTGGGGGATGGTGACGCACGATGCGCGCATCCTCCGCGGACCCGGAGGCATGCTCGAGGACAACAACGACTTCGCGCTCGCGATGGTCATGAATCTGCCGCTCCTCTACTACCTCTCGTTCGCGGAGGAGAACAAGCGGTTTCGGCGCTTCCTGAAGGCGGCGGTGCTGCTGACGACGATCACGATCGTGCTGACCGGCTCACGCGGCGGTTTCTTGTCCATGTCCGTCGTCTACTTCGCGATCGTGATGAAGTCGCGCTACAAGCAGTACGCCATCCCCGTCGCGTTCGCGGGTGGCGTGCTGTTCCTGATCTTCCTGCCCGATCGGTTCAAGGAGCGCCTCGCTTCGATCAAGACGGCGTCGAAGGAGGACGCCTCCGCGATCGGGCGGCTGAAGGCGTGGGGCGTCGCTCTCGAGATGATCAAGGCGCACCCGGTCCTTGGAGTCGGCTTCCGGAACTTCACGTACCAGTACCGCAAGTACGACCCCGAGTCGGACAAGTCGATCGTGCGCGTGGCGCACAACTCGTACCTCCAGATCTGGGCCGAGACCGGCAGCTTCGCGTTCTTGTTCTTCTTGAGCGCCGTCGTCTCGACGATCCTCCTGATGCGGCGGCTTCAACGGATGAACCGCACGCGCGACGGCCCGGCGTGGGTACGCCACTACGCGATGATGATCGAGGTCTCCCTCTACGGCTACCTCATGGGCGCGATGTTCTTGAACCGTGGTCACTTCGACATGATGTACTCGCTTATCGGGATCGCGGTCGCGTTGTACCCCGTCGCCGTCCGGGCGATGGCGCGCAGTGCTACGGTCGCGAATCGGGGACCGGCTCGGCTCGTCGTGCGTGCGTCGGATCCGTTCCTCGCCGGAGGCTCGCGCTGACCGATGCGGCTCGTCTGTCCGCGGTGCAAGTCGGGTCCGCTCGAGGTCCGCGACGCTACCCTGGGGTGTCCCGCCGCGACGTGCGGCCGGACGTTTCCCGTCGTGCGCGACGTGCCCGTCCTCATCCACGACGAGAACAGCGTGTTCGCGGTCGGCGACTACGAGGGCGGGCGGACGGCGTACGAGGGCGACTCGTATCGCGAGGCGGGCCGCGCGGGCGACGTGGCCGGTGCCCCGGCGGGGCAGGCCCGACCGAGCCTGGTCCGGCGACTCTACCGCCGGCTCGGGTCGTTCCTCGTCTACCACTCGGTCGGCCTCGAATACTTGTCGTCGAACCAGGCGGTCGCGCGGGCGGCGGAGCGTGAACCTCGGCTGAGGGTGCTCATCCTCGGGTGCGGCAGCCTGCGGTTCGACGCGATCGACACCGTCGAGTACGTCTACACCGACGTGGCGTTCGGCCCGCTGACCCGCGTGCTCTGCGACGCCCACGACCTCCCGTTCGAAGATGCCTCGTTCGACATGGTGGTCGCCGTCGCCATCATGGAACACGTCGTCGATCCGCCGCGCTGCGCGGACGAGATTCGACGCGTCTTGCGCCCCGGCGGCTACGTCTACGCGGCGACGCCGTTCATGCAGCCGGTCCACATGGGCGCCTATGACTTCACGCGCTTCTCGCACCTGGGACACCGCCGCTTGTTCCGCTGGTTCGACGACCTCGAGAGCGGCATGGCGCTCGGCCCCGGCGCCTCGATGGCGTGGGCGATCCAGTACTTCCTGCTCAGCCTCACCGACCGCGTGACGGTGCGGAAGGGACTCCGATTCCTCGGCCTGCTGTTCACCCTCCCGTTGAAGTACACCGATCTCTACTTCCGTCGAAAGGCGGGCGCCCTCGACTTCGCCGGCGGTACGTTGTTCTTCGGTCGACTCCGTGATTCGCCCATTCCGGATCGGGAGATCGTGCGCCTCTATCGCGGAAAGGACTCGCAGGCGGGCTGATGTGCGGGATCGCAGGGATCATCCACCTGGATGAGGACGCGTCCGTCTCGCGCGATGACCTCGTGCGGATGGCGAACGCGATCGTTCATCGCGGTCCGGACGCGGAGGGGATCCACCAGCGCGGGCCGGTCGGGTTCGCGTTCCGACGGCTCGCGATCATCGACGTCGCCGGTGGGGACCAGCCGATCTACAACGAGGACGGCGACGTCGCGATCGTCTTCAACGGCGAGATCTACAACCACGCCGACCTGCGCGAGCAGCTCGTGGCGAAGGGGCACCGGTTCAGGACGCGCTCGGACACCGAGACGATCCTTCACGGCTACGAGGAGTGGGGGCCGCGCGGGATCTGCGAGCGCCTGCGTGGGATGTTCGCGTTCGCGATCCACGACGGCCGCGCGCGGCGCGTCGTGCTCGCGCGCGACCGGCTCGGCATCAAACCCCTCCACGTCGCGCGCGTCGGTCGCACGATCCACTTCGCGTCCGAGCTGAAGTCGTTCTTCGCGCTCCCGTCGTTTCCGGTGCGGCTCGCGGCGAGCGCCGTGCTCGACTTCGCGACGCTCGGGTACGTCGTGGCGCCCGGCTGCATCCTCCAGGACGTCGAGAAGCTCCAACCCGGCCACGTTGCGGTGATCGAGGCCGGCCGGATGGAAGTCACGCGGTACTGGCAGGCGCCGTTCGAAGCGCGCGAGATCGAGTTCCATGCCGCGGCCGAACGGATCCGCGGGTTGCTCGCGGAGGCGGTGCGGATCCGGCTGATGGCCGAGGTACCGCTCGGCTGTTTCCTCTCCGGCGGAGTCGATTCATCCGCGGTGGTGGCCGCGATGGTCGATCTCGTCGGGACCTCGGTGAACGCGGTGACCGTCGGGTTCGCGGACGCCCGGTTCGACGAGCGCGGTGTCGCGGCGGAGGTCGCGGCCCACCTCGGAATCGAGCCGATGATGGAGGAGGTGCGCGCGGACCCTGCGATCCTCGACGGCGTCACCACGACGTACGACGAGCCGCACGCAGATCCATCCGACGTGCCGACGTGGCTGCTCTGCCAGGCGACCAAGCGCCGGGTGACCGTCGCGCTGTCGGGGGACGGCGGCGACGAGCTGTTTGGCGGCTACCGCCGTTACCGCTTCGACGTGCTCGAGAACCGCGTCCGAGCCTTCGTCCCTTCCGTGCTGCGCCGAGCCTTGCTGGGGCCGCTCGGCGACGCGTGGCCGAAGGGAGATCGACTGCCGCGGCCGTTGCGCGCGAAGACGATGATCCAGAACCTGGCCCGGGAGCCGATCGACGCGTACTACCGTTCGGTGTCGCGCATCCTCCCCGAGGAGGTCGAGCGCCTGGTCGACCCGGACCTGCTGGCCGCGGCCGGCTCGTACCGCCCGATCGAACGGTTCCGGGCGATCGACGAACGGCGTGGTCTGAAGGACCCGCTCTTCCGCATCCGTGCGATCGACCTTGAGACCTGGCTCTCGGACGACATCCTCGCCAAGGTCGATCGCGCGTCGATGGCGCACTCGCTGGAGGTGAGGGTCCCGCTTCTCGACCATCACATGGTCGAGTTCGCGTCGACCCTGCCGTCGAGGCACTTGATCCACGGCGGCTCGGGCAAGGCGGTGTTCAAGGCGGCCGTGGAGCGCTCGGTGCCGCGTGAGATCCTCGATCGTCCGAAGCACGGCTTCGACCTGCCGGTGGAGGCGTGGCTGCGCGGGCCGCTTCGCGCCGAGCTGGCCGAGCTGACGGAGTCCGGGTCTCCGCTCGCGGGAGTGTTCCGTGTCGACCGAGCGCGCGAGCTCATCGAGGAGCACCAAAGCGGGCGGCGGAACCGTGCGACCGAGCTCTGGACGCTGCTCGTGTTCGGCCGGTGGCGGCGGCGGTGGTGGGACGGCCGGTGAAGGTCCTTACGCTCGCGTCTCTGTTCCCCGGCTCGGCCGCGCCTCGCCACGGCATCTTCGTGAAGGAGCGGATGGTGGACTTCGTGCGGCGGACCGGCGCCGAGGTCCGCGTCGTCTCGCCGGTGCCGTACTTCCCGCGGTGGATCCGATCCACGACCTACGGGCACTTCTCGCGCGCGCCCCGACGCGAGGAGTGGGCCGGCTTCTCGATCGAGCACCCGCGCTACCTGATGGTCCCGAAGGCCGGCGTCCGGCTGCAGGGGCTCTCCTACTTCGTCGGGGTCCGTGGCACGGTGCGCCGTGTCCAGCGGGAGTTCCCGTTCGACGTGCTGGACGTGCACTACGCGTACCCCGACGGGTTCGCCGGGGCGCTGCTGAAGCACCGCCTCCGAGTTCCGATGGTGCTCACGGTCCGCGGCACCGACGTGAACCTCCTCCCTGAGCTGAAGGCGACGAGGGACCAGGTGCGGTACGCGCTCGAGCGCGCCGATCGCGTCGTCGCGGTCTCGAACGCTCTGGCCGAGCTGGCGGTGAAGGCGGGAGCCGACCCGCGTCGCGTCGTGACGCTTCGAAACGGCGTCGATTCCGACCGATTCACGCCGCGCGACCGGACGGAGAGCCGCGCGAAGCTGGGGCTGCCCGAGCACGGCCGCGTGCTCGTGTCGGTCGGCTTTCTCGTCGAGCGGAAGGGCCACGACCTGGTCCTGCGCGCGGTGGCACGGATGCCGGCGGGGAAGCGTCCGTTCGTCGCGATCGCGGGCGACGGTCCGGAGCTCCCGCGGCTCGAGGCGTTGATCGCCGAGCTCGGTCTCGTCGGATCGGCGCGGCTGCTGGGCGCGGTCGAGCACGACGAGCTGCCGTGGGTCTACTCTGCCGCGGATCTCTCGGTGCTCGCGTCGAGCCGGGAGGGCTGGCCGAACGTGCTGCTCGAGTCGATGGCGTGCGGCACTCCGGTGGTGGCGACGTCGGTTCACGGCTCGCCCGAAGTGGTGGCCGAGGACGGCGTCGGACGGCTCGTGCCGGAACGGACCGTCGAGGCGCTCGAGCGTGCGATCCTCGACGCGTTCGAAGCCGGACTCGACCGCGGCCACGTGCGCCGCTA
Organism: uncultured Phycisphaeraceae bacterium; assembly: GCA_964649825.1. GTDB lineage: Bacteria > Planctomycetota > B15-G4 > B15-G4 > JADJEK01 > CAZYQW01. Next base: position 106,020 of record CAZYQW010000069.1, on the reverse strand, counting down.
CGCGGAACGTATGAGTTGGAAGGAGACGTCGGAAGGACTGGCCGACGTGTTCCGCGGCGTCTTGCGCGAGGCGGGGCATCGGACGCCCGCGGTCGGAGCGGCGCCGTGAAGATCCTCTACCACCACCGCACCGCGTCGCGGGACGGACAGGAGGTGCACATCACCGAGCTGATCGCCGCGCTGCGGGAGCTCGGGCACGAGGTGGCCGTCGTCTCGCCGAGCGGCGACGACGGCGCCGCGGGCGACGGGGCAATGGGGGGCCATCGCGGCGGACTGGCCCGTCTCCGCGCGATCGTGCCGGACGCGTTGATGCCGCTCGCGAGCCGCGCGTACGAGATTGTGTTCACGCGGCGGCTCGTCGCGGTCGGACGCGGCCTCGGCGTCGACTTCGTCTACGAACGTCACGCGCTCGACAACCGCGTCGGGCGGCGCGCCTCGCGTCGGCTCGGGGTGCCGTTCCTCCTCGAGGTCAACTCGCCGCTCGCGCGCGAGGAGGCGGCGGTCGGAAACCTCAAGCGGCTCGGACCGGCGCTGCACCGCGAACTCGAGACCCTGAAGTCGGCCGACGCGGTGCTCGTCGTGACCCACGTGCTGAAGGAGATCCTCGTGGCCGACGGCGTAGCCGCCGAGAGGATCCACGTCATCCCGAACGGGATCGCGCCGAGCCGCTTCCTCGCGCCGCGTGACGTCGGCGCGAAGCGGCGCATTGGGCTGGAGGATCGCGTCGTCCTCGGGTTCATCGGCTTCCCGCGGCCTTGGCACGGCCTGGACCGCGTGGTGAAGGCGCTGGCGCGCGAGGCGAGGGGTCGGCTGAAGGACGCGGTCCTCCTGCTCGGCGGCGAGGGCCCGGCGTTGAACGACCTGCTGGCGCAGGCCCGCGCGCTCGGGATCGCGGATCGGGTCCGCGTCCACGGCGTCCTGTCGCGCGCCGACGTGCCGTCGTTCATCGACGCGTTCGACGTGGCGCTGCAGCCGCACGCGACCGAGTACGCGTCGCCGCTGAAGCTGTTCGAGTACATGGCCCGAGGTGTTGCCGTCGTGGCGCCGCGCCAGCCGAACCTGACCGAGGTGCTGACCGGCGGCGAGTCTGCCGTCCTGTTCGAGCCCGGCGACGACGCGTCGTTCGCCGGCGCACTCTGCGATCTGGTCGCGGACGATGACCTGCGCGCCCGCGTCGGCGAGGGAGGACGGCGGCGGCTGCTGGAGGGGGGCTACACCTGGCCGCGGAACGCGGAACGGGTCGTCGAGATCGCGCGCTCGCTGCGGTAGGGACCCATCAAGGGCCAAGTCCCGTTCCGGTTGGCCCCGCCCGCCCCCCGCTGCGTGGCTCCTCCTCGGCGGGGCTCGAAGACGGGATCGTCGCAAGACCCGCGGCGGCGTCCGTCATCGGGTCCGAGTCGTCGCCTCCAGCCACGCGTCGTAGTCGCGGCTCGAGTGGAAGAACTCCAGATACTCGCGGCGGCCCTTCGCGTCGCCCTTGATGAACCACCGCTCGACCGCGTTCGCGAGCGTCGATCCCGGCGCGTGCTCGTCGAGCCACGCCGCGGCGTTTCCTCCGATCGGATTGGTCACGCGGGCCGCGACCGGCAGGGTCGTCTCCTTCTGCTCGAACGCGGGCGGCCACGGGTGGTAGGCGCCGAGCGCCGCGAAGAGGACCGAGATCGGCAGCACGACCGTGAACGCGGGGAGGAGGCGGCGGTCGAGTGCATCGGCCGCGAGGAAGAGGAGGAGAGGTTGAATGGGTAGGAGGTAGCGGTAGCCGTACGACCAGCCGCCGAACGAGCCCGCGATCGCGACGTGCCCGGCGATCTGGAGCGCGATCCCGATGGCGATCACGACCGCCTCGCGTCGCTCCAGCGCGGCGCGACGGCGCCGGACGATCCCGATGAGCCCGAAGACGAGGACGGGCGAGACCACGAACAGCCCGTGGGGGCCGACCAGGCACTCGATCGGGTAGGTCCACGAATCGGGGAGGACCACGCCGAACGCGCTCGAACCGGCCTGCGTGCTGAGGTCGACTGCGCCGGCGACCATCTTCGGGAAGACCACCGAGCCGATCGTGAGGAGGTTTGCGACCACGAGGAGCGTGAAGCCCCCGGCGAGGCCGAGCAGGTAGCGCGTCAGCCGCCGACCCTCGCGAGCGACGAGCACCGCGAGGCACGGCGCGAAGCCGAGGCCCGGGAGCACGTCGATCGCCGTCGTGACGCCGATGAGGAACCCGCTCGTTGCGCCGTGCCCTCGCCGACTCGCGACGAACGCGGCGAAGAGGAGAGCGGCCGCGACGGAGTGGTTGTTGAACGTGACGGCGAAAGAGTAGAGCAACGTCCCCGCCCCGAGCGCGAGCGTGAGCATCCAGCGGGCGAACGCCGGGACGCGCGAGGCTCGTGCGAGCTCGCGTTCGAACAGGAGGACGAGGAGCGCGCTCGGCAGTCCAACGAGGAGCACCGTCACCCAGTAGATCACCTGCGGTGCGGTGCGCGGATCGGCCAGGCTCCAACCGAACGCCGCGCGAAGCACCGCGTGTACCGCGGCACCGGCGAGAGCGAGCAGCGGCGGCTTGTTCGAGTACTCCGCCCCGTCCACGATCACCTTGTCGACGGTATGGCGGTGCCGCGACCGCTCCAGCGTCGAGCGGCCGTGCTCGACGAGCGCCTCGACGTGGGCGAATCGCGACGCGTCGTTGCCGGCGGCGGCCACGCGATCTTTCGATCCTGCCGCGTAGAGCACCAGGAATGACGCGAAGAAGAGAAGCGAGGACGGGGGCAGGCGCATCGACCGCGAGCATAGATGAAGGCGTCGGCCGGCGCTGCCACCGTCGCCTCGCCCGAGCACCGCGACCGTCTCGACCCCGTTCCACGCGGTATCACTCTGGAGAACCCCTCCTCGTCCCCGCTCCCGCGTACCACGTCGTCCCTCCTGACCGCGTCGTCCGGAACGACGCCCAGACGCGTGCCCGGGTGCCCCGCCCGACTCGAATGACGACGGCGGCCGCCGCGCGTGCGTGGTAGCCTGCGTCCGAGTGCGACCCCGCTCCGGGTCGAAAGAGAGACGGACGGCTCGAGGACGATGAGCGAGCGCGTGACCAATGGACTGAGCTTCGACGTGGAAGAGTACTTCCACGCGCTCAACCTCCGTTCGGTGGCGCCGGAGGCGACGTGGGATCGACAGGAGCGCCGGGTCGCGGCGACGACGCGGGGCCTCCTCGAGCAACTGGCGCGGCACGGCGTGGGGGCGACGTTCTTCGTGCTGGGTTGGGTCGCGCGTCGCGACCCGGACCTGGTGCGAGAGATCGCGGCGGCCGGACACGAGATCGCGTCGCACGGCATGTCGCATCAGATGGCCCACGAGCTCGGCCCGGAGCGGTTCCGGGCGGAGGCGCGCGAGAGCAAGGCGCTTCTGGAGGACGCGACCGGGAGCGAGGTGCGGGGGTTTCGGGCGTCGACCTTCTCGATCATGGAGTCGACGCGCTGGGCGTTCGAGATCCTCGTAGAGGAGGGGTACGCGTACGACTCCAGCGTCTTCCCGGTCCGTCACGACCGCTACGGCTACCCGGACTTCGCGCGGGTCCCGGTCCCGATCGACACGCCGTCCGGTCGGTTGGTCGAAGTGCCGATGCTCACGCTGCGCCGCTTCGGCGTCAACTTTCCCGCCGCCGGCGGGGGCTACCTGCGGCTCTTGCCGCTCGCGCTGATCCGTCGTGCGCTGATCGAAATGAACCGCGCGGGAAGCCCGGGGATCGTCTACCTCCACCCATGGGAGTTCGACGCTGGGCAACCGAGGCTCCTGCGCGGTGGACTCGGCGCGCTCCGGCACTATTTCGGATTGGCGCGGACGACGGCGAAGCTCGAGCGTCTGCTCATCGAGTTTCGGTTCGGGCCGATCGGCGGACTGGCGGCCGTTCAGGGCGCCGGCTCGGCGCGCGCGACCTCGACGATCTGACGCGCGCGCGGAACGAACCGGAAGGACGGCGACAGCTTGGAGAGCGCCTTGACCGCTTCCGCGTCGTTGCCGGCGAGGTGCTGGTAGACACCGAGAAGGTAGCGCGCCTCGTCGAGGCGGTCGTTCAGTGCGAGCGCGATCTCCAGGTGCCGGATCGCGGCGGCCAGATCGTCGAGCCGAAAGGCGTTCTTCGCCGCGAGCACCCGGATTCGCGGGTCATTTCCGACGAGGTGCAGCAGCGCCGGAAGCGCCGCCATCGCCTGGTCGGCGAGGTCGGTGCGCTCCTCGAGCAGGATCTCGCCGAAGTCGAGCAGCACCGCCACGTTTCGGGGGGCCAGGGTCGTGAGAACCCGCAGGTCGTCGATCGCTTCGCCGCGTCGATCCGCCCCGGTTAGGAGCCTCACGCGAGCGTGGCGGAGCTCGACGCTCCCCGGGTCGGCCTCGAGCGCGGCGTCGACGACCGTCAGCGCGACGTCCGTCCGTTTGCGCTCGACGAGGACCTCGGCCAACGCCAGCAGGTCGGCGCTCGCCGTCGTCGCCTTCGGGTCGTGCGGGACCGCGGCGGCGGTCCGAGCCGCCAATGTCGCGAGCAATCCGTCCTGCTCGGCCGCCGCGAGGTGGCGCGCGAGCGTGACCGCTCCCGCGTAGAAGGTGGCGTCCGCGGCGATCAGCTTGCTCAAGACCTTCATCGCGTCGGGACTTCGCCCGCGCACGTCGGAGTAGCGGCGCGCCACGTACGCGAGGAGCACAGGATCCGTGATCACGTGCTCGGCAATGGTCTGCGTGAGACGCTCGCCGAGGGTCGGGTCGTTCGTCGAATCGGCCACCCGCGCCAGCAGGTGGAGCGCCTCGACGTCCTCCGGCGTCTTCTCGAGGACCCGCAAGAGCTCGGGCGCGGCGAGGTCCGGCCGTCCGGTCGCGATCGAACCGATGGCGATCATCTTCGACGGCAAGGTGAGAGCGGGGAACACCTTTCGCCCTCCCACGCCCAGCGCGACGATGAGGCGCCCGGTCTGCGGCGTCGCCATCATGAGACGGCCGAGCGCCTCGTACGTCAGCACGTCGTCGGGCGTGGCCTCGTACACGTTCAACAGGTAGCGTGCGGCCTCCTCGGGTCCGCCGGTCTCTCGCAGCCGCTTGGCCTGAATCCGTGCGGCCGCCAGCGCGTTCGACGCCACGTCCACGACGTGCGTCGCGGACTCCGACGCGTTCGCCTCGAACCCGCGGCCCGCGAAGTCGAACAGGAGAGCCCGGATGTACTCGTCGACGAGGGGCTTGCCGGAAACGAGAACGTCGGGCGCGGCCGTGCGGATCCATGCGATCTCGGACGCCGCCCCGGCAGGAGGTGCGAGCCGCGCCGACGGCTTCTTCTCCGCGCGCTCATACGTGAGTGCCCACAGCGTCGCGTCCTCGATGACCGGCTCGCCGGCTTGTTCCCGAGCGCGGTGGTAGCGGCCGAGGAACGTCTGGAGATCGAGCTGGAACGGCGTGAGCGCGAACGCGGCGGCGGTCGGGAGGGTGGCCCAGGTGCGGTCGCCGGCGTACTCCCTCGCGCTCTTCAAGTACAGCGCGGCGGCGTGCGGCCCTTCCTCGCGAAGCGTCAACCCGAACGCGGCGCGGATGACGTCGTTGTCGAGGTACGGGCCGAGCTCCGTCGCGTCGCGCAGTTCGCGGAGCCGCGTCGATTCGCCGGCGAAGAACGCGTCCAGCGCGGCGCGGCTGCGGAACGCGAGCGCGACATCGTCGGAGAAGCGATCCAGCACGGCGTCCGCGAGCTCGGCCGCCTCGCGAAACGCCTTCTTCTCCTCGAGCCGTGAGAGCATCGACTCGATCTCGCGGGCCGGGAGGAGTCGCGGCAAGTTCGCGAAGCGAGCCAGGGCTTCGACGAAGCGGGGGTGAAGGCCCTCGAGCGCGTAGCAGAGCACGAGTCGGGAGATGATCTCGGCCGATTGCGACTGGTCCCTCTCGGCGATCTCGAGTTGCTCCCGGGCGGCGGCGTACTCGCCCTTGGCGAGGAGGACCTGTCCGACGAGGAAGGCGATCTCGGCGTCCGGTCGGTTGCGATGGGGTTCCAGCAGGGCGAGCGCGCCATCCACGTCGCCGGCATCGAGACGGAGGTCGACCGCGATGGGGAGGGCGGCTCGCGCGGGCGCCGCGAGGACCGTCTCGTGCGCGACCCTTCGGGCTCGGTCGAGTTGTCCGGCAAGGCGACGGGCGCGGATCGCGAACTCCGCCGCGAGGACGTCGGTCGGGTCGCGGCTGAGGATGCGTTCGAAGTCCTCGGCCGCGGTCTCGAACAACCCGAGGTCGAGGCGAAACTGACCGAGCCGGAAGCGGAAGACCTCGACGTCCGGTTCGGCGGTCGAGGCGTGGAACAGGAAGTTCCTCGATTCGAGCGTCTCGCCTTGTCGTCCGAACTCCTGAGCCATGTGCCAGGCCACGACCGGGTCGGTGGCGATCGAGCTGGCCAGCTTGCCGAGACTGACCATCCGGTTCGCGATCCGGCGGGGGTTCTGACGGTCGCTGCTGCCGGACAGGACCTGTTTCAGCGAGGCCTTCGTGCGTCGCCATCGCTCGGCGGCGGCAAGCGCGAGGTCGAGCGGCGTGCGTCCCGACGCGTCCGTGACGAGCGACGCCGCGTCGAGCCAGATCTGGAACGTCTCCGGGTCGCGGGGGCCGTGACGCATCGCCCGGAGCACGTCTTCCGCGGCCTGGGTGTAGCGACCGATCCGCTGTTCGATCCGCGCGCGACGAATGCTCAGGTCGACGTCGTCGGGCGCGAGGTCGAGCAGCGTGTTCGCGACCTGGAGTCCACGCTCGGGCTGGTTGGCGGCGAGGTACGCCTCGAGCAACGCGTTCATGAACCGCCGCGTACGGTCGGGTTCGGTGAGGGCGCGGTCGTTCGGTCGCTTGAGACGCAGCGACTCGTACACGATGCTGAGGCACGCGATCGCCTGCCGCGGGTCGTTCTTCCATTCGAGCGCGGCGATCCCCCGGTACGCGAGCGTCCGGAGGTCGGCGCCGGCGTAATCGTCGATCTGCTGATCGGCGCGCCGGATCCACGCGTCGCGCCGCTCGAGGTCGACCTCCGCGGCCAGGAACTCCGCCTCCAAGACGTCCGCCCGCCGGAACAACGCATGCGGCCCCGACTCGCCTTGGAGCTCCAGCAGCGCGCGCGCGTTCGCCTCGAGCGCGGCGAGGGCGTGGCTGCGGAGCAACACCTCCGACAGCAGCGTCCGCGCGCGGATCCGCACCGACGTCGGGAGCGCGCGCATGAGGATCGTCTGGAGGTTCTCCTTCGCGGCGATCAGACGCCCGAGCCGGAGATCGACCTCGCCGCGGAGGAGGTAGGAGATCGAACTGTCGTTGTCCCTCTGCGTCCGGATGTCGCCGAGGAGCTTGTCCGCCTCGCGGAGAAGCTGCCACGCCCGGTCGATCGTCGCCAGGAGTTCCTCGCGGAGCGGTTGACCCGGTAGCGGATCGGTCAGCTCGCGGCGGGCCCGTGTATGGGGGACGCTCGACGCGAAGTGGTCGCGCAGGAGTTCGCGGACCCTCATGCGCTGGGGGTGGTTGCGCTCCAGGGTGTGGGTCAGCTCGGTGCTCAGGTAATCGAAGTACCGTGAACGGAGCATCGCGGCTTGGTGGCGGATCGGCACGGAGGCAGGCGATTCGGCGAGCACGTCGTCGAGGATCCGGATCCCTTCGTCGTGCCGCAGCAGATCGCCGAGGAGGCTCACCTTGAAGAACAGGTACTTGCGGTCTCGAGGCCTGCGGGACAGCGCGTTGTCGATGTCCTCGAGCGCGCGCTGGCGCATCAGGAGACGCCGATACGTCGTCGCACGCAGGTACAGCATCTCGGTGTCGTTGGGATCGACCTCGAGCGCCTTCGCGGCCGCGTCCAGCGCGCCGGCGAAGTCCTGTTCCTCCGCCAGGCGCCTTGCGCTGTCCGCCCACTCCATCGGTCGTCGACCGACGGAGAGGGTGTAGATCAAGACGGCCGAGAGGGTCGCCCCGAAGAACAGCGTGGTTCGGCCGGCGCTGCGTTGCTTCCGCGAACGGGTCATGCGTCACTCGATTCGGCGGCGGATGGGCGCCGCGCTTGCTCCGTTGCTCATTTCAGGCCAACTCGAAGGCTCGCGCAAGTCCGCGGACGAGGCGGGCCGCCGGATCGACGGGTGGACGCGTCCTTGCGCCGGGTCAGAGTCGGAGCTTCAAGAACTCGATCGATTGCGCGCGGAGAGCTTCGGGGGAACCCCGGCGGATGTCGCGGCGGCTCGCCGGGATCAATTGGAACACGTCGTCGGCCTCGCTCGACCGGAGGCGCGATTCGAGGATGAGGCAGGGTGTATTCAGCGCGACCAGAGCATCCCGTGCATCGAACGCGGAGAGCGGCTCGTCGGACAGGAACTTCATGCCGAGCACCGCGAGCTTCGCCTGCACGATCAGCAGAGACGCGGGGAGCTTGCAGAAGGAGCTGAACGTCGAGGCCACGAACTCCTCGGCCGTTCGCGCCGGGCGCTCGGCGATGACCGCGTCGATCCGCTGGTCGCGCGAGGCGGCGATCAGCGCGCTGGTGCCCCCATCCCCGATGCCGTAGACGGCAATGCGCGAGGTGCCGCTCCACTGCTCTTCGACGAGCCGATCGATCACGGCGGACACGTCGTCCGCCTCGCCCGCGAAGAGGGCCAGGATCTCACCGTCGCTCGCGCCGTGCGCACGTCGATCCAGGAGCAAGACTCCAAATCCCGCGCGCCACAGGGAGTAGCCGACCTCGAGGGCCGCCGCGCGGTTCGATCGGGCTTCATGAAGCACGATCACGGTCGTCGTCGAGTCGCCGCCGATGATGGTGCCCCGGAGCTTCGCGCGCGCGCCGATCGGGATCTCGACTTCCTTCGCGGAGTTGAGGAACGAGCGGTCCCAGTCCTGGGGAACGTCCTTCACGAACTCGGTCCATGAGAACGGCTCACGGAGCGGACGAGCGAAGAGCGCGCCGCCGAGGACGATCGAGACCGGGAGCGAGATCAGGTACAGGAGCCCCGCGAAGAGCAGGAGGTTTTTCAGGCTCTTCGGCATCGCATTACCTCTTTTTGCTCGAATCGACCACCAGGCCCCCGAGACTTGAGCGGAATCCGGGCGACTCCCGCGGCCACTCTCGGCGGGACTGCCGTACACACCCCATCGAAACCGGACCGGGTTGGATATGTTGGAACCGAACTCCGCCGGGCGGGCCGGCGTCGTTCAAGCTGGAGCCCACGACCCGACGAAAGCCGATGGGAGGCGGTCGGGTCGAAAACCGGTCGACCAAGGTGAAGCGACGACCCGAGATTCCCGAACCGCTGCCCCATGCGATGAAACCCGAAAACCCCGACGTCACCATCCTCGTGCCCGTGTTCAACGAGGAGGACAACGTGATCCCCCTCGTCCGGTCGGTCGAATCCGTGATGCGACGGTCCGGTCGAACGTACGAGGTGTTGTTCGTCGACGACGGCAGCGAGGATCGGACGGTAGAGCGACTCCGGGCCGAGGGGAAACGGTTCGATTGCCTGCGCGTGATGCGCCTGCGCAAGAACTTCGGGCAGACCGCCGCCCTGGCCGCCGGCTTCGATCACGCGGCCGGCCGCTACATCGTCACGATGGACGGCGACCTGCAGAACGATCCCCAGGACATCCCGACGATCCTCCTCCTGCTCGACGAAGGGTACGACCTCGTCTCGGGCTGGCGGCGCGACCGCAAGGAGCCGTTCTTCTCCCGCCGCTTTCCATCTCGGGTCGCCAATCGGATGCTGTCGAGCCTGACCGGCGTGCGGATCCACGACTTCGGCTGCACCCTGAAGGGGTATCGAGCGTCGTTCGTCAAGGCACTGCCGCTCTACTCCGAGATGCACCGGTACATACCGGCGCTGGCGGGGTTGGTGGGAGCCCGGGTGACCGAGGTGGTCGTGCGCCACCATCCCCGCCGACATGGAACGTCGAAGTACGGGATCGGCCGCACGATCCGGGTGCTGTACGATCTCGTCGCATTGAGGATGCTGACGCGTTTCGCGGCACGACCCCTGCACTGGTTCGGTCTCTGGTCGATCCCCTGCTTCCTCAGCGCGGCGGCGTTGATCCCATTCACCTACGTCGACCACACCAAGGGCACCATCGTGGATTCGTCCACCGTCATCTTTCCGACCATCCTCATCCTCACCGTCTACCTCGGCACGTACTTCGTCATGCTCGGACTCCTCGCGGAGCTCGCGGTGCACGTCCTGCGCGCCAGCCCGCGGCTGGTCCTGCGCGAGGAACCGGTCCGGAGCTTGGCGTGAGCGCGGAACCGAAACGGCCGCAGGTCAGCGTCGTCATCCCGGTCGGGGACAAAGTCTCCGAACTCGGCGAGGTGCTCCAAAGCTACGGAGCCGAGCTGCGCCAGCGCGGCGTGGAAACCGAGTTCGTCGTCGTGCTCGACGGCGTTTCGGACGAGGTGTTCAAGGCGGCCCAGGCGGCGCGTCCGCCGGGCGAGAACGTGCGCCTCGTGCGACTGAATCACCCGTTCGGCGAGTCGATCGCGCTCGCCGCGGGGTTTCGGATCACGAGCGGTCAGGTCGTCGTCACGTTGACCCCGTACTTGCAGATCGAGCCGTCGGACATCCATCGCATGCTGGACGCGATCGACGACGGCTACGACGTGGTGGCGGGGCATCGACTCCGGCGCGTCGATCCGCTGATCAACCGGCTGCAGTCGATCATCTTCAACGCCGTGATGCGCGTCCTGACCGGCGTTCGGCTCCACGACATGAACTGTCCGGTGCGCGCGATGCGCCGCAAGGTGCTCGAGGACGTGACCATACAAGGCGACATGGTCCGGTTCCTGCCGATCATGGCGCACCGGCACGGCTTCCGCGTTGGCGAGGCGAAGGTGCGCCACCTGCGCGAGCGCGGCAAGAGCGGGTTCTTCGGGATCGGCGTCTACGTGCGGCGGTTCCTCGACGTCATCAACCTGCTCTTCCTGTCGAAGTTCACGCGGGCACCGCTCCGGTTCTTCGGGTTCGCCGGGTTCTCATCGATCCTGATCGGATCGGTGACGTGCGGCTACCTCGCTCTGGACGCGCTCGTGCTCGGCGGCGAGCCGCTCCGCAACCGAGCCGCGTTCGTGGTGGGCGTCGTCCTGATCACGCTCGGGGTGCAGATCTTCGCGCTCGGGCTCGTCGGCGAGATGATCATCTTCCTGCAGGCGAAGAACCTCAAGGAGTACCGGCTGTACGAGGAGGCGGAGGAGGCCGCGCGGTCGAGTCGCCAGCAGCGCCGGCGGAGCGGGCGCCGCGACGTCGACCCGCCGAGCGACGGGGAGCCGAAGAGCGCGGGACGGGACGATACGGAAGACCGGGAAGACGAAGCGGTAGAGTCGACGGTTGAAACTTGATCGCCTCCTTCCTCGGTTTCGCGGGGTCCTCGTCACGGACGTTGCGCTCCTTCTGGTCGCGGCGCTCGTGCGTGTGCCGTTCCTGTTCGAGTTCGAGATCGACGACGACGAGCTCTACTCGTTGCGGAACTCCGAGAACATGTTTGCCGAGCCGACGCCGTCGGCCGTCCGCGCGTGGCCGGTGACGTTCGCGGCCGCTCGGCTCTTCACCGAGTTGTTCGGCCTCGACGTCTTCGCGCTCCGCCTGCTCCCCGTCCTCTGCGGGCTGCTCACCCCCTTGGTGCTGCGGCGAGTGGGAACGGAGTTGGTCGGAGTTCGGGCGGCGACCGCCGCGGCGTGGGTCTGCGCCTTCTGGCCGTGGCATCAGTACTACAGCGGCCTGTCGCGCTACTACGCGCCGCTCTTCCTCGTATCGATCCTGATTCTCGGGCGGGTCCACCGGGCTCTGAGGGGGGGGGGTGGCCTGCACGATTGGGTCGCGACGTTCCTGCTGCTGATCCTCGCCGGGGCGACGCACTCCACGGGAATCCTCGCCGCGGCTGGCGCCGCCGTCCTGGCCGCCAGATCCGGCGTCACGGGGATCGATCGGCGCGGGCGGCTCTGGCTGGTGGGCGGAATCCTGGCCCTCGGCGGCGCGGTGCTCCTCGTCCCGCCGCTCTCCGCACCCGTGCTGAACGTGATGTCCGGCGCGGGCGGCCACGGGTACGACGCGTTCCAGTTCCTCCTCGGCCTGGCGTTCAACGTGACGCCGCTGCTGATCCTGCTGGCCGCGATCGGAGCATTCGTACAGAACGTCGAGTCGCGTCCCCGCGCGCCGTTCCTGCTCGCCTCCGCGATCGCCCCGGTGGTCCTGCTCTGCGTCTTGACGCTCTTCTCCGTCGAGGCGCAGGCCCGGTACGCGATGGCCGGGATGCCTTCCGTCCTGCTCTTGTGCGGGGTGGGGGTCGAACGGATGACGGTTGCGATCGATCGCGGCGCCGGCGTGGCGCGGGCCGCCGTCCTGGTGGCCGTGCTCGCGCCGCTCGCGCCGGGCGTGGTGTCGAACCTCCGCGACGGAGACCGTCACGACTTCGCGGCGGCGAGCGAGCACGTCGAGCGCGAGCTGCAAGCCGGGCAGTCGCTCTACTCCGAGAGCCACACGCTGCTCGGGTACTTCCTGTGGGGTCTCGATCGCTGGCTGTTGGAGGGAACCGGCGAGCCACCGTTCCCGCTCGTGTTCGAGGAGCTTCCTCCGACGAAGGCGCAGCTCGATACCCTGCGCCGGGTCCGACCCGAAGCCTGGTTCGTGATCCCCGACAACAAGTTCCAGGCCCTCCCCGCGACGGGACATGCCGAGTTCCAGACCTGGCTCCGGGAGAACGGCGCGGTCGATGCCCGCTTCGGCGTTCGTCGTCTCGACTACCACTGGAACCTCCTGACGGTCTACCGGACCGGAGCCCGCCGATGAGCGTCGTGGTGCGCACGCTGGCCGCGGGCGAGGACGGCGACTGGGACGCGTTCGTCCTTGCCCACCCGCACGGTACGTTCTTCCATCGAACCGCGTGGCGAGACCTCGTAGTGCGGTTCTTCGGCCATCGCCCCGAGTACCTCGTGGCCGAAGCCGACGCGGCGTTCCGCGGGGTGCTGCCGCTCTTCGAGGTGAGGTCGCCCCTCCTCGGTCGGGCGCTCATCTCGGTGCCGTACGCGGTCTACGGCGGGGCTCTCGCCGATGGCGGACGCGGCGAGAGCGCGCTCGTCGACGCGGCGCGCGAGCGGGCGGACGCGTTGGACGCGAAGTACGTCGAGTTCCGCTGCATGCACGTCCCCGAGGTCGAGCTCGCGCGATCGAACCTCTACTGCACGTTCCTGCGCGACCTGCCCGCCGACGTGGACGAGTGCCTCGCGATGATCCCGCGGAAGTCGCGAGCGGCCACGCGGCACGCGCGCGATCGATACGGGATGGAACTCGAGGAAGGGCCGGCGCTGCTCGACGCGTTCTACGACCTGTTCGTGAAGAACAAGCGGTCGCTGGGGTCGCCGGTCTTCTCCCGCGCGTACTTCCAGGACATCCTCGATCGTTTCGACCGCGACGCGATGGTGCACGGGGTACGGCACGAGGGGCGGATCATCGCCGCCGTGATCTCCTTCGTCTTCCGCGACACGCTGATGCCGTACTACTCCGGCGCGGAGCCCGCCGCCGAGCGTCTTGGTTCGATGAACTACATGTACTGGCGGCTGATGGAGGAGGCGGTGAAGCGCGGCCTCCGTCGCTACGACTTCGGGCGCAGCCGCGCCGGCACCGGCGCTGCCCAGTTCAAGAAGAACATGGGCTTCGAGCCGGCGCCGCTCTGCTACGACTACATCCTGCGCGGCGCCGCCGCGATCCCGTCCGTGAACCCGTCGAACCCGAAGTTCGACGTCGTGAAGAACGTGTGGAGCCGCCTGCCGGTTCCGCTCGTGAAGGCGCTCGGGCCGCGGTTGATGCGGTACCTGCCTTAGTTTAGCCGCCCGTGGTGAAAGTCATTTCGGCTGCGGCGGGTCCTCGCGACCGATCTCTTCGTTGCAGGATTCTCGACGTACAGGCAGTACGCCTGCGGTCCTGCGCCTCGATCTCGGTCGCGATGACCTCGCCTCGCTTCGAAAGCACTTTCACCACGGGCTGTTAGATTAGGCGTCGGCAGGACCGGCCGCGCGGCCCCCCGTCGTCAGCAAGTCGACGGCGTCGGCCAATCGGTCGACGACCGTGAGGCGGCGGCCGAGCAGTCGCCGCGCGTCCGCTTCGCTTCGCCTTCCCTTCCCGGTCCGCACGAGGAACGGCCGGAGCTTCGTGCCGGCCGCAAGCTGGACGTCGCGCAGGTCGTCCCCGATCACGACCGAGCGTTCGAGGTCGAGATCGAGCTCGCGGGCCGCGCGGACGATCATGCCGGGGAGGGGCTTGCGGCAAGCACAGCGGCGCCGGTAACGCCCCGTTCCTTCGGTCGGATGGTGGGGACAGTAGCGGATCGCATCGATCCGCGCGCCGTGCCGGCGGAGCCGTCGGAGGAGCTCGGCATGGATCCGTTCGAGGGTGGACTCGTCGAGGAGTCCGCGTGCGACCCCTGATTGATTGGTCACGAGGACGACGACATAGCCGGCGTCGTTCAAGCGGCGGATCGACGCGCCGGCGCCGCCGAGGAGGCGGAGCTGCCGCGGACTCGTGAGGAAGCCGTCGCGCTCGACGATGAGCGTGCCGTCGCGATCGAGGAACGCCGCGCGTCGTCCGGGCCGGCTCACGTCGGTGGGAAGAGAGCGTCTTCGACCATCTCGCAGATCGAGTGGATCGCGATGATGTGCATCTCCTGGATCCGCGGCGTCCGATCGCTGGGGACGTTGATCAGGACGTCGGCGTGCTCTCGCGCGCGTCCGCCGGTTCGTCCGGTCAGCGCGATGGCCGTCACGCCGAGGGTGCGCGCCGCCGCCAGTCCTCGGATCACGTTCTCGGAGCCGCCGCTCGTGGTGAGGCCGATCGCAACGTCGCCGGGCTTGCCGTAGGCGCGGACGAGCCGCGCGAACAGATCCGCGTAGGAGTAGTCGTTGGCGGTGGCGGTCAGCGACGCCTGGCCGGCGCCGAGGCAGATCGCGGGCAGTCCCTCGTGGTCGCGGCAGAACCGGTTCGTGAGCTCGCCCTCGAGGTGGAGCGCGTCGGAGAAAGAGCCGCCGTTGCCGAACGTGAGCACCTTGCCGCCCGCCCGGAATGCCGCGATGACGGCCGCCCCCGCCCGGGCGATCGAGCCGGGAAGCGATTCCCGCGCCGCCTCGAGCGTGGCCGCGTGCTCGTCGAATGCTCGGCGCACGCGCTCGATCGATTCCGCTGCATCTCCATCCATTGGGCGGTTCCTGTCCTTCCTCGGTTGAGGCGGCTCCCGGCGAAAGACTAGAGTGAGAGCCGGAGCCTCCGTCGAAAACGATCCGCGCGTCTCAACCTAGATCCAAGGAGCGTCCGCTTCAACGCGGCGTGGAAAGAGCCGATGCCGACCGAGACCGAGCGTAAAGAGGATCCGACCCGCCCGTCGATGCCCCTGGACGTCCTGCTCGTCGACGACGAGGAGACGATCCGTATCACTCTCGCGGACGATCTGGCCGACGTCGGCCATCGCGTGACGAGCCTCGCGACGGGGGACCTGGCGCTCGAGGCGCTGCGCAGATCGACCTTCGACGTGGTCATCACCGACCTCCGGATGCCCGGGGCGGATGGACTGGCGATCCTGAAGGCGGTCCGCGAGCGGAACACCGCGACCGAGGTGATCCTGATCACGGCCCACGGGACGGTCGAGTCGGCCGTCGACGCGATGCGGAACGGCGCGTTCCACTACGTCCTGAAGCCGTTCATGAACGACGAGCTCCTCCTCCTCGTCGCGCGCGTGTCGCGTGTGCGAAAGCTGGAGGAGCAGAATCGTACGCTGTCGCAGGACCTCGGCAAGTTCGAGGGGTTCGAGAACGTGGTCGGGACCGCCCCCGCGATGACCGATGTGCTCGACGTGGTGCGGACGGTGGCGCCGAGCGACGCGTCGGTGCTGATCGAAGGCGAGAGCGGGACCGGCAAGGAGGTGATCGCGCGTGCGATCCACCGCAACTCCTCCCGCCGCGAGGGGCCGTTCGTCGCGCTCTCGTGCGCGGCGCTCCCCGAGTCGCTGATCGAGGCCGAGCTGTTCGGGCATGAGCGCGGCGCGTTCACCGACGCCCGTAAGGACCGGCTCGGGCGGTTCGAGCTCGCGAACGGCGGCACGCTCTTCCTCGACGACATCGACGACCTTGCGCTGCCGATCCAGGTGAAGCTCCTGCGCGCCCTCCAGGAGCGCGTGATCGAGCGCGTGGGCGGCCAGAAGGAGATCCCGGTCGACATCCGCGTCGTGACTGCGACCAAGAAGAGCCTCGCCGAACTGATGGACGAGGGGAGGTTCCGCGAGGACCTCTTCTACCGCCTGAACGTGGTTCCACTGCGGCTCCCACCGCTGCGCGAACGTTCGGAGGACATCCCGCTGCTCATCTTCCATTTCATCCGGAGGTTCAAACCGGGCGATCGCTACGAGGTTCCGCCCGAGGTGATGGATGCGCTCTGTCTCTATCCGTGGCCCGGCAACGTCCGCGAGCTCGAGAACTCGGTCGAGCGAGCGATCGCGATGGCCGGTTCCTCGCGCGAGCTGCGCAAGGACCACCTGCTGCTGCCGTCACCGAAGTTCAAGAACGCGACGCACATCCCCGCGGCCGGCGCGACGACGTTGAAGGAGGTCGTGCAGGCAGCCGAGGCCGAGCACATCCGGCGCGTGCTGAAGACCACGGGCAACCACAAGGCGCAGTCCGCGTCGATCCTCGGGATCAGCCGCAAGAACCTGTGGGAGAAGATGAAGGAGTACGGCATTCACTCGGACGACACCTGAGGGAGAGCGTTGGAACGCGTCGTCCTCGCCTCGGACTTCCACTTGCGACCCGACGATCCCGCCGGGATCGAGGTGTTCGCGCGCTTTTGCCGCGAGGTCGTGGCGGGGGCGGACCGGTTCTACGTTCTCGGCGATCTGTTCAACTTCTGGGTCGGGCGGAAGAACCTGCTTCTCCCCGGACTGCCGCCCGCGTTCGACGCGCTCCGCGGGCTCGCGGACGGCGGCACCGATGTGATCGCGTTCCATGGCAACCGCGATTTCCTGCTCGACGAGGCGTTCGGCGAGCGGATCGGCGGTCGAGTCGTGGGGGAGGAACTGGAGCAGGAGCTGTTCGGGCGCAGGTACCTCCTCCTTCACGGAGACTCGCTCTGCACCAACGACGTCGGGTACCAGCGCTCGAAGGTGTGGCTGCGCTGCGGCATCCTCCACGCGCTCTCGCGCGTCCTTCCGCTCTGGGCGTGCCTGAGGATCGCGCGGGCGTTGCGAAGCACTTCGCGGCGGACGACGGCGAGGAAGGAGCCGAGCGTGATGGACTTCACGGCCGCCGCGGTGGCGGCGCGGTTTGCCGAGGGGTTCGACGCGTTGATCTGCGGCCACATCCACCGGCCGGGCGTGCGCGAGTACCGGGTGAACGCCGGAGCGCGGCCGGTCTACGTGATGTCGGACTGGCACGAGGGCGGAGTGTATTGCGAGGTCGACGCGCGCGGGGCCCGGCTCGAGCGGTTCGGCTGACGCGCGCTGGACGACGAGAGATAAACTCTTAAGCGCTGATCGCCTCGGGACTTCCTGCTGCAAGACGCGAACGACGGCGGTGGCAGGTCCACCCGCTGCCGTTCGTGCGCGGAGGATGCTCCGTCCGGCCCGGATCGACGGTTCCTTCGCCGACCCGCGCTTGCTAGACTTCCGGGCTTCGCATGGCCAACGACAACTGCATCGTGACATTGGACGGCCCCGCGGGGTCCGGGAAGACGACCGTGGCGCGGCGCGTGGCGGAGCGGTTGGGGTATCGATTCCTCGACACGGGCGCGATGTATCGGGCCGCCGCTCTCGCGGCGTTGGAGGCGGGCGTGGCGCTCGACCCGCTCGACGCGGAGGCGGTGACCGCGGCGGTGACGGCGAGCGGGCTCGGGCTCGATGACCTCGGCAACGTCCGCCTTCGAGGCCGCGACGTCGCACGAGAGATCCGTACCGAGCGCATCTCGGCCGCCGCGTCGCCGGTCGCGACCGTCCCCGGCGTCCGCGCGTTCCTGACCCGCATGCAGCGCGAGTTCGGCCGGCGGGCCGAGCCGGGTCTGGTGGCCGAGGGGCGGGACATGGCCACCGTCGTGTTCCGCACCGCGGCGCATCGGTTCTATCTGAGCGCGAGCGTCGAGATCCGGGCCGCTCGCCGGCGCGAGGAGCTGCTCGCCAACACGGGTGATGCCCCGTCGCTCGCGACCATGATCGAGAGCATCGAGGTCCGGGATGAACGCGACGCGTCGCGCGATCACGCGCCGCTGCGGGTCGGGCCCGGGGTGGTGGTGATCCCGACGGACGACCTCGAGATCGACGACGTCGTCGATCGCGTCGTCGCGCGGATCGACGTCGTCTGCACGCGAGGCGCGGCGCCGTGATCTACTGGATGACCCGCTTCACGGCATGGGTGCTGCTCAAGATCTTCTACCGTCTGAAGGTGGAGGGCGACGAGAACATCGTCGCGAGCGGCGGCGCGATCCTGGCCCCGAACCACTCCTCTTTCCTCGATCCGCCGGCGATCGGCTGCGCGGCGCGCCGGAGGGTCTCCTTCGTTGCGCGCAGCAGCCTGACCGCGAGCCGCTTCTATCGCTTCTTCACCGCGAAGCTCGACATCGTGGCGATCGATCGAAGCCGCGGCGATCGCGAGGCGCTACGCGTGGTGCGGCAGCGGTTGAAAGAAGGAGCGCTCTGCGCCGTGTTCCCCGAGGGGACGCGCTCTGCGGACGGTCGACTGTTGCCCCTGAAGCGGGGCGTCGTGCTGATGGCGCGGGGCGCGGACGTTCCACTGATCCCGGTCTGGATCTCGGGGACGCGCGACATCTGGCCGCGGCAGCGGCGGTTTCCCCGCCCGTTCGGACGAATCACCGTCCGCTTCGGTCCCCCGATCGACGTGATCGACGGCGATCGAGATGAATCACTGATGCGTCTTCGTGAGGCGATTCTCGCCCTCTCGAACGACACCCCGAACGCTCGGTCGCCCGCCATGGCAGCGGGACCGGGCGGATCGTCCGCGCCGGGTTGCGGAACGGTCTCGAGTACGGCGTCCGCGGTGGCCGCCGACTTGTTTCGCTGAACCCTGACCGCCCCGGCCGGAATGCCGGGACCGGACTCCGCCCGCGGACGCGGGTCGGGGTCGGAAGTGAGATCCATGTCGAAGAATCTGGTGAAGAAGTTCGCGCTCGACGATGAAGCGCTCAACAAGGCCGTCAACGAGGCGCTCGGAGAGACCGCCGTCGGCGACGTCGAGAAGCTCTACGACGAATCGGTCAAGGACTTCCGCGAGAACACGGTCGTCAAGGGCAAGGTCCTCAAGATCATCAACAACGAGGTGCTCGTCGACGTCGGATACAAGTCCGAGGGGCTCGTGCCTTTGTATGAGTTCGGGGAAGGCGCGGTCATCGAGCCCGGGTCCGAGGTCGAGGTGCTGATCGAAGAGGTCGAGAGCGAGAGCGGGTTCCTGCAGCTCTCGAAGCGCAAGGCCGATCGGATCCGCGGTTGGGAGCGGGTCATCTCGACGCACGCCGAGGGCGACGTCGTCAAGGGAACGGTGGTTCGGAAGATCAAGGGTGGCCTGCTCGTCGACATCGGCGTGCCGGTCTTCCTGCCCGCGTCGCAGGTCTCCTTGCGTCGGATGGGCGACATCGCCGAGTTCATCAACAAGGAAATCGAGTGCAAGATCATCAAGATCGATGAGTCTCGCATGAACATCGTCGTGTCGCGGCGCAAGCTCATCGAAGAGAAGCGCGAGAGGCAGCGCGCCGATCTCCTGCAGACGCTGACCGAGGGTCAGGTCCGCACCGGCGTGGTGAAGAACATCGCCGAATTCGGCGCGTTCGTCGACCTCGGCGGGATCGACGGTCTCCTTCACATCACGGACATGACGTGGGGTCGCATCAACCACCCGAGCGAGATGGTCGCGATCGACCAGGAGCTCGAGGTGAAGGTGCTCAAGTTCGATCGCGAGCGGAACCGCATCGCGCTCGGCATGAAGCAGCTCCAGGCGTCGCCCTGGATGAACGTCGACGAGAAGTACCCGATCGGCTCGCAGCACGTCGGCGAGGTCGTCAACCTGATGCCGTACGGTGCGTTCGTGAAGCTAGAGGATGGGATCGAGGGCCTCGTCCACATCAGCGAGATGTCGTGGACGCGTCGCGTCAACCATCCGTCCGAGATGGTGGAGCCGAGCGACCGCGTCGAGGTGAAGGTGCTCGACATCAACAAGGATAAGCAGGAGATCTCGCTCGGCATGAAGCAGTGCGAGGTCAACCCGTGGACGACCGTCGAGGATCGCTATCCGGTCGGGACGGTCATCGAGGGAACCGTGCGCAACCTGACGAACTACGGCGCCTTCATCGAGATCGAAGAGGGCATCGACGGCCTGCTGCACGTCTCCGACATGTCGTGGACCAAGAAGATCAGCCACCCGAACGAGATGTTGAAGAAGGGCGACGTGGTCCGATCGGTGGTGTTGTCGGTCGACCGCGAGAAGAAGCGCGTCGCGCTCGGTCTGAAGCAGCTCGAGCCGGATCCCTGGAAGGACGAGATTCCGCGCAAGTACGGCGTCGGCGACGTCGTGTCGGGCGAGGTCCAGAAGATCGCGAACTTCGGCGTGTTCGTCGAGCTGGAGGATGGTCTCGAGGGACTGCTCCACATCTCGGAGCTGTCGCGCGACAAGATCAACCAGGCCGAGGACGTGGTGAAGCCGGGTCAAAAGGTGAACGTCCGGATCCTCAAGGTCGACATCGACGAGCGGAAGATCGGGCTCTCGATGATCTCGGTCGAGCAGCCGCCGCCTGAGATCGCTACCGCGAACATCCGCGAGGTCGAGCCGGAACCGGCGACCGAGACCGAGACCGAGACGGAGACAGAGACAGAGACCGCGGGAGCCGCGGGCGAGGGCGAGGAGTCGGCCACGGCGTCGTCCGAGCCGCAGGACGGGTGATCGTCACGGCGCCGGAGTGTAGACTTCCTCGCGATGGTCACTCTCCGGCGCCTCACTCTGCTCGTGCCCGCGGCGCTTGGGCTCGGGCTGCTTGCCTGCCGCACCGAGCCGTTGAATCCGGTGACCGTGGGGGCGCAACGCCCCCTCGTGTCTCCCTTCGAGTTCGAGCGTCGCCTCCAGCGCGTCGAGGCGCTGGTCCGGGACGACCGCGACGACGAGGCGCTCGCGGAGATCGCAGCGTCCCTCGACGAATGGCCTCCCGAGCCTCTCCGCCGGCGGTTCCAACGCGCGGCGTACGAGATCCGGCGCAGCCGCTTCTATCGCGAGCATCCGATCCACCTCGCGCTCGAGCTCGATCGCGGGCGCTACTCCTTCGGCGAACCGATCCGAGTCCGGTTGCGGGTGACGAACCTCGGTGACGAGCGGCTCACGCTTCCTGCGACCTATTGGTCGTGGGGGCAGGCGGTCACCTTCCAGTCACCGGAGCGCTCGGTGCTGCTCGTCCACGTGACGAGCCGGGACTCGGACGGCCTGGGCTCGAGCTGGAGCGGCAACCGAGTCATGGACGTCGTGCTCACGAAAGACCTCGTCATCGGTCCCGGCGGCAGCGATTTCGTCGAGGCGACGGTCGAGCCAGATGAGCCCGGGCGGTCGCTCTTTCGGCTCGTCCAGGTGAGCGCGATCTACCGCCCGATCGTGATCCTGAGCGAAGGCGGCGACCGCCGCTACGACCCTCTGTCGTTCCCGGTCGCCAGCGCACGCGTCTTCCATCGCGAGCACGCGATCTGGGCCGACGGGGGGCGACCCATGCTCGAGACGTGCGTCGCGGGCGAGGCGTCGGGTCGCTCCGAAGCCCTGTTCCTTGCCGCTGTCGGTCTCGGCGAGGACGAGCTCCGCGAGGGAATCGACCTGCTCGCACGTTCGGCTCCGTCGCTCGATCCGCTGCGGCAGCGCCGTGCCGTCGCGGCACTGTCGGTCCTGACCGGCCGGTCGTTCGCCAACGATCCGATCCGGTTCCTCGGATGGTGGGAGGCGCAGGGGAAGACCCTCTCGCAGATTGAACTCCTTCAGCGCGCGGGGCTTCGAGACGATGAGGAGGAACCCGGGGAACTGTCGATCGAGTCCTGAACCCGTTGTCAGTCCGCCCCGTGCGTTCCGGAGTCGCACCTTGTTGAAACGCTTCCTTCATCTCACGCGCCAGAAGTTCGTGCGCGATACGTTCTCGATCCAGCTTGCGACGCTGGTTCAGGGCGGGGCGTACCTGCTCACGAGCGTGCTGACCGCGCGCTACCTCGGCGCCCACGAGCAGGGGCGCTGGGCGGTGACTCGCGAGATCTACATGTTCGCCTACTTCCTGGTGAGCATGGGCGTCGTGAACGCGACGATCTCGCTCTACTCGAAGGCGATCGGGAAGAAGGATCGGAAGGTCGCAACGAACGCCCTCGCGGGGCTGCTGAAGATCGGCGGCGCCACGACCTTCGTGATGGTCGTGCTCGGAGTGACGATCGGGCCGGTGGTGGGAGAGCGGTTCTACGAGGATCGCGAGGTCGGCTTCTTCGCCGGGATCCTGACTCTGTCCGGCGTGTTCGAGATCATCAAGAGCCTGACGATGGTGGCGCTGCAGGGCAGCCGGCAGATGCTCCGGTTCGCCTACTTCGACATCGCGTCGAACGTGCTTCGCGTCGGCATCGTGTGGATCGCCCTCGAGTCCGGCTACGGCCTCGCCGCCGTCTCGTTCGCGTTCGTGTTGCACCTCGCGCTCACCGCGGTCATCGCGATCGGCGCGTATCAACGGGCGCGCCGGGGCGACCCGGCGCTCGCGCCGCCGTCATTCCGTGAGTTGTGCCGCGCGCTGCCGCACGCTCCGATCCGGCACATCTTCGGTCTGTCGTACCTGATCGCGTTGAACAAGGGGATGAACACGCTGATCCCGCGCCTCGGCATGCTGCTGATCCCCGCGCATCAGATCCACGATGCGATGGCGAAGAACGGGGCCTACTCCGTGGCCTACGTGCTGGCCTGGGCCCTGGCCCTCGGTCTGACGGGAATCTCGCAATCGCTCCTTCCGACGATCGGGCACAAGCTGGGGCGCGAGAACGTCCCGTTCGATCAGCTCGGGGGGATGCTGTGCCGCGTATCGCTGACGAGCGGCGGCCTGTTGGCGCTGGCGACGCTCCTGTCCGTGCCGTTCATGTACCTCGTGATCAACGTCGCGTACGGAGCCGAGTACGGGGAGAGCTTCGAGCTCTATCTGTGGCTGTCGTCGGGCAACCTGTTCATGGGTTTCTTCGTCATCATCGACGCGTTCTACATCTACAGCGGCAAGATCCGGAAGGTGATCCCGTACAACTTCGTGCTCTCCTCGATCGCCGTGGCGGGGATCATCCTGGCGTCGAAGCACTTCGGGGCGATGGGAGCGGCGGCGGCGGCCGGGACGTGTCGATTGCTCTCGTTCTTCCATCTCTTCTACATCATCTACTACTTCCGGCGGGTCCGGCACCGCCGGGCCGCGAACGTTTCGCGAGCAACGACGGTGCAGAGGGAGCTTGCGAAACCGAGCCGGAGCGTCGATAAATGACGCGGGCATTCGCTGCGGGCTAGATCGATGAGCGTCGCCGAGATCGGAATCATCGCGTTGCTATACGTCGCCGCCGGCGAGACGCCGGACGCGACGCAGCGGACCGCGACGGTCGAACGTTTGATCCCCGACTGGCGCGATCTCGAGTCGCCGTACTACGCCGAGCGGCGCCGTGCCGTCCGTCACATCCTTCTCGTGGAGGGGGACGAGGGCGCGCAGCTCGTCGAGGCGCTCCTCCTCGACCCCCGTGCCGAGTTCCGCAGCGCGGGGTACGACTGGCTGATCCTCCACCTCGAGCGGGGCCTCGTGAACCACCGGCTGACCGAGGTGCTGGTCCAGGCGGCATTGGCGGAGACGGATCCAAGCGCGCGGGAGCGCATCGCGCACGTGGTGGCGCGGGACGGCGGCGCGGTGGCGCGGATCATCCAGGCGGCGAACGAGGATCGCATCGATCACGTGTTCCTCGGGCGCGTGCTCGAGGCGCGGATCGTTCGGCTTCTCGAATCGATCATGCACGAGGGCCACGTCCCTGGTTTCTTCGATGGTCAGTTCGCCGAGCTCCACGCGCTTCATCCTTCCGCGTACGCTCGACTGTTGCGGCACGCGTGGGATCCTCGGGTCGGATTCGTCGTTCGATCGCTCGCGGTGATGGCCCTGCACGAGGCGGGGAGCGACCAGCTTGCGACGCAGCTCGGGGCGTTGATCATCAGCGCGGAGCTCGAGACCGAGGTCCCCCTCCAGTTCTCGCGCGCCTTCTTCCGGATGCGGTTCGACGAGCGGGACTTCCGCCTGTACCTCGTTTGCCGTTTGAGCCAGTACGCCCGGTTCTCGTTGGCCAAGGCGGGCGTTTCCGGCCCGATCGACGAGAAGATCACGTACCTCCAGACGAAGGCGGCGCGTCAGCTCCTCGACGCCGAGGAAGCTCCGGACACGTCGGATGACGTACGCCTGTCCCAGCTCGACGAGGCGATGGACACGTACTTCGAGCTCGGCTACCACTTCCAGCAGCTCGACCGGTACGTCCAGGCGGAGCTCCATTATCGCGTCATCACGGAACGACCGGAGTCGTTGCGCGCCCAGCGGTGGGCGTACTACAACCTCGCGTGCATCCGCGCGATCCAGGGCCGCAAGGAAGAGGCGCTCACCGAGCTCCGGCAGGCCATGGACGCGGGATTCAACGACACGGGTTGGGCGATGCGCGACGGCGACCTTCAATCCCTCCGGGACGACCCGCGCTTCTACGAGATCCTGCATCCTCATCAATAGGACGAGACGGCGGCCGGCGAGCCGTTCGATCTCGACCGCCACCCGGATCGACGCGCCGGATCAACGGGAAAACAGCGCGAAGTACGAGGCGTAGAATCCGATCACCCGGAACGCCACGTAGCATGCGGCCGCAGTGAACAGGACGCTGCCGACCACGCGCGCCAGGCGGATCTGGCCGGCGCTCTCGACGTCCCCGGAGAGACGCGCGACCTGGTCGAACGCTCGGCCGAGCTCACCGGCGGGCTCGGACGTCACTAGCAGCCCGCGCAGGTCTCCGCTCAGCCGCGGGAACCGGGCTGCCGCGTGGGAGAACGGCTCGTTCGCATCGAGCGGGGCCAGCGCCGCGACGATGCCGTCGTGCATGCGACCCGGCGGCACGGCGGCCGCCGACTCGCGCGCGGCGGTCGTGATCGGTACCCCGGCCTCGTACATCGAGCCGAGCGTATCGAAGTAGCGCCGGTACGACCCGGCCACCAGGACGCGGCCGACCAGCGGCAGCGACGCAAGATGGTCCGCCGCGCGCGGATGGCGAAGCGGCGCACGAAGGGCGCGGTAGAGCCAGAGCAGGGCGAGGTCGACCGGAACGACGACGAGCGCCATCGAGAGAACGGTTCCGATCGGGTCGAGGATGAGCGCGCCGGTGTTCGGGGCGAGCACCGCCATGTGGAGCAGGGCGATCGGATAGAGAGCCCGCTGCACGAGCGCGTTCATCGCGGCGCGGTGGCGGTCTTCGGCGTCCGCGAGTTGAACGAGCGCCGGCGCGACGCGACCCGAGCGTTCGGCCCCGCGGATGGTGAGGGCATGATGCGCGGGAACGTCCAACGGGTCGGCGGTCGCCATCGCGTCCGAGAGCGGATTCCCCTCCTTCATCACGCGCTCGAGAGTGCGGACGACGCGACTCCGGTCGCCCCCCGGATAGGCGCGCGCGAGCGTCTCGAAGACCGCGGTGACGCTCATTCCCGCCTCGAGGAGGCGGGCCAGAGAGCGGTACAGGTCGGATCGCGCTGTGCTGCTTAACATATGCTCTTACAATTGGTTGTGATTGTGGAGGATGCCGGTCGTCGAGCGCGGCTCGGGCGAGTCTTGTCCAAATTTTGCCACGATGAATTCGCCTTGTATGGTATCCATGTGTTACCATCCCTTCGGCTCGCGGCAGCAACCCATCGGCTGCCCCGAGAGGACGCACGAAGACGAACAAAACTTCCGTGCCACCGGGTGGTCGGTCGGAGCCCTTCCCCTCCCCAACCGCCATCTTCGACCGGTTGACCCGGTTGGCGCGGAAGACAATTTTCCCCCGCAAGGGGGAAAATTGTTTGCAGGGCGCTTCATCCTCGAGAGCCTTGCTCGGGAAAGATCCAACGCGCTGCTTCAGCGAATGTCGCCAACGTCCGAAACTGAGTCTGAAGCGCGGCAACGCGTCGTACCTCGGCGCCACAACGGAGATGGAACTCATGACGAACGACTCGCTCGAATCGTTCGACTCGGAGGCCGGGCTGTTCAGCTATTCACAGATTCTCCACCTGTTGAAAGTCGAGTTCAGCCGCGCCCGCCGTTACGAGTATCCACTCACTTGCGCCCTGTTCCAGATCGATCGGCTCGACCACCTCAAGGACATCTACGGGTACAAGATCCGCGATCAGATCGAGGAGCGCGTCGTGTCGATCGTGCACCAGCTCTCGCGCTCCTCGGACTTCCTCGGGAAGGTCGGCGAGCGCATGGTCGTCATCCTCCCGCACAGCGACGCCGAGGGAGTCAGGGTGCTGATGACCCGCGTCCAAGAACGACTCCGGGACTTCGCGTTCGAGGTCGACGGCCGTCCCGTTCAGGTCTCGCTGTCGGTCGGGATCGCGACCTATCAACGGCAGAACACGCTCTTCTTCGACGCCGTCCTGAAGAACGCGGAGTCGGCGCTCGAATCGGTGGTGCAGCGCGGGGGGAACGCCGCCGCGGTCTTCCGGCCCAGCGACGCGGCACCCTTGAAGAAGAGCTGATCGACCGCGCCGACCGGGTCGTTCTCGACCGTCACCGCGCGTCGTAGCTTCGAACCGACTCCGCCCGGATCCACGCCTCGCCGCGGTCGAACGGCCGCGCAACCGCCACGCGGTGTTTGCTCGTGCGGAGCAACTGGAACACGTCCCCCGCGCCCGCGAAGCCAACGCGATCGTCCCCGGTCGGACCGGCGAACAACGGTTCGGTTTCCGGCTCGACACGCAACCAACGCCCCGTCGCCGCCGGCGCGATGTTCAGGGACCAGTCGTACTCGAGGTAGGAGGTCTCGTAACCGGACACGTCGCGGCCGAGAGAGCGTCCGATGAGATCCGGCAGCGCCGCGCGACCGCCGAAGTCGTCGGCGTACCATTCGAAGAGCTGGGAGAGCTCCATCGTTCGCGCGACGTGATCGAAGCGATTGCGCGTGCCGCCGGTGACGAAGTGGCGCATCCGATCCTCCAACACCGTGTCGACGTCGGCGCCCGCGTACGCGCGGGGGATCAAGGGCGGGCACGAGCGGGCGCCACAGACGAGGGCGACGTGGATGCGAGGTTCGTCCGGATACTCGGACCGGATGATCGCCTTGAGCGCGTTCAGCGAGATTTCACGACCGTCCAGGCGCACGTACGGATCGTCGAAAACGCGCCAGCTTGTGCTCGCCTCGTCGTAGCCGAAGAACTCCCAGGTGCCGCGCGGGACGTCGCGATAGAGCCGCGCGGCCGCGCGGATCATGCTCGCGTTGTAGAGGTTGATGTAGAACGCGAGCCGGTCGTCCCGGGCCAGTCCGTCCGGCTCGACGGACGCGATCTCATCCAGGTACGCCGTGAGCGCCGCCCAATCGCGCGTCCGCAGCACGAGGTAGTCGACGCGCTCGTCGCGGACGTGAGCGCGCAGAAGCGCGTCGAAGGCAGAGTGATCGATCCCGGGCTTCGATACAGCTTCCGACTCGGTCGCGGGTGCGGGGGCCACCGGATGGGCGCAGGCGGCCGCGAGCAGGACGAGAACGAACGGAATGGGGTCGAGCAACACGAACCTCCGCATCATCCGGTCTTCGATGCCGGTCTTCGATGCGCGGTCGGCGGCGGAGTTTCAGGCGAGCATCCGGGAAAAAAAGAACGACGGCCGCTGCCGGGCGGCCGTCGTGCGAGAAGGAACCAAGGAATCCTGACCCGTGGATAGGAGATGTTGGGGAATGAGGGGAAGGGTCAGGTTTTACGTTCCATGTCGGATTAACCTTGGCGGCTCTGTTCGGATCCGGACGCTCTTACTGGAACCCATCTTTCGGCCCGAAGGCCGGAGCGTCTTTCACCAGCCACCGCGTCAGACGCAGCCGGAACCGAACAGGTTCCTCGCATTCCGCAAGTTTCGTCGCAATCTCCGGGATTCCTTCCCAGGCCCTTCATCTGTCGTAAACCTGGATCTGACCGCCGCGAAGCGCGGATTCGTAGAGGGCGTGGACCAACGAAACGGAGCGGAGCGCGTCGCGCCCCGCGGCGATCGGCGGGCGGCCGTCCCGGATCGCTTCCGCGAAGTCCCGATACACGGCAACGAACTCCGCCGGGGCCGGTGACCGCCTCCGGGCGATGTGGAGACGATCGATCCACCGGGCCCGCGGCCGGGGCCTCGCCGCCGCGGCGGGGCCGGTGCGCACGGCAACATCGTCCCCCTCCAGCACGACCGAGCCGAGCTCGAAGTGGAGCGCGACCCGGGGCGGCAGCTTCGCTGCGGCGGCGGTGGTCGCGGAGACGACGACGAGCGCGCCGCTCGCGAAGCGGATCGCCGCGGCCGCGGTGTCCTCGAGCGGCGAGTGTCGCTTCACGTTCGCGGTCAGCGTCACCACCGCTCGCGCCTCGCCGAACAAATGACGCGCCAGATCGACGTAGTGGATCGCTTGCATCATGAGGACGCCGCCCCCCGCGCGAGACGGGTCGGATCGCCACGGCGCCGCTGCGAAGTACTTCGCGTCGCGGCGCCAGACGAGGGAGATCTCGCCGCCGTGGGCGGCACCGAGGACGCCCGCGTCGACGTCGCGCTTGACCTCGACGACGGCGGGGAGGAGTCGACGCTGGAAGACGCAGGCGACGCGCGAGCCGGCGGCGTCGCAGCGAGCGATCGCCTCGATGCCCGCACCGACGTCGAGCGCGAGCGGCTTGTCGACGACGGCGTGGACTCCGTGTTCGGCGGCAGCGTGAAGGAGGGGAACGTGACGGTCGTGCTCGGTACAGACCGCGATCGCGTCGACGTCGTCGCGAGCCAGCGCCTCACGGGGATCGTCGAACGCGACGGCACCGAACCGTGCGGCCAGCGCCTCGGCGCGAGAGCGGTCGCGCGAGAGCACGCCCACGAGCCGGCAGCCCGGCGCGGCCTCGATCGCGTGCGCGTGACGCGGCGCGATGTGTCCCGTTCCGGCCAGCACGAATCCGAGGTCGCGGTCCATGTCGGCTACCGTAGTCTCCCGCCCGCGGACGTCGGGGCCGGCGCGCAACAAATAAGTCTCTGTCTCGAGCGCGTCGCCCTCCGTTCCGGTGACCGGCACAAGCCGCCGCACTACACGTTCGACGTCGTTCCATGCGCGACGCGCCTCGATCACTCGAGCGAGAACTCCTTGACCCGCGTGTTCCGGTCGCCTATGTCAGCAACCTTTGCGCGCGGCCGCCGATCGGATCCGGCACGAACGGACCCTGCCGTTTGCGGGGTCGAGCGAAGTCGCACGCGGGACGATTCCTCGATGGACCCCACCCCAACCTGACGGGAGTTCGACGCGATGATTCGCGTGACGAACCTGATCAAGACGTTTGGCTCCACCGTCGCCGTGAACGACGTCTCGTTCGAGGTCGAAGAAGGGCAGGTCGTCGGCTTCCTCGGCCCGAACGGAGCCGGGAAGTCGACCACCATGCGGATGCTCACGACCTACCTCGATCCCGACTCGGGCTCGATCGAGATCGCGGGCTTCGATGCGCTCGCCGAGCCGATCGAGGCCCGCCGGCGGCTCGGCTACCTGCCGGAGTCCGCTCCGCTCTACGAGGAGATGGGCGTGGTCGAGTCGCTTCATTACACGGCGAAGATCCGCGGCATGCCGGCCGGCCGGCGGCGCGCGCGCGTCGACGAGATGATCGGCGCGTGCGGGCTCGAGAGGGTCGTCAAGAAGGACATCGGGCAGCTCTCGAAAGGCTACCGGCAGCGCGTCGGCCTCGCGCAGACCCTGATCCACGACCCCGACTTCCTGATCCTCGACGAGCCGACGACGGGCCTCGACCCGAACCAGATCAAGGAGATCCGCAACCTCATCCGCTCGATCGGAGAGACGAAGACCATCATCCTCTCCACCCACATCCTCCCCGAGGTCCAGGCCACCTGCACGCGGGCGTTGATCATCAACGAGGGGCGGATCGTAGCCGACGATCGACCAGAAAACCTCGTGAACGAGGCGTCGCGCACGGAGGGCTTGCGGTTCCACCTCGTGATCAAGGGAACGACAGGCGATGCGGCGAAGGCGATCCTGAAGCGCGTGGCGGGCGTGAGCGACGTCGCGGTCGCGCTCGAGCGGTCCGGGCTCGTCAGCATGCAGGTGCGCGGCCGCGGCGACGAACTCGGCGAGGAGCTGTTCAACGCCGCCGTGCGCGAGGCGTGGGTGCTGCGTGAGCTCCGACCCGAGCGCGAATCGCTCGAGGACGTCTTCACGCGGCTGACCGGTGCCGGAGGAGGCGACGCATGAGCCACGCGTTGACGGTGGCGGCGAAGGAGTTCCGCACGTACTTCAAGACGCCGGTCGCATCGATCTTCCTGTTCTTCTTCCTGCTGATCACGGGGCTGTTCTTCTTCTTCGTGCCCGGGTACTTCAGCCAGGGCGAGGCGAGCCTGCGTCCGTTCTTCGACCTGCTGCCGTGGGTGTTCCTCTTCTTCGCGCCGGCCGTCTGCATGAAGACGTGGGCCGAGGAGCGCAAGATGGGCACGATCGAGACGCTGCTCACGATGCCGATGACGGACCACGCGATCGTCCTCGGCAAGTTCCTCGCGGCGCTCGGTCTGATCGCCGTCGCGCTCGCGCTGACCTTCCCGCTGCCCGTGCTCGTCGCCTTCACCGCGGCCGGGAGCATCGACTCCGGCCCGATCATCGGCGCCTACTTCGGCGCGCTCCTCCTCGGCGCGACCTACGTCGCGATCTGCGTCTTCGCGTCGGCGACCACCGAGAGCCAGATCATCGCGTTCATCGTCGGCCTCGCGATCTGTCTCTTCCTCATGATCCTCGGTCTCGACCCCGTCGCCGGAATCTTCCCGCGGAGCCTCGGCGAGCTGATGCGGAACCTGTCGCTCAGCTCGCACTTCGCCAACGTCCAACGGGGCGTGATCGACACGCGCGACGTCCTCTATTACTTGTCGCTCTTGCTCTTCTTCCTGCTGCTGAACGTCGCCGCAGTGCGGCGTCGCGCGTGAGGATTCGTCATGGCGCCGACACCGAGACAACGACGACGTTCCTTCGCGCTCAGCATCGTGCTGGTGGCGGCGAACCTGTTCATCCTCAACTGGATCGCACTCGGACGGTTCGAGCGGTTCGACCTGACACGGGACGGGAGCTACACGCTCCATCCCGCGACGGCCGGGCTGCTCGCCGGCCTCGACGACCTCGTGACGATGCGCGTCTTCTTGTCCGAGAAGCAGTTCCGCGATCAGCCGCGGTACGCGAACATCCCGCGCGAGATCAAGGACCTGCTCGGCGAGTTCGCGACGCTCGGCCGTGGCCGCCTGCAGGTCGACTACCTCGACCCTGGCGACGATCCCGAAGTCGCAGCCGACGCGCGGACGGCGGGCGTGCCCGAGGTTCCGTTGCTTGGGATGATGGAGCAGTCGACGGTCAGCTTCAACGCCTACCTGGGGATCGTCCTTTCGTACGGGGGACGCCCGGACGAGGTGATCCCGCAAGCGTTCCCGATCGAGCCGCTCGAGTACCAGCTCGCGCTCGCGATCTCGCGGCTGACCCAGCGCGAAGCGATCACGATCGGCTTCAATACGATCCACGAGGTCGCACCTGACCTGCCGCCGCAATTCCGCCAGATGAACCCGGGCCAGGACGAGAACGCCATCGACGGAAACTGCCGGCCGCTGAAGGAAGCGCTCTCCAAGCAGTTCGACGTCGAGAAGGTGCCGCTCGATCGAGAGGTGCCGAGCCATATCGACCTCCTCGTCGTTCACAACGTCGACGGGATGCCGCCTGCGTCGCAGTTCTACCTCGACCAGCACCTGATGAGCGGCGGCAAGTTGATCGTCATGGCCGAGGGGACGAGCCAGAACCGTCAGGTCGGCTTCGCGGCGCGCACGAAGATGCCCGACGCACTGTTCGCGCACTACGGCTTCACGATCCAACGGAACATGCTGTTCGATCGGCAGTGCCTGGCGCAGTACGGTCAACCGCCGAGCTACTTCGTTCCGCACGTCCAGCCGCGGTACTTCGACCCCGAGTCGGCGTTGATGAGCGGCCTCGACGCGTTCTACCTGCCGTTCTCGTCCTCGATCGAGCTGAACCCGCCCGAGGGCGTCCACGGGGTCGTGCTCGCGCAGACGACGCCGGCCGCGTGGATCCAGGAAGGGTTCTTCGACGTGCGCACCGGGATGGAACCGCCGACGGCCGTCGACGCGTACCGCCAGTTCGACGTCATGGCGACGCTCGTCGGGGAGTTCACGTCCTACTTCTCGAATCGCGCGATCCCCGAGGGGGTCGAGACGTCGTACCGCGGCCCGACGATCGGCGACTTCGAGAAGGCGGGCCTGCTCGAGGAGGATCCGGAAGGCGGCGGCGATGACGAGCCACCTGGGTCCGACGACGATCCGCCGGACGGCGCGGGCGACGAGGACGGCGACGGCGGCGGCGACGACGGTGGTGAGGACACCCCGGGCGGCGGGCTCGCCAGCGCCCAGGAGCCCGGATCGGTCGGCGCGCAGTTCATCCGCGAGAAGTCGCCGGAGACGACGATCGTCGTCATTGGCAGCAGCCGTTTCATCCAGGGAAACAACGCCGGACTGCCCGGCAACCTGCCGTTGATCTGGACGTTGATCGACCGCATGACGACGGGGAGCTCGCTGAGCGAGATCCGCAATCGTTCCCTCGCCGCGCCGTCGATCCGGGCCGATCTGACGCCGGGAACGAAGGCGGCGATCAAGTACGGGGGGATGCTCGGCATGCCGCTGCTGGTCCTGGTGGGCGGCATCGTCACGTTCGTCGTGCGGCGCGGGCGAAGCGCTGGAGTCCCGTCATGAGTCGCGTCAACGTCGTGCTCGCCGTCCTCCTCGCGGCACAGATCCTGTTCCTCGTCGCCGAACGCTACATCGGCGCCGATACGTTCGTGCCGCGCCGACCCGTGAGCGGTGGCCGGCTGTTTCCTTCGTACGCGGCCGAGCAGGTCGCGACGCTGACGTTGGTACGGTCGTCGGGAACCACGGAGATCCACCAGCGGGGCGACGGGTTCATCGTGGCGAGCGAGCAGGACAAGGCGGCGGACGCGACCCTCGTCAACGGCGCATTGCGAGCGTTGGGGGACTTGAAGCCTGGCAACGTCGTCTCGGAGAATCGCGCCAAGCACGAGGAGTTCGGGGTCGCTGGCGACGACGCGATCGAGGTGACCGCGAAGAACGGCGCCGGGCAAGTGCTGGCGGAGTTCGTCCTCGGCAGGTCCACGCCCGACTGGCGCGGCGTGTACGTTCGTTATCCGAAGGACGCCGACGACGTCATGCTCTTGCGCGCGAACATCCGCACCACCTTCGATCGCGGCGGCGGCGAGCCCGGCGCGTGGCGCGACAAGACGGTGCTGCGGGTCGACGCGACCGCGATCCGCTCGATCGAGATCGTGAAGAAGGACGAGACGGTCCGCATCGAGCGCCAGCTCACCGAGTCGACGGAGAAGGGCAATGAAGGAGCCCTCCTCGCCACCGCTCAGGATGACTGGAAGGTCGTGCAGCCGGTCGTCGGCATGATGAGCCGTTACGCGGGCAACGCGCTCGCGGCCACGATCGCCGAGCTGCGTGCGGACGGCTTCGTTCCGATCGGCACGAACCTGGTCGACATCGGCCTCGATCCGCCGGTGGCACGAGTGACCGCGACCCTGGAGGGCGGGGACACGCGGGTCTTCGAGATCGGCGACGAGCAGGACAAGGTGCGTACGCTCCGCGTCCCGGGTCAGGACGACGTCTATCGCGTGGCGTCGTATCGCGTGTTCGAGTTCCTGAAGGACGCGGAGAAGATGGTCGACGGCGGCGCGAAGTCGCGCGACGGGGGCCGCGGCGACTAGCCGCCCGTGGTGAAAGTCATTCCGGCTGCGGCGGGCCCTCGCGACCGATCTGTTCGTTGCAGGATCCTCGACGTACAGGCAGTACGCCTGCGGTCCTGCGCCTCGATCTCGGTCGCGATGACCTCGCCTCGCTTCGAAAGCACTTTCACCACGGGCTGCTAGACTAGGCTCGCGTACGCGTAATGCGGCCCTACTCGGCAAGCGTCGCGGCGAGCCGTTCTTCTAGCCTGGCGAGCTCCGCTCGATCGTCGACGGCCCGCGCGTACTCGATCTCGTTCTGCCGCGACTGCGCCAGTCCGGCGAGGTCGGCGTCGCGACGATAACCGGCTTGGGCCTCGTGGAGCAGGGCGAGACCCTCGTCGTGCCGCGTCGTCGACAGGAGCGCGAGCCCCAGGTTGGCGATCGCGTGGCTTCGTCCGGGAAACTCGATCGGCTTCCCCGACAGGTCCAGCGCGGTGCGGAGGATGGTGGCCGCCCGCTCGGGGCCGGTTGCGGTCGTACCGCGTTGCAGAGCTCGCAGCGGCGTCGAGCGCCGGGCGCGCGCCACCGCCGCTCAGGTCGCCCCGATGACCCCGAGCAGCCGCAAGAACCACCGGCGGGCCGCACGATCGAGCTGTCTTCCACGAAGCCACCCGGCGAGAACGAGTCGCCGTTCCCGCCGCGACGCGCGTTTTTGCATCGAACGGAGGAGGCCGCGCACGTCGAACGCTTGGGCGACCAGCCCGCGCCGGGAGGATGGGGCGACGAAGTGCGCGCGATCGAGGTCGATGAGCGCAAACGCCGGCGGATCGGCGCCGACGACGAAGACGTTGCCGAGCTTGAGGTCGGTGTGCACGAGCCCGCGCCGGTGCGCGTCGCCGATGAAGCTCGCCATCCGTCGAAGGAACACGCGACGAGCTCGGCCGAACCGCTCGGGCGGATGCTCCTCGGCCAGCCGCGTCTGCACGTCGTGGCGGTGGGGGAGGCCGAGCATGAGCAGGGTCGAGCCGCGCGGCCACAACCGCGACCGGCTCGGCGTCGACGCGCCGAGGTGGACGGGCACGCGGATCCCGCGGCGCTCCGCCTCCAACCCGGCCTCGAGCGAGCGGATCGCGCGACAGCCGCGCAGCAACTCCTCGAGCACGTCCTTCGGGGTGCGGATCCGGTAGAGCTTCAGGTAAAGCCGTTCGGTGCGGCCGTCGACGTCGGCCAGGAACGAGTGGACTGCGCGGCGGCGGCCGAGCTTGCGGAAATGGCTCGGCTTGCTCGGCGCCGTGATGTAACGGCCGGGGTCGACGAGCGGCGCCACGACGAGCTCCTCCGCCGCGTCGTCGCGGAGGAGCACGTCGATCGATCCGGTCGGCCCGATCCTCCGGAGACGGATCAGCGCGGCGCTCGTGGTCAGCTCTTCGGCTTCACCCGCACCCAGACGCTCTTCACCTCGGTGTAGAGTTCGAGCGCGTGGATCCCCATCTCGCGGCCGAAGCCGGACTCCTTGTACCCGCCGAACGGGGACGCGGCGTCGAACTGGTTGTAGCAGTTCACCCAGATCGTGCCGGCGCGGATCTTGCTCGCCAGATAGTGGGCCTTATCGATGTCCTGCGTCCACACGCCGGCCGCCAGCCCGTAGTTCGTGTCATTGGCGCGGCGCACCAGGTCGTCGAGCGAGTCGAACTCCATCGCGGCGATGACCGGGCCGAAGATCTCCTCGCGCGCGATCGTCATGTCGTCCTTCACGCCGTCGAACACCGTCGGCTGGACGAAGTACCCCCGCCCTCCGGCCTGCTCGCGAGCCGAGCCGCCGCCGCAGACGACCTTCGCTCCCTCGCGCTTGCCTGTCTCGATGTAGGCGAGGATCTTGTCGTATTGCTCCTCGGAGACCTGCGCGCCCATCCGCGTATCGGCCTTCAACGGGTCGCCGACCTTGATCTTGCCCGCGTGATCGGCGAGCCGGCCGATGAACTCGTCCTTCACTCTCTTGTCGACGAACAGGCGGGAGCCGGCGCAGCAGACCTCGCCCTGGTTGAAGAACATCCCCATCATCACGCCCTTCAACGCCTCGTCGATGTTGGCATCGGGAAGGATGATGTTCGGGGACTTGCCGCCGAGCTCGAGCGAGACCTTCTTCAGGTTCGACGACGCGGCCTGCATGACGAGTCGGCCGACTTCGGTCGAGCCCGTGAACGCGACCTTCTCCAGTCCGCGATGGCCGGCCACCGCCTGTCCCGCCGTGGGGCCGAACCCGGGGACGACGTTGACGACGCCGTCGGGGACTCCCGCCTCCTGACACAGTTCGCCGAGCTTCAGCGCGGAGAGCGGCGTCTGCTCGGCCGGCTTCAGCACGACTGTGCAGCCGACGCCGAGCGCGGGCGACAGCTTCCAGGCCGCCATGAGGAGCGGGAAGTTCCAGGGAATGATTTGTCCGACCGGTCCGACTGGCTCGCGCAGCGTGTAGTTCAGGAACGGGCCGGCGACGGGAATCGTCTCGCCGTGGATCTTGGTCGCCATGCCGCCGTAGTAGCGGAAGATGTCGGCGGCCAGCGTCGTGTCGACGTTCGTGGTCTCGAACAGCGGCTTGCCGTTGTCGAGAGAGTCGAGCATCGCGAGCTCCTCGCGGTTCTCCTCGATCAGCTCGCCGATCCGCCAGACGATCTTGCCGCGTTCGCTCGCCGACATGCGCCCCCACGGACCGTCGTAGAACGCACGGTTCGCCGCGGCGACTGCGCGGTCGACGTCCTCCTGGTCACCCTCGCAAACGTCGGCGAGCTTCTCCTCGGTGGCGGGATTGATCGTCGCGAACGTCTTGCCGGAGCATGCCTCGACCCACTCGCCGCCGATCAGCATCTTCTTCGGGCGGCCGTCTTGCAGAAACTTTGGCAACGCCATCGTCGTTCAGCTCTTTCTCGAGGCGCCTCGCCCCGTTCGGGTCATCGTTTCCGTTCCGCGAGCCTGACCGCGGAGGTCTCCCATTGAAGCCCGTGGGTCACGTCGAGACAAGACGCCGCGAGGAGCCGGGCGTCGTCCGGAGCGGGGGCCGATGCACGCCTCCAACGAAACCCGGGGCCGGGCCGGCCAGCCGGGGCGGGTCTTGGGGGCCGACGGAGACGCGATCGGTGTCCGGATTCTCGGTAGCATGCGCCGATGCTCTTCCCGATGCAGTTCCCGATCATCGCCTCGGTATCGGCCAACGCAGTGCTCTCCGCCCTGCTGCTCGCCGGCCTTCTCCTGATCTATATGGTGATTCGGATGCGGTTCGAGAGCCAGGACGCCGAGCACGCGGCGGTCCGCCGCGAGCTCGAGAACCTGGCGGCGTTGGTCGAAGCGCTCGATCGGAGCGCCGACGTCCAGGCTCCTCCGCCTCCTCCCGCCCGCGACGACGAGGTGGTCCAGTACGACCTGTCCGCGCTCGAGTCCGAGGTCGAGGCGGTGCGCAAGGGGCTCGCCGCGGTCGAGCGGCAGCTCGCGGGGCTCGCGCGAACGATGGAGCGCGACCGGATCCGACGCCTCCATGACGCAATCGAGCAACGCTTCGTGGCCCAGGGCTACGGGGCCGTGCGGTTCCTTGCCGAGCTCGATCTCGCGAGCGGCGAGCCGGCCAAGGTGCCGCTCGAGGCGAAGAAGGGCGGAACGACCTACAAGGGGCATGTCGTGATCGAGGACGGGCGGGTCGTGAGCGAGAAGATGAGCTCGTCGTACGAGGCGTTTCCCTAGGCGCGTGAGGATACGACCGAGGCATGGAATGCGCGACGCCTGGATCGGGGACCTCACCGACGGATCTCGGCGCTCCATCGCCGGGCGAGTGATCGCCCTCGTTTGCACCGACGGCGGCGCGCATGGGGTCCTGCTCGACGACACGGGGCGGATTCCGTTCGTGGGTCCGGTGGCCGATCTGCGGCGCGGCGATCTCGCGGCGCTCGTCGGCGCACGAGCCACGAACGGTGTGTTCACCGTCGAATCGAGCGAGCTCGTCGCCCGCCCCGTGCGAGATCCGGTCGGCGATTCCGAGTTCGAGCGGCTCTCGACTCCGGCGCTGCGAGAACACCTCGCGGCCGAGAATCGGCTTCACGCCGCGATCCGATCGTTCTTCGACGAGCGCGGGTTCCTCGAAGTGCGGACCGGCCTCCTCGTCGACGAGCCGGGTCAGGAGCCGTACCTCGAACCATTCGTGACGTCCCGGGGAGACGCGCTCATCACGTCGCCGGAGCTTCGGATGAAGCGACTGCTCGCCGGCGGCTTCGAGCGCATCTACCAGCTCTCGGCCGTGTTCCGCGACGGCGACGGGGAATGCTCTCCGCTCCATCAGCCGGAGTTCACGTTGCTCGAGTGGTATCGGACCTTCGCGGGCGAGGCGGAGCTCGTGTCCGACTTGAGCGACCTGCTCCTTCGCACGGCGGAACGTGTCTCAGGCGATCCGTGCGCACGTCGCGGTGAACGAGGGATCCCGCTCGGGGGCATGGAGATCTGCACGGTCGCCGACGCGTTCGAGCGGCTCGCCGGCGTCGATCTCGAACCGTTCTTGGATGGAGATGACGAGGGCTTTCGAAAGGCGGTTCGACGTGCAGACTACCCTGTCGCACGGGGTGAGCGCACGGAGTCGCTCTTCTTTCGAGTCCTCCTCGATCGCGTCGAGCCGAGGCTCGGCGAATCGCGGCCGACGCTCTTGAAGGGGTACCCGGCGAGCATGGCCGCACTCGCCCGGCTCGATGACGACGATCCACGTATCGCGCGCCGCTACGAGCTTTACATCGCCGGCGTCGAGCTGGCCAACGCGTTCGAGGAGCTGGTCGATCCGGTCGAGCAGAGACGCCGTTTCGAGGCGGACCGTCGCCGCAAGCGCGAGCTCGGTCACGACCCCGGCGCGATGCCCGAGCGCTTCCTGCGCGCGCTCGAGCACGGGGTCCCGCCCGCGCTCGGCTGCGCCCTCGGCGTCGACCGTCTGCTCCTGCTGCTGCGCGGGGCCGACTCGATCGGCGAGCTCCGCCCCTTCCCGAAAACTCTGTAACCGGGCGACTTCGACCTCGACTTCTTTCGGCAGCGGCGCGTCCCGTGGCGGGACGCGCGAGAACGAGTCGAGGAGGTTTTCATGTTGCATGCCTGTGGGCGACCCCGCGTCGCCACGCTTTCGTTTCTCTTCCTCTGCGGACTGGCTTCGGCGCAGGGCGACGTCGTGATGTCGTTGTCCGGGCCGGGCACGCTGCCCGGCGGCGCCACCGTGGAAGACGAGGAGCTGGTCCTCGTGGGCGGCGCGAGCGGTCCGCGTCGCTACCTGAGCGGCGCGTCGTTGGCGCTCTACTTCGGCGATCGGAATGGTGACGGCTTGATGGACGAGCCGAACGACATCGACGCGCTCGAGATCATGCCCGTCCAGGCCGGGGTGCCGGTGATCGCCGGTGTCTATTTCTCGATCCTCACCGACCAGAACGGGATCAAGGACGGCGACATCGTCCGGTTCGATCCGCTGCAGCCGTCGGGAGGCCTCGAGATCGCGTACTCCGAGGGACAGATCGTCGCCGCCGTCGTGGCCAACGACGGCAACGTCGACGTCGACGGGATGGCGTTCGCGCCGGATGGTTCACTCATCTTCAGCCTCGCGGAGGACGAGCTGACCGGGGCGTCGAGCGTGGTGGTCGCGGACGACGACGTCCTCATGCTGAAGCCGGGCGCCACCGTCGCGACGGTGCTGTTCACCGGAGCGCAGCTCGAGGCGATGGCGCAGAACGCACTCGGTACGTCGGCCGCGATCGCCGACGTGAGGGGGCTCGAGTTCGACGGCTCGGCGATGTACTTCATCGTGCAGAGCCCGTCGAGCGACGACGCGACCGTCTTCTCGACGGCGGGCGGCGGCTCCATCGTGCCCGGCCTTGCCGAGGCGGCGCTCGGGTTCGGGAACGCCGTGGAGGCCGACGCGCTCGCGTTCGATCCGGGCTTGGGCTTCCCGTGCCTGGAGCTCGACGTGGTGAACCCGATCGACGGTCAGACCGTGACGGCGGCGGTCTCCGGCTTGACGCCGAACGCGCCGTTCGTCCTGCTGGTCTCGGGGGCGACGGCGCTCGCCGGAACCGCGGTCCAGGTGGCCGGCTTCGGCGCGCTGGTCATCGATCCGAACGATCCGTGGTTCATCCTGGGGGTCCAGAATCTCCCCGCCCTGGCGTCGATCTCCGATCCCATCGGAGTGGGGACGTTCGGGCACGCGACGCCGGCCGCCGTTGGCTTTCCGTACGACCTTGCGGTCCAGGCGCTCGATGCGCAAAGCGGCCGGGTCTCGAGCCCGGTCCTCCTGGAGGTGAACCAGTAGGAGACCATCGGCCCGCGGACGAGTCTCGCGGGGCGCGAGTGCACGACGCGCACGCTATCATGAGGTCGGTGCGAGTTGCTTCGACGACGATGACGATCCTGCTCGCGGCCGCGGTTTCGCCCGCGGCCGCGTCCGGTGATGGCTCGAAAGCGTCGGCGCCCATCGGACAGCCCCGCCTGCGCGCGACGCACGAGGAGTTCCTGCGCGAGGTCCTGGCCGGATTCACGCGGAGCGATCCGGCCGAGCGACGCGAGGCGTTCGACCGCATGTCCCGCGCCGGCGAGACCGCCGCGCCGTTTCTACAGGATGCGCTGCGGACGGCGTCCGATCCGCTCCTCCGGCGCGGCGTCCTCCTCACGCTCGGCGAGATCGGAGGAAGCGACTCCGTCGCGTTGGTCCGCGACGCGGTCGAGAACGACCGCTGGCAGGACGAGGAGCGGACGGTCGCCGTGCTCGTACTCGGCCGCCTGGGGGACACGCGGTCGGTCCCATCGATCGCGCGCATCGCGATCGACCAGCGTCCGTCGATGCTGCGTCGAGCGGCGATCCTCGCGTCCGGACGCCTGGGAGACGCCGACTGCGTGGGGCGGCTCGTGGTCCGCCTCTCGAAGGAGCCGCTGGTCGAGGACCGCGTGGCGACCCTCATCGCCGCGGCGGCGGTCGCCGACCGGGTCTGGCTCCCCGCGATCGTCTCCCATCTCGACGATCGCGCCGCCGACGTGCGCCGAGCCGCGGCGGTCGCGATCGGTCGTATCGCCGATGCAGCCGCGTTGCCGGGCATCCTGTCCGCCCTTCGGGTGGAGCGGGACGGGTCCGTCGCCGCCACGATGGTCGTGGCGCTCGGTGCCTTCGATGATCCAGCGTCACGGGATGCGCTCGCGGCGCGCCTCGACGCAAAGGACGATGCGGTGCGTACCGCCGTGTTCGCGGCGCTTGCGGCCCGTACGGACGGCGCGGTCGAGCTCGAACGGTGGTTCACGTCGTCGCATCCATCCGAACAGCGGGCGATCGTCGCGACGGCGCTCGCGGACGCGGCGGCCTGGGGGCCGCTCCGCGCCGTCCTCGAGCCGATGTTGGGCGATCCAAGCGCCGACGTGCGCTCGGCGGCGGGGTCGACGCTCGCGACGTACGGTGGCGACGCGTCGGCGCAGCCGATCCTCGACTGGCTCGCGCAGGAGCGGGACGCCGACGCGCTCGCGGCCGCCGTGGTCGCGGTCGGCGTCTTGGGGCTGGATGGCGCGCGTGAACGTCTCGGTCGATTGGCGGGTCCGAAGCCGTTGGTCGAGGACGCATGCCGGACGCTGGAGGGCCGGCGCGACCGGCGCCATCTCGTCGACCGGCTCGAGCAGCGGATCGCGGAACGTGGGGCTCGTCTTCGCGACCGAGTGCGGCTCGCGTGCCACGGGTTGGTGGAGGTCGCGCTCGATCTCGATTCGATCAGCCGGCGCGGGCCGCCGATTTCCGGTGCGACCGAGGTGGGAGAGCCGGGAGGGCCGGACGGCGGGCCGGGAGGGCCGATGCCGGAGGGGTTCGGCCATCGGCGCCCGCTGCGGATCGATTCACGAAACCTCGCGGTGGAGCGGGACCTGAAGCTCTGGTTCGATCGCGTTCCGTACTTCGAGCCGTGGCCCTGATCAACCTGGTCCGCCGCGGTTCCTGGTGGTTGGAGATTTCGAAACGCCTCCCTAGAATGCGACGTTTCCGGTTCCTCGGGGACTCTCCTCGCGGGAAATTGCGAAGGAAGCGAACAGATCCGTGGCGAGTCGCAAGGTCTACTGCACGTTCCCCAAGGAGATGATCAAAGAGCCGTTGCTCTACAACCTGGGGAAGGACTTCAACGTGATCCCGAACATTCGGGGTGCAAGCATCACCGACGAGGTCGGACTGGTCTACCTCGAGCTGGAGGGCGACGAGTCCGAGATCGACAAGGCGGTGACGTACCTACGAACACGCAAGGTCCGAGTCGACGACGTGGTCGGCGACGTTCCGCCCGCGTCCTGACGCGCGAACGGGTTCGACACGGAACGGGCTCGTAAGCGCGCCCGATCCGCGAAACGCGCGCGGGTCGACGACGTATCGCCGACCCGCGCGCGCCGTTCGCTCTCGCCGGCCAGAGCGTGGTGCGGACTCGTGGCGGCCGCGTCACCCCGCGGAGGGATCAGCCCTCGTCGTCCTCTCCCCCGGAGCTCGCCCGCTTCGTATCGACGCGCTCCAGGAACTTGGCGACCTTCTCGGCGTCTCCGTCGATCTTCCGCCAGTAACTGACCAGGCTGTCGATGCACTTGATGTTGTCGGTGACGTTCGCCTCCATGTCGGAGGCATCGATCTTGAACGGGATGTTGATGAGCCCCTGAGACGTGTCCTGGATCGCGATGACGACGTTCGCGGCCTTGGGGAAGTCATTGGCGTTGTTGATGTTCAGGCCGTTCAGCGCGTTGATCAGCGCCGGGATCTGCTTCGTGTCGACGTCGTCGAGGACACGCTTGGCCTCGTTCGCCTTCTTGCGAGTCGGGCTTTCGAGGTAGTAGGTCCGCACTGCGCCCTGAATCGTCTCCCATTCCGCGTCATCGACCTCGGGAAACTTGCCGAACGGCTCGAACGAAAGGACCGGGTTCGTGATCGACGGCTCTTCGGGCTCCGGCTCCGCCGGCTTCTCGGGCTCGGGCTCCGGCTCGGGCTCCGGCTCGGCGGCTTCCATCGGCTCGAGGTCGCTCTCGCTGGGATCGATCGCGGGCTCGACGTCCGTCGCGGCCGGCTGGGCGGTGGCGTCGGCGACGTTCTGTGGCGTCTCGTCCTTGCCGCCCAACACCATGAAGCCCACGACGGCCAACACGACCACCGCCGCTCCGATGATGACGAACAACATCGTGTTGTCCTTTTTCTCCGCCCCGCCTCGCCGCCCGCGGCCGGCCCCGCCGTGGCGAGCACCCCCCTCGTCGGCCGCGCCCGCGCGGCCGCGTCCGCCAGCGCGGTTCGTGCGCGTGCCGCCGGCCGTTCGCCCGCGGCCGGCTCGGCTCCCGCGCCCCGCGCCGGCTCCAGCCCGCGCATGCCCACTCGATCGCGCTCCAGCGCCTTCGCTGCCCGCCGGGTCCGCCGGCGGGATCGATGCACCGACGGCGCCGATCTTGACGACGTCGCCGCACTTCTTGCACTTGGCCTGCGTGCCCTGAAACGAGTCAGGGATCTTGAACTTGGATCCGCAACCGCGGCAGACGCCGATCCGGTCGGTCATGCGAGACTCCTTCGCGCTCGTTCTGCGTACCTCAGCGTAACGCCGTCAGCGGGCGGCGGCTCCTCGAGAGTGCCACCGTGTTCCCATGAAGGGCCCGCAAACGGCGTATCTTACTCAAGGACTCGGCCGGTCAACCCTCGTCCTCAGGCTCCTCGAAGTCCGGCGCCTCCGGGCCGGTGAACGTCGCCTTGTGGGCGGACCACCAGCCGAACCAGCGGCGTCGATTCTCTTCGTTCTCGAACGCGAACTCGCCGGTCAGCGACGCCTCGTTTCCCCCCGGAGAGATGGGGAACGACTGGCCGGTCAGGTCGGTCAGCGTCATCGCGATCCGAGTCGCGACTTGGGTGTCGGCGTCGTTCGACAGGTCGAGGGGAACCAGGGCGTTCAGAAGGATCGGGATCGCGGGCTTGCCGATGGCCGCGATGCTGCGCCGCGCGCGCGACGCCTCGACCGTCGCCAACAGGTCGCGGAGGATCGCGAGCTGTCGCTCGACGTCGCTGATGACGTTGCTGGCCGTTCCTTCGACGAGCGCGACCTCGCTGACCTCGCCCTCCGGGTTCAGCCGCCGCGCCGGCGTGCGTCCCGGCTCCCGT
The DNA here is from genome assembly GCA_964649825.1 of uncultured Phycisphaeraceae bacterium. Taxonomy (GTDB): domain Bacteria; phylum Planctomycetota; class B15-G4; order B15-G4; family JADJEK01; genus CAZYQW01. The sequence goes on along the minus strand of CAZYQW010000069.1, from coordinate 61,894 downwards.
TCCCCCTGGGCCGCCACCGCGTTCGGATCGGTCCCGACCGCGTAGATCGGGCCGCGCTCGAGCTCATAGACGCGCCACGTCCCGCTCGAGGCGTAGAGCTCGAGCGTCAGATCCTGTTTGGTCTCCTTGAGGGGGTTCTTGATCGTCGCGTAGACCCGGCCCTTGCCCGAGCCCATGCGCCCGACTTCGACCTTCTCGACGGTGCTGAGGCGTGCGAAGTCCCGAGTCGCGTCGTCGCCGCGCAGCAACCCGAGGTACTCGTCCTTCTGTGCGTACTGCTCCTCGTTGGCGAGGTCGCTCCATTCGCGTTCCTCGAGCCCGCGCTCGCGGCGGGCTTCGTGCATCCGCGCGTAATCGACCCAACCGATGAGGAGCGGGTGATCGTCGTCGCGCAACGCCTCGACGATCTTCTGCGCTTGCGCCGCCAGCGCCTCTTGCGGGGTCATCTCCTTCTCGGGCGCCAGCGGTTTCTTCGTGACCGGTTTCTCGGGCGGGGCCCGCTCGGCGGCCGCCGCGTCGGCCTTGGCGGCCTCTTCGCGGGATCGGTTCGCCACCGACATCACGATGAGGGCCACGACGACGGCGCCGACTCCGATTCCGGCGTACACGATCGGCCCGGATCCGTACGACTTGCGCGGCGCCGAGTGGAGGGCGGTGGCCTGGAACTCGCTTTTGCAGCGCGGGCATTTCATCGTCCGGCCGATCACGCCGACCTTGACCTTGAACCGCGAGCGACACGATGAGCATTGAACGATCGGCATGACGACGGCCCCGACGAATCACTCGACGAATCAATGGAAAGCAGCCGCGAACGGCGTGGGAACTCATGCCCGCGGTTGCACCCAGACCGACGCCAACCTAACATAATCTCCGTTGGAACCTGGAGTTCGTTGCGCGCGAGAATCTCACGGAGGCTGGCCATGACCCGTACCACCGAGCATCGAGCGAAGAGAACGAAGGGGACGAAGACCGCGTCTGGCGTCTTGCTCGTCGTGCTTGCATGCGTGGTCACGGCCGCGGCGGGCGAGCCGAAGGGGAAAGGGGCGCAGCCGCCGTCGAAGAAGGCGGTCGCCGCGCCGCCGGCCCCGATACCCGCCCCGGCGCCGAACGGGTTCGGATCGCACGTCGGCCGGCCCTTCGGGAGCATCGGCTCGGGTCGCGCGTTCGGCGGCAGCCACTCCGGACGATCGTTCGGCGGCGAGCACACGGGTCGGCCGTTCGCGCCGCTCGGCAGCGGCCGCTCGTTCGGCGCGGGCCCCGCCGGCTCGACCCACCCGCCGGTCACGAACCCGACGCCGCCGCTGCCGCCGCCTGCGAGCTCGGTTTCGTTCCCCGCGATTCCCGGCGAGACCGCGATCGACCCGGGTCTCGACGTGGAGGGGGGGCTGGAACCGCCGGTCCTGGACGAGGTCGGCGTTGCGCCGATCACGTCCGAGCCGCCAACGGACGACGGGGTGGTGGAGGTGGCGCCGGCCGGTCCCCCGCCGCGGAGCGAGCTCGCGCGCCGCATGATCGAGAACGCGCGCGATCAGCTCGTGGCCGGGCAGGCGCAGTTGGCGGAAGCAACGTTGAACAGCGCGTTGGGTCTCCATCCCGACGACGCCGAGCTCCGGCTCGAGTACGCGCTCTCGCTGCTCGCCGCCGGCTACGTCGACCGCGCCGCGCGAGAGGTGGTTCATTCCCTGCTGCTCGATCCCCGCCTGATCGACGACGAGCTGAACGTGATCACGCCGCTCGGCGGCGTCGGCGCGTTTCGCGAGCAGGTCGAAGCGATCGACCGCTATCGCGCGACGTTCCCGCTCGACAGCTACTCGCGGTTCCTGCGCGGCTTCCTCGCGCTCCACGTGGAAGATCTTGCGGAGGCGACCGAGGAGTTCCGCGCACTCGAGAAGTCCGACCCGAGCTTTCCGCTGGCCCGTGCGTTCGCCGACCTGGTCGACGAGCGGTTCCGCCGGTTCCTCATCTCGACGTCGTCGGCCGGATCCGTCCATGCGTCGGTCGTGGCCGTATCCGGTTCGTGAGCAAACGCCGCGTCACCGCCTCGCGCGAGCGGAGGACCGCCCCTCGGACTTCGGAGTTCGGCCTCCCGGCTGAAGGGTTCGAGCTGGTGTCCGAGTTCGCGCCGACCGGTGATCAGCCGGCCGCGATCGAGCGACTCGTCGGAGCGATCCGGGACGGGGTCCGGCATCAGGCGTTGCTCGGAGTCACCGGCAGCGGAAAGACGTTCACGATCGCGAACGTCGTTCAACGCGTGCAGAAGCCGACCCTCGTGCTCGCGCACAACAAGATCCTGGCCGCGCAGCTCTACTCCGAGTTCCGCGAGCTCTTTCCGCGCAACGCGATCGAGTACTTCGTCTCGTACTACGACTACTACCAGCCCGAGGCGTACGTCCCGCGCACCGACACGTTCATCGAGAAGGACGCGGCGATCAACGAGCGGATCGAGCGAATGCGCAACGCCGCGACCGCGTCACTGCTTTCGCGCCGCGACGTGCTGATCGTGGCGAGCGTGTCGTGCATCTACGGCCTCGGGTCGCCGGGTGCGTACGCGGACATGTCGGTGTCGCTCGCCGTCGACGACGAGGTCGACCGCGACGACGTGCTGCGCCGGCTCGCGGAGATCCAGTACCAGCGGAACAACCTCGAGTTCAAGCGCGGCACGTTCCGCGTGCGGGGCGACGTGATCGAGGTCTACCCCGCGTACGCGCAGGATCGCGTGATCCGCGTCGAGCTCTTCGATACGACCGTCGAGAGGATCCTCGAGGTCGACCCGCTCCGCGGAGAAGTGACGCACGAGCACGGCGCGGTGACGATCTATCCCGCGAGCCACTACATCACGCCGGAGGTGCGGCTGAAGCGCGCCCTGGTCACCATCGAAGAGGAGCTCGGAGAGCGGCTGATCGAGCTCCGGGCCCAGAACAAGCTGCTCGAGGCGCAGCGTCTCGAGCAGCGTACGCGCTACGACCTCGAGGTGCTGCGGGAGACTGGGATCTGCTCGGGGATCGAGAACTACTCGCGCCACCTCGACGACCGGCGCCCCGGCGAGCCCCCCGCGACGCTCTTGAACTACTTTCCCGAGGACTTCCTGCTCGTCGTGGACGAGAGCCACCAGAGCGTGCCGCAGGTCGGCGGGATGTACCGCGGCGATCGCTCGCGCAAGGAGACGCTGGTCGAGTTCGGATTCCGGCTGCCGTCCGCGCTCGACAACCGGCCGCTCAAGTTCGACGAGTTCGAGCGGCTCCTCAACCAGGTCATCTACGTCTCCGCCACCCCGGCCGAGCACGAGCGGAAGAAGAGCGGCGATCACGTCGCGGAACAGGTGATCCGCCCGACCGGGCTCCTCGATCCGATCGTCGAGGTCCGGCCCGCGCGCGGCCAGGTCGACGACCTGTTGGGCGAGATCAAGAAGCGCGCGGCGCTGAAGCAGCGCGTGCTCGTGACGACGCTGACGAAACGGATGGCGGAGGAGCTGACGGACTACTACCTCGAGTGCGGCATTCGCGTGAAGTACATGCACTCCGACATCGACACGATCCAGCGGACGGAGATCGTGCGGGACCTCCGCAAGGGCACGTTCGACGTCCTCGTCGGGATCAACCTGCTGCGCGAAGGGCTCGACATCCCCGAGGTCTCGCTCGTCGCGGTGCTGGACGCGGACCGCGAGGGCTTCCTGCGCTCGACGACCTCTCTGATCCAGACGTGCGGACGAGCGGCGCGCAACGCGGATGGATTCGTCGTCTTGTACGGGGACCGGGAGACCGCATCGATGCGCGCGGCCCTTGACGAGATGAACCGCAGGCGGGAGCGGCAGGCCGCGTACAACGTGGAGCACGGTATCACCCCGACGACGATCAAGAAGGGGATCCGCGACATCCTCGAGACCATCTACGAGAAGGACTACGCGCCGATTCCGGACGTGGACGAGAACGTCATCGAAGACCTCGACCTCGCGGCGTTGACGAAGGAGATCGATCGGCTCACGCGGCAGATGCGCGACGCGGCGGCGGAGCTGAAGTTCGAGGAGGCCGCCCAGATCCGCGATCGCATCCGCTCCCTCCAGGAGCTCGAGCTCCGGTTCCGGTAGCGCCGTGAACGCCACGCTCGAGCGCAAGCTGACCCAGCTCCCGCGCGACCCCGGCGTCTACCTCTTCCGCGACGCGCACGGGCAGCTTCTCTACGTGGGCAAGGCGCGATCGCTGAAGAATCGCGTCCGCTCCTACTTCGGCGCGGCGAGGGACGCGCGTCTTGCGACGTGGTTCATCGACCGAAAAGTCGCCGACCTCGAGTTCATCGTGACGCGCACCGAGAAGGAAGCGTTCCTCCTCGAGAACAACCTCATCAAGAAGATGAAGCCGCTGTACAACCTGCGGCTGCGCGACGACAAGACGTTCCTGAACCTTCGGATCGACGAACGCGACCCGTTCCCGCGCATCCTCCCGACGCGTCGCATCCGGCCGGACGGCGCCCGCTACTTCGGCCCGTACGCGAACGCGGGAGCGCTGCGTCGCACGCTTCGCTTCCTGCGCTCGTTCGTTCCGCTCCGGGACTGCAAGGACTCGGACTTCCGGAGCCGCACACGGCCGTGTCTCGAGCACGAGATCGGGCGCTGCTCGGCGCCGTGCGTCGGGCTGATCTCCGAGGCCGACTACGCGCGCGACGTCGAGCGGGCGGTGCGGATCCTGAAGGGCGAATCGAGCGAGGTGATCCAGACTGTGCGCGCCGAGATGCAACGCGCGTCGGACACGCTGCAGTTCGAGCGGGCCGCGGTCTTGCGCGACTACCTGAAGAGCGTCGAGATGTCGCTGGAGCGCCAAGAGGTCGAGACGCGCGCCCTGTCCAACGTCGACGCGGTCGGGGTCTGGCGCGAGGGCGGGCTTACGGAGATCTGCGTCCTGTTCGGACGAGACGGCAAGATCGTCAGCACGGTCGGTTTCACGTTCGATCACGACCTGCCCGACGATGAGCTGATCTCCGAGTTCCTGACCCAGTTCTACGGCGATGGACGTCCGGTGCCGAGCGAGATCCTCGTGCCAGCCGAGCCGTACGGGCGGGTCGCGCTCGAGGATTGGCTGTCGGAGAAGCGCGAGGCGAAGGTGTTCGTGCGCCTGCCGAAGCGCGGCGAGAAGGTGCGCTTCCTCGAGCTCGCGCGCGAGAACGCGCGACTTGCCCTGCTCGCCTCGACCGACAAGCGCCGGCGTACGGCCGGCGTCCTCGAGGAGTTGAAGGACGTCCTTGGGCTCGCACGCGCGCCGCTCAAGATCGAGTGCTTCGACGTGTCGACGACGGGTGGCAGGGACACCGTCGCGTCCTGCGTCGCGTTCAAGGAGGGGGAGCCCTACAAGACCGGATACCGGCACTTCCGGATCCGCGACGCCGCTCCCGACGACGAGTACGCATCGATGCGCGAGGTGCTCGGCCGGCGCTACCGGAAGGCGATCGAGGAACGAACGCTTCCCGATCTGATCGTCGTCGACGGCGGCAAGGGGCAGTGGAACGTGGCGCGAGCGGTGCTCGACGGTCTCGGCGTGACCGGCGTCGACTTGATTGCGTTCGCGAAGGGCGACCGCCGCGGACGCGGACTCGTGCTCGGCGCGGGCGAGGAGGAGCGGGTCTTCACGCGGGGCGAAGGCGCACCGTTCGTGCTGGAACAGTCGTCGGCCCCGAACATGCTCCTTCAGCGCGTCCGCGACGAGGCGCACCGGTTCGCGATCGCGTACCACCGCAAGCGCCGGGGGAAGACGAGCCTCGCGTCTCCGCTCGACGCGATCCCGCGGCTCGGGAGGACGCGCAAGAGGGTCCTGCTGCTGCGGTTCGGCGACCTGGAAGGAATCAAGAAGGCGACCGAGGAGGAGTTGGCGGCCGTGTCGGGCATCGGCCGGAAGGCGGCGCGGGAGATCGTCCGCTACTTCGGGGGGGACGTCGAGCCGCCCCGCTGATCGAGCCCGTGGTTCTACGGTGTCGGTCGAGCCCGCGTCGCACGCGGGTGGAAACGCTCGTGCAGCTCGCGCAGCCGCTTCCGATCGACGTGCGTGTAGACCTCGGTCGTTGCGACGCTCGCGTGGCCGAGCAGCTCCTGGACGACGCGAAGGTCGGCGCCGTTCTCCAACAGATGCGTCGCGAACGAGTGGCGGAGCGTGTGCGTCGTCACCGCGGACGGCGGGATCCCGGCGTGGACCGCCGCTTGCTTGACGACGCGCCAGAGGTTCGTGCGGTCGAGGGGGCGTCCGGTGCGCGTCAGGAAGAGGGCCGGGGTGGGGGAGCCCGGCCGGACCAGGGCGGGTCGGCCGTGCTCGAGGTACTGCGCGATCGCCTCGATCCCCCGCCGGCCGATCGGGACGATCCTCTCCTTCGATCCCTTGCCCAGGCAGCGCACGAAGCGCGACTCCAGGTGGACGCGATCCAACGTCAAGCCGCACAGCTCGGACGCGCGGCAGCCGGTCGCATAGAGCAGCTCGATCATGGCCCGGTCGCGCCAGGCGCGGGGGGAGTCTCCGCGGCGCGCGGTGATCAGACGTTCGATCGCATCGGGGTCGAGCACCTTCGGCAGCCGAGCCCACACGCGAGGGGTTCCCCCTGATGGTCGAATGTCCCGCTGCATCCGCCCGGTCTCGAGCAGGTAGCGGTAGAGCATGCGAATCGCCGCCAGTCGGCGCGCGAGTGTCGTCTCCGCCGCGCCGGCCCGGTGCTGGGATTCCAGAAAACGGATGATTGGATCGGCGTTCGGAACGAGGATCGACCGAATTCCTGATGCCGCGAGCGACTGCCGATAGAGATCGAGATCGCGGCCGTAAGCGTCTATTGTCGGCCGGGCAACGCCGACTTCTGCCGATAGGTAAGTGAGGAATTCACTGATCAAGTCGTCCAAAGCGGTCGCTTCCAGGCGAGAGATCCTTGAAGTTGGATGGTGGCAACCTATATTTCCCCACCATCTTAGGGCGAACTACACGGCTTCGAAGGCGGACGCTCGAAAAGAAGATGGCAAAACAGAGAGCCACTCCAAAACCGACGAAGGCGAAGTCCAAGAAGGCGGTCTCCAAGGCCCGGTCGTTGTCGACACGTCGGAAGAAGACGGCCGGCAAGGCCGCGAGAACGACGACGAAGCGAGCGGCCCCGCAGAAGAAAAAGGTGGCGAAGAAACCATCCACCAGCGCACGAAGCATGACGAAGGCGGTCGCGAAGAAACCATCCACCAGCGCGCGAAGCATGACGAAGGCGGTCGCGAAGAAGGCGGTCGCGAAGAAGACGGCCGCGAAGAAGTCGGTCTCGAAAAAGCCAGCGGCTCGAAAGTCCATGAAGAAGGTCCCCAAGGCGTCTCCCTCCACGAAGCGGCCCGCGGCTCAACCCAAACCCGCGCGCGGCGATGCCCGGACCATCGTCCCTCGCCGGGGCAGCAGTGGATCGAAACCGAAGTCGAAGGCTCCCAAGGCAACGTTGAAGCGGGCGCAGATCACGTCGTTCCAGCTCCAGCTCCTGGAGAAGCGGGACGCGCTGGTCGGCGACCTGCGCAGCATGGAATCCCAGGCGTTCAAGACGAGCGGCCAGGACACCAGCGCGAACCACATGGCCGACCACGGGTCCGACAACTACGAGCAGGAGTTCACGCTCGGCCTCATCGAGAACGATGAGGAGGTCGTCCATCAGATCAACGAGGCTCTCCTCCGCATCGAGAACGGCGAATACGCAATCTGTCTGTCCTGCCAGCAATCGATCCCCGTCGCGAGGCTCGAGGTTCTGCCTTGGACGCCGTTCTGCGTGACCTGCCAGGCGCAGGCCGAACGGTTCTAGGAGGTGTCGGAGTCTTCGTTCGGTCGCCGGTTGCCGCGAGGAACCAGGCCGCGAACGATGATGCGCGTCCGGCGTCCGAGCGTCCGGCCTCCAACGTCGAAGAACCGCCCGGGATTGCGCGCGAGCGCGTGGCGACCAGAGGAGAGAAGCGCGTGATCATGGGTCGAAAGCACGTCGTCTTCCTGGTGATCGCGGTGGTCGTGCTCGGCCTCGACCTTGCCTCGAAGGCGTTCGTGTTCGAGAAGCTGCCCCATCCGCACCAGCGCATCGAGGTGATCGAGGACGGAGTCTTCGAGATCATCCATCACACGAACACCGGCGGCATGTGGGGCGTCGGCCAGAGTTGGAACCCCTGGATCCTCCGCATCGTGAGGCTGTTCGCGGTCGGAGTGATCTTCGTGATCCTGGCCCAGACGCCGGCCACCGACCGCCTCTCGATCGCTGCGCTCGGGATGGTGATGGGCGGCGCGATCGGCAACATCTTCGACTCGCTCTATTACGACCACGTGCGCGATTTCCTGAAGTTCGACTTCGGGGTCGCGCCGTTCGACCCGTTCCCGACGTTCAACGTGGCCGACAGCGCGATCTGCGTCGGGGTCTTCCTCCTGGCGATCCAGATGATCTTCTTCCCGGCCCGGCCGGACGGCGCCGATTGACGCGATGCTCGGACTCGACGTCACGATCGGCCCCCTCGAGCTGAAGAACCCGCTCATCTCGGCGTCCGGTTGCTTCGGCCAGGCCCTGGAGAGCGCCACGTTCGTCGATCCTCGTGCTCTCGGTGCGCTTCTGGTCAAGACGATCACTTTGCATCCGCGCGCCGGCAACCCACCGCCGCGCATCGTCGAGGTCTCCGGCGGCATCCTGAACTCCATCGGGCTGCCGAACAAAGGGATCGAGCGCTACCTCGCGGAGACGCTGCCGGCCGTGGCAGGACGCGCGGATCGGCTGATCATCAACGTCGCCGGCGAACGGATCGACGAATGGGCGCGGGTCGGCGAGCTCATCGGCGACACGCCGGGGATCGACGCGCTCGAGTTGAACATCTCCTGTCCCAACGTCGAGGCGGGCGGCCTTCCATTCGCTCGCGATCCGGCGGTCGTGGCGCGGATCGTCCGCGACGTCCGGGGTGGGACGCCGCTTCCGCTGATCGTGAAGCTCGCTCCCGACGCGGAGAACATCGTCGCGATCGCACGAGCCGCGCAGGAAGCGGGTGCGATCGCGGTGTCGCTGATCAACACGTTGCGCGCGCTCGCGATCGACTGGCGGACGCGGCGCCCGCGCCTTGGCTACGGGTTCGGAGGGTTGTCCGGTCCGGCCGTGAAGCCGATCGCGCTGCGTCTTGTGCATGAAGTCGCGCGTGCCGTCCCCGGGCTGCCCCTCATCGGCATCGGCGGGATCTCGTCGGCCGAGGACGTGCTCGAGTTCATGGTCGCCGGCGCGAGCGCCGTACAGGTCGGAACGGCGTCGTTTCGCGATCCGCGCGTGATCCCCACCATCCTGGCGGAGCTGCCGGGGCTGCTCGAGGAATCCGGGGTGGCGCACGTCCGCGACCTCGTGGGCACGCTGGAGCTGGGACGCCCCGGATCCACCTGACTCGAAGCGGGCGTCCGGTCTCCGTACGCTACTCGGACAGTTTGTGCGCGAACGGTCGCTTCCGCTCGCGTCGCGACCGCGGCCAAGGCGATACTGTGGAAGGGTTTCCGTTCAGCCCCCGTTCAATTCCTCGAGCAGAGAGTCAACCGAGTCAACCGAGTCGACGGATGAGACTGGAAGAGATCACGGTCTATCATCTTCACCGTGCGATCGATCTCTACCTAGAGATCGCCTACCGGTCGAAGACGCCGCCGGCCAACCTGCCGCGACCTGGCGTCAACAACGCGGACTCGATCGTGACCGTGCTCGACGCGTTCCTCGACGAGTCGGATCCGAGTCAGGATGGGGTGCGCCGGTACGCGCTGCGGCTGGGCAACTCCGAGTACCCGTTCATGAAGCTGCGGCTCGTCGAGTATCTCTATCGCGACGAGTTCTTCTTCACCGTCGACACGCATGACCAGATGTTCGGGGCGGCCGACGACCCCAGGCTCGCGCGCCTGATGGCTCAGAATCAGGCGATCAAGCAGCAGATCGAGGCGGCGTGGGAAGGCTGCGGTCTTCCGACCACCGTCAATCTCCAGGGACTGGTCGCGTGCACGCCGGTCGAGCGCGAGGAGGACAAGGGACTCACGATCCTGCTCACGGAGGATGATTGCGCGATCCAGGACACGATCGCCGAGCTGCTCCTGCTGAAGGGCTACGCCGTCGACCGCGCGAACGACGGCCGCGAAGCCCTGAGGCTCGCCGATCCGGACCGGCACGCGCTCATCCTCATGGACGTCGAGATGCCGCACGTGAACGGGCTCGAGGCGTGCGAGCGCCTGAAGTCCGATCCCGCGCGCGCGAGGATCCCGATCCTCCTGATGACGGCCGGCGCGATCGAGCTCGCGCGTGCGGCGGCCCCCGACGGGTTCCTCGTCAAGCCGTTCCAGGCCGAGGCGCTGTTCCGTTTCCTCGACGCGATGATCGACCCCGCGAGCCGGCCGGAGTCGCAGGTCTGCTGACCTCGACGGCGAGCCCCCGAGCCGTTCCGGCTCCGGCGGCTCCCGGTGGAGTCGTGGTGGACGCTTGGCGGCCTCTCCGCCACGTTGACTTCGTGTCCAACCCCGGCTAATTTCGCCTGTTCCGTTCGAACCTGAAAACGCGCGAACAAGAGGAGCGACTCGAAGAGGGAACGTTCCTCCGGAAACCCCCGCACCGATGGCCGAGACACCCGAATTCCTGCAGAAGCTCGGCGACAGCATCGACCGCCTGTCGTTGGGTACCGGCCGCGTCCTGAAGAACCTCTTCGGGAGCCGCAACCTCCGTGTCGTCCAGCAGCTCAAGCCGATCATCGATCGGATCAACGAGCTCGAACCGACGACCCACGCCCTGACGCCCGAAGCGCTGGCGCACAAGACCGTCGAGTTCCGCGAGCGGCTCGCGCAGGGCGAACCGCTCGACGACCTCCTCCCCGAAGCGTTCGCGTGCGTCCGCGAGGCGTCCGTCCGGACTCTCGGCATGCGCCACTTCGACGTGCAGATGATGGGCGGGGTCGTGCTGCATCGTGGCCAGATCGCCGAGATGTCGACCGGCGAAGGCAAGACGCTCGTGGCCACCGCACCGGCGTACCTGAACGCACTCCTCCAGAAGGGCGTCTTCATCATCACGGTGAACGACTACCTGGCCAAGCGTGACTCCGAATGGATGTCACCGGTCTACAAGGCGCTCGGTCTCAGCGTGGGCGCGATCCAGTCGTCGATGGACCCGTCGCACCGCCGGCCGCTCTACGAGAGCGACATCACGTACGGGACGAACAACGAGTTCGGCTTCGACTACCTCCGCGACAACATGAAGTCGCGCGTGCAGGACCAGGTCCAAACGAACCTCTACTACGCGATCATCGACGAGGTCGACTCGATCCTCATCGACGAGGCTCGCACGCCGCTCATCATCAGCGGTCTGCCCGACACGTCGACCGACAAGTACTACCGCGCCGACCAGATCGCGAGGCAGCTCAACCCGGGCGGGCACTTCGAGGTGAAGGAGAAGGAGCACCAGTGCATCCTCACGGAGGACGGCATCGAACTCGCGCAGAAGCTGGCCGGCGTCGACTCGTTCTACAGCGGCGCCAACATGGAGTGGCCGCATCACATCGAGACCGCGCTGCGCGCGCACAACCTCTACAAGCGCGACAAGGAGTACGTCATCAAGGAGGATGACGACGGGCAGGCGGGAATCATCATCGTCGACGAGTTCACGGGCCGACTCATGCCGGGACGCCGCTGGTCGGACGGGCTGCACCAAGCGGTCGAGGCGAAGGAGAACCTGCGGATCCGCGAGGAGCACCAGACGCTCGCGACGATCACCTTCCAGAACTACTTCCGACTCTACGAGAAGCTCGCCGGCATGACCGGTACCGCCCTCACCGAGGCGGCGGAGTTCTCGAACATCTACAAGCTCGACGTCGTGCAGATCCCGACGAACAAGCCGAAGATCCGCGACGACGCCGAGGACCTGATCTACCTCACCGAGAACGAGAAGTTCGCGGCGCTGGTGCGCGAGATCGTCGAGCAGCGCGACGTAGGACGGCCGGTGCTCGTCGGGACGATCTCGATCGAGAAGTCGGAACGGATCTCGCAGTTCCTCTCCGACCCGCGCCACATGACGATCCACCTGGCGAAGGTCTGCGAGACCGCCCAGACCGAGCTGGACAAGATCGCGAAGAAACGTCCGGCGTGGCTGCCGGAGAGCGTCGAAGCGGAGATCCGAGCGCTGTTCGCGAAGCCCGCTTTCATGGACCCCGACGACGCCGAGCGCCTTGCCAAGCACGTCGAGACCGAGGCTCCGAAGGAGGACTTCGCGTTCCACATGAGCCAGGTCGCCCGGTACGCCAAGGCCGTCCAGGTGATCAAGGCGGGCCTGCCGCACAACGTCTTGAACGCCAAGTTCCACCAGAGCGAGGCCGAGATCGTGGCGCAGGCGGGGCGTCCGGGTGCGATCACGATCGCCACGAACATGGCCGGCCGCGGCACCGACATCCTTCTCGGCGGCAACCCCGAAGGAATGGCCCGCAAGGAGGTCGGCGCGGCGGCGGACGAGGAGTCGTTCAAGGCCGTGCTGGCGAAGTACAAGGTGCAGTGCGAGCAAGACAAGGCGACGGTCATCGGGGCCGGAGGTCTGCAGATCATCGGCTCCGAGCGGCACGAGGCGCGCCGCATCGACAACCAGCTCCGCGGCCGCTCGGGCCGGCAGGGCGACCCCGGTGCCACGCGGTTCTTCCTCTCGCTCGAGGACGACCTGATGCGCATCTTCGCGCGCGATTGGGTCACCGGGATGTTGAAGCGGCTCGGCATGGTCTACGGCCAGGAGATCGAGTCTCCCATGGTGTCGCGCGGGATCGAGAAAGCGCAGAAGCGCGTCGAGCAGCGCAACTTCGAGATCCGCAAGAACGTCCTCGAGTACGACGAGGTGATGGACAAGCAGCGCAAGACGATCTACTCGCTGCGTCAGGAGATCCTCGAGGGGATCGAGCTCAAGGAGCGGATCGTCGAGATGTGCGGGGCCGTGGTCGATCGACTGATGAGCACGTACCTCGGCGAGGCGAAGCAGGACTGGGAGCTGGAAGAGTTCGTCAATCGGCTGCACCAAGCGTTCGACGTGCCCGTCGCCGCCGCGCAGTTCCAGGGGAAGGACCGCGACGTCGTGCGCGCGGACGCGCTCGCGGTCGTCACGGGAGCGTACGACGCCCGCGAGAGCCAAGTCGGATCCGACAAGATGCGCGAGATCGAGCGCTTCTTGCTCTTGAACATCATCGACTCGAAGTGGAAAGACCACCTTCACGCGATGCAGCAGCTTCGCGAGAACGTGGGGCTTCGCGGCTACGCCCAAATCGACCCGAAGAACGAATACAAGCGCGAGGGGTTCGAGAACTTCGAGCGCCTGCAGGCGCTCATCGAGGACGAGGTCACGAGCCTGATCTTCCGCATCCAGGTCGTGCGCGAGGAGGATGAGCGCCAGCTCGACCGCCGCTGGGAGGCGGACCGCGCGTCGCCGGGTGGCGAGCCGGCCGACTCCGATCCGGGGCGCCAGATGCGCCGCGAACAGCTACAGCGCGACGCCGCCGCGCGACACGCGGGACGCAGTCGACCCACCCGCCCGATCAAGCGGGACGCACCTCGCGTCGGCCGCAACGATCCGTGTCCGTGCGGCAGCGGCAAGAAGTACAAGAAGTGCTGCTACCCCAAATTCGGTGGGTGAGATCCGACCCCACCCGCCGTCGCCCGCCGACGAGGTGCTCCTGTTCGTCTACGAGCTCGCTCAGTGGGTCGGGCTGATCCTCCTGTCGCCGTACCTTCTCTTTCGCGTCGCGACGCGCGAGAGGTATCGAAAAGGGCTTGCCGAGCGACTGTCGATCCGCCGTCCGCCGGCTCGGGGCGCGGCGCGACGGATCTGGATCCACGGAGCGTCGGCGGGAGAGATGACGGCAGTGGCGGCGCTGGTGCATGCCATCCAGGAATCGCGGCCCGACCTGCAGGTCGTGGTCTCGAGCGCCACGACGTCGGGCGTCGAGGTCGCGCGGCGGCGCCTGGCCGGAAACATCCGGTTCCTCCTTCCGCTCGACCTCTTCCTACCCGTCCGGCGCGTCGTTGCCGCCGTCGACGCGGACGTGATCGTCTTGGTGGAGCTCGAGCTCTGGCCGCGGCTCCTGGCCGAGTGTGCGCGTCGGGGTACGGCCATCATGGTCGCGAACGGACGGATGGAACTGCGTTCCTCCCGCCGCTACGCGCGACGCATCGTCCGGCGGGTGGTCGGGCTCGACCGCGTCGCACGGTTCGCGGTCCAGAACCAGATCTACGCCGACCGGATCGTCGGCCTCGGGATCGCGCCGGAGCGGGTGGTCGTGACCGGCAATCTCAAGCTCGACGTGCCGGACCATGGCTCCTCGTCCCGCGACGAGTTGCGCGCGACCCTCGCGATCGCGGGGGAAGATCGGATCCTACTGGCCGGAAGCACCCATCCAGGAGAAGAGGAGCGCCTCGCTCGGGCGTTTTGCACGGTGAGGCGGGAAGAAACGGCACGAATCCGCCTGATCGTGGCGCCGCGACATGCCGAGCGCCTTGCGGACGCCGAACGAAACCTACAAAATGCCGGGCTTGATCCCGTACGGCTGACGAGGTTTCGCCGCGAGCCCGATCGGAACCGCGACTGGACGGTTCTGGTCGTCGACACGATGGGCGAGCTCGCGGATCTCTATGGGGCGGCGGACGTCGCCATCGTAGGGGGGTCGTTGATCGACGGGATCGGTGGACACAACGTGTTCGAGCCGGCGCTCCAGGGAACGACGACCCTGGTCGGTCCTCATCACCGCAACGTGCGATCCGACGTCCTCTTCCTGGAGTCGATCGGGGCGATCGAGGTGGTGGCCGACGAGCCGGCGCTGGTGCGTGCGATACAGAACCGCCTGTCGCGCGACGACGACGGACGCGAAGCGATTCGTGCCGAGCTCCGGCAGGCGCGCGGCGCGGCCAGAAGAACGACTGAAATCCTGGAGGAATGGTGCTCGAGCGATACGCGTGAATCGATTGGTCCGGGTCGCGCTGGTGCGACCTCGACTCGATGACGCGGTTCGAGCGCCGAACCCCTGACCGCTAGTTTGGATGGAAGGACCCCTGCATGGCTGAACGTCACCTCTTCACCTCTGAGTCCGTCGGGATGGGACACCCGGACAAGGTCGCCGACCAGGTCTCCGACGCCATCCTGGATGCACTGCTCGCGCAGGATCCGAACTCGCGCGTCGCGTGCGAGACGCTCGTGACCACGGGCCAGTGCATCGTGTCGGGCGAGATCACGACCAAGGCGATCGTGGACTACTCCCAGATCGCGCGCGACACGATCTCGCGGATCGGCTACACGGACGACGAATACGGCATCTCGGGCGACACGTGCGGCATGCTCGTCGCCATCCACGCCCAATCGCCGGACATCTCCCAGGGCGTGACGGCGGGCGAGGGGCTTCACAAGGAGCAAGGCGCCGGCGATCAGGGGATGATGTTCGGCTATGCCTGCCGTGAGACGCCCGAGCTGATGCCGATGCCGATCATGTTCTCGCACCGCCTCGTCGCACGGCTGTCGAAGCTCCGCTTCGCCAAGACGCTTCCGTGGCTCCGCCCCGACTGCAAGTCTCAGGTGACCGTCGAGTACGTCGACGGCAAGCCGGCTCGGATCGATGCGATCGTGATCTCGACGCAGCACGCCCCGTCCGCGAAGCACGCGACGATCAAGAAGGCGCTGATCGACAAGGTCATCAAGAAGGAGATTCCGGCCAAGCTGATCGATCGGAACACCAAGATCCACATCAACCCGACCGGCCGCTTCGTCGTCGGCGGGCCGCACGGCGACACCGGCTTGACCGGTCGCAAGATCATCGTCGACACCTACGGCGGCATGGGCCGGCACGGTGGCGGCGCCTTCTCGGGCAAGGACCCGTCCAAGGTCGACCGAAGCGCGGCGTACGCGGCGCGCTGGGTGGCGAAGAACATCGTCAAGGCGGGTCTGGCCGACCGGGCCGAGATCCAGGTCGCCTACGCGATCGGCGTGGCCGACCCGATCTCGCTCGGGATCGACACGTTCGGGACCGCGCGCGCCCCCGAGGAGCGGATCCTGGAGGCGGTTCGCAAGGTGTTCGACCTGCGTCCCGCGGGGATCATCAAGTCCCTCGACCTCCGTCGTCCGATCTACTTCACGACGGCCAGCCACGGCCACTTCGGCCGCAGCGAGGCGTCGTTCACGTGGGAAGCGACGGACAAGGCGGACGCCCTGCGGAAGGCATGTCGAGACTAGCCGCCCGTGGCGAAAGAAAGTCATGTCGGCTGCGGCGGGCCCTCGCGACCGATCTCTTCGTTGCAGGATCCTCGAAGTACAGCCAGTACGCCTGCGGTCCTGCGCCTCGATCTCGGTCGCGATGACCTCGCCTCGCTTCGAAAGCACTTTCACCACGGGCTGCTAGCCGTGCCCAACCCCGCGACTTCGTGCCGGGGCCCGCTCGGCAACCGGCACGAAGTCTCTCCGGGCCGCCCCGTACGTTCCCCCCAGCCTTTGATTGCGTAGGGAGTTGCACCCATCGTGGGTGGCGTTACCATCGGGGGCGAACGGCGGTAGAGTTCGTGCCCGAAACCACCGCAGCAGCGAGACCGGACCATGGATCGAACCCACCTCCGCGGCTTCTCCCTCATCGAGATCTTGGTCGTCGTGACGATCATCGCCGCGATTCTCGCTCTCGCCGTCCCCACGTACATCAACGCGCAGGACAAGTTCCACGTCACCGCCTGCGCCAGCAACCTGAGCCAGATCCAGAAGAACCTGTTCATCTACAAGGATCGCAACAAGGGGCGCTGGCCGCGCGAGCCGGGGATCAAGTTCTTCTTGATCCTGCATCGCGATGGAATGGTCGAGGGCAAGGACACGAAGATCTTCATCTGTCCCGGCACCGACGACATCAACACGACGCTCGACAACCCGGAACCGGGTGCGGCGTACGAGGACTGGGACGATCTCGATCCAACCACCACGTCGTACGCGGGCCGTGATGCACAGAACTTCTCGGTCAACAAGAACAAAGAGAATACCGAGGTGATCGTGGCGGACGACAACCACGACGGCGTCAGCCCGCGCGCGAACCATCGCTACGCCACGAACTACGTCTACGCGGATGGCTCGGTCCAGTCGTTCGACATCGACATCGATGTCCGCGACCGGGGCATCGAGCTTCCGGAGGGCGTCGAGTCGATCGAAGTCGGTCCGGACTCGCCGTTCGAGGCGCTTCAGAAGCTACTCATCGACTAGGACCACTGCGGAACCACTCTCAGGAGGAGTCTGTTCATGCGCATCGCCAGCCTGCTTCTCGCCCTTCTCGGCACCACGGCCGCCTTCTCGGCCGAGAGCCTCGGCGAGAGCGCCCTGCGGTGGAAGCTCGACATCGCGCGCGACGGCGTGAAGGTCAACAACGCCGGTCGGATCGAGGTTCGACCGCCGCGTGGAGACACGCAGGTCTACTACTACGTGGTCTACACGATCACGAACCATCATGACGAGGCGGTCCCGCTCCACCTGAACGTCATCGCGGAGACCGACGTGGGCGACGGCGAGGTGAACGAGGGCTTCTACCCCCGCGCGATGGTGCACCTCCGGAAGAAGTTCAACGACACCGAAGGGGACGAAGCCGACGACATCCTCGACTCGGTCCAGCTCGCGATGCACGAGTTGCCGCCGGGCGAGACCGTGCGAGCGGCCGCCGTGTTCCAGTTCTTCAAGCCGGGTACGCGCGACTACGACGATCGGGCGGACAGCTTCGTGTTCCGCTTCCAGGGATACGCGGACCCGGTGAAGCGCGACGGCTTGAACAGCATGAAGGAGACGCTCGAGCTGCGGATGTACTATCAGCGCAAGGGGGACGAGTTCGACGCGCATCGGGAGCCGATCACGTTCATGAAGCGGGAAGAGAAGGTGATGTAGGACGTCGCGGTCGTGGACGCGCTTCGCGCGGGGCTCCGAAGGATGCTTCGGGGCCCCGTGCGCGTCTCTCCCGAACTCGCGAGCGTCGTCCGGGGCTCGCTCCGCGTAGACTGCTTCGCTTCCGCACGTCGCCAGAGAGAGTGTGATGCATCATCGAGTCGTACTGATCCGAGGGGATGGAATCGGTCCCGAGATCGCGGAGGTGACGCGACGAGTCATCGATGCGACGGGGGTCGCGATCGATTGGGACGAGGTCGACGCCGGCGAGGCGGCGGTGGAGAAGCACGGCGAACCGATGCCGCGCGAGGTGCTCGACAAGATCCGCGACACGAAGGTCGCGCTGAAGGCCCCGATCACCACTCCGGTCGGAAAAGGATTCCGATCGGTGAACGTGGCGTTGCGGCAGGAGCTCGAGCTGTTCGCGTGCGTCCGGCCGTGCAAGA
Source organism: uncultured Phycisphaeraceae bacterium (assembly GCA_964649825.1). Lineage (GTDB taxonomy): Bacteria > Planctomycetota > B15-G4 > B15-G4 > JADJEK01 > CAZYQW01. The sequence goes on along the minus strand of CAZYQW010000069.1, from coordinate 43,580 downwards.
CGTACAAGGGCGTGCGGACGCCGTTCAAGGACATCGATCTCGTGATCGTGCGCGAGAACACCGAGGACCTCTACGCGGGGATCGAGTTCGAGCGCGGGACCGGCGAGGTGACCGAGCTGATCGACTGGATCCACGCGAAGCGTCCGGCGTCGCGGATCGTGGCGGAGAGCGGCATCTCCATCAAGCCGATCTCGGTCGGCGGCACGCGCCGCATCGTGAGGTTCGCCTTCGAGTACGCGCGCCGCAACAAGCGCCGCAAGGTGACCGCGGTCCACAAGGCGAACATCATGAAGTTCTCGGACGGGCTTTTTCTCGAGGTCGCTCACGACGTCGCGAAAGAGTACCTCGACATCGAGTTCTCGCATCGCATCGTCGACAACATGTGCATGCAGCTCGTCCAGTACCCGGCCCAGTACGACGTGCTCGTGCTGCCGAACCTGTACGGCGACATCCTCTCCGACCTCGCAGCCGGCATGATCGGCGGCCTCGGGCTGGCGCCGGGCGCGAACCTCGGCGAGCACGCGGCGGTGTTCGAGGCGACCCACGGCTCCGCACCGGACATCGCGGGGCTCGACCGAGCGAATCCGACCGGGCTGATCCTCTCCGCCATGTTGATGCTCCGCCACCTCGGCGAACGCGAAGCGGCGATGTGGGTCGAGTCCGCGGTGGCCTCGGTGCTCGCCGAAGGACGATCGTTGACGGCCGATCTCAAGGAAGACCCGAAGGACCCCACCGCGGTCGGCACGCGCGCCATGGGCGACGCGATCATCGCGAGGATCCAAGACCATCGGCGGGCGTAAGGGGACGGAAATGCGGCTGACGAAGATCTGTGCGACGCTCGGCCCCGCGACTTCGACTCCGGAGGCGATCGAGCGCCTGATCGCGGCGGGGATGGACGTCGCGAGGTTGAACTTCTCGCACGGGGACGCGGCGACGCACGCGCTCCTGGCCAGACACGTACGCGAGGCGGCGTCGCGGGCCGACCGGCCGATCGCGCTGATGCAGGACCTGCAGGGGCCGCGCATCCGCATCGGGCGCTTCGAAGCGGGAACCGCCGACCTGCAGGCCGGCGACCGCGTCCACCTCCGAACGACCAACGTCGCGCGTCGTCCTCGTGGCGCGCGCGTGCTTCCGGTCACGTACGCGGGCCTCAAGGACGACGTCGATCGCGGCGACCGAATCCTCCTGAAGGATGGCACGATCGAACTCATCGTGCGGTCGAGACGGGGCGACAGCGTCGTCACCGAGGTCCGTCGCGGAGGTTCCGTCCACGAGGGCGCGGGGTTGAACGCGCCGGACTCGACGCTTTCCGTGCCGGCCCTCACCGCGCGCGATCGGCGCCACCTGCGCGTCGGAGCGGAGATCGGCGTCGACGCCGTCGCGCTCTCGTTCGTCCGCGACGGAGAGGACATCCATCGAGCCCGGCGGATCCTGCGGGCGGCCGGAAGCGACGCGTTGGTCGTCGCGAAGATCGAGCGAACCGCGGCGCTCGAGAACCTCGACGCCATCCTGGCCGCGTCGGACGGCGTGATCGTCGCCCGCGGCGACCTCGGCGTCGAGTGCCCGATCGAGATGGTCCCGCTCCTCCAGAAGGGGATCATCCGCAGCGCGATCGAGGCGGACACGTTCGTGATCACCGCGACGCAGATGCTCGAATCGATGATCGAGAGGCCCACGCCGACCCGGGCCGAGGTCTCGGACGTGGCAAACGCCGTGCTCGACGGCAGCGACGTCGTGATGCTGTCCGGCGAGACCGCGGTCGGCGCGTATCCGGATCTCGCGGTCGCCGCGATGGCCCGGATCGCGAGGACGGTGGAGCGGAGCTCCGACATCGTGGTCGTGCCGCCGCTCCCCACCAGCGACAAGGACGATGACTTCGTGCCCGCCCTGGCCCACGCTGCGGTGCGGCTCGCCGAGAAGGCGTCGGCGCGGGCGTTCGTCCCGTTCACGGAGAACGGGCGAGCCGCGATCCTGCTCTCGGCGGAACGTCCTCCCCGCCCCGTCTTCGCGTTCACGTCCGACGAGGCGGTCGGGCGCCGGCTCGCGTTCTTCCGCGGCGTCTATGCGAAGCGGCTCCCGAAGGCGCGCACCCAGGATGAGATGTTCGCGGCCGGGCTGGACGTGCTCGTGCGATGCGGTCGGCTCAAGAAGCGGGACGTCGCGGTGCTGGTCGGGGGGTACACGGCGGCGCACGGAGCGCCGAACACCCTGAAGGTCTCGCGGGTCTGAATCGCTCGGCCGCGGCGGGCGCGACCACCAGGCTTCGCGGCGAGGAGACCCGGTCTCGGGGCGTTTTTCAGCGACTCTTCCGCCGGATGGGGCGGTTTGCAGCCGATCGAAAGGAATCCGTGCGGCATTCCTTGGCGCGGCGGCGGCGCGACAGCGGCGCGGCCGCGAGCCGCGGTGCGTCGAACCACCGTTCCGCGGGTATGCTTTTCTGCGATCGAGCCCCGAGGAGGCGAACGATGACGAATCCGACCCGGAGAGCCCGGAGGAGCCCGTGACATCGACCTTCATGTCGCTCGCGCTGTCCCTGCTTCTCGTTTGGAGCGACGGGGCACCGCCGGAAGCCCGGACGAGCCGCGCCGAAGCGAGCGAACGGATCGACACCATCGTCGAGACGGCTCTCGCGCGCGAGGGGCGGTCGCCGCCCCCGCTCGCCGATGACTGGACGTTCGTGCGGCGGGTCTACCTCGACGTGGTCGGGCGGGTGCCATCGCGCGGCGAAGCCGAAGCGTTCGTTGCGTCGGCCGATCCGGCGAAGCGGGGGACGCTCGTCGCTCGCCTGCTCGACTCGCCGGGTCACGAGAGTCGGATCTTCCATTGGTACGCGGACCTCCTGCGAGCGAAATCGAAGCTCGCGAAGTACACGTCCGGCGAGCCGTACCTCCACTTCATCAAGCAGTCGATCGCGGAGCGGAAGCCGTACGACGTGTTCGTCCGCGAGCTTCTCACCGCGTCGGGTCCTGCCCACGAGCGGGGAAACGGCGCGACGGGCTACTACCTGCGCGACCGCGGCATGCCGGAAGACAACATGGCGAACACCGCTCGCGTTTTCCTCGGCACGCGTATCGAGTGCGCGCAATGCCACGACCATCCGTTCGACTCGTGGACGCAGAAGCAGTTCTTCGAGTTGGTCGCGTTCACCGGCGGGATCGAGTACGAGCACCAAGATCCTCGAATGGTACGGTCGAAACGTGAGGCCGCGGAGTTTTTGCGCGCGGCACGGGATCGTTTCGGGCGGGATGCGACCCGGATCGTTCGACGCGTCGTTCGCCCCGCCCGATCCGGGATCGCCGGATCGGGGACCGCGATCGCCCGCCTGCCGGACGACTACAAGTACGACGACGCCGCGCCCGGCGATCGGGTCGCCGCCCACGCGCTGTTCGGACCGGAGGTGGAACTGCCGGAAGCGACGATCCGGGCCGCGGAGGCGACGTCCGCCGGCGCAACCAAGGAGAAGGCGGGGAAACGTCCGAGCCGGAGGGCACGCCGGGACGCGCCCGAAGAGATTGGGTCGCGGGCGCGCCTGGCGGACTGGATGACGTCTCCGGACAACCCGCGCTTCACGAAGGTGATCGCGAACCGGATGTGGAGGCTCGTCATGGGGCGCGGCCTGGTCGAGCCGGTCGACGATTGGAAGGACGACACCGCCGCGTCGAATCCCGAGCTCCTCGCCGAACTCGAGCGGCTCATGATCGATGTCGGTTACGACCTGCGCCGTTTCCTCGGCGTCGTCTGTTCGACCCGGACGTATCAGCGCGAGTCGGCCGCGGAACACACCGACGCGGACGCCGACGATCCGATCGCCGGCCCTCGCCTTCGCCGAATGAGCGCCGAGCAGATCTGGGACTCGGTCATGACGCTCGTGATCGATGACGTCGACCGCACTCTTTCGCCGCCGCTGTCTCCGCCGGCGGAGTCGGTCTATCAGGCGTTCGACGAGCTCGTGGGCCTCGATGCGGCCGCGTTGCTCGACGTGATCGCCGAGCGCGGTCTGCGTTACACCGATCCCGACGAGTACCGTGCCATGCAGCAGGAGCGGCGCCGCGAGAACCGCCTCCAACAACGCCGGGTCCGTTCGCTGCTCAAGCGACTCGATCACGCCCGCCAGCGCGGTCGAACGGATCAGGAACGGTCCCTCGTCGCCGCCCTCGTCGAACTCGGCGTCGACTCCGATTCCGCGACCGCGCGAACCCCGCGGATCCTGCGGCGCGCGTCCGACCTCCCCTCCCCCGCGCCACCCGACCACTTCTTATGGAAGTTCGGCCAGTCGGACCGCGAGACGATCGAGGCGGGTGACGCGGCGGCGAACGTCCCGCAGGTCTTGAGCCTTCTGAACGGGCTCGTCGATGGAAAGCTGCTGCGGAAGAGCGACGCGGCGCTGCTGGTCGACGTGGAGCAGGCCGGCTCATCGGAGGAGGCGGTGCGGCGCGCGTTCGTTCGTGTCCTCGGGCGTGAACCGACCGATGACGAGCAGCGTCTCTGGCGCGACGATCTCGATTCGGACCGCGACGTGGCGGCCGCCGACTTGATCTGGACCCTCATGAACTCCCACGAGTTCTTGTTCGTGCGCTGATCGTTCGGGCGAAGGAGGCCCCATGCGAATCCGGACGCGATTCAACCGCGAGGACGACTTGACTCGGCGCGATTTCCTGCGCGGGGCCGCGGCTTCGCTGCTCGGCGTGACGGCGGCGCCGATCCTCGCCCGGGCGGCGGCGTCGGACATGGATCAGGTTCCTCTCCGGCCGGCGACCGCGAGACAGGTGATCTACCTCTACATGAGCGGGGGAATGTCGCAGCTCGACACCTTCGATCCGAAGCCGGGCCAGGAGACGCAGGGGCCGACCGAAGTCATCGGAACCAACGTCGACGGCATCCGCGTCGCCGCGCACTTTCCGAGGCTCGCGCAACAGATGGACAAGGTGGCGCTGATCCGGTCGCTGCGAACGACCCAGGGAGCGCACGCGCAGGGTCGTTACTACATGCACACGAGCTACGAGCTGCGTGGCACGATCCGCCATCCGAGCCTGGGTGCGTGGCTGAATCGAATGCGCGGCGCGTTGAATCCGCAGCTTCCCGGGCACGTGGCGATCGGGGCGGGACCGTACACGGCCTCGGCCGGGTTCTTCGAGTCGAGCTACGTCCCGCTGCCGATCGGCGATCCCACGGTCGGCCTCGAGGACTCCGAGCGTCCCGCGTCGGTCGATGACGCCCGTTTCGCGCGGCGCCTCGAGCGGCTCGCCGAGATGAACCGGGAGTTCGGCGGGCGCCACGGAAGCCGGTCGGTTCGCGCCTACTCCGAAATGTACGACCAGGCGGCGCGCCTCATGGGTTCCCGCGACCTGGCGGCGTTCGATCTGGAGCAGGAAGACGATCGGTTGCGCGACGCGTACGGCGACGGCACGTTCGGACAGGGATGCTTGCTCGCGCGTCGTCTGGTCGAGCACGGCGTGAGGTTCGTCGAGGTCGTGAGCGAGGGGTGGGACACGCACAACCAGAACTTCGAGGCGATGGAGGAGCTCTGTCCGCCGCTCGACCAAACGGTGTCGACGTTGCTCGCTGACCTGGACGCCCGCGGCCTGCTCGACGAGACGCTGGTCGTGCTCGCGACCGAGTTCGGTCGCACGCCACGGATCGTGGCCGAGCGCCTGGGTCGCAACCACCACCCGCAAGCGTTCACGTGCCTGATGGCCGGCGGCGGCGTGCGCGGCGGCCAGGTGTACGGCGAGACGAACGAGACGGGCGAGGAGATCGCGCACGGCGAGGTCGACGTGAAGGACTTCAACGCGACGATCGCATACGCCCTCGGACTGCCGAACGATCACGAGTTGTTCTCGCCGTCCGGACGGCCGTTCACGGTCGCGGACCGGGGAACGCCCGTGACGGATCTCTTCTGACCGGGGGGCTTCGCGTGGGTCGCATCGTCGCGCTCGTCATGGTGGTGGTCGCCGGGTTCCCGAGGGTCGGCGGCGCCGTACCGGACTTCAGGACCGAGATCCTGCCCATCCTCGCGCGGTCGTGCTTCGAGTGTCATCGCGCGTCGTACCAGGACGAGACCGGACGGACCCGGAAGCCGAAGGGCGGGGTCCGGCTGGACGGTCGGGCATGGATCGAAGCGGGAGCCGACGACGAGCCCATCATCGTGCCGGGGAGCGCGGCCGGGAGCCGTGTGTACGCGTTGACCGTGCTCGATGCGGACGATCCGGACCGCATGCCGAAGAAGGCCGACCCCCTTTCGGCCGCCGAGACGGCGTTGCTGCGCGACTGGATCGACGCGGGGGCGGACTTCGGCGACTGGGTCGGCACGCCCGGTCCGGCGGCCGCGGAGACCCCGGGCCCTTCCGATCGAACGGAGCCGTCTCGCGTCGCGACCCTGCGGCACCTCGGCGAGGGCATCGAACCGCTCCAAGACGCGGCCCGGCGCGTGCTCGACGAGCTGCCGGTGCGCGTCGAGCCGGTCTTTCCGGACAGCCCGCTCCTCCGCGTGAGCGGGCGGGTCGAGTTCACGGATGCCGACTGCCGGACGCTCGGTCAGGTCGCGGAACACATCGCGATTCTCGACCTCGGACGCACCGAGGTCACGGACGCGGCGCTGGCGACCGTGGCGAAGATGCGTCGGCTCGTCCGTCTCGATCTGCACGAGACCGGAGTCGGCGACGCCGGCGTCGAAGCGCTCGCGCACCTTCCCGAGCTGCGCCACCTCAACCTCTTCGGCACCGGAGTGACGGACGCCGCGGTGGCGCCGATCGCCGGCCTCGCGAACCTCGAGTCCGTTCATCTCTGGCGCAGCGGCGTCACGGGGGACGGCGTCACGTCGCTCGTTCACGCCCGACCGGACGTTCGAGTCTCATGGAAGCTCGCTCTGCCGCCGGGATTCGGAGCGGCTGCCGGGCAAGGCGATGACTGAAATCGATCGTCGATAGGGCGCGCGGTCCCCGGACTCCCGAGGGCCGCACGAAGCACGAAGACTCCCACCTCGATGCCGTCACGCCTCCGAGCAGCGGCCCCTACTTTCGAAAGTACTTCGCGAGCGTGAGTCCCTGATCCGCGTAGCTCGACGAGCTTCCGGGATCGCCATACAAACGCGTGCATGGACGCGTGGTCCGCGAGAACTCCAACCGGAAGAACACCTGGCCGTCCTCGATGAGGAACGGGACGTCGTGGGGCCGCACCTCGAGGACGGCCGGCGTTCCGTCACGCTCGCCGCGCGCGCCGTAGCCGAAGCCAGCGTCGAAGAAGCCCGCGTAGTTGGTGCGGAGCTCGCCGATCCCGACGTCATAGGCGGACATCTCGGCCGCGAGGTGGGGGGGGACACGGATGCGTTCACGCGACGCGAAGATGTAGAACTCCTCGGGCTCGAGCAGGAGCCGTCCACGCGCGTCGGCGACGATCGGGTCGAAGTAGTCGTTGGGATCGTGGCCGCGCACGCGATCGAGGTCGACGACGCCCGCGTACTTCTTCGCGCGATAACCGACGATCCCGTCCGGGCGGCGGGTGGTCAACGCGACTCGGAAGTAGAAACCTCCGTCGACGATCACCTCGTCATCGCTCGTCGCTCGACCACCCTCGACGGTGATCAGACGGTGGTTCGCGTGCTGCTCGCGATGCTCCTCGTCCGTCAGCAGGGCGGTACCGCGGAGGAGCCGGATCTGATTCAGCCGGTGACCCGTCCGAACGCGCACTGGAAACGAGCGCGGCATCACCTCGATGAAGAGTGGTCCACGGTAGCCCGCCGCGACGTCGTCGAATCGTTCGTGGCGATCGGTGATCACGCGCGTGAACAGGTCGAGGCGTCCGGTCGACGACTTGGGATTGGCGCGAGCCCGCACGTCCGACGGGAGCGCGAGCTCCTCCTGCAGCGGGACGAGGTGGATCTGGCCCGGCTCGAACACCGCGCCGGCCGTCAAGTCGACCTCGTACAGCGTCAGATCGGCGACCCGCGCGGCGACCGTGGCGCGGCCAGGAAGGAATCCGGCGCGGATCCGAAACGCCCGCTCGCCGAGCCGGAGGTCGAGGGACGTCGGCTGGATCTGATCTGCGTCAAATGGTCGCGGGCAGACGATCGCGCCTTCCGCGCGAAGGAGCTCGAGATCGGCGTGGGTGAGGATTCCGTTCATTGGCGCGGATTGTAGCCGTCATCGGGCGCATTCCTCCCGCTGGCCCGGATGGGGGGCCGCCGGCGGCCCCCCGAGGCCGCCGGTGGTCGGGCGGGGTGGCGAACCCGATTCTCGAACCGTAGACTCCCTTGTTTCGATCGTTCGTCCGATTCCGACGTCCTGAACGCCCGGACATTTTCCATGAAGATCCACGAGTACCAGGCCAAGCAAGTCCTGCGGGAGTACGGGATTCCCGTTCCCACCGGGCAGGTGGCCCACACCCCCGAAGAGGCGCGCACCGCGTACGAGCAGCTCGGGAGCCCGCTGGCCGTCGTCAAGGCGCAGATCCATGCCGGTGGTCGGGGCAAGGGAGGAGGCGTCAAGCTCGTCCATTCGGCGCAGGAAGCGGCCGACGCGGCAAGGGAGATCTTCTCGAGGCCGCTCGTGACGCATCAGACCGGTCCCGAGGGCCAGCCGGTGCGGGTCCTTCTCATCGAGGAGGGATCGGACATCCAGAGCGAGCTCTACCTCGGCATCGCGGTCGATCGCGCGCTCGGATGTCCCGTGCTCATGGCCTCGTCCGAGGGCGGCGTCGACATCGAGAAGGTGGCGGCCGAGACGCCGGACAAGATCATGAAGGCGCCGATCGATCCCGCGCTCGGGCTCTTCGACTACCAGGCGCGGCGCATCGCGTTCGCCATCGGGATTCCCGCCACGTCGGTGAACGCCGCGGTCAAGGTGATGAAGGGTCTGGCCCGGCTGTTCCTCGACAAGGACTGCTCGTTGGCGGAGATCAACCCCTTGGTCGTGACCGGCGACGGGCGTGTCATCGCGCTCGACGGGAAGATGAACTTCGACTCGAACGGCCTCTACCGTCACCCGACGATTGGCGCCTTCCGCGACCTCGGTGAGGAGGATCCGCGCGAAGTCGAGGCGTCGAAGCACGGTCTGTCCTACATCGCGCTGGACGGCAACATCGGGTGCATGGTGAACGGCGCCGGCCTCGCGATGGGGACGATGGACATCATCAAGCTCCACGGGGGCGAGCCGGCCAACTTCCTCGACGTCGGAGGAGGCGCCACCGCCGAGCAGGTGCGCGAGGCGTTCCGAATCATCCTCCAGGACGACAAGGTCAAAGCGATCCTGGTCAACATCTTCGGCGGCATCATGAAGTGCGACGTCATCGCGGAGGGGATCATCGAGGCGGCACGGACGTCGAAGATCTCGGTGCCGGTCGTGGTGAGGCTCGAGGGGACGAACGTCGAACGCGGCCGCGAGCTGCTCGATCGCAGCGGACTCGAGCTCTTGACCGCGTCGACGATGGAGGACGCCGCGATCAAGGTCGTCGCCGCGGCGGCGGGAGGTGCGGCGTGAGCATCCTGATCCACCGGGGCACGAAAGTCGTCTGCCAAGGGATCACCGGGTCCGCCGGCCGGTTCCACACCCAACAGATGGTCGAGTACGGGACCAAGATGGTCGGTGGCGTGACCCCGGGCAAGGGCGGGACGAAGGTCGACGGGGTCCCGGTGTTCGATACCGTGGAGGACGCGCTGGCGAAGACCGGCGCCGACGCATCGGTCATCTACGTCCCGCCGCCGTTCGCCGCGGACGCGATCCTGGAGGCGGCCGACGCCGGCGTTCGGCTCATCATCTGCATCACCGAAGGGATTCCGGTGATCGACATGATGAGGGTGAAGCAGCGGCTCGCGACGAAGCCCGGCACGCGCCTCGTGGGACCGAACTGCCCCGGCGTGATCACCCCTGGGGAATGCAAGATCGGGATCATGCCCGGGTACATCCACCGGCCCGGTCGGATCGGCGTCGTGTCTCGATCCGGGACGCTCACGTACGAGGCGGTCTGGCAGCTCACCCGGCTCGAGCTCGGTCAATCGACCTGCGTCGGGATCGGCGGCGACCCGATCAACGGCACGAACTTCATCGACTGCCTCCGCTTGTTCCAGGACGACCCGGGAACGGACGGGATCGTCATGATCGGTGAGATCGGGGGGACGGCCGAGGAGGAAGCCGCTCGTTTCATCGAGGCGTCGGTCACGAAACCGGTCGTCTCGTTCATCGCGGGCCGGACGGCTCCGCCCGGCAAACGGATGGGCCACGCCGGCGCGATCATCTCCGGCGGCGCGGGCACCGCGGATGAGAAAGTCGCGGCGCTGCGGGCGGCGGGAGTCACGATCGCCGAGAGCCCGGCCAGCATCGGGGCGCGAATGGCCGAGGTCCTGAAGGCGTGATGGCGTGAGCGATCCCGCGCGGTCGGATCTCGGATCGAGTCCTCCGGACCTCCCGGCGCCGGAACCGGCCCGGTCCCACCATCGGCGGAGCGTGGCCGCACCGATTCTCGTCCTGCTCGGCGTGGTGCTGCTCCTGGCGGGCTTTGCCGCTCCGGTCCTGGTCTTCATCGAGAGCCAGTTCGGTTTCGAAAGGGTGGCCGCGGCAGCTCTCGGCTTTCTATTCCTGTATGTTGCATCGGTCGCGCGCGAGCTGGTCCGGCTCCGCGCACGCCTCCTCGACCTGATGGAGGACGTGTTGAAGATCTTCTACGGACCGAACTTTCGTCGGGAGCGCGAGGCGATCGACATCCTGGTGCGAGCGATGGAGTCGGACAACGACGACGTGCGCCGGTCATCACGCGAGCACCTGGTGCGTCTGACCGGGCAAGACTTCGGCGACGAACCGTCGGCTTGGTCGGCATGGTGGAACGAACACCGTTCCCGCTTCCGTGCTCCGCAATCTGGAGGAAAGCCGTCATGAGCGGCGACCTGGTTCCCATTCTCGCGTGGAGTCTCGGAGGAATGGAGATCGCGCTCGTCGCTGGTGTCGCGCTTCTCCTGTTCGGTACCCGCCTCCCGGCGGTCGCGCGCTCGATGGGGCGGGGGATCACCGAGTTCAAACGGGGTCTGAAGGACCCACCCGCCGACGACGAAGCCGACGCGCAGCCGCCGGCGACGCGGGCGCACGACAGCGACAAGAAGGACGTCTGACCCTGAGGCTGGGAGCCACACGTGGTTGAACTCGCCGAGTGTTTCGATCCGGTCGCAGCCGAGCTGGACGCGTTGGAGAGCTGCATTCAGGAGCAGCTCCGGACCAATTCGCAGGCCCTCCAGAGCCTCGTGCACCACATCTCCGGCTACGCGGGGAAACGGCTCCGTCCGGCGCTCGTCCTCCTCTCCGCGCGGGCGACCGGTCGCGAGATCACACCGGTCCACTACGACCTGGCGGTGATCGTCGAGCTGATCCACACCGCCACGCTCGTCCATGACGACATCCTCGACGAGGCGACGGTGCGCCGCCGGGTTCCGACTGTGAACGCCATCCACGGCAACCACGTGCCCGTGTTGCTCGGCGACTTCATCTACGCCCACGCGTTCGCGATGTCGGTCGAGCTCCCGACGCCCGAAGCGTCGCGCATCCTCGCGCGGGTGACCAAGGTGGTGTGCCGCGGCGAGATCGAGCAGATCTTCGACCGCTTCGACTTCGATCTCGGCGAGGATCGATACCTGCAGATCATCGAAGCGAAGACCGCCTCGCTGTACGCCGCCGCCTGCGAGCTCGGCAGCCTCTACGCGGGGGCCGTTCCGGAGCAGGTCGCCGCGCTCGCGTCGTACGGGCGCCACATCGGCATCGCGTTCCAGGTGATCGATGACTGCCTCGACCTGATCGGCGACGAGGCCGTCGTCGGAAAGTCGCTCGGCACCGATCTGGAAGGCGGGAAGCTCACGCTGCCCCTGCTCCGTCTCGCCGAGACCTGCGACGCCGCGGATCTCGAGCGGCTGCGATCGTTGATCCTCGACGACGGGATCGGCGACCGGCGCGGCCGTCTGGCCGATCAATTCGACCTCGGCCCCGCCCTCGACTACTCGTTCGGGCGGGCGGACGACTTCATTCGCGCGGCGATGGGCGAGCTCGAGCGTTTCGAGCCGTCCCTCGCGAAGGAAGCCCTCAAGAACGTGGCGGAGTTCGTCCTCTGCCGAAAACGATGACGACGCGGATGACTTCACGGCTCGCGGTGGTCGCGGCGCTCCTCCTTGCCGCGGCGTGCGGTGAGAAGGACCTGGAACACGTGATCGAGCTCGAGCGCGTGGTCGCGAACCGCGGCTACGCGCTGAACACCTCCAGCCGCGTTCGCTTTCGTTATCGGCCGCCGCTGTTCGTCTTTTCGATGCCCGATGGATGGGTCGAGCTCGCCTCCACTCAGCTTCGTCGCGTGAACATGGTCCACGGCGACGTCGAGGCTTACGTGAGCGTGCTCGAGGATGGCGGCTCCACCGTCGACAACCTCAATCGGTGGCGACGCCAGATGTCGCTTCCGCCGTACACCGACGAGGAGCTCCGGAACCTCGAGGTGACGTCGATCCTGCGCCGGCGCGCGGTCTTGGTGGATCTAGCCGGCGACTACGTCGACATGAGCCAGGTGCGACACCCCGAGTACGGACTGATCGGCCTGTTCGTTCCTTTCCAGGAGTTCGCGGTCGCCATCAAGATGACGGGGCCGGCCGCCAAGGTGCGCGAGGCCCGTCCGGCGTTCCTCCAATTCGCCGCGTCGCTCCAGTTCAACCCGGAGGTGATGGGGGGCGTCGACGAGGCGCAGGCGAAGGCGCCGTTCGACCCGAGGACCATTCAATGGGACGCGCCGCCGCGGTGGGCGATCGGGACGGGCTCGCCGATGCGGCTCGTCACGTTCGAGGTAGCCGACAAGCCCGGTTCTCAATGCTGGGTGATTGTGCTGCCCGGCAGCGCCGGCGGCGTGGCCCACAACGTCAACCGCTGGCGCGGCGAGATGGGACAAGCGCCGCTTCCCGACGTGGCGATCGATGAGCTGCCGCGCATCAGCGTCTTCTCGGACGAAGCGTGCTTCCTCGAGGTCGAGGGCGAGTATCGCGGCATGGGGACCGATCCGCTCGGTGACGCGCTCCTCCTCGGCGTCGTGGCGCAGGTGGCGGACCATCGGATTTTCATCAAGATGGTCGGAAAGCGGTCCGACGTCGAGTCCGAGAAGTCGAACTTCATCGCGTTCTGCAAGTCCCTGAGGGTGTCATGAGCGAGACGCCAGCGTCGCGAGGTTGGTTGCTCCGGATCGGAGACTTCGTGGGTTCGTTCGGACTCGCCTGCGTCGTCCTCCTGCATCTCGCATTCTTGACGTGGGCGGGGACGCTCGCACAGGTCCAGCTTGGGCTTCATGAGGCGCAGCGGACGTACTTCGACTCGATCTACTTCTGGCAGGAGCTTCCCGCGCTCGGCATCACGATCCCCTTGCCGGGTGCGTACATCGCGTTGGCCGTGTTGGCCGTGAACTTGATCGTGGGCGGCGTGATCCGCCTGCGCAAGTCGCGCCGGACCGCCGGAATCCTCATCGGGCACCTCGGGATCCTCCTCCTCCTGGCCGCCGGGGTGGTCAAGTTCCATGACTCCGACGAGGGCGCGATCGAGCTCATCGAAGGGCAGAGCGCCTCCGAGTTCGTCAGCTTCCTCGAGTGGGAGATCGCGATCGCGGAGCCGCTCGAGGACGGGCGCCTGCGCGAACGGATCATTCCGGCCGATCGGTTCGCGCATCTCGAGCCGCACGAGCGCGCCACGTTCGAGAGCCCGTCGTTGCCGTTCAGCCTGGTGCTCTCGCGCTTCGCGCGCAACTCGTTCCCGCGACCCGCGGGGGCCACGCGCGCCGGCGCCGAACCGGTGGTGGACGGGTTCTTCCTCGCGCCGCTCCCGCTCGACAGCGAGGCCGAGCGCAACGGGGCCGGCGTGTACGTCGACGTGATCCCGGCCGACGGGTCCCCGGTCCGGCCGGGAATCCTCTGGGGACACCAGACCGCGCCGCTCACGGTGAACGTGGCCGGCCGCGACTACGCCTTCGAGCTCCGCAAGAAGGTGTACCCACTCGACTGTGCGATCCGGCTCGACAAGTTCCAGAAGCTCGATCATCCCGGCACGAAGGTGGCGGCCGACTTCCGGAGCTGGGTGACCCGGATCGAGGATGGGCGCGAGGAGCGGGTCGAGATCAGCATGAACGAGCCGATGCGCCACAACGGGTACATCTTCTATCAGACGCGGTACCAACCCCCCGACGAGAAGTCGAACGGGTCGTTCTACTCCATCATCGCCGTCGTCCGAAACCCATCGGATCAATGGCCCCTCTACTCCTGTCTCATCATCGCGCTCGGGCTCGTCATCCACTTCGGGACGAAGCTGCTCGGTTACGCCCGGGCGCAGCAGGCGAGGTTGACATGAAGCACGCGTTCTCGCTCGAGTTCATCACGCTCCTTGCCGTTCTCGTGGGGTCGTTCGGAGCTTCCCGTGCGGGCGCGCAGGAACCGGGGGAAGTCCGCGAGGAGGCCGCGGCCTCGATCGGTCCCGACGTCGAGCCGGAGCACCCGCCCCATGACGAGCCCGTCGTGCGAACGGAGCCCTGGCCGGACGAGGTGATCGAGCTCGCGTCCACGATCGCGGTCCAGCAGGAGGGCCGGATCAAGCCGCTCAGCACGTTCGCCTCGTTCTTCATGCTGCAAATCAACGGCCGGCGGTCGCACGAGATCAAGCCGGTCGTCGATGGCGAAGAGACGATCGAGCTGCGGCCCGTCGAGTGGCTCCTCGACTGCATGTTCTTTCCCGAGCAGGCGCGCTCCTACGAGGTGTTCCTCGTCGAGGACTACGACGTGCTCGACCTGATCGGGCTCGACGTCGATCGGGACCGGAAGAAGAAGCGCGACCGGTACTCGTACGAGTTCCTGTTCGCCGGCGGCATGCGCCTGGAGGAGCTCGCGAACCAGTACGACAGCATCGATGAGAAGGCCCGGAGTCCGCTCCAGGGTCACGTGATGCGACTCGCCGCGAACTTCTTCCGCTTCCACGCTCTCTTCATGTATTGGGACGGTTTGAACGTCTTTCCGCCTCCCGCGGGCGCGCGGGAGTGGATGTCGACGATGTCGCTCGCCGAACGAGCGCGGTCCGAGAGCGGCGCGTTGGACGCTCAGCTCGAGCAACGCGACCGATTGGCGGAACTGTTGGACAAGCGGGAGGACCTCGGCGCCTTCGCGGCCGCGTTCCAGCCGTTCCACTCGGGGCTGAAGGAGCTCGCGCAGGCGCGCGGCGAGTACGACAAGATCGAACTCGAGTACAGCTACTACAAGTCCGACTTCTTCTTCCGCGCCCAATGGCTGTTCGTCGTCGGCTTCCTGTTCACCGTCCTCGTATGGATGCGACCGAAGAGCCGTTGGCTGGGAACGTTCGCGCGTTACTGGCTGCTGGTGCCGCTCGGCTTGCTCACCGCCGGGATCTGGGTCCGCTGCGTTCTGCGCGAGCGTCCGCCCGTCAGCACGCTCTACGAGACGATCCTGTTCATCACCGCGATCGCCGTGGCTGCCGCTCTGATCGTGGAGTGGATCAACAAGCGGCGCGTCGCGCAGTGTCTCGCCGCGTTGCTCGGCTCGATCGGGCTCTTCTTCGCGGCGTGGTACGAGGAGACGAGCGCGGTCGACACGATGCCGCAGCTCCAGGCCGTGCTCGACACCAACTTCTGGTTGTCGACCCACGTCACGACGATCACGATGGGCTACGCGGCCGGTCTGCTCGCGGCCGCGATCGCGCACGTCTACCTGCTCGGCAAGCTGTTCGGCATCCGGCGCGGCGACAAGCCGTTCTATCGCGAGATCGCGCGCATGGTCTACGGCGCGATCGCGTTCGGACTCGTCTTCTCCACGATCGGCACGATCCTCGGCGGAGTGTGGGCGAACGACAGTTGGGGACGGTTCTGGGGTTGGGACCCCAAGGAGAACGGGGCGCTCCTCATCGTGCTCGCCAACCTCGTCATCCTTCACGGGCGGCTCGGCGGCTACCTCCGGGAGTTCGGGGTCTGCCTCGCGTCGATCCTGCTCGCGACGGTGGTCGCGTTCTCGTGGTTCCACACGAACCTGCTCGGCGTGGGGCTCCACTCGTACGGGTTCGACAAGACCCTGCACACGCTCGTGTGGGGGATCTACTGGACCGAGTGGACGGTCTTCGGCCTCGGGGTCTTCGCGTGGGCGGCCGAGCGCCGGCGGGCCATCGTCCCGTCGCCGGCCGCGGCGCAGGCGGGCCCCGAACCGACCTACAACTAATCTCGTCTCCGCTCGCTAGCCGAGGACTTCGAGCGGCGAGTGCGCCTCGCCGACGACGTCGCGGTGCTGCATCCGCGCGGCGGCGACCGCGTTCGACAGCAGCGTCGCCACGGTGACGGGGCCGACCCCTCCGGGGACCGGGGTGATCATCGACGCGACTCGTGACGCGCTTTCGAAGTCGACGTCACCGACGACTCGCGTCTTGACGCTGCCGTCGGCGTCCCGCTCCGGCTTGCCGTCGGCGCCGATGACGGGGACGGCGTTGATGCCGATATCGATCACGATCGCCCCCTGACGGAGCATGTCACCGGTCACGAGCCCCGGCTTGCCGACCGCGACGAAGACGACGTCCGCCTTGCGCGTATGATGGGCGATGTCCTGCGTCGCGACGTGGCAGACGGTGACGGTCGCGAACATGTTGAGGAGCAGGAACGCGATCGGCTTGCCGACGATCTCGCTGTGGCCGATGACGACGATCTCCTTGCCGCGCGGCGCGATCCCCGTGGAGAGAAGCAACCGGATCGCGGCGAGCGCGGTGCACGGCACGAGCTTCGGGTCGCCCACGACGATCGAGCCCATGTTCGCCGGGTTCATCCCCTCGACGTCCTTGTCGGGGTGGATCTTCGATTGGACGCGCCGGACGTTCAGCCCGGCCGGGAGGGGGCGCTGGAGGATGATGCCGGTCACGGAGCGATCGTCGTTCAGCGTGCGAAGGAAGTCGATCAGCTCGGGCTCGGTCGTGGAGGCAGCCAGGTGACGATGCTCGAACTCGATCCCGACCCCCTCGGCGGCCCGCTTCTGGTTCCGGATGAACAGGGCGGAAGCCGGGCTGTCCCCGACGTCGACGGAGACGAGCCGGATCGGCGGGATCTTCTCGCGAAGCTCGGACACCTCGGACCGCAGCCGGTCGCGTATTCTCTGGCTCAGAGCCCGTCCATCGATCAGTCGTGCCGTCACTCGGTCCTCCCCGGCGTGCGTCGCACCGCCGATCCAGTCTGGCGGAGGATAGCCGCTCCGTCCCCGCGGCGCAGCGGAGGACTGGAGCACAAACCGACGAAAGACCCGAACGTAGCCTGGTCTTCCGTCACGTCTTGGGGCGATCGCGCCCGCTTCGGCGAGATCGCTTCAGCTTGTGTCGTCGGAAGTGCCGATCTATCATGCTGCGCGGGGAAGGCCTTACGGCAGTTGGACGATGCGCTCGAACTGGTTCGAGGAAGAACCTGCACGGAGATTCACGATCCCGCCGCTCAGTTCCTGGCGCGGCGCGGACCTGCTCAGCCTCGCGTTGGTGGTCTGCTTCGTCCTGCAGCTCACGCCGCTCGGGCTGACCGAGTGGTTCGGGCTGTCTCTCGGCCACGTCGCACAGCCGCTCTATTGGTTCCAGTTTGCGACCTACGCGCTGGTGCACAGCACGCACGACCCGCTGCATCTCGGGTTCAATTGCCTGGCGCTCTACTTCTTCGGGCGCCAGGTCGAGGCGGACATCGGCGGCCGGAAGCCGTTCCTGTGGTTCTGCCTCGCGGCCGCGGTGATCGCATCGATCCTGTTCGTCGTGTGGGAGTTCGCGTTCGGTGCGGCGCCCAACGCCCTGCTGATCGGCGCGTCGGGCATTACGTACGCGTGCCTCGTTGCGTTCGCCACCGCGAACCCGCAGGCGGACGTCGTGTTCTTCATCTTCCCGATGAAGGCATGGGCGCTTGCCGCCCTCTTCATGCTGATCACGGTCTTCTACATGGCGACCATGGCGGGCGGGGGGATCGCGCACCCGGCTCACCTCGGCGGCGGACTCTTCGGGTTCGCGTTCATCCGGCACCGGCATCGCTTCGACGGGCTCCTCGAGCGGCGCCGAGCGCGCCGGCGCGTTCACGCGCACCAGCGGGAGATCGATCGGCGCCGTGAGGTCGATCGCATCCTCGAGAAGATCAGCCGCAACGGGATCTCGAGCCTCACCCGGTCCGAGCGTCGATTCCTCGACTCGGCGAGCCGGGACTACCGCAGCTCAAAGTGATCGGAACCTCCGATCGCACCATAAGTTCTGCCCGCCGATTCCGCGGGTTGACGCGTACAATGCCTGGGTCCTAGGATCCAATCGACCGCGACGTTCTTGAAGACTGGACGCTCGTTATGAAGCTCGCGCCGACCCTCGTCCTCGTTGGTTCTCTCCTCGGAGCATGGAGCGATGCCGCCCAGGCGCAGTTCACGCCCGAAGAACAGAAGGTCTATCAGAAGTTCCAGGACGCGCAGAGCCTGAACGACCTTCGCGAGATGGAGAAGATCGCCCAGCGGAACGGGACGGAGCTCGTGGGGGTGTACGAGGTTCTCGAGGGTCAGATGGCCTTTTCCGACTCGATCGAGGGTTGGGAGGAGATCAAGACGATCGCGCGTGTCCTCGACGAGGCGAAAGGGGACAACACCTTCTCGATCCGCATGAACGCGGTCATGAAGATGTCGACCGAGCAGCGTCAGAAGCGGGTCGACGCCCGCCGTCGATTCGACGGGATCAAGGCGGCCCTGCAGACCGCGCTCAAGCAGAACGACAAAGAGGCGATGCGCGAGAGGTCCGAGCAGATGCAGGCCGTCGCTCAAGAGTTCGGCGAGCTCGGGGACGCCGAGTACCAGGCGTACTCTCTCTTCGAGGTCGGGCAGGCGCTCCAGCAGAACGAGCAGCAGCTCGACGCGGTGAAGGTCTACGACCAGGTCGATACGGTCCTCACGCGGGCCGGCTTCCAGCGGTTCAAGTTCCACGGTTCCGTCAAGTCGCTCCGCGACCACTTGAAGTCGCAGGGATACGATCCCGACGCGAAACCCGGCGAGAGCACCGGACCGGCGGGCAACACGGGCACGTCGTGGTCGAAAGACGCGGAAGGTCAACGCTACTCCGATCCGGTGCCTCTCCGTCTCGTGGTCGACGAGGACCTCCCGGAGAAGTTCGCGACGCCGTCCTTCCGCTCCGGCGAGAACACCGCGAAGTGGTCGGCCTTCGCCCTCAACGGCAACGGTCCTCTCCCGTTCGACAGCCGCTTTCGGCCGCTCGGACAGAAGTTCGAAGTGCGTCGCGACGGCGTGAAGATCTTCATGACGATCGAGGGTCAGAAGGAGACCGAGATCAAGGTCATTTCCAAGCCGAACGTCGTGAATGTCGAGAAGAAAGGCAAGGACTTCGACGGCAACCCGCTGACGCTGGAGTACGCGTGGCTCGCGGCCTCGGGAGGGAGCCAGGAGAGTCGGTTCGGGCTCTCCCTGAACGCAAGTCCGCAGCCGGATCAATTCGGGATCCGGTATCACCCGGCCTGCTACCTGCGCGGCAAGCTGCTCGATCAGGACGTGATGTTCTTCGACGACAACGCGTCGGGCGTTTTCGGTGACGCCGATCAGCTCACGCTCGCGACGTCCACGGTGAAGCCAGGCTTCTCGTACGGCGATGCGATGATCGTCGGAAAGGCCAAGGTGGCCGCTCCGTTCACCGAGTACATCGAATCGAACGGCGCGTTCTACCGCCTCAAGCTCGACCCGGACGAGTACACCGTCAAGACCCGCAAGCTCGACGTCGACGTCGGTCGCGTCAAGTTGAAGTTCAGCAAGGGCAAGGAGAAGCCCGACGTCGTGATCATCGAGGAGACGCGCGAGTTCAAGGGTGCGTACTTCGCGATCAACGAGAAGACCGCCGTGAACGTGCCGGTGGGGACGTATCGCTTGTCGTACGGCATCATTCGCAAGGGGAAGAAGGACGCCGAGGACAGTTGTCTCATCCTGCCCGGGCGGACGACGGTGTTCGACGTGAAGAAGGACGAGGAGTCCGTCCTCGAGATTGGCGGGCCGTTCGAGCTGGACTTCGAAACGGAGCCAGTGGGGAGCGGCGGAGTGAAGGTGATCGGCAAGTCCGTCGTCGTTTATGGAAGCGCGGGCGAGCTCTACACCCACTTCTGGGACGACCCGGTGATTCCGGACAAGGTCAGCGTCCGCATCAAGGGGGGCGGCTCGAGCGGCAAGCCGCAGCCGATGGAGCGCGCCACGTTCGCCGACTACCAGAAGGACGGCACGGCGACCTTCCAGCCCCTCGACCTCGTGCTTCCGGGCAGCTCGGACAAGAGCTACGAGGTCAAGCTGGAGCTCAAGAAGCACGACCTCCTCGGCGGTCCGATCTCATCGGAGTGGAAGAGCTGACTCGGCCGGCGTAGACTTCCGCCGGTCATCTCGACCGAGCCAGAGGAACTCCGATGCTCGATCTCCGATTCATTCGGGAGAACGCCGACGCCGTGCGTGCGGGCGCGCGGAAAAAGCGTATCGATGTCGACATCGATGCGTTGCTCGAGCTCGACCGCGAGGTCCGCGAGCTCGGCCACTGCGGCGACGAGCTGCGGTCCGAACTGAATCGGAGGGGCAAGGAGATTTCTCGGCTTCCGCCTGAGCAGCGCTCGGCGGCCGGGCAGGAGTTGACCCAGCTCAAGGACGAGCTGGCCGCCGCCGACGAGCGCCTGAACGTGATCCGTCCCCAGCTCCAACGTCTCCACCTGCGCGTGCCGAACGTGCCGGCGGACGTCGTTCCGGAGGGGGCGACCGACAAGGAGAACGTCGAGCTCCGGGTCGAAGGAACCGTACCGAGCTTCGACTTCGAGCCGCTCGACCACGTCGAGCTCGGCAAGCGGCTCGGCCTGATCGACATCGAGCGCGGCGTGAAGATCGCCGGCACGCGGAACTTCTTCCTGACGGGCATGGGAGCTCGCCTCGAACGCGCCGTGCTGAATCTCGCGCTCGACCTGATGATCGACCGCGGGTACGTCCCGCTCTCCGTTCCGGTCCTGGTCCGCTATCCGGCGATGGAGGGGACGGCCTACTTCCCAGGCGGCGAGGATCAGGCGTACGTCTGCGAGAAGGACGAGCTGTACCTCGCCGGCACGGCCGAGGTACCGGTCACGTCGTTCCACTCCGAGGAGATCCTCGACGAGGCGGAGCTGCCGAAGAAGTACGTCGCCTGGTCCTACTGCTTCCGGCGCGAGGCGGGCGCGGCGGGAAAGGACTCCCGCGGCATCTATCGCATCCATCAGTTCCAGAAGGTCGAGCAGGTCGTCATCGCGACGGCCGACGCCGATCGGTCGGATCGATACCATCAAGAGATCCTGAAGAACTCCGAGGATCTCCTCGCCATGCTCGAGCTTCCCTATCGCGTCGTCGACGTTTGCGGCGGCGACCTCGGGATGCCTCAGGTGCGCAAGTTCGACATCGAGACCTGGATGCCGTCACGACGGAGCTACAGCGAGACCCACAGTGCGTCGAAGTTCCACGACTACCAGGCGCGTCGCCTGAAGATGCGGTACAAGGACGCGGAGAAGAAGACCCGGTTCTGCTACACGTTGAACAACACGGTCGCCGCGTCGCCGCGGATCCTGATTCCGTTGCTCGAGTGCCATCAACGGGCCGATGGGTCGGTTCGCGTGCCGGCGGCGTTGAGCCCGTACCTCGGGGGAATCGAGGAGATCAGGGGCTGACCTGACGAACGCGGTTGGCCCGCGGGCGGGGGGCGGCGGGCGAGAAGATCGTCGGACCTGGTTGGACGTGGGTCAGCCGCCGCCCTTGCTGCTACCGCCGGCGGAGCCCTTGCCGCCCGCGGCTCCGCCACCACCACCGCTGCCGACCGCGCCGCCGCCGGAGGACGAGATGTTGCCGCCGGTGCCCCCCATGCCCGGGCCGGCTCCTCCATTGCCCCCGCCGTCCCCGTCATCGCCGTCTCCCTTGGGCTTGTTCGGATTCTGCGGGCCGCCGGGGCCGTCGTCGGCGGGGTACGGAATGGCCGGGCGGACGGCCATCGTGTAACGCGTGTCGCTCGGGAACGTGACCCAACGGCGGAACGTGTACGTCCGCCGCTCCAAGTCTTCCGCGGACAGCTTCATTCCGGTGGGCCGAGGTTCGACCTCGAGGGAGAGCGTGATCTCCATCGCGGCCGGCAAGGTCTTGCGGTCCTCGGAGCTCCAGTCGTCCTCGACCTCGTCGTCGGCTTCCTCCCCGGTCGTCGCGTAGTACTTCACGTCGAAGCCGGTGACCCGGCGATAGAGCGGCGTTCCCTTGCCACCCTTCAAGGGCTCGTCGTCGACGTAGAAGTCCTCGCGCCGCCACAGGACGAGGAAGTCGGCGTTGTCCACGTTCCGGGTCACCGCGTAGCCGATCTCGTTGACCGAGGAGAACACCGCCTTGTCGTCTTCGAACAGCGCGGACGTCGATGGCGTCTGCGCGACAAGGGTGAAGTGATCGGCGTCGAGTCCGGAGAGGCGCTCGTCCTCGCCGCGGAAGATTGCGCCGTGCGCGAGGTTGTAGGCGAACACCTGGCGGACGTCGCGTTCGATCTGATCGAGGAGGAGGGGACCGATGCGCGACCCCATCACCTGGATTTCCAGGGTGCGCTTCGCCTTCAGCGTACCGAACAACACGGTATGGATCGTGGCCATGATGATGCCCATCAGGGCCAGCGTCACTGTCAGCTCGAGGAGGGTGAACCCCGCACGATGGGCGTCGGAGCGATGCCCGCGGGCACCGGAGCAACGCCCACGGGCGTCGGAGCGATGCCCGCGGGCATCGGAGCGATGCCCGCGGGCATCGGAGCAACGCCCACGGGCGTCGGAGCAACGCCGGGAAAGGGCGAACGGGGCGAAGGTGCGAGCCGGAGTCGACATGTCATTTCACCGTGTTGAAGTTCCCGTTCTTGTCCTTCTCGGGCAGCGCCGGGAAGATCGTCTCGATCGTCAGCTTCCGCGGCTCGTCGGAGCCGGAGCTGCTCAGGTTCGGATAAGTCAGCGTCAGCGTGACGCGCCGCACCGGGTACTCCCCCTCGTCCTCTTCTTCGTCTGCCGTGGCGAAGACGCTGTCGGCGGGACCCTTGTAGAACTTCGAGCCCGACTTGTCGTCCGGGTCGTACTCGTCGTCCTCCTCGTCGCCGGTGACGAGGTCGATCTCTTCGACCTCGATGTCGTAGCGGAATCCCGCGAGACCTCGGTCGTCGAACTCGCCGCTCAGCGTGTCGAGGCCATGGAACTCGAACTCGGAGAGGAGCTCGCGCGCTTTCAGGCGGGCAAGGTTCGCGACGCGCGCCTGCTGCGACTGGCGATGGGATTGCTCTCGCACGAGAAGCACTGGAACGACCGAAACGCCCACCAGGGCGAGGGCGAGCATGATCTCGAGAAGGGTGAATCCCGACTCGGCGGGACGGCTCGAGCGCGATCCCCCGGTGCCGTGTCTAGAAGACGTCGTCATCGAGCGACTCCGAGTTCGCGTACCCTTGCTGCACCTCGACGAGTCCGAGCAGCGGGCTGACGAGGATCGAAAAGAAGTGGTCCGTCTCCTCCTTGTTGAGGTGGACGACGTGTCCAGTCGCCACCCCTCGCGGCTCGAACGTCACGAAGACCCGGCCCGAAACGATCGCATCGCCCTCGCCGATCCTGACGTCCACGATGCGGATCGTCTGCGAAAGCTGCTCCCAATCGAGCACCGTGGTTTCGCCTTCGCCTTTGATCGTGACACCGTCATCGTCGAGTTCGAAGGGATAGATGAACCGATACGCCTGTTCGTCGAGGTCGTACTCGAAACGCACGGGCCGGCCCGAGACCACCGCGTGGTTGAAGGCCTGCTCGATGTGGCTCGCGAGCTGACGCGCGGACGACTTCAGACGAGTGCCCGGGAGGAGGAAGTCGAGCCGGAAGAAGACGATGCCGAACATCAGTCCGATCAGGCCGATGACCACGACCAGCTCGAACAGCGTGAACCCGGTTGTCCTGCGTTTCGGCACTGCGACTTCCAACTGGCTCTGGCCTACTCCTTGGCATCCTTCGACGTGACGTCTCCGTCTTCACCCTCTCCGCCCGGCAATCCGTCGGCGCCGTACGAGACGATCGTGAACTTGCGCCCGCCCTCGGGCTTGAGCTCGAACGGCGTGCCCCACGGGTCGATCAGAGAGTCCGAGTCCTCGATGTACGGCTCGTCGAGGTTGTTTGGATCCGGTTGGGTCAGCGTGTCGAGCGACTCGGGAAGCCGGTTGTTGTTCATGTAGTAGGTCGTCACCGCGGCCTTGAGGCTGTTGATGCTCGCTTTGGCAGCGTTCATCTTTCCCTTCCCGAGCATCGGCATGACGTTCGTGACCACGATCGTCGACAGGATTCCAAGGATCGCGATCACGACCATCAGCTCCATCAGCGAGAAGCCGCTTTGGCGTCGATCGGTCGTGTTCATTTCGAGACTCCGTCTGTTCGCACTTCGGTCAGTATAGCCCACGAATCAGGGTCAGACGTTCGAGAGCTGGAGCATGGGCAGCAGGATCGAGATCACGATGAACGCGACCACGACCGCCATCCCGAGGATCAGCACCGGCTCGAGGACCGACGTCATCTTCTGCACCGCGATATCGATCTCCTCGTCATACGTTTCCGCCAGCTTGTCGAGGATCTCTTCGAGGCGGCCGGACTGTTCGCCGACCGCGACCATGTATCCCACCGCGGGGGGGAAGACCTTGCTGTTCTTGAGCGGGGTCGAGATGTCGGCGCCTTCCATGATCCGGTTGTGGACGTCGTCGAGCACGTTCGCGATCACGGCATTGTTCACGACGTTCTTGACGATCAGCAGGCACTCGAGGACCGGGACGCCGGACTTCAACAACGTCGAGAACGTGATCGCGAAGCGGGAGACCGCCTGCTTTCGGAACAGGTCGCCGAAGATCGGCATGCCGAGGTAGAAGCGGTCGGTCGCGAGCCGTCCGCTCGGCGTTCGGCGGAACGCGCTGTAGATCGCGGAGGTCGCGAGCGCACCGAGCGCGAGCAGATACCAGTAGTCCCGGAGGAAGGTCGACGCCGCGATCAGGATCCGCGTCGGCGTCGGGAGGTCATCACCGCGCGCCCGGACGAGGTCGACGATCTTCGGTACCACGAACGCCATCAGGATCGAGACGACGATCACGCCGACCCCGACCATCACCAACGGGTACATCAGCGCCGCGCCGACCTTGTTGCGCATCCGGTTCTGCTTGAGCATGTACTCCGACAGGCGCCGCAGAACCGCGTCGACGTTTCCGGCGGCCTCGCCGGCCTTGACCATGTTGACGTACAGGTCGTCGAAGACGTTCGGGTGGTGGCCCATCGCCTCGGCGATCGAGAGGCCGCCGGTGATTTTCTCCCGGAGGTCGCGGAAGACCGTTTCGAGGTACTTCGCCTGGATCTGATCGGAGAGCGCGCGCAGCGCCTCGGCCATCGGGATGCCCGATTCCAGCAAGGTCGCGAACTGACGCGTCACCATTGCCAGCTCGCCGGTCTTCCGCTTGCGGTGGAAGAACGCGCGGAGCGAGCTGCGGGAGTGCTCCTCTTCCTGCTCGATCACCTTCAACGAGACGACGTGGAACTTGTCGCGGCGGAGCTTCTCGCGCGCCTCCCGCGCGGTGTCCGCGTCGCAGATTCCCGTCTTCGTCTGTCCGGCGGGGTTGAAGGCCTTGTACTCGTAGACCGGCATCGTGTCCTCGGAACCGTTCGACGAGCGAACGGGCGTGAGCTTCCTCGATTCCGAACGTGGCGCGGGGTTCGCTAGATCGTGTCGAGCTGCGTCACCCGGATCACCTCGTCGATCGTGGTCATCCCGCGCCGGACCTTCTGGAGGCCGTCGGCGCGCAGAGTCGTCATGGCGTTGCGTTCGACCGCCGATCGCTTGATCACCGTCGCCGACGAACGATCCATGATCTGTTCCTTGATCACCTCATCGATCGGGAGGATCTCATAGATCGCGGTCCGGTCGACGTACCCGGAGTTGAAGCAGTAGTCGCAACCGCGCGGGATCCAGACTCGGCCCTCGGGAAGCGTCTCGACCGGGACGCCGGTCTCGGCGTACTTCTTGGCGGTCGCGGCGTCGGGGACCGCGTGTTCCTTGCACCGCGGGCAGATCAGGCGCACGAGGCGCTGCGCGATGACGACAAGCACCGACGACGACACCAGGTACGGCTCGAGCCCGATGTCGAGAAGTCGCGTGACCGACGAGGGCGAGTCGTTCGTGTGCACCGTGGAGAACACGAGGTGCCCGGTGAGGGCAGCGCGGATCGAGATCTCGGCCGTCTCGCGGTCGCGGATCTCGCCGACGAACATGATGTCGGGATCCTGGCGCAGGAACGAGCGCAGCCCGGCCGCGAACGTGAGCCCCTTCTTGTTGTTCACCTGGACCTGCGAGATCCCGTCGAGGTTGTATTCGATCGGGTCCTCGATGGTCAGGATGTTCTTCTCCTTCCCGTTCATCTCGGCCATCGCCGCGTAGAGCGTCGTCGTCTTGCCCGACCCGGTCGGACCGGTGACGAGGATGATGCCGTGCGTGTAGGCGATGTACTTCCGGAAGGTCTTGAGGTTGTCGGCCTCCATCCCGATCTCCTCGAGGCGATAGACCTTCGAGGACTTGTCGAGGAGCCGCAGGACGATGCGCTCGCCGTACGAAGTCGGCACCGACGAGATTCGGACGTCGACGTCGCCCTCGCCGAGGCGGAGCGACGCGCGGCCGTCCTGCGGCAGACGGCGTTCGGCGATGTCCATCTTCCCCATGATCTTGATGCGGGAGATGATCGCTTCCTGCACCTTCTTCGGCGCCGACTCCATGTCGTACAGGATGCCGTCGACGCGGTAGCGGATCTGCAGGCGGTCCTGGAACGCTTGCAGGTGGACGTCCGACGCGCGCATCTTCAGCGCGTTGAACAGGATCATGTTCACGAGCTTGATGATCGGCGCCTTGTTGGCGATGTTGAGGAGGTCTTCGCCCTCCTCGACCTCGGCCGCGAGCGACGAGATGTCTTCCTCGGACAGGTTGTCGAGCGCCTCGCCGACCACGTCGGACTTGGCCTTGTACGCTCGGTTGATGAGCGAGGTGATCTCGGCCTTCGGGCAGAGCAGCGGCTCGATGTCGAGCCCGAGCATCGACGCGAGGTCGTCCATCGGATGCACGTCGAGCGGCGTGCACGTCGCCACCCTCATCGAACCGTTGTCGCGGCCGAGGCCGACGAGGTTGTAGTTCCGGGCGAACTGCACCGGGACGCGGTCGACGAACTCCTTCGGAACCTGGTCGTCGCGCAGGTCCTTCTTGAAGGAGTACCCCATCGCCTCGGCGAGCACTTGGAGCACCTCGACTTCGGAGAGATAGCCCTTCTGGAGCATGAGCCGGTCGATCGACTGTCCGGTCTCGTTCTCGAGCTTCTCGAGCTCCTTGACCCGATCCTCCGAGAGGTTGCCCGCCGTCGTGAGCAGCGAGCTGATCATCTGCTTCACCGCCGGTCCTCCCCGTCGCCCCAGGTCGTTCCATCGCCCTTCGGGGCGACGGTCGAACCGAGGCTCTCGATCTCGCCGCCGGGCGGGCTCGCGTACGACGGCAGGTCGAACACGCCCGAGACCCCCGCATCCAGCACGCGCGTATCCGCGTTGTCCCGGTCCCAATCGGGGTCGACCAGGCTGATCTTGCCGTTCAACGCCTCCATCTCCTTCTTCTTCGCGTACGAGAGGTCGTCGAGGTTCGCGAAATCGTCGCTGATGATGTGCGGCGTGATGAACACGTACAAGTTGGTCCGCGTGTTCGCCTCGTTGTCGTTCCGGAAGAACCAGCCGAACAGCGGAAGGTCGCCCAGCCACGGGATCTGGTCACGGGACGAGCGCTGGTCGTCGGCCACGACGCCGCCGATCACCATCGTGTGGCCGTCCGGGAGCGTGACGTTCGTCTCGATCTCGCGCGTGGCGCGGGGCGGCGGGTTGCCGTCCGGCTCGGTGAAGTTCGAGACCGTCAACTTCGCGAGCAGGCGCAGGTAGTTGCCGGCGCTGATCGACGGCGAGATGTTCAACGTGATCCCGGCCTCCTGGAAGTTGTCGAACGACGTCTGGTCGGAGTTGACGCCCTGCGACACGTTGAACGTGGGACGTTCGTCCGTGCTGCTGATCACCGCCTCCTCGTTGTCGTTCACGAGCACCGAGGGCATCGAGAGCACGTTCGCGTCACCGGTCGACTTGAGCGCGTTGATGACCAGCGGCACCGCGAAGTCCTTGCCGGAGAAGATGCCGGCCGTGATGCCGCTCGTCCCGGACGCGCCGTCGGAGAGGCCGAACGGCACGCGGAAGTCGACGATCCCGTCGCCGTCCGTGTCCGTCAACGTCGACAGCCCGAAGGACGAGACTCCGAAGCCGCGGTTCGAGTCCTTCGACGGGGTCTCGTCGACCGACACGTAGCCGAGCTCCACGCCGAGCCGCTCGTTCAAAGTGCCGCTGATCTCGACGAGGGCCGTCTCGATCAACACCTGGCGGCGGCGGATGTCGAGCCGCTTGATGATCTCGAGGACCTGCGCGTACCGACTCTTCGACGCGGTGATGATCAACGAGTTCGACGCCTCGTCGGCGACGACGGTCGGCTGCTGCTCGAGCGCATTGCGCGCCCCGGTCGCTTGTGCGCCGGCCGTGGCCGTGCCGCCGCTCGTCCCGGCCCCCGTGCTGTCGAGCCACTGCGTCAGGATCTCCTCGAGGTCGATCGCCGCGCTGTTCTTCAGGCGGTAGACGTGCGTGTCGCCGCGCGGGTCGACCTCCACGTCGAGCATGCGGATGTAATGGAGGATCTTCTCGAGCGTCATCTCGGCTGCGACGACGAGCAACGCGTTGCTGCGCGGGTCGACCGAGATCTGCGGATCGAACTCCTGCAGCGACGCGGGGAGACCGGCGCCGCCGGCCGCGACGTTCCGTCCCGCGGCGCCGCCGACGCCGCGCTCCGCATCGATCAGCTCCTTCACGATCGGCTGGATTTCCTCCGCCACCGCGTGCTCGAGCTGGACGCTCGCGAACTTCGGCGTGAACTCGTCCGGCTTGGTGTCGATGAGGTCGAGCAGCCGCTTGATGCCGTACAACGTCTGCGCGAAGCCGGTCGCCACGAGCGAGTTCGAGTTCGTGACCGCGCGCACGCTCTCCAGGTTCGGATCCGTGAAGTACGTCTGCAGCATGTTGGTCGCTTCCTGCGTGTTGACGTACCGGAGCGTGAAGGAGGTCGTCAGCACGATGCCCGGGTCGTACTTGAACGCCTCGAGCTGATCGGGCGAAACGACCGGCGCGCCTGACTTGATGTAGCCGACGCGACCTCCGCCGACGGTTCCCGCGCCGGCCGTGCGGCGGATCGAGAAGAAGCCGGTGTCCGGCCCCTCGGGCGACTGGCCTGGCGTGGAGATGTTCCCGTACGGCACGACCACGTAGTCGTACGCCCGGAGGACCGCCTGGAAGTAGGGCCAGAACTGGTCTCTCGGGAGGCGCTTCTCGCCCAGGAACTTCAACCGGGTGTCCCGGGTCTCCTGGTTGTTGTAGTTGAGCTGCTTCCCGGTTTCGAGCTGGCAGAGCTTGATGAAGTCGTCGAGCGGCGTTCCTTCGATCTCATCGAACTGGATAAGGATGTCGTCGCCGTCGAGGCTGACTTCCTGGGCGAGCCCGGCAGATCCGATCGCGACGCTCAGGGCCGCAGGCACCAGGAAGACAACCACGCTCCGCAAAGTTCGACGCATGCGGAAGCCCCTCCATGAACCGGGGTGTTTGGGGAAGTGGATCGGTCGGTACCGCACGGTCACGACGTACTCCGGGATCCTACCGCTCGGCGAACCCAATTCAACGCACGCAACGGTGTTAGAGCAATATCCAAGGTTCCGGGCCGCGCGATTCGGGGCGTACGGGCACCGGGCGAAGACGCCCGACGCGAACCATGGAACGACGGCAACCACGTTTCCTTCCCGAGTTTCGACCCGATCGCCGAGGCTGTGCCGGATCTTCAGACTTCGCTGGTGATTCCGGAACAGGGTTCGTACCATCGCCGCCTTCCGCGCTTCGCGCGCAGGTCGCGTTCAACGGAGTCTGGATGCGTTTGTCCGAGCTGCTCCGGCCCGAGGCAGTGCTGCTGGGGGTGCGGGACCTTGACAAATGGAAGGTCATCGAACGCCTCACCGATCTTCTGGTGAGCGCGGACCGGCTTCCGGCGAGCCACCGTGACCCGGTGCTGGAGGCCCTCCTCGTCCGTGAGCGCTCGATGAGCACCGGAATGGAGAACGGCGTCGCGATTCCCCACTGCTCCATGGAGCAGGTCGACGACACGCTCGTTTCGCTCGGCGTGGCGAACGACGGGATCGACTTCGAGTCGATCGATGGGCGGCCGACGCACCTGATCCTGCTCCTGGTCACGCCGAAGAACAAGACCAAGGTCCATATCCGGACGTTGGCCGAGATCGCGAAGCTCCTGAACGACGCGAGATTCCGCGATTCGTTGCTCCAAGCGAACGACCCCTCGGAGATCCTCCAGCTCATCCGGAGCCGCGAAGTCGGATAGCGAGGGGCGCGCGACTCGAAAATCTTCGAGCGACGAGTGAGATCGGCCGGCGACCCTCATAATTCGGGGGCAGCACGATCGCTCCCGGGCCGAGGTTCGCCGGGGAGTCCATTCGGGGAGCGACGTGGCGACGACGGAGGGCGTCGACGATGAGGGGTCGAGAGAACGGGTCATGTGGTCGCGCCGGGGCGGAGCGGGGTCGAGCGCTTCGAAGTTCGTGGGTCGGGCTGGCGATCCTCGTCGCTCTGGGGCTCGCCGTGTGGTGGAGCCTGCGGGTGGAAGCGCCGGATTCCCCGCGCGACGCGACCGCGGCGGTCGAGCCCGTCGAGCCGGACGCGGTCGACGCGTTCCCGACGCCCGCCGCGCCCGCCACCATCGAACGAACCGAGTCGGCGCCGGTGGACGCAGCCACCCCTTTGCCGCCCGAGGAACCCGTGGAGATCGCCGCGACCGGGATCGTTCGAGGGCGCGTCGTCGACCCTCACGGGAACCCGGTCGCCCAAGCGCGCGTCGTGGCCGGAGATCGTTGGGTCGAAACCGCACCCGTCTCCGTCGACGAACGCGGCGCGTTCGCGTTCGAGCTTCCGCTCGGCCGGTACGGGATCAAGGTCGACGGCGCGAGCCTGCCTCCGCTCTACGTCCCGCCGCACGTCCAGGACCGGTTCCCCCCCCACTTCATGGGGACCCCGCCCGGGTTGTTCGCTGCACTGGCCGTGCTCGAGAGGCCGGGCGATACGGTCGACGTGTTGCTCACGGTGAACTTCAGGAACGTGGTGAGCGGGTACGTCTTCGACTCCGCCGGGAATCCGGTCGAGGACGTGAACGTCCGATTCCAGAATCTCCAGGCGGGGTACCAGGGAGTCCACTTCGATGATCTCACCGACTCGAGCGGCTACTACCAGTTCGACGCGGTCCATCCCGGCCGGTACCGACCCGAAATCTCGATGGGACGTGATCACCGGTTGGCGGCCATCAGCCGACCATTCCTCGTCGACGTCGACATCGGGCCGGCTCCGCTGCAGATGGCGCCGATCATCCTTGGAGTCGGGCCAAAGACCCTCACCGGCCGGGTCGTGGATCAGGACGGCGAGCCGTTCCCGGACCTCAATGTGATGGTGTTCGTGAAGGAGTTCCTGCCGGAGGGCGCGATCCCGTACGGCATGGGCGCGAAGCTCGCGCTCGTCTCGACCGACGTTGCGGGTCGGTGGACCGCGACGGGAATTCCATCGGTTCGGGTCGGCATCCAGGTCTCGCCCGATGGAGCGCGGCCGGGTCGAGACGACCGTTTGTTGGCGCGGTTCGTGCCTCAGATCACCCTCGATCTAAAACGGCTCCCCGACGCAGTCGACACGGGGACGCAAGTCGCGGAGCGAAGCCGGCCGTTTCGCCTTTCCGGGCGAATCGAGGTGACCGATCCGGCGCTCCAGCCTTCGTTCGTCAAGGTCTGGATCGAAGCGCTCGACGGTCAGCTCGGCGACCGGCGCGACGACCCGCCGAACCTCGAACTCCTCGAGGTCGACCACGGCGACGGCACGTTTTCGTGGCGATGCGAGACCCCCTTCGAGGCGGTGGTCCTGACCGTCACCGATCGGCTGGAGACGTCGATCGTTCGCCGGGAGGTCGTGCCTCGACCGAACGAGCATTTGGAGTTGGTGGTCCAGTTCCCCGGGAACCACTGACCGCCCTACGGTAGGGCACGCACAACGGGGAGACATCTGGGAGAAGATCAGTGAAAAGGGCAATGAAGAGGACAATGCGAATCGCGTCGGCGGCGTGGGTCGTCGCGGCGATCCACGGGTTCGGGGCGTCCGGGGAGTCGTGCGCCCAGGGGTACCACGACTACCCGGACGGGTACCCGTTCGGGCAGAGCGGGAACGCCGATTCCCCGCACGGCTGGGACGGTTTTCCGGGCGATACGCCGCCAGGGACGCCCGGGGCTCCGGCCGGAACGCCTCCGAACGGGGGATCGGGCGGCGACGGATGGGGATCGGGTGACGGTGGCTATGGAGGTGACGGTGGGCCCGGCGGCTCCGGAGGTGACGGTGGCGCCGGAGGCCCGCTCGGCGGTGATGGCGGCGCCGGCGGCGATGGAGGCACTGGCGGCGATGGCGGTGACGGGGGCCCCGGCGGATTTGTCGGTGACGGTGGCGATGGCGGAAACGGAGGCTCTGGTGGCGATGGCGGCGACGGGGGCCTCGGTGGATTCGGCGGCGACGGAGGAGACGGCGGCGATGGCGCGAACGGCGGCTCGGGTGGAGGCGGTGGGGCCGGCGGCCCCTACGGTGATGGTGGTCAGGGCGGCAACGGATCATCGCCCGGCGGCGACGGCGGCGATGGTGGCGCCGGGGGCCCGGCGACCGGACCGGGGAACGGTGGTCACGGTGGGGCCGGTGGCGTAGGAGCCCCGGCCTCGGACGGATGGGGGACCGGAGGCCACGGCGGGAAAGGCGGCAAGGGCGGTCACGCGTTCGTCAACGGCGACGGCGGCGATGGGGGTCCGGGGGGGGCCGGCGGCGGAGATGAGGTCGCGCCGGGCGGGAACGGCGGCAACGGCGGCGACGGAGGCAGCGGCGGACACGCGGCCGGCAACGGCAACGCCGGCGACGGCGGTGACGGAGGCGATGGCGGGGCGGGGAACGGCGTCAACGGATCGGCGACCGGGGACGCGGGCGACGGAGGGACCGGAGGCGACGGCGGGAATGCCGGGAACGGAAACGCCGGCGACGGCGGGAACGGCGGCGACGGCGGGGACGCGAAGTCGATCACTTCGAAGGGCGATGGCGGCGACGGTGGAGATGCTGGAAACGGTGGGAATTCTCCGCTCGCGCCGGGCTCCGGCGGCGAAGGGGGCGACGGCGGTACCGGGTACGGCGGGCACAACGATGACGGCGAGGACGGGGAGGACGGCCGGGACGGCAAGACCACGCCGCCCACCGGAGGCGGAACCACGTGGTTCCCGATCAGCATCGACCTCCACCCGGAACTGAAGGTGCTGTCTGTCGAGGCGAAGGTCCAGGTCCCCGGGCCGTCGGGCGGCGGTGGATAGACGCCTCCGCCCGGCGCGAGGGCGGTTGGTCAGGCGGTCGGGTCGACGTCGATGAGCTCGACCCGTCGCGCGTGGCGGCCGCCCTCGAACTCGCCCTCGAGGAAGACGCGGCAGATCTGCTCCGCAAGACCCTCGCCCACGATTCGAGCGCCGATGCAGAGGACGTTCGCGTCGTTGTGCGCGCGCGCCAGCTTCGTGTCGAACAGGTCGCGGCAGACCGCGGCGCGGATGCCCGCGTGCTTGTTCGCGGCCATCGACATCCCGATGCCGGTGCCGCAGACGAGGATGCCGCGCTCGGCCTGCCTGGAACGAACGGCGTGCGCGACGCGATGGCCGAACTCAGGGTAGTCGACGGAGGTGGTCCCGTGCGTGCCGACGTCGATCACGTCCTCGCCACGCCTCTCCAGCCATCCCCGGAGGTGATCCTTGAGCTCGACTCCCGCGTGATCGGCGCCGATGACGATCTTCATGTCCGCTCCAGCCAGTAGTTCACGTACTGCTCGATCTCGGCCGCGCACTCCTCGTACACCGCGTCGCTCGCCCCGAACGGATCGACGACGTCGCCGCCGTTCGGATCGAGCCGCCGGACGCGGCTCGGTTCGGCCGCGACACCGGCGACCGCGGCGTAGTGCGCTCCGGTGAGGCAAAGGATGAGGTCCTGCTCGTCGATCATTGGCCGCGTCAGCGTTCGGGACCGATGGGATCGGATGTCGATGCCGCGGGACGCCATCGCGCGGACGGCGCCTTCGGACGCCGGGATGCCCGGGCCGGCCGCCACGCCGGCCGAGCCGACCTCATAGCCGAGGACCGGCAGCCGGTCGGGCGTCACGCCGAATCGCCGGGCCATGCCGTCGCGGAAGGCCGCCGCCGCCATCGGACTGCGACAGGTGTTGCCGGAGCAGACGAACAGGATCCGCCGCACCGCGGTGCGAAACACGTCCTGCTCGGTGAGGAAGCCCCGGCGCAGCACTGCGATCCGTTCGGGCGTGGCGAGCACGACGGTGCTGGGTTCGCCGATCGCGGCCTCGCCGCCGTCGACGATCGCCGCGATCCGGCCGCCGAACCACGCATGGACCGCGTCGGCGTCGTTGGCCGGGGTCTCACCGGCCGGGTTCGCCGAGGGTAGGGCCGCTTCGACGTCCGCGGCGCGAAGGATGTCGCGCGTCAGCTCGTGACCAGGCACGCGCAACCCGATCGATCCGCCGCGAACGTCGTCCGCGACGAGCGTCAGCGGTCCGGGCCAGTACCGCTTCGCGAGCCGGCGCGCGGCCGGCGTGACGGCCGCCAGCCGCGCGAGGGCTCGTTCCGGGTCGGCGACCGCGATCGAGAAGGGCTTGTCGGCATCACGCGTCTTCAACGCGCGGAGACGCGCGATCGCCTCGGGGTTGGCCGAGTCGGCGGCGAGCCCGTACACGGTCTCGGTCGGGACCGCGATGACCTGGCCGGACTTCAGCAGCTCCGCCGCTCGAGCGACGACGTCACGTGTGTCGGCGGTGAGGCGCAGGGTGTCCATCGCCGTTGATTCTGCCGTGGCGACCGCCGGTTTCCCAGCCTGGCGTCGATGAACGGCACGATCCGGATCGACAGGTTGTTCCGCCATCGTCGCCCCGTCGTCGCGCGGACGGAATTAGGCTGGCGCAGATGAAGCAGCGACATCACAAGAGAATGGCGTTCCTCGGCGCTCTCGCCGGAGGGCTCGCGCACGAGATCCGCAACCCGCTGTCGACGATGAAGGTGACCCTTCAGCTCCTGCGCGAGGACCTCGACCGCGGCGGCGACGAAGCGCGCGAACGCGCGGCGCGCCGGGTGAATTCGCTCGAGCAGGCCGTGCGGCGCTTGGAAGACATCGTCAACGACTTCCTCAACTTCGCGCGCGGCTTCGAGCTGACGCTGGAGCCCGCGAACCTGAACTCGTTGATCAACGACGTCGTCGTGTTCGTGGAGCCGGAAGCGCAGCGCCACGGCGTGAGGATTCGCACCGCGTACGCGGAGGACCTGCCGCCGGTGCGGGTCGACCGCAAGTACCTGCAGCAGGCGCTCCTGAATCTGCTGCTGAACGCGCGCCAAGCGATCGAGGGGACCGGTCGTCCCGGCGAGGTGTTCGTGACGACGCACCGCCGTGGGGAACGAGTGGTGATCGTGGTGACGGACACCGGGCCGGGGATCGCGGACGACGTCCGGCCGAGGATCTTCGACGTCTATTTCTCGACGAAGAAGGGCGGAACCGGACTGGGCCTGCCGACCTGCCGCCGGATCGTGGAGGAGCACGGCGGCGCGCTCGCCGTCGAGTCGGAGCTCGGGAAGGGAACCTCGTTCACGATCGAGCTGCCGATCGACGCGGAGCGGCGGACAACAACGTCACCCTGACCACGTCAATCTGACGTGGTTGATCACCGATTCGCACGCTCGGACGCCACCGGATGGGATCCAAGTATCTGTCGTGACTACAGGTTATGCGTGCGCGTGACCGTGCGCGCGCGCGGGTGCGGTTTGGTGTGCGAATTGCTCTGGTTCTGGCTGGTTCGGCGGATCCGGGAGCTGCGGTCGGGACACGTTCGGTCGCCCCGTCCATCCATCGAACACCAGACTCGAAGCAATCGGTGTCCCCTCGTGGTCGCCGGTCCATTCCACGGAGGTCCGCAAACATGGCGGGTGAATCGAAGATCATCGGTATCGACCTTGGGACGACCAACTCGGTCGTGACCGTGATGGAGGGTTCCCAGCCGACCGTCATCACGAACAACGAGGGATCCCGCATCACGCCGTCCGTCGTCGCCTTTCTCGACAACGGCGAGCGGCTCGTCGGATCCCCGGCCAAGCGACAGGCCGTCACGAACGCGAAGAACACGGTGTTCTCGATCAAGCGGTTCATGGGTCGCCGCCACCACGAGGTCGCCAATGAGGAGAAGATGGTGCCGTACGAGCTCGTGGGCGCGGCCGACGAGCTCGTCAAGGTGAAGATCGGCGACAAGAAATACACGCCGCCCGAGATCTCCGCGATGATCCTGCGCTCCTTGAAGGAGACGGCGGAGTCGTACCTCGGCGAAACCGTCACGCGTGCCGTCATCACGGTTCCGGCCTACTTCAACGACTCGCAGCGCCAGGCGACCAAGGACGCCGGCGAGATCGCCGGACTGAAGGTCGAACGCATCGTGAACGAGCCGACGGCGGCCGCGCTGGCCTACGGACTCGACAAGAAGAAGAGCGGGAAGATCGCGGTCTTCGACCTCGGCGGCGGCACCTTCGACGTCTCGATTCTCGAGATCGGCGACGGCGTGTTCGAGGTGAAGGCGACGAACGGCGACACGCACCTCGGTGGCGACGACTTCGACGCGTTGCTGATCGACTACGTGGCGACGGAGTTCAAGCGAACGAGCGGCATCGATCTCCGCCAGGACATCATGGCCCTCCAGCGACTGAAGGAGGCCTGCGAGAAGGCGAAGTGCGAGCTCTCGAGCCAGACGCAGACGTCGATCAACCTGCCGTTCATCACGGCCGACCAGTCCGGCCCCAAGCACCTGCAGATGGACATCACGCGGGCGAAGTTCGAAGCGCTCGCCGAGAAGCTGATCGACCGCACGCGGAAGCCGTGCGAGCAGTGCATGAAGGACGCGGGGATGGCGGCGAAGGACGTCGACGAGGTGATCCTCGTGGGCGGTTCTACGCGCATCCCGGCCGTTCAGGCGATGGTCCAGAAGATCTTCGCCAAGGAGCCGAACCGCTCCGTCAACCCCGACGAGGTCGTGGCGATGGGCGCCGGCATCCAGGGTGGCGTGCTCTCGGGGAGCGTGTCCGACGTGGTGCTGCTCGACGTCACGCCGCTGACGCTCGGCATCGAGACGCTGGGCGGCGTCCGCACTCCGCTCATCGAGCGCAACTCCACGATCCCCACGTCGAAGAAGCAGGTCTTCTCGACCGCTGACGACAACCAGACCGCGGTCGAGATCCACGTCCTTCAGGGCGAGCGCGAGATGGCGGCCGACAACCGCACGCTCGGACGCTTCAAGCTCGACGGCATTCCGCCCGCCCCGCGTGGCATCCCACAGGTCGAGGTCACGTTCGACCTGAACGCGAACGGCATCTTGAAGGTCTCCGCCAAGGACAAGGGGACCGGCAAGGAGCAGCAGATCACGGTGGACCGGGCGTCGTACGGGCTGGACGAGGCGCAGATCGAACGTATGCGCAAGGAGGCCGAGGCGAACGCCGAGGTCGACAAGAAACGCAAGGAGCAGGTCGAGCTGAAGAACCAGGCGGATCAGCTCTCCTATCAGGTCGAGAAGACCATGAAGGAGCACGGCGACATCGCGACCGCCGACGAGAAAAAGGCGGTCGAGGCCGCGCGCGCCGAGCTCGACAAGGCGCGCGAGGCGAGCGACTCCGACCGCATCCGTGCGGCGATGGAGAACCTGTCGAAGGCGGCCGAGCCGGTCGTGAAGCGGATGTATGAGAAGGAGCAGGCCGCGGCGCAGGGGCAGCCCGGCGGCGGTCCTGCGGGTGGGCCTGGAACGTCCGCGGGCAGCGGCCAGGACGACGTGATCGACGCCGACTTCGAGGTGAAGAACTGAGGCACTGGATTCTCCGGTCGGACCCGCGTTCGGCGCGAGAGACCGGAGTGTGACGCGTTCGAGTCTCGATTGCGCACGACGATTGCTCGACGCGCTCTGGTGAGCGAAATGGCTCATGATTGCCGGCGACCGGCGGTCGATACGATTCGGCCGCCGGTCGTTTTGCTTTTCCGAGCGGCACAACATCGGCAAACCGCATTACCGGGGCGTCGAAGCTCGCTATAACGGCCCACCATGATCGAGGTCCAGAGCCTCACCAAGCGATACGGCGAGGTGCTCGCCGTCAACGACATCTCCTTCCGCGTGGACGATGGCGAGGTCGTCGGGTTCCTGGGGCCGAACGGCGCCGGAAAGTCGACGACGCTGCGTATCCTCACCGCGTACATGCCGGCCACCCAGGGCTCCGTTCGCGTGGCGGGGTTCGACGTTCTGACGAGGTCGCTCGAAGTGCGCAAGAGGCTCGGGTATCTCCCCGAGACGGTGCCGCTCTACCCGGACATGCGGGTGGAAGAGTTCCTCCGCTTTCGCGCGATGCTGAAGGGGGTGGGCCGTCGCGACGTGAAGGCGTCGGTGGACGCGGCGCTCGACCGTTGCGGTTGCACGGAGATGCGCCGGCGGATGATCACGACGCTGTCCAAGGGGTATCGGCAGCGCGTCGGCATCGCGGACGCGATCGTGCACGATCCGCCCATCCTGATCCTCGACGAGCCGACGTCCGGCCTCGATCCCAACCAGCGTGTCGAAGTACGCCGGCTCATCAAGGACCTCGGCGAGAGCAAGACGGTCCTCCTGTCGTCCCACATCCTGGCCGAGGTCGAGGCAGTGGCCGAGCGGGTGATCATCGTCCGCCGCGGCGAGATCCGCGCCGACGGCCCACCGGCCGAGCTCGTCGACCGGATCCTCGGCGGCCGGCGCGTGGTGGTCGAGGCCCGCGGCGATCGCGTGGGCCTCGAAGGGGCGATGAACGCGCTCGCCGGCGCGCGCGTGGTCGAGCCGTCGTACGAAGATGGCGTCTGGCGCGCTGAGATCGAGTGCGACGACCTCGAGGATCGACGGGCCGAGATCGGCCGCGCCGTCCAAGCGACCGGTGCGGAGCTGCTCGAGCTCAGCGCCGCGACGCGCACCCTCGAGACGATCTTCCATCAGCTCACCGTCGACGAGGAGGCCCACGCGTCATGAGGGGGCTGCGTTCGCTCGCCATCCTGACCGGGCGTGAGGTCGAGTCGTACTATCTCGCGCCGCTCATGTACCTCGTCCTCGCCGTCTTCCTGGTGCTGAACGGCCTGGCGTTCTCGTTCAGCCTGCTCGACACCGGCGGGAACGTCGACGCCACGGTTCGCAGCTTCCTGGGCGAGTCGCCGTTCTTCTGGATCAACATCCTGTTCGTCCCGCCGATCCTGACGATGCGCCTGATCGCCGAGGAGCGCCGCGCCGGCACTCTCGAGGGGTTGATGACCGCGCCGGTGACCGACGTCGTCGTCATCCTCGCCAAGTTCCTCGGCTCGCTCTCCTTCTACGTCGCGCTCTGGGCGCCGTCGATCGTGTATCTGCTCGTGCTGAAGTCGTACGGCGCGTTGCCCGACACGGGGATCCTGATCTCGTCGTACGTCGGGATCCTCCTCCTCGGCAGCCTCCTGCTCGCGATCGGCGTGCTCGCTTCGGCGATCAGCCCGAACCAGATCGTGGCCGCGATCTTCGGCGTCGTCGGCAACCTCGTCCTCTTCTTCGGGCCGCTTCTCTCCATTCGGATGCCGCGTGGCGCGCTGCGCACGACGCTCGAGCACCTATCGGTGCTGTTCCACTTCCAGAACAGCTTCGGCAAGGGGATCCTCGACACAGGGATGGTGGCGGTCTACGTCATCGGCGTCGCGATCTGCCTCTTCCTCGCGGTCCGAGCGATCGAGTCCCGGAGGTGGTCCTGATGGCCCAGATGCCTCAGATGTCTCAGACGGCCCAGAAGGGTCAGACGTTCGGACGCGGGCGGCGTTTTGCCATCCTCATCAACGTCGTCCTGATGGTCACGCTCGCGCTGGCCGCAGCCGGGATCGGGATCTATCTCACCGGGTTCACGGACCTCCGCCGTCGCTTCGACCTGACCGACGCGAACACCTATACGCTCTCCGCGCAGACGCGTTCGATCCTCGAGTCGCTCCAGAAGGACGTCGAGGTGATCACGGTGTTCGACAAACAGACTTGGTGGTGGGACCACGACCGCGTCCGCCCGAAGGCGATGCAGTACGTCCTCGACCTGCTCCAGGAGTACCGCGTCCGGGGACGCGGGCGGTTGGCGATCGAGAACCTCGACCCCGGGATCGACGACGAGCGGATCCGCTCCGTCTACGAGCAGTACAACCTGAATGCCTACAACCTCGTGATCGTGCGCCATGGCGACAACAAGCGGATCCTCGGGCTGGAAACCGACCTCGCCGACTTCGACCTCGGGTCGTACACGCCGGTCGTCCGGCCGACGCGCTTGAAGGCGTATCGCGCGGAGGAGTCGTTGTCGGCCGCCATCCACGAGGTGACGAAGGGCGAACCGCCGAAGATCTACGCGCTGACCGGGCACGCGGAGATGGCGCTCTCGAGCGGAGGCGGGCTCGGCGCCAGCCTCGTCGCGCACACGCTCGGCGCCGACAACATGATCGTCGAACCGCTGTCGCTCCTCGCGGCGGGACGGATCCCCGACGACGCGAGCGCCGTGCTGATGCTGAGCCCGTCGCATCCGTTCACCGACGAGGAGCGCGTCGCGCTCGACGCGTACGTGCGCCGCGGCGGGCGGTTCTTCATCGCGCTCGCGCCGTTCGCGGGCCACGGGCTCGAAGAGTGGCTGCGCGAGCTCGGCGTCGTGCTCGAGGCGGTCGTCGTCTGCCACACGCAGTCCGGCACGCTGACGGCGGCGGCCGCGAGCGAGATGTGGGTCGGCGGCGGAGCGCCGGGAAACTACGGCATCCACCCGATCGTCGACGCCCTACGGATCGAAGGCCAGCCGTTCAAGGTGATCGCGAGCGGCGGCATCGCCGCCGTCGCGGGGCGCGAGGCAGAGTTCACCTCGCTGATGACGTCGCATCCCGACGCGTTCGGCGACCTCCGCTCGGGCGAAGGCGATCGGTCGAACGACTTCACGCTCGACCCGCGCATCGAGGCGTCGGGACAGCGCATCCTCGGCGCGGTGGTGGAACCGAAGGAGTCCAACGGGGCTCGGATCGTGGTCCTCCCCGGCGCTGCGTCGATCACGAACTACACGCTGGCTCAGTCGCCGGGGAACGAGACGTTCCTGCGGCGCGCGGTCGCGTGGCTCATCGGGACCGACAAGAAGGTCGTCACGGTTCCGCCGCGGACGCCGCGGGCGAACGTCGCCGACCTCCGCGAGGGCGAGGAGGACCAGATCTTCCTCTACACGTCGGTCTACCTGCCGCTCGGCGCGTTGGTCCTCGCGTTGCTTGTCTGGTGGGCGCGGAGGAAGTGAACACGTGAGTCTGAAGACGACCCTCTGGCTTCTCTTGTGCGTGGTCGGTCTCGGCGTGTTGCTGCTCTTCCTCAAGCCGAAGGAACACCTGCCGACCGGCGGCCCGACGCAGTACATGCTCGTCGAGTCGCTGCCCGGCGGCGAGGCGACGCGCGTCGACCTCTCACTCGCCACGCGGGAGATGCTCACCCTCGAGGCCCGCGGCGACGAATGGTGGATCGTCGATCCGATCGTCGATCGCGCGTCGCCGGCGACGATCCAGCAGTTCATGACCGTCCTCCGCGGGAACCCGCGCGTCGAGATCGATGCCAACCCGTCGCGCGAGTCGCTCGAGGCGCTCGGGCTCGAGCCGCCGCTCGCGCGAGTGACCCTCTACGGCACGGAGGGAGAGCCGTTGCGGATCCGCGTGGGCGAGCGCGACGCGGTCGGCTTCACGCACGTCCAGTACGAGGGCGACAAGGCGCTCTACCGGACGGGTGCCAACCTCTCCAACGTATTGGACCGTGGCCGCCACGAGTGGCGCGACACCCGCGTCGTGGCCGGCGACGGAGCGTTCGTGCGCGGCTTCGAGCTCCACCGCCCGAACGAGGCGCCGCTCGTGCTCTCGCGACCCGGCACCGAGTGGTTGATCGCGGAGCCGGCGCCGTTCCCGGCCGACGCGGCGGTGGTCGGGCCGCTCGTCAACGGGCTCCTCCTCGTCACGGTCGCCCGGTTCATCAAGGCGAACCCGACCGAGCGCGACCTGGCGGACGTCGGTATCACTCCCCAGACCGGAACCCGCGCCGTCTTCGATTGGGGGCGCGGTCGGACGATCGAGGTCCGTTTCGGCCCGCCTCTTCCCACCGAGCCGGCTCGTTACGCGATCGACTCCGTCCGCAACCATCTCTTCCTGGTGGAGGGCAGCGCCCTGGCCGACCTCGACCTGGACGCGAAGCAGGCGCGCGACCCGAGGCTCGTCCACGTCACGACCAAGAGCTTGCGGTCGATGCGGCTGGCGTTTCCCGATCGCGCGACGATCGCGCTCCGCTTCCGCGAGAGCGGTGGCAAGTTCTGGTTGACCGAGCCGTTCGAGCGTCCGATCGACGACGCACGGACGGGACCGCTGCACCAGTGGCTGGTCGCATTGTCCGCGATGAAGGCGGACGACTTCCTGGATCGGTCCGATCTCGGCGCGGTCGGCGACGACCAGGATCCGTGGGCGATGATGGGGTTCGACCAGCCGGCGGCGGTGCTCGAGCTCGATCTGTTCGAGACCTCGAACGTCGCGCGCACGGTGCGCCTCGAGTTCGCACGAACGGGAGACGCGTACGCGGTGCGGCGGCCCGAACGCTTCGGCGATACCGCTTATCTGGTTCCGATCCGATCGGCGGAGCGCGTCCTCTCGCTCGACCCGCGCCAGCTTCTCGAGCCCGGGATCTTCCCCGAGGACGCGCTCGACATGAAGGAGATGACGGTCCACTTCGGCGGCGTCGCGCACGCGATCGTTCGCGACCCGGTGAAGGGCGCCGAGTACTTCCGGGACCCCACCGATCCGAACCGTGATACCGCGAAGCTCCAACAGTACCTGTGGTCGCTGCGCGCCCTCGCGGCGAAGGAGATCCTCGGTCGCGATCCGCGGCCAGAGGACGAGCTGCACGGCGACGACGCGGCCGTCATCGAGATGCGGATCCGCGGTGAGGACAACCAGATCAAGGCTCGACGCCTCGTGCTCGGGGCGAAGGACGAGACGGGCTCGACCGTGTTCGCGCAGTGCGACGCCTTTCCGCCGCGCACCGTGCTCGTTGTCGAGGGTTGGGTGAAGGACGAGCTGCTGAAACTGTTCGGGGTGGGGAACTAGTGGTGTGATTCAGAGTTGTTGACGTTTCTCCGGGGCCCTCGTCATCGCTTGCTGCGTTGCTCCTCCTCGACGTATCTCGAATACGCGGTCGTCGTCGCGCCTTGCCAGCGACGACGATGACCTCCGGATAATCC
>CAZYQW010000068.1:0-48984 GCA_964649825.1 uncultured Phycisphaeraceae bacterium | reverse complement strand
GGGCCCGGGGGGCCCGGGGGCCCGGGGGCCCGGGGGGCCGGGGGGCCGGGGGCCGGGGGCCCGGGGCCGGGGGCCCGGGGCCGCGGGCCGCGGGGCGCGGGGGGGGCCCTGCGGGGCGGGGGGCCCTGCGGGCGGCTGGGGTGAAGACGCTGGACGAAGGAGAGGTGCGTGTGTCGGGAGGGGGTGGGGTTTCGACACGAAAGGGAGCGGCGGCGGTCGTCGAATCGGAGCGAGCGGGGGACCCTGCGACCGGTGTGGAGTGAGCCTTCCAGCTACACCGACCGTGGCACGTCGCATCGAGTTCGAAGGGTGGGGGGCGTTTGAAGGAGACCACGCGTCCGTTGAAGTGGGACGGGTCGGCCCCCCTCCTGCTCGCTCCGATTCGACGACCGCCGCCGCTCCCTTTCGATGCCCGGGAGGCGTCGAGGGTCGAGGCGGAGGGTGGGGTCGTGACGTGCGTCTTCGGGGAGGAGGGAAGAGTCAATAAGGTGCGCCTGCGGCGGCGATGGATGGGGGCTGCGCCCCTTGCCCCCGTGGTGCGCCTGCGGCGTCTGATGGATTTTGGATTTTGGATGG
The DNA here is from genome assembly GCA_964649825.1 of uncultured Phycisphaeraceae bacterium. Classification (GTDB taxonomy): domain Bacteria; phylum Planctomycetota; class B15-G4; order B15-G4; family JADJEK01; genus CAZYQW01. The sequence continues at coordinate 48,408 of CAZYQW010000068.1, read as the reverse complement.
GGGGATTAGAGGGTTGCGAGGCGGAGTTCGAGGAAACGGCGTTCGGCGGTGTTGGAGGAGAGGGCGATGGCGCGTTGGTAGGCGGCGCGGGCTTCGGTGGGGCGGCCGAGGCGGCGGAGGAAGTCGGCGCGTGCGGCGTGGAAGTACGTGTAGTGGTCGAGCGTGCGGGTGCGAGCGAGGTCGTCGAGAAGGGCGAGGGCGGCGGCGGGGCCGGTGAGCATGGCGATGGCGGCGGCGCGGTTCAGCTTTACGACGGGGGTCGGGTGGAGGTGGTCGAGCTCGTCGTAGAGGGCGACGACGCGAGACCAATCGGTCGTGGACCAGTCGGGGGCGCGGGCGTGTTCGGCGGCGATGCGGGCTTGGGTGAGGTAGGTGCCGGTCGTACCGGGTGGAACGGACGACAGGATGGACTGGCCTTGGTCGATCTGAAGGCGGTCCCACGTCGTGCGATCCTGGTCCTCGAGGCGAACGGGCACTCCCGATGCGTCGACGCGGGCGGGGCGGCGGGCGTCGGTGAGGAGGAGGAGGGCGAGGAGACCGCGGGTTTCCGGTTCGGACGGCAGGAGGTCGGACACGATGCGGGCGAGGCGGATCGCTTCGGCGCAGAGCTCCTGACGGTTGAGGACGTGGCCGGCGGTGGCGGCGTAGCCTTCGTTGAAGACGAGATAGATGATGGCGAGGACGGAGGGGAGGCGTTCGCGGAGCAGCGGGTCGGGGGGGACGCGATAGGGGATGCCGGCTTCGCGGATCTTGCGTTTCGCGCGCACGATGCGTTGGGACATCGTCGCGGTGGGGACGAGGAACGCGCGGGCGATCTCCGGAGTGGTGAGGCCGCAGAGCGTGCGGAGGGTCAACGGGATCTGCGACTCGCGCGCGATCGCGGGGTGGCAGCAGGTGAAGACGAGGCGCAGCCGATCGTCTTCGACGGACTCGTCGATGCCTCGGTCGATCATCTCGATGGTCTCCCCGGACGCGGGCTCGGCGGCGGCGTCGGTCTCTCGCGACTCGCGGCGGATCCGATCGATCGCGCGGTGTCGTGCGGTGGTCGTGATCCACGCGCCGGGCCGCTGCGGGACGCCTTCGTTCGGCCAACGTTCGAGGGCGGTCGCGAGGGCGTCGGCGAGGGCGTCCTCGGCGCGGTCGAAGTCGCCGAGGACGCGGATCAGGGTGGCGAGGATGCGGCCGTGTTCCTCGCGGAACACGCGTTCGACGGTGTCGCGGGAAGTCCGGCCCGATTCGGTCAACCGGACTGATCCTCCGCCATGTCCCAGACCGGGCGCACTTCGACGCAGCCGTAGCGCGCGGACGGGATGCGTCGCGCCCACCCAATCGCTTCGTCGAGGTTGGCGACATCGATCAAGTAGTAGCCGCCGAGCTGCTCCTTCGTCTCGGCGAACGGCCCGTCCGTCGTCAGGATCTCGCCGCCGCGGACGCGAATGGTCGTCGCGGTCGACACCGGGCGCAGCCGATCGGACGCGACGTACGCGCCGGCTGCCCCGAGGTCGTTCGAGAACTTCTCGTACTCGGCCATCATCGTGCCCATCTCCTCGGCGGACATCTCCGCGTTGCCCGATTCGTCCGCACAGATGAGCAGCATGTACCGCATGGGTTTCTCCGTCGTTTGGGATACTGGTTCACCCTGCCGACGAACGAGGCGGCGGCGAAAAGACCGCGCTCGGGATTCTATTTCCGATTCCGTCGATTCCCTCCTGTCGGGCCGCGGGACTTGGGCTGGGCTCCTCTATACGCTGGGGCGGTTCGGACTCCGGAGAGCAGAATGCCGAATCCACTTCCTCCTCCCTGGGATCGGTTCGTCCCCTTCATCCAGAAGGTCTTCGTCTGGTCGATGGTGTTTGGGGTGCTTTGGCTCCTCAGGCCATTCTTCTTCCTCGTCTTCCTGACCTTCGTGTTCGGGTACATCCTGCAGCACATCGTGGAGGCGATGGAGAACCGCATCGAGTCGAGGAGGCGGCGGGTCATCGTCGGCTTCCTCGGGTTGCTGGCGATGTTGATCGCGCTCGGGATCCTGATCGGCCCGGCGCTCGCGCAGCAGGCGAAGAGCTTCCCGTCGCAGGTCGAGACGAACCTGGGGAAGCTCGACAAGTTCATCGATCGGCTGCGCCACGACTACCCGACGATCAACGAGGCGCTCCCGCAGGACCTGAAGGCGGGGCAGATCATCGCGGAGGCGCTCGGATTCGATCGTTCGAGCACGAGGAAGCCTTCGGCCGAAGCGGCGGCCGGGCGGCCGGTCGACGCGGTCTCGATGGAAGCGCTCTCGGTCGCGGCCGAGGGGCTGGCCCGGGCCACGAAGGGCCTGGACGCATTGCGCGCCGGCGACACGTCGGCCGAATGGATCGACGCCACCACGGAGGGTCTGACGGTGGCGGCGGAGGGGCTGCAGGCGGCGTCGCACGGTCGGCCGGCGCTGTCCGACTTGACGTTCGAGTCGGACGACAAGTGGAAGAACATCTTGCCGTTCGTCATCAACGTGGCGCAGCAGTCGCTCGCGCTCGGCTCGGCCTTCCTGTTGTCGCTCCTCTTCTCGTTCCTGATCGTGTTGGACTTCCCTAACCTCGCGCGCGGCGCGCGGCACCTTCACGACACGCGGGCGCAGTTCGTGTACGACGAGATCAGCGACAGCGTCTCGCACTTCGGCCGCGTGCTCGGTCAGGCGCTCGAGGCGCAGCTCATGATCGCGATCCTGAACACGGCGTTGACCGCGATCGGGCTCTACTTCATGGGGATGCCGAACATCACGTTCCTGTCGATGGTCGTCTTCATCTGCAGCTTCATTCCGGTCGCCGGCGTCTTCATCTCCAGCGTCCCGATCTGCCTGACCGCGCTGACGGTCGGCGACATCGGGCTCCTGGTCGTGTCGATCGCGTTCATCACCGTGATCCACATGATCGAGGCCTACATCCTGAACCCGAGGATCTACGGCGCGCACCTGCGCATGAACCCCGTCCTCGTGCTCGGCATCCTCGTCATCAGCCATCACATGTTCGGCATGTGGGGCCTGATCCTCGGCGTGCCGGTGGTGAACTACTTCGTGAAGTACGTGATCGAGGCGAAGGCGCGGCAGCAGGAGGAGGACGCGGCGGTGGAGGCGGCGACATGAAACGCGCAACCGTGCTCGCGCTCGCCGGAGCCTTGCTGCTCGCCCGCGGCGTCCTGGGCATCGCGCAGGAGAAGCTGCGGGCCGGCTTCCTGATCGAGAACGGCGTCTACAACAGCGAGCTGATCGCTCCGCTCGACGTCCTCCATCACACGCCGTTCCACGCCAAGCCGGGGATCGAGGTCTGCACGATCGGACCGACGAAGGACCCGATCACGACGTTCGAGGCGTTGAGGATCACTCCCGACTACGACTACCGATCGGCGCCGCCGCTCGACGTCCTCGTCGTCCCGAGCGCCGAGCGTCACGTGGGCGAGGGGTTCGACGACCCGGCGCTGATCGAGTTCGTTCGCGAGCGTGCGAAGTCGGCGCGCTTCGTGATGTCGCTCTGCGACGGCGCGTTCGTGCTCGCGAAGGCGGGGCTCCTGGACGGCCGGCGGTGCACGACGTTCCCGGGGGACGTCCCCGCGCTGCGAGCGCGTCATCCGAAGGCGCACGTCCTCGACGGCGTCTCGTTCGTCGTCGACGGGAACGTGATCACGAGCGTCGGCGGCGCGGGGTCGTACGATCCGGCGCTCTACGTGGTGGAGACGCTCTACGGCGAGGATCCTGCCGTCGGCGTCGCGCGCGGGCTTGTGATCGACTGGAACCTCGAGCGCGTCGCGCACTACGTCCATCAGCCGGGGCAGCAACGTTCCTACGACGTCCTCGACGTCGTCGACCGGGACGTGACGGTCGAGGACGAGGCCGGACGCAGCTACCGCGTCCTCGATCTGCCGCGCGCGGAGGATCGCGTGGTCGTCCTCTTCTTCTTCGGCGGGGGGGAGCACGAAGGCGAGGCGCGGCGCGGCGGTCTCTGGTGCGAGGACTCGCAGGACGAGATGGCCCTCGTGCATCATCTCTCCGTGCGATTCGGCGGGCAGGGCGTCGCCTTCATCCCGATCGCCTGCCCGCCGGTGCTCCACGAGAAGCAGTTCGGCTACGAGGAAGGCGGGTTCTCGCGATCCGCCGAACGGTTCGAAGCGCAGCGGCAGCGGTTCGTGGCCGCGACGCAGCGCGCGATCGCGACCGGCGTGATCCCGTTCGAGACCGTCTACTACGATCCCACGTTCGAGCTGCTCGGCAAAGTCCCTTCCGGCGCCTCCGGGAACTCGCCGGCGGCCGGCCGGTTCCGGGCGCGCGACGAGTGGCAGAAGTACGGTACGCCGACGATCTGGATCCTCTCGCGCGACGGCCGCGTGCTCTTGCCGCCGTTCCACGGCAACAACTACGAGCTGGCCGAGCGGAAGCTCCGCTACGGAGACCGCGAGGTGAGCCGCGCGATCGAGCGAGCGCTCGTCACCACCAGCGAAGGCTGACGACCGAGACGAGAAGCGTCTCAGCGACTGCTACCGAACACGACCTCGACCTCCTGCTGCTCGGCGGCGAGCGGGACTCGGATCGAGGGGAGGCCGTCCCACTCGACCTCGATCGAGGCGAGGTCGCGCGGCCGGATGATCGTGACGCGACCGTCGTCGGTCGGACGGACGGTGAGCCGGTGCGTTCCGAAGCGGATGACGGCGCCGCTCGCCGGCGCGCCGTCCGCGTCGACCACGCGCACGTGGAGGAGCGGGAGCTTGCCGCGCAGGTCGCACGGGGACAGCTCGGGCGTCGACCGGGACTCACCGGCCACGAGCTCGACGATCGCCGTCACGAACGGCTCCGGATCCAGGCGCGATCGGACGCGCACCGTGATCAGGCCGGCGCGTTGGCGTCCGATCGAGAACGTGCCGTCCTCCTCGATCGGAAGGACGAACGCGCGGCCCTGCGCAGTGATCTCGATCCAGATGGCGTCGGTGGGAACGCCGGGATCGAGGCGGAGCTCGCCTTCGAGCGTGGCGCACGGCTTCATCGTGACGGCCACGTCCGTCTCGCCCGATTCGATCCGTTTGTCGTGCACCGGGAAGCAATGATCTCGTTCGACGGAGATCGAGAGGACGCCGGCCGGGAGGATCGATGAGAGCCGGAAACGGCCGAGCTCGTCCGTGATGGTCTGGACCGGAACGTCCCACGGGTGGCGCAGGGCGTGGAAGCTCCGCCGGTGGGTCGAGGCGATCACAGGGAGTCGGCCGCTCGCGACCGGCCGGTGGAGGACCGGCTCGTCCTCCTCGCGCAGGCTGACCCGGGCGCGGCTCAAGGGCCGTCCGTCCGGATCGAGCACGCGACCGGCGACGATGGGCGTCGGCGGATCGAGTCGAACGTCGCCGATCTCGTGCCGGCCGGGAACGGTGAGACCCCGGACCGACACGACTCCCTCGGCGCGAACGGTGGTGTCGTGGTCCTCGTTCGCCACCTCGAGGATGGCGGCGAACGCGTTGACGACCGGATTCCCGGGTTCTGCTTGGAACTCGAGCCGACCCGCGCCGTCGGTCCGCGCCGCCGTCCATCGCCCACCGTCCCGAGCCGCACGCGCCGTCGGTTGGACGCGGCAGCGGACGTCGCGGTCACGCAGCGGCGCGCCCTGCGCGTCGACGAGCCGCGCGACGAAGATCGGAACCAATGGCGCCTCTCCCGGCGCGTCGTCGCGCGACCGTTCGACCGTTTCCGCGGCGGCGAGGAACTCGACCGTCACCGTCGTGTCGTCGCCGCTTCGCGTCGGTCCGGGCGCTCGGACCACGGCGGGCTCGAACGAGCCGTCGACGGCGGCGGCGGCGACGCGCAGCAGCAGCCCGTCCGGCACGAACGGCAGCCGCGCTCGGCCCCGTGGCGCCTCGAGCCTCTGCGTGACCATCTCCCCCGGGCGTCCGGTGTCGTCCACCCAGAACAACGTGGGTTGCTCGAACGGAGTCCCGTCCGGCGCTTCCACCGCGAGCTCTACCGGTCCGCCGGGAGGAAGCGTCACCGTCACCGTGCCGCCGAGGACTTGGTCGCGCGAGAACGACCACCGCGGCGAGTCTCGGAGGAGCCGGTCGATCTCGACGACGATGAAGCGGTCGTCGGATTCGGGTCGGAGGTCGCGAGTCACCTCCTGGAAGTGAGCGATCGCCGTCGAGCCGTCCGCTCCGGTCCGCCCGCGCCACCGTTCGGACCGTCGACGCTGGGCCGGTGACGAGGTTTCGACCGGGTCGCGCAGCACGATCGGGACGTTCCCGAGCGGGCGTCCGGTCTGGTCGACCGTCCGGAGCGTCAGTGACGAGTCCGCCTCCATGGGGAGCCGCAGGCTCTCGTTGCCGGCAGCCGCCGAGCTCAGCCGGAGCGTGCCGTAGAGGCCCTCCGCCTCGCCGGTGATCCACACCGAACCGGGCAGCGAGAACTCGGCGCGGCCGAGCTCGTCGGCCTGAACGACCAGCTCCGCCGTGGCACCATCGATCGAAGCCCCAGGAAGGTCATTGCGTGTCGAGAGGGAGAAGACCCGCACCGTGGCGCCTTCGACCGGAGACCCGTCTCTCGCTCGCGACGCAGTGACGACGACCTTGTCGCCGTTCCGAAGCCCGCGCGGGCGATTTGGCGGCGTGCGAGCCTCGGCGGTTTCGTCGGCGTGCGTCTCCCGTCGCGGCAACTCGTCGGCCGGGGCGGCAGCGTCCGTCCCGACCTTGTCCGTCGCCACCGTCGAATCGGCGACAGGGACGACCGATGACGGTCCGACCGCGTCGGGGTCGTCGCCGGCGAACATCACCAGGGCGGCGACCGCGACGAGCGTGGCGAGGATGGTCAGGATCGACCAACGTGACGACCGCGTCTCTCGCATCGGAACGCGCCTCCTCTCCATCGAACTTGGCTCCTTACGCGCCACGCGTCCGCGACGTTGAAGACGAGTCTCCGGCGAAGGCACCGCTGCACTGCGCGTCCCCGTCCAACGAGCCGACGATGACGTCGATCCGCGCCGCCCCCGCGGAACGAAGATCTCCCCGACGCCGCGGTAGACTATCGACCCGATCCTCGGTTAGGTTCGTCCCTTTCGTTGCTCGCACCATTCCGTAACCGTGGGGACCGCTCATGAGCTCGTTGAAGTCGCACCAGCGCTCCTTCATCGATCGTCGCTGGGGTGTCCAGGACTCCGCCGAGCTGTACGGCCTCACCTCCTGGGGGAAGGGCTACTTCGGCGTCAATCAGACCGGCCACCTCGTGGTCCATCCGTACCGGGACCAGGATCGTTCGATCGATCTGTACGACGTCATGCAGGGGCTCGCCGAGCGAGGCATCACGGCGCCCGTGCTGCTCCGTTTCGACGACCTGCTCGAGCACCGCCTCGTCGAGCTGCGCGAGGCGTTCGACCGCACGATGTCCGACCAGGAGTACAAGGGGAAGTACTCGTGCGTCTACCCGATCAAGGTCAACCAGCAACGCCACCTGTGCGAGCAGATCCGCGATCTGAACGAGCGGCTGGGGTTCGGGTTCGAGGCGGGCTCGAAGCCCGAGCTTCTCGCCGTGCTCGGGTTGACGGCGGGCCGGAACGAGATGCCGATCGTGTGCAACGGCTTCAAGGACGGCGAGTTCATCGAGACGGTGGTGCTCGCCACCAAGCTCGGTCGAAACATCACGACCGTCGTCGAGAAGTTCAGCGAGCTCGAGATGATCGCGGTGAAGGCGGCCCAGTACGGGGTGAAGCCGCGCATCGGGTTCCGCGCCAAGCTGACGTCGCGTGGGGCGGGACGCTGGCAGAGCTCGGGCGGTCTCCGCTCGAAGTTCGGCCTCACGATGTCCGAGATCCTGGCCGGGGTCGAGTTCCTACGCGAGCGTGACATGCTCGGCGGCCTCAACATGCTCCACTGCCACCTCGGCAGCCAGATCTATGACATCCGGCACTTCAAGAACGCGGTGACCGAGCTCGGCCACATCTACGCCGAGCTCCTGCGTCTCGGCGCCGCGTGCGACACGATCGACCTCGGCGGCGGTCTCGGCGTCGACTACGACGGCAGCCAGTCGGCGTACGCCTCGTCGGTCAACTACACGATCCACGAGTACGCCGAGGACATCGTCTATCGGTTGAAGAACGTCTGCCAGGACGCGAATGTCCCGCATCCGAACATCGTCAGCGAGTCGGGGCGCTACATCGCCGCCCATTCGAGCGCGTTGATCTGCAACGTGCTCGGTCGATCGCGGTTCGACATCCACCCGGACGTCGACAAGATCGAGGCCGAGCTGATCGCGCTGCCCGAGGCCCAGCAGCCGCAGCCGCTCGTCGACATGATCGCGGCGTACCGCGAGCTGAATGATCGCAACCTGATCGGCGTCTACCACGACGTGATGCAGGCGCGCGACGAGGCGATGAGCCTGTTCACGCTCGGGTACATGAACCTGCCGCAGCGCGCGGCGTCGGAGCAGATCTTCTGGGCCGTCGGCCGCGAGATCGTCGAGCGTTCGCAGAAGCTCGGGCGGCTCGACGACGAATTCCAGGACCTCCCCGAGCTGCTGTCGGACATCTACTTCTGCAACTTCTCGGTTTTCCAATCCGCTCCCGACGCGTGGGCGATCGGCCAGCTCTTTCCGATCGCGCCGATTCATCGGCTCGACGAGGCGCCGACGCGCAACGCCGTGCTGGCCGACATCACCTGCGACTCGGACGGCAAGATCGATCGTTTCGTCGACAAGCGCGAGGAGAAGAAGACGCTCGAGCTGCACGACCTGGTCAAGGGCAAGCCGTACTACCTCGGCGTGTTCCTGCTCGGCGCCTACCAGGAAGTCCTCGGCGACCTCCACAACCTGTTCGGCGACACGCACGTCGTGCACCTGAAGCTCGACGAGCAGGGCCGCTGGAGCATCGATGAGATCATCCAGGGCGACACGGTGAACGAGGTGCTCGGCTACGTCGAGTTCGACACCGAGGAGCTCCGCCGATCGATCCGCCGCGACGCCGAGCGCGCGGTGCAGCGCGACGCGCTAACGGTGTCCGAGAGCCGCGCGCTCTTGACGTTCTACGACAGCGGGCTGCGCGGCTACACGTACCTGGAATGAGGGAGTTGGCCGCGGGCCGACGATGATCCCTCGCGCGTGCTCCTACGACGCGGATTGGCGCGCGAAGGTCCGCCCCCGCCGAGGCAGCAGCATGGGCACTCGTTCGCGGTAGCGCCGGTAGGTCTCGCCGAACGCGCGCGACAGATCGCGCTCCTCGAACGCGATGCCGATGAAGATGTTCGCCGTCATCCCCGCCGCGAAGACGAGGTGGCCGGCGGTCATGACCGGCGCGGCCCAGAACGCCAGGAGCCAGCCGAGCATGATCGGGTGACGGATGAACCGGTACACGTTGCTCATGCGGAAGCGAACCGGCGTGTACGGGAGCCCACGGAAGTAGAGGACGACCTGACGCAATCCGAACAGGTCGAAGTGATCGATGAGGAACGTCGAGACGAGGATCATCAGCCACGCGGCCGCGAACAGGACGGTCAGCATCGTGCCCGGTGCGCCGTCCGCGGCCCACACGACGACGTCGATCGGCTGCCAGCACGCGTAGAGCAGCGCGAGGACCGCGGACGTGAGGAGGACGTAGGTGCTCCGTTCGATCGGCGCCGGCACGACACTGGTCCACCATGCCTTGAACCCCGGTCGCGCCATCACGGAGTGCTGCAGCCCGAACAGGGCCACGAGCAGGACGTCGACGCCGAGCGCAAGGGGCCACGCGGCCTCCGGCCCGACGTCGATGGAGCGAGCGACGACCCGGTTCGCGAGGAATCCGATCAGATAGGCGAAAACACCGACGAAGAGGACGTACGAGACCAGGCCATAGAGGAGGACGGCGACGCGCTTCATGGCTGTGATTCTGGCGAGAGGAGTGCCGTCCGCGGCCGGGGGCGACGATCCCTCGGTCCCGCGGGCGGCTCGAACGAGAGAACGAGCGAGCGACGGGGGACGAACGTAGAATCCGGTGCTCATTCGACCAACGAATCGGCGCTTCCGCGAGAGACGAGCATGCCCGACTCCCCGAAGGACGACCCGTTCCACGGCTCCCGCTACCGCGAGGTGATCGCGTGGTCGGCCCGCATGGAACGCGAGTGGCCCTTGCTCCGCGCCGCGCTCGACGACGCGCCGCACGCGAGCGTGCTCGATCTCGGCTGCGGGACGGGCGAGCACTGCCGGTTCCTCGCCCAGCGGGGCGTGCGGGCAGTCGGCGTAGATCGGTCCGCGGCGCAGATCGAGCGGGCGCGGGATTACGAGGACGAGTGCGGTGATCTCGGTCCGAGCTTCATCGTCGGCGAGGGACGCGACGTGCCGTTGCTGACGGAAGAACGGTTCGGCCTCGCGATCTGCCTCGGGAACGTGCTGCCGTGGATGGAGGACGACGAAGTCCGCGCGCTCCTCGCCGCAGTCGCGACGCGACTGCTCCCGGGCGGCCGCCTGCTGGTTCAGATCCTGAACTACGGTCCGGTCCTCGCCGGCGCGAAGCGTGCGCTGCCTGTGAACGTGAGTGCCGACCCCGAGCACGGGGGTGACGAGCTCGTGCTTCTCCGCGTGATGCGACCGGCCGATCCGGGGCACGTCCTGTTCTTCCCAGCCACGCTCAGGCTTCGCTCCGGCGACGACCCGCCGCTCACGATCGAGCGGTCGAGCGAATCGCGGCTGCGCGCGTGGACCGACGTCGATCTCGCGCCCGTGCTCGCCGCGACGGGGTTCGAGATCCTCGAGCGGTTCGGCGACGTGGCGCGCGCGCCGTTCGACGCGAGGAGCTCCAGCGATCTCGTGCTCGTGGCGACCCGCGAGTGACGCGGGCGTATCGGCGCGGGGATCCGGAGTGGCCGCTGTCGCGCGCGCTCGGCGTGGTGAGCCGGGTGTGCGAGACCATGGCGTTCGCGCACTCGCGGGGGATCGTGCACCGGGACGTCAAGCCGTCGAACGTCATGGTCGGCGGCTTCGGCGAGGTGTACGTGATGGACTGGGGCGTGGCCCGTGTCCTCGACGCCGCGGACCGCGAGGACGATGAGGACGACGAGGACGGGCGCGAACCCGCGACCGACGACGCTCCGGAGCTCCTCACGCTCGAGGGTGACGTGCTCGGGACCCCGCGACCGATGGACCGGCATCGCCGGCTTCGTCGCCGCCGCGGAGGACGCCGACCAGGCGGCGGCGCGGCGCGCGGTCGTCGAGGGCGAGGCCGAGCTGCTGGCCGATCTCGCGATCTTCCGCTTCGCGGCCGATCTCGCGCGCGACCTCGACGCCTCGCGCCTCGGCCGGATCGCGCCGGTCGACGAGGCCGCGGCGACGTCGCCCCGTTTTCCGCTGCGGCCGGCTTCCGGTATCTTGACTCCTGTCGGTTGCGGCGGAGTGCTCGCCCGGGTCGGCCGGTAGAGGAGGAACGATGCTCGCACGAACCGTGTCCCTGCTCGCGGCGTCCGTCGCGCTCGTCGCGCCCGCGGACGCGGGCGTGCGCCACGTCGGCTACCTGAAGGACCCGGCGGCGGTGGTCCTCGACGGCGGCACCCTCTACGTCGCGAAGTCGGCGGGGCCGCTCGCGTCGGCGATCGGCGTGATCGACGTGTCGGTCCCCGGCGCCGAGGCGATCGTCGGCTCGATCGCGTGCCCGCTCCACCCGATCGACCTCGCGGTCGTCGACGGCGTGCTGTACATGATCACGAGCGACCCGAACCGGCTGTGGTACCGGCCGGTCGCCGCCGGAGGCTCGTGGAGCGCGATCCCGCTCGCCGCGGCGTCCACGTCGGTCACGTACGGCACGCTCGGGCAGATCCTGTTCCCGCATCCGACGCTGAAGAAGATCCTCGTGCTCCAGAGAGAGGACGCGCGCTTCCACGTCGTCGATCTGCCGACGAAGGCGGTGGACCAGATCGTGTCGCTGCTCCCGAAGCCCGATCGCCTCCTCTTCACCGGCGACGCGACACGTTTGGTCGTGCTCAACCAGGGCGGCACCTGCCCGTCGGGCTCGCCGTCGTTCAGCGTCCACGATTCGACGTCGTACGCGCTCCTGTTCACGCGCCCCCTCTGCGCGGATGCGCCCGTGCCGAAGGCGATCGCGCTCGCCGGCCATCGTCTCTGCGTGATGACGAACCAGAGCATCGTCACCTTCAACGTCAACAACGGCATCAAGCTGTCGTCGCTCCCGCTCTTCGACCCCCTGCACGAGGTCGCGGCGCGCCCGGACGTGGTGGTCTTCCACACCCGCAGCCCGGTCCGGGTCAACATCGCCACCCCGGACCTCGAGGTCGTTGCCAGCTACGACCCGCTCGACAAGGAGCCTCTGCTCGCCTTCCCCGAGCTCGTGGAGATGGCGCTGGCGCCCGACGGCCGGATCTTCATCGGGAATCGCAACGACGGCTCGGTCACGATCATCGAGGACGACCTGCTGCAGTGCGGCCCCTACGGCGACGGTTGCCCGGGGAGCGGTGCGTTCACACCGGCGATCGACGTGTCGGGGTGCATCGAGATCGGCACCCAGTTCACCTTCTCGATCTCGAGCGGGCTCGGAGGGTCGATGGCGCTCCTGTTCGTCGGCACGTCCCCCGCGGACGTCCCGCTGGCCGGCGACTGCTCATTCCTCGTCCAGCCGTTCCTTTCCCCGGTCACGATCCCGCTCGGGGGGAGCGGCCCGGGCCAGGGGAACGCGACCCTCAACGTCTTCGCGCCGGCGGCGACTCCCGTCGGCGCGGTGGCGACGACCCAGGCGTTCGTGCTCGACCCGGGCGCCGTGACGGGCTACTCCGCGACCGCCGGGCAGCGACTCGTCGTGCGCTAGAAGGCTCTTGGGAACGCGGGAACGTCCCCAGCTTCGCAGGCGTCGCGCCGCGTAGACCCACCGCGCCGGGTAGCGGTCCTCGTTCCCGAGGACGACGAGGTCGCGCCGTGAGGCGAAGTAGGCCGCGGCCGCTCGCGCTTCGTCGCCGCCCGCGTGGAGCTCGAAGGCGCGCTGGACCTCGCCGATGAAGCGGGCGGCCTCGCTCGCGCTCGCGGCCACGCGCTGCATCTCGAGGTTCCGCTCGTCCGGTCCGGCGATCTCCAGGCGCTCCTCGCCCGGCAGGAGCAGCAGCACGGGGGAGAGCCAGCCGACCACGTCCGGCACGATCGCGTGGTGGGCGCGTTGCTCTATCAACTGCTCTCCGGCGCCGCGCCCTACGCGACCGACGGCGACACCGGGGCGCGCATCCTCGCGTGCTTGCACGCCGGTCCGCCGCGGGGGGTCGACGAGATCCGTCCGGACGCCCCCGAGGAGCTGGTGGCCATCTGCAACAAGGCGATGCAGCGCGAGCCGTGGCGTCGGTACGGCGACATGATCGCGCTGGCCGCCGATCTTCGCGCCTACCTCGAGGGCCGCGTGGTCCAGGCGCATCGGACCGGCGCGTGGACCCAGCTGCGCAAGTGGGTGTGTCGCAACCGCGCGCTGGCGGCGGCGAGCGCGTTCGCGCTCGTCGCGTCCCTCGCCGGCCTGCTGACGATCCTCGTCATCGAGGGCGAACGCCGCCGCATCGCCCAGGCCCGCGAGCAGGAGTCGCGCGCAGCGTTCGCGAGCTACCGCGAGATGGCCGATCCGCACGTCGTGCGCGGATTGATCGAGGAAGCCGATGAAGTCCTCTGGCCGCGGCGCCCCGCGCTCGTCCCGCTGATGGAAGCGTGGCTGGCGCGGGCGGACGAAGCGATCGGCCGCGGCGAAGCGCATCGGCGCGTGTTGGCATCGCTTCGTGCGCGCGCGTCGGCCGACATAGACGGGAAGTGGGTCTTCGCCAACATCGAGGAGACCGCCAAGCACGACATCCTCGCGCGGCTGCTCGAGGACCTGGAGCGGCTCGAACGTTCCGGAGAAGGCGTGATGGACGAGGTCCGTCGTCGGGTCGAGATTGCGCGGACCATCGTTGCGCGCACCGTCGACGACGAGCGCGAAACGTGGGACGCCACGATCGACTTCGTGGCGCACGATCCGCGCTACGGCGGCCTCGCGCTGACGCCGCAGGTCGGGTTGGTGCCGCTGGGACCGGACCCCGAGTCCGGGTTCGTCGAGTTCTGGGTGGCGGAGAGCGGTGAACGCCCGAGCCGAAACGCAGCGACGGGAAGGCTGGTCGTGACGGGGGACACCGGCATCGTGCTCGTGCTCTTGCCCGGCGGCACGTTTCGCATGGGCGCGCAGGATGAGGATCCCGCCGGCCCCAACTACGACCCGATGGCGCGTTCGGACGAACGGCCTCCTCACGACGTGACCCTCGAGCCGTTCTTTCTGTCCAAGTACGAGCTCACGCAGGGGCAATGGGTCCGCATCACCGGCTCGAACCCGAGCAAGTACGGGCCTGGTTTCGCATTGGGGATGCGGGTCACCACTCTCGCGAATCCCGTGGAATCGGTGAGCTGGATCGCATGCCGCGACACGCTCTTCCGTCTGACGCTCGTGCTTCCCACGGAGGCGCAGTGGGAGTACGCGTGTCGCGGCGGCACGGACACGCCGTGGGCCTCGGGATCCGAGGTAGAGACCCTCCAATGGATCGCCAACGTCGCCGACGCGAGCTTTGGGGCGTGCGAGGGCTCGGCACCATTCCGTTTCGAGGCCTGGGACGACGGCTACGTGATCGCCGCTCCGGTCGGCACGTTCGAGCCGAACGCCTTCGGTCTCCACGACATGCACGGCAACCTGTCGGAGTGGTGCGACGACGTCTACGTCGAGCATGCGTACGAGCCCGGCTCCGGTGGTGGACGCGGCGCGGACGAGTTTCGCCGTGTGTATCGCGGCGGCGCCTACACGCTTGAGGCAATCGCGGCGCGCTCCGCGCTGCGTTGGTCGGATCAGCGCGACCACTGGAACGAGTACACCAGCGTCCGCCCGGCCCGCGCCCTCGACCACGCGTCACCCGAGGCCGGCGATTGAGCGAAGAGAACACGCTCGAACTCCTGCAGGGTTGGAACGCGGGCGACCGCGACGCGCTCGCGCGTCTCCTCGAGCGGGATCTCCCCTGGATCCGCGAGCGCGTGACGCGGCGGCTCGGCTCCGCCCTCGCGGCGAAGGAGGGCGGCGAGGATATCGTCCAGGAGACGCTGATCGAGGTGCTGCAGTACGCGCCGCGCTTCCAGATCTCGAGCCGCGAGCTGTTCCGCGGTCTGCTCGCGCGGATCATCGAGAACGTGCTCCGCGGGCGGGCCAACTGGTTCAACGCGCAGCGGCGCGCTTGCGCGCGTGAACGACCGCTCCCCGGTGACACTATCCTCGATCTCGATCCGCCCGCGCGGCGCGTGGCGACCCCGAGCGTGGACGCAGCCGGCGCCGAGGACGAGGCGCGCCTGCGGCTGACCCTTGAGCTGCTCGACCCTGACGATCGCGAGATCCTCGTCCTGCGCCAGTGGAAGGAGCTGTCCTTCGCCGACATCGCGCACGAGCTCGGCATCGCCGAGGACGCGGCGCGGATGCGCTTCAACCGTACGTTGCCAAAGGTCGCAGCCACGATGGCGCGGCTGCGCGATGGCGACGTGGAAGCGCTGCTCGTGGAGGAGTGCGACGGCTGAAGCCGGATGCGTCGGTGTCGGTCGGAGCGACGGATCGCGTTCGCGGTCATCGCCCGTCGATTTGCTCGGAACGACGACCGCGCCGAGTGATCGATCCTCGTGTCCTACTGACCCGATGCCACTGATCAGAACACGCCGATGACGAGCGCGAGCGCGTTCGAGCTGCTGAGCGAAGCGAACCCGGTGGCGCCGAGCTGGGCTTGCGTGGACACCCGGCGGACGGTGGTGGCGTACGCCGGACTCGAGAAGGCGCCGCAGACGGCGGCGGCCGAGGCCAGGAATGGGAGGAACGATCGGGGCGCGATGGTCATGTCTTCTCTCCGAGATCGATGTGGTCTCGGGAGGGAGAACAACGTTCGGGGTCGTCGCCGGAAGAGCGGTGCGGCTTTCTTTCGAGTTTTCGGGTCTCCGCCGATTCGGTGTCACACCTCGGTGACGAGGAGGCGGTCGAGCTGGCCGGCGAGGTAGAAGGGGAGCGACACGAGCCGGTAGCGGAGCGGGGCGGACGCGTTGCCGGCGCGCACGGACACGTCGAACTCGCCCCGCGTGGGGCGCGAGGCATCGAACCGCACGCCGACGGCGCGGCGCTTCTCGGCCAGAAACTGGTGCAGAGAGCGCAGCCTCCCGGTGGGTCCGGCCTTCACCTCGACGGGCAAGATCGTCTCGCCGATCGTCCACAGGTAGTCGACCTCGGCGTTGGCGTTCCGGGCCTCTCGGCGCCAGGTGAAGAGGCGACGATCCTCGAACGCGGGACCGAGCGCGAGCAGCTGCTGTCCGACCACCTGCTCCGCTAACCGACCTTCGTAGGCGGGGACCAGATCCTCGACATCGGCGAGTCGCAGGCCGGCGATCCGGCCGAGCAGCCCGACGTCGACGAGGAGGAGCTTGAACGATTTCTCGGACGACTCCGCGCCGAGCGGGACACCGTTCGCCGCGGTGTGGTGGACGGCGTGGACGATGCGGCTCATGACGAGGAGGTCGACCGCGGTCCGTATCGTCGCCGCGCGGTGGTCGGCCGAGACCTGCACGTACTTCACTTTGTTGCCGACGTTCCGAGCGGCGAAGTCGAGTACGCGATGCATCAACGTGAGCTGCTCGCGGGTGCCGTACTTGGCGAAGTCGGCGCGCAGGGCGACGAGGATCGCTTCCTGCTGACGCTGTGTCTCGACCAGGTCGCGATTGCGGGTGTGGGCCAGGACGACCTCGGGCATCCCGCCGACGAACGAGTAGAGCCGGACCCATTCGAGCAGCTTCTTGTGCACCGGTTCGCTGACGTCGGCCGGCCACTCGAGCTGCTGCAGGAACTGCGCGAGCAGGATCTCTCCGTGCGCGACGAGGAACTCCTCGAACGAGAGCGGATGTACGTGGAGAAACTCGACACGCCCGACCGGCATGGAGTGGGCGAACTCGCGCAGCGCGAAGTCGAGCAGGGAGCCTGCCGCGATGACGTGCAGATCGGGAATCACCTCGTGGAAATACCGCAGGAAGGCGATCGCGCGCGGACAGGCCTGGATCTCGTCCAGAAACAGGAGATCCTCGCCCACGACGATCTGCCGCCCACGCGCGAGGGAGAGGTCACGCACCACGCCCCGCGGCTCCGCGCTGTCGAACAGGGAGTGAAGCGAGTGATCCAGCTCGAGATCGAACGTATGGACGGCGCGGAAGTCCTCGTGACCGAACGTCTGCACCAGCCAGGTCTTGCCGACTTGACGGGCGCCGCGAAGTACCAACGGTTTGCGTGATTCCCGTCGCTTCCAGGCGCGAAGATCGGTCAGAGCGTTGCGATCCATGACCAGGATTTCAGCGATTGAATTGATTAAATACAATTGGTATTTGTCAATACATAGATTTTTTTCCAGATATAGATCGCTGATCGATCACCGATCTAAGCACGCCGATGACGAGTGCGAGGGCGTTCGAGCGGCCGAGCGAGGCGAAGCAGGTGGCGCTGAGCAGCGGCGGACCGCTCGACTTGCCCAGGCGGCATCCGCTCAGAGCGACTGGTCCACGATCTTTTGGGCGATCGAGCGGATCTTCGCCGAGGGGTCCTGCGCCGCGACCCCGTGCAGGATCGCGAGGGCTTCGCCGTTCTTCGGGATCTGTCGGCCCAACCCTTGGATCACAGCGAGGCGGACCTCGCCGTCCTCCTTATTCATGGCGTGCCGCACGGCGTCCATCGACGCGGTGTCCGCGCGGCGGGCGAGTGCTTCGAGGGCGGCGAGGCGAACTCCTCGGTCGGCGTCGTGATGCGCGCGCTCGACGAGGGCCGCCGTCGCCGGGGGCGTGGTGACGCGGGCGATCGCGGCCACCGCCGAGGCGCGCACGCCGGGATCTCCGTGGTCGAGGTACGCGCTCGCGGGGTCGAACACGCGCGCGTCGCCGGTATTGCCGAGCGCGGCGAGCCAGGTGGAAAGCCGGCCCTCGCTCGAGGCGATCTTCTCCTGCGACAGAAGCGCGTCGACCAGCGCTCCCTGCTGCTCCGTGTCCTTGGAGGCGAGCGCGCCGAGCACGAGCAGCGCGGTGCCGCGGATCTCCTGCGCCGGACCCGTTGCGGCGTCGAGCACCGCGCCGAGCAGGGTCGCGCCGGGTCCGGCGAGCTGGAGCGAAGACTCGAGGCTCATGCGTCGCAGTTCCGGACTCGCGGACGGACCGACGACGTACGCCGCGAGGAACGTCTGGGCCGCTTCCGTGCCGGCCGCGCCGACCGCGTTGAGGACGACCCGCGCGGCGTCGTTCGGCGCCTCGGCGATGAAGGAGCCGGCCTCGACCAACGCCTCGGGGTGCAGCTCGAGGAACCAGGACAGGTTGCGGAACGCCTCGACGAGCGCCGCGTTGTCCACCGGATCGGCGAGGGCGAGAGCCTGCGCGCTCGCGAGCAGGTCCTCGATCGTCACTCCCTCCAACAGCGCCGCCATCGAGGCCTGCTTCGACGCCTCGGCCATGCCGGCGAGGTCCTCGTGGCCGGACACCGATCCCCAAGCCCCGTCGAAGCGCGCGTCCGCGAGCTCGGCCGCCGCGACCCGTCGACACGACACGAGCTTCGCCTTCACCGTGGTCCGCACGGTGGTCGTGGACGGGATCCGGTCGGTCTCCGCCACGATCTTCTCCTGCTGCTCCGCCTCACGGAGCCAGCCGAGGTCACGGTCGAGCGTCGCCGAGCCGCGGCTCTCGAGATCGACCCGCGCCGCGGACTGCTCGGGATCCGCGCCCGGGGGCGGGCCGAGGTAGGCGATCTTCGTCTTGCGCAGCTTCAGCGCGGGCTCGTGGCCGGCGTCGCGCTCCTTGTCGTAGCGGACCGTCGCCACGCCCGTCGTTTCGGTCTCGTCGCGTTGCCACGACGTTCCCGCGTCCTCGTCCACGACGAAGCGAAGGCCGGCGAGGAGCGAGCGGACGAACCCGCGCGCCGCCGCGTGGCTGTCCGCGGCGAAGCGAACCCCGAGGATCTCGCCGTCGTCGCGCATGCGGACGAGCACGGGCTTGGCGAGGTCCGCCTCGAGGGGTCGGTTCCTCACTTCGGCCTCGCCCTGCGCCGCGTCGTGGGCGCGGGCCGCCGTGAACACGAGCTCGGCGATCAGCTCGTCCTTCTCGCGCGCGACGACCCGCACCCGGCCCATGCCGTCGAGGCGCGACGTGAAGGCCTGGTCGATGCCTTGCTCCATCATCTCCACGCGAAGCCGGGCCGACGAGGTCGTCTCGATGGCCAGGACCATCTCGGTCCCAACGGGGGCGCGGTAGAACCCGTCGCGCCCCTCGGCGCGGATGGATTCCCGGCTCGTGCGGTCGGCGAATCCGGGCGTGGCGAGGGCCGTCGATGCCGGGGGATCCGGCGCGCGGGCGACTTCGGCGCCGTCTTCGGTTGGGCTCGCCGTCAGGATCCACGCGCCGAGGGGGACGATCGCCAGAAGGAGGGCGGCGCACGTGGCGTGGGGCGCGAAGAGTCGGGCGTTGGCGTTCATCGGGTTTCTCCTCATGAGCGGTGAAGTCCGTGTGCCCCCAGAGGAGTCGCGTTCGGGCGGCGACCGAACCGCGCGCGGGGGTCTTTTCTTGGAATGGCCGCCGGTGCGGTTTTTCTTCCGGCCGCCGGTTCGGTTTCCGCCGGAGCGGGACTCAACGGGGTTGACGCGACGATCGGCGTCGCGAATCCCC
Organism: uncultured Phycisphaeraceae bacterium; assembly: GCA_964649825.1. GTDB lineage: Bacteria > Planctomycetota > B15-G4 > B15-G4 > JADJEK01 > CAZYQW01. Next base: position 28,742 of record CAZYQW010000068.1, on the reverse strand, counting down.
AAGAACCGGATACCCATGAGGTGCGTCGTGAAACTCGAAACCAGCCGCGCTTTGATTCTGCTCGTCGCCGTCCTCGCCGCCGCCCCTCGCGCCACGAGCCAGGACGCTCAACGTCCGAGCCCGGAACCGCCGCCGGCACCGTCGCCAGGTGATCCCGGCCTGGATACGGCCCTGGCCAAGAACGCCGCGCGCCTGGACGCGGCGAGCCGGCAGGCCCTCTTCCATCTCGGCGCGGGCGCGGATCCGGCGCGCATCTCCGTGAGCTTCTCCGCCTGTCTCGAGGTCGGCCTGGGCGGGGACGGCAGCGCCAACGAGCCGTTCAAGCACGACTCGATGCAGCGCAAGACGGACAGCCACTGGCTGCAGAACTCCACCCTCGGCGCAGACCGGGACGCCAAGGCTCGGAGCCTCGACGACCTCATCAAGATCTCGGGGCAGGTCCGCGCGGACGCGCGTCTGTGGGCCTTCGACATCCCGCTCCTCGGGATCGGGGCGGAGGTCAGGCCGATCGCGAAGAAGAAGATCGTGCCGATCCTGAACGTGCTCGGGTTCGCCCTCGAGATCGCGGACGCTCCGGAGACCCGCGCGCGTTCGAACGCGGTGGCCGAGGGACAACAGCCCTCGACGCGCGACCGTTCCAACGCCGTGGTCGGCGATAACCCCTGCGCGCCCGCCGGCCGAACGTTCGGACCGCTCAACGTCCTCCCCGGTGACTTCCAGCAGACGTTCTTCGCCGGCCCGGTCCCGATCCTCGTCCGCGCCAACGCCGGCGTCGGCTTCGATCTCGGCATCACTCCGATCGTCGAGACACTGGGCGCGAACATCGAAGCCGGGGCGTACCTCCACGGCTGGGCGTCCGGAGGGATCGGCGCCGGCTTCGGCCCGGTCTCCGCGAGCGCGGGGGTCATGGCGACTCTCCGTGTCCTCGACACCAAGGTCGGCCTGCGCCTCGGGGCGCGCACGCCGCTGGACGCGTTCATCTTGGATCTGAAGAACCTCGAGAAGTCCGATCAGGAGATCGCGGACATCCTGAATCAGACGTGCGCGGGCGATCTCCACGCCATGAGCCAAGATTCCTACTCCGACCGGACGTCGGCGCCCCCGAACGGGTGGAGCCTGAACCTCGAGGACTCCCCGCTCTTGCCGCGGTTCCTGGCACCGGCCGGCGCGTGGACCGAGGAGATGGTCCGTGCCTACAAGGGTCAGGGTTCGTTCGGCGGCATCACGCTCACCGTCACGCCGCTCGAGGTCGCGCTCGCCCTGTACGCGCAGGCCAAGCTCCAGATCGGTTGGCTCTCGTTCGCGCGCAGCTACAGCCTGACCATCGCGCGCTGGAGAGCACCGTCCCTCCAGCACGTGATCCCGCTCGGCGACGCCGGTCTGTAGCCGCCGCCCGGGATCTCGCTCTCTGGAATGCCGTGTTTTCCGCGCTCGACAGACGTGGAAAACACTGCGTTCGAGCCGATAAGGGGTTCATGGACCTCACCGCCGGCAACCTCTTCGCGTCCCTGCTGGTCTCCACCGTCGGCTTCGGGATCTTCCTGTTCGGCAAGAAGCAGCAGCCTTCCGCAGCTCTTGGGTGGGATCGTGATGATGGCCGGTCCCTACTTCCTCGCCACCCCCTGTCGATCCTCACGCTCGGCGGGGTCACCGCGGCCGGCGTCTGGTTGGCGGCGCGACACCGGGTCTGAACTTGCGGTCGTGGCGGGCACGAGCCGATCGCTCGACATCACGCGGAGTGGAACTCTGACGACGTTGTTCGTGGTCGAGGAGTCCTTCGATGCGGGAGCGGCGTGCAAGCGGCGAACGCGACGAGCTGATCGCACACGTGCGAGGCGTGCAGCGAGCGATCTGCGACTGCACGGGATGCGGCGTCTGCTGCACGGCCGCCTACAACGCCGTCCGCGTCCTTCCCATCGAGGCACAGCGCGTCGCAGAGTGGATCGCGCGCCGCGGCGCGGTCGAGTCCCGGGCCTGGAAGAAACGACTGCGGCGAACGATCCGGCGCTTCCGCTTGCGCCCCGCCGCCCCGGCGCGCTACACCTCCGCGTTCCTCGAGACGGACTTCCGCTGCGCGGGAGGATGGAGGATAGGAACTCCAAACTACCTCTGCCCCGGTCGGTGTCGAGTTGACGGACCACACGCGCCGTCGAAAGACCTCGTCGACGGCGCAGGAGGCGCTCGTTCGTCGGCATCACGCGTGATCGAACCGCACGAAGTGCGAGCCCTGGCGACCGTCGGAAGCGGGCGAGACGGCGTGCTCACCCGGGACGCTGCGAGAGGCCACGGTTGGGGAAGTCGGGTGAGGCTGCGAGCACGCTGCGGCCGGCGGGGGGGGCGCGGAGGGACGATCCGCAGCAGCGGCGACGGCAACGTCGCGGTTCGGCTGCCCACCGAAGGGGCTCGGTGAGCGCGATCACCGTCCGAGCAGCCACTCCACCGCCGCCGGCAGCACCTCCGAAACGAACAGCGTGTGCCCGCGATGCTCCTTCACGATCAGCTCGATCGGCAGACCGGCATCGATCGCCGCCTCGCTCGGTTCCCGCACGCGCGCCACCGGCACGATCGGGTCGTTCATGCCGGTGATGACGAGCGTCGGCGCCGTCATCCGGTCGACGTCGAACGCCGATACCCCCGACACGCAGCAGACCGCCGCGAAGGTGTCGCTCATCGATTGCGAGAGGCGCGCCGCCGTCATCCCGCCGAGCGAATGCCCGAGGAGGTAGATGCGCTGCCGGTCGATCGGGTAGTCGTCCACCAGCTCGGCGATGACGCGGCGTACGGTGGCCGGATCGCGCGCCGCCGCGTACGTGCTCGGCGTCGCCACGATGAAGCCGTGCTCCTCGGCGAGGCGTTTGACGCGCCCGTTTCCGTAGGCGTGGAAGAACATGTTCTCGTCGCCGCCCGCGCCGTGGAGCGCGATCACCAGCGGACGCGGGGACCCGTCCGCAGCCGGCGGCGCGTAGACGCGGAGCGGCGTCGGGGACGGGTCGGATTCGACGGTCCTCCAGTACTCGCCGGTGCGGCCTTGGTACGGGTCGTGGCCGGCCTCCAGCGACTCGACCTCTCCCCGAAGGCTCGCGAGCAACGTGCGGGGCGAGTCGATGATCGGCACCGTCGACGCGTCGTTCCACCGCTCGCGCACGTGGAAGAGTCGAGCCCGGCACGCGGAGCGTGCGCTCGCGAGCCGCGGCTTCAGTCCGTCCAGCGCATCGAGGCGTCGCAGAAGCAGATCGCGCTCGTCGCGCGGGCTGCGCGCGACGAGCGTGAGGCGACGCGGCAGCGAGCAGCCCCCCGCCTCGACCTCGAAGGTCAGCTCGTAATCGCCTTCCGCGAGCTCCGCCCAGCCGCGCGGAAGCTCGGGTTCGAGCGCGACGCGCTCGCCGTCTTCGATCACGAACGCGAGCGGCAGCGCGAGCACCTCGTCGCCTCCTCGATCGCGCAGGACGAGCCGCGCCGCGACCAACTGCTCCTCCTCGAGCTCGACGACGTAGAGGGAGCGAACGCGGACGAGCGGCGGAGCCGAGCCTCCGCGCACCGCGACGGGCGGGTCGATCCGCAGCCCGAGCGAGTCGAGGATCGACTCCGTTCGCGTCCGCTCCCGGCCGTCGACCTCTGCCGTCATCGAGAGCAGGCGATCGATCGCGTCGCCGAGACGGCCGCCGAAGAACATCATCGTCATCTCGTCGAACGACCGGTCGAGCCGCCGAAACGCGGCCTCGTCGGGCGGGCGTCGTTCGAGCGCGCTCTCGAAGCGTCGATAGGCGGAGGCGAGGTCGGTGCGCTCGACCTGCGCGGCGACGTCGGCCGCGAGGAGGAAGACGGCGTACGGGACGAACGTCAGCGCGCGGGGGATCATCGGGACAGCTCGGCGCGGAGCGCGCCCTCGAGGTCGGGGTGGAGGAAGTGGTACCCCGCTTCCTCGAGGCGGCGCGGGCGGACGCGGCAGCTCGAGAGAAGAAGCGCGTCGGCCATCTCGCCCAGCACGAATCGGAGCGCGAACGCGGGGACCGGGAGGATGGTCGGCCGCTTCAGCACGCGGCCGAGAACGCGCGTGAACTCGGCGTTCGTGACGGGGCTCGGGCTGACCGCGTTGACGGGGCCGCGGAACGCATCGTCCTCGAGCGCGCGACGGAGGATCGCGACCAGGTCGTCGAGCGAAACCCAGCTCATCGACTGCCGGCCGTCGCCGAGGCGTCCGCCGAGTCCGAGCCGAAAGAGCATAGCGACCCGCTGGAGCAACCCTCCATCCTTGGCGAGGACGGCGCCGATGCGCGCGTGCGTGACGCGGATTCCTTCGTACTGCAGCCCGGCCGCCGCCGCCTCCCAGTCGCGCGAGACCTCGGCCAGGAAGCCTTCGCCCATCGCGCTCCCCTCGTCGACGACCTCGTCTCCGCGTTCGCCGTAGTAGCCGATCGCGGAGGCTCCGACGAAGACGCTCGGCTTGCGGTCGACCTTCGAGAGGGCGTCGCAGAGGAGCTTCGTCCCCTCGACGCGGCTGCCGCGGATCCGCGCCTTGCGGTCTTCGGACCAGCGCCCCGACGCGATGTTCTCGCCCGCCAGGTGCACGACGCCGTCGAGTCCGGAGAGATTCTCGGCGTCGAGCGTTCCTCTCGCCGGGTCCCAGCGGACGCGATCCCCCGCGGCCGGCCCGGGATCGGAGCGGACGAGACGAACCACGTCGTGTCCGTCGCTCTCGAGCGAGCGGCAGAGCGCGGTGCCGACGAGTCCGGTGGAGCCGCTGACCAGCACCTTCATGACCTGACTCCGGTGTTCGCGTGCTTCATGGGAAGACCTTGATCAGTCGAAAGACGCCGCGGCTCGGGACGGGCTCGACGACGGCGAGCAGGCGTCCGTCGGGGCCGTGGGCCCGCCATCGGCCGCCGAGCTCGACCGCGGCGTCGTGACGGAGCCGGATCGGCTTGCCGTTGACGACTCCCTCCGCCTCGCTCGCGTCGAGCGTGACCGAGGGCCAGGCGCCGAGGCCGGCCTCGGGCGGGCGCAGGTGCTCGCGCCAGCGCGCCCGCTCCTCCTCGAGTCGGGCGAGCGCGATCGCGTCGTCACGCGTGAACTCGCCGCACGCGGTACGCGTCAGCGCGGTGAGGTGGGCGCCGCACCCGAGCTTGGCGCCGAGGTCGTGCGCGAGCGCACGTACGTACGTACCGGCCGAGCACTCGACGTCGAGGACGGCGTCCGTCCCGTCGAACGCGATGAGCTCGAGCGCCCGGATCTCCACCTCGCGGGGTTCGAGCTCGACGGCTTGCCCCGAGCGCGCGAGCTCGTACGCGCGCTGCCCGGACGTACGCCGCGCCGAGAACGGCGGCGGGCGCTGTTCGATCCGACCGCGGAACGAGCCGAGCGCCGCCTCGATTCGGCCCACGTCGACGTCGACGGCGGCGCGGTCCGTCACTTCGCCTTCCGCGTCGTACGTCGACGTCGTCACGCCGAGCCGGAGCGTTCCGCGATAGCGTTTTCGATCGGCGGTCAGGAACTGCGAGAGGCGAGTCGCCTTGCCCAGACACAGCACCAGCACTCCCTCCGCCATGGGGTCGAGGGTCCCGGTGTGTCCGATGCGCCGCAGGCGAGTCACCTGTCGCACGCGATCGACGACGTCGTGCGAGGACGGGCCCGCTGGTTTGTCGACGACGATGAGGCCGTACACGTCAGGCATGGTTCTGCAGCATCAGCTCCCGAGGGTGAGGAGAGAAGTAGTGTTGGTCGAGCAGGTAGTCGATCCCGAACCGCAGCGCGAGATGGCGGATGAGCGTGACCGGGACGACGCGCGGGATCGTCCCGCTCCCGTACTCTTCGATCAAGCGCGTCAGCTCGGCGCGTTCGCGCGAGGCAAGCTGGTTCGACGCGTACCCAGCCGCGTGCTGCAGGACGTTCACGTGGCGCACGCGCGTAGCTCGTTTCTCGAGCGCGGCCCCGTGGCGCGCCTCGTACTCGCGCCGGAGCTCCTCGCGGGCCTTGCTGCTCGCGTCGCCCACGAGGCGGCCGAGGTGCTTGTATCCCTCCGGCTCGTGAGCGAGCAGCAGCAGCTTCTCGCGCGTGTGGAACCGGACCAGGTCGCCGAGCGTCCACGCCGTCGAGAAGAGGTCCTTGCGACGCCGATACGCGAAGACGCGCTCGAAGAAGTTCTCGCGCAGCGCGGGATCGTGCAGGCGCCCTTCCTCCTCGACCGGCAGGGCCGGCATCCGCTCCATCAGCACGTCGGCGAAGACTCCGCGGCCGGCCTTCTCGGGCATGCCGGCGGGTGAGTAGACCTTCACGCGCTCCATGCCGCAGCTCGGGCTCTTCGCCTTGAGGATGTAGCCCGACAGGTCTTCCGTCTCGAGCGCGTCGACGCGTCGATGGGCGTAGACGCGCATCGCGTCCGTGATGTCCGCGCCGCCGTCGGAGTACGCGAGCCGGACTCCGACGGCGGATTCCACGAGCCGGAGCGTTGGTCGCGGGACGCCCAGGCCGAGCTCCACCTCGGGGCAGACCGGCACGAACCGCACCAGTCGCGCGAGCGTCCCGGTCAGGAATCGGTCCTGCTGGTGCCCTCCGTTGTAGCGGACGGCCTCGCCCAGCAGGCAGGACGAGACCCCGATGCGGATCTCGTGGCAGCCGAGCTTCGCGTCGTCGGGCCGTTCCCTGGTCTCCAAGTCTTGCATCATCCGCCAGTGTAAGGACCGGGCGCTTCGCGCGCGCGCGGACGCATCCTTCTCTATAGTCTCGTGGCGTGGCCAACAAGAAACGCCCGAGCCGCCTCTCCGACGACGACCTCTACCTGTTCCACGAGGGGTCGCATGACAAGGTCCAGGAGAAGCTCGGCGCTCACCTGGGCGAACGGCAAGGGCGCGCGGGCTGCTGGTTTGCCGTCTGGGCGCCGAACGCAGCCCGGGTCTCGGTGATCGGGACGTTCAACGACTGGCGCCCGGACGTGGACGCGCTCGACAAGCGCGGGTCCTCCGGCGTGTGGGAGGGGTTCCTGCCCGGCGTCGAGCGAGGCGCCGCGTACAAGTTCCACGTCGTGTCGCAGCACCAGGGCTACACCGTCGACAAGTCCGACCCGTACGCGCTCCACCAAGAGGTCTCGCCGCGCACCGCGTCGATCGTCTGGGACCTCGACTACGAATGGCGCGACGCCGATTGGATGGCGAGCCGAGGCAAGCGCCAGGCCGGCGATCAGCCGGTCTCGGTCTACGAGGTCCACCTCGGCTCGTGGCGCCGCGTCGTCGAGGAAGGGAACCGGTTCCTGACGTACGGCGAGCTCGCGCGGCAGCTCGCGGCCTACGTGAAGCAGCTCGGGTTCACGCACGTCGAGCTCCTCCCCGTCCTCGAGCACCCGTTCTACGGCACGTGGGGGTACGGCGCGACCGGGTACTACGCGCCCACGAGCCGCTACGGCACGCCACAGGAGTTCATGGAGTTCGTCGACGTGCTTCATCGCGAGGGCGTCGGCGTGCTCCTCGACTGGGTCCCGGCGCACTTCCCGTCCGACGAGGCCGCTCTCGGGTACTTCGACGGCACGTACCTCTACGAGCACGCCGACCCGCGCAAGGGGTACCACCCCGACTGGAAGTCGCTGATCTTCAACCTCGCTCGTCCCGAGGTGAAGTGCTTCCTGATCGGGAGCGCCCTGTTCTGGCTCGAGAAGTACCACCTCGACGGCATTCGCGTCGACGCGGTCGCGTCGATGCTCTACCTCGACTACTCCCGCGGCGAGGGCGGGTGGGAGCCGAACGAGCACGGCGGGAGAGAGAACCTGGAGGCGATCGCGTTCCTGCGCCTCCTGACCGACAAGGTCCGGCAGTACGCGCCCGACGTCTTCACGATCGCGGAGGAGTCGACGTCGTGGCCGATGGTCTCGCGTCCGACGCACGTCGGCGGCCTCGGCTTCAGCATGAAGTGGGACATGGGATGGATGCACGACACGCTGGACTACATGCAGGCGGACTCGGTCTATCGCAAGTTCATGCACGACCGCATCACGTTCCGGCAGATGTACGCGGACGCGGAGAGCTTCATGCTGCCGTTGTCGCACGACGAGGTCGTGCATGGCAAACGTTCGCTGCTCGACAAGATGCCGGGCGACCGCTGGAGGAAGTTCGCGAATCTCCGGCTCCTCTTCGCGTGGATGTTCGCGCAGAACGGCCGGAAGCTCCTGTTCATGGGCGGCGAGTTCGGTCAGTGGCGGGAGTGGGACCACGACTCGGCGCTCGACTGGCACCTCCTCGAGCAGGACGACCACCGCGGGGTCAGCGACTTCGTCGCCGCGCTCAACCGTCTGTACCGCGGAGAGCCGGCGATGCATGAACGCGATCTGCGGCGCGACGGGTTCGAGTGGATCGATTGCCGGGACGCGGACCAGAGCGTGTTGTCGTTGGTTCGCCACGGGAATCGTCGCGGCGACGAGGTCGTCGCCGTCTTCAACTTCACGCCGTTGCCGCGCGACGGCTACCGCATCGGCGCGCCGCGGGCCGGACCCTGGCGCGTGATCCTCGACAGCGACGATCGCCGGTTCGGGGGGAGCAGCTACCGCAAGATCGACCGCGCCGGGACCGAGAAGGTCGAGTGGCACGGCCGCCCGGACTCGTTCGTGATGACGCTGCCGCCGCTCGCGGCGATCTTCCTGAAGTGCGAGGCCGAGGCGCCGCGGGACGCCCGGCCCGGCTCGACCGACGACGCCCACGAATGACGCGCTACGTCTGCATCCACGGCCACTTCTACCAGCCCCCGCGCGAGAACCCGTTCACGTACGCGGTGGCGCGTCAGCCGTCCGCGAAGCCGGCTCACGACTGGAACGAACGGATCACCGGCGAGTGCTACCGTCCGAACGCGTGGGCCCGCATCCTCGACGGCCGTGACTTCATTCGGCGCGTGGTCTGCAACTACGCCCACGTGAGCTTCAACTTCGGCGCCACGCTGCTCGAGTGGATGGAGCGCGAGGCGAACGAGACGTACCGGGCGATCCTCGCGGCCGACCGAGACGCGCGCACGCGGTTCTCCGGCCACGGCTCGGCGATCGCGCAGGTCTACCATCACGCCATCGCTCCGCTCCTGCCGCGGCGCGACAAGGAGACCCAGGTTCGCTGGGGGATCAGCGACTTCGAGCGCCGGTTCGGCCGCGCGCCCGAGGGGATGTGGCTCGCCGAGACCGCGGTCGATCTCGAGACCCTCGACGTCCTCGCCGCGGCGGGGATCCGCTTCACGATCCTCGCTCCGCGACAAGCGCGCGCGACCCGCCGCACCGGCGAGAGCGCGTGGCGGCCGGTCGAGGACGGGAGCATCGATCCGCGGGTCGCCTATCGCCAGCGGCTCCCCTCCGGCCGCACGATCGCGCTCTTCTTCTACGACGGCCCGATCTCGCAGGCGATCGCGTTCGAACGGCTGCTCGATCGCGGAGAGGAACTCGTCGAACGGCTGACCGGCGCCTTCGGCTCGAAGGGCGGCCGCGCGGAGCTCGTCCACGTCGCCACCGACGGCGAGACCTACGGACATCACCACCGCTTCGGAGAGATGGCCCTCGCGGACGCGCTCGAGCGGCTGGAACGGCGGGGAGACGTGCGGACCACGAACTACGCCGAGTTCCTCGAGCGTCACCCTCCGGAGGACGAGGTCGAGATCGTCGAGAACAGCTCGTGGAGCTGCGCGCACGGCGTCGAACGATGGCGGTCGAACTGCGGCTGCAGCGGCGGCACTCCCGGATACACCCAGGAGTGGCGGGCGCCGCTGCGGAACGCGCTCGTGTTCCTCCAGAACGAGATCGATGATCGCTTCGAGCGGGAGGGGCGAACCACGTTTCGCGATCCGTGGGCCGCGCGGAACGACTACGTGGAACTGTTCGCGGACCCCGCAGGCGACGCGCGCGATCGGTTTTTCGCTCGTCACGGGATTCCGGGTGCCGGCGACGACCAGCGGCGGCGCGGGCTGCGCCTGCTCGAGATGCAGCGCCAGGCGCTGGCCATGTTCACGAGCTGCGGCTGGTTCTTCGACGACCTCGCGGGGATCGAGACGGTCCAGGTCATCGCGCACGCGGCGCGGGCCATGCAGCTCGCGGGGTGGTGCTTCGGCCCCGGTCTCGAGGCCCCGTTCCTCGAGCGCCTCGCCGTTGCTCGCAGCAACGACCCCGAGCGCGGCACCGGGCGGGACATCTTCGAACGGGAGGTGCGTCCGCTCGTCGTGGACGACGAGGCGGTCGCGGCGCACCACGCCGTCTTCGGGCTGGAGGGCGTCGCCGCGGCGCGAGCGCTCTTCCCGACGTTCGACGTGGACGTGACGAGCGAACGCAGGACGAGCCGGAACGGAGTGGATCTCTACGAGGCGGCGCTGCGCGTCCAGGAGAAGACGACGGAGGAGGACTCGACGTGGCTCGTCCAGTTCGAGCGCGGGCCGGGCGGCGGCACGAGAGGGAGGGCGCTCCTCGATCGGGGCGGTGCGACGGCGCCGCGAACGGAGCCGATCGAGGCCGGCGGACCGGCGACGTGGACGCTCGCGCGGCTTCTCGCGGACGCACGCGCGCTCGTCCACCAGCGCCGGGTCGCGGAGTTGGAACGGGACGCGATCGCGGCGGCGAGGGAGTGGATGGACGCGGTGGAGCGTCTCTCCAACCTCGACGGGAAGAGCGATCTGCCCCACGTACTGAACCACCTCGGTCAATCCATCGTCGAGGCGCGGCTCGGAGAAGCGCTCGCGGCGGACGTGGTCGATCCGGTCGAAGTGCGGTCGCGGGTCATCGCGGTCGTCGAGGCGAAGATCTCGGTGAGCGCGGCGACCCGACGTCGGCTTGCGGAGGCGCTCGATCGGGAGATCGACGTCGTCGAGGTCCGGAGCGATGCGCCGGCGTTCGCGCGGCTGCGTCTCCTCCTGGAGTCGACCGCGCCGATCGACCCGAATGCCGGCCTGTGGCGGGCGCAGAACGTCTGCTGGAAGCTCCTGAAGGACGCGCGCACGGCGGAACATGCTCGCGACCTCGTTCGCACCGAGGAGTTCAAGAGCGTCGCCAGGTTCTGCCGCGTCGCGATCGACGGCGCCGCGAACCGGGCGTGAGCGGGCGCGGCTACTGCTCGCGACGCTCCTCGTCGCTCATCCGCTGGAGCAGGTTCTCGATGCGCGCGAGCCGCTCTTCGATCGCGGCGAGGCGCGACTCGACGGCGCCCTTGCCTGCTTCGACGTCGGCGGCGCGGGCCGCGCCGGCAAGTCGCTCGGTATCGAGGAGGAGGGCGACGCGTCCATCCGCGCCGTCGTCGCGAAGCTCGACCCGAGGAAGCCGCGAGGATGCCAACGCGTCGGCGAGGAGCTTGTTGGAAGCGGCGAGCTGCTCGGCGAGCTGGCGGTCCAGATGGGCCGCCGCCGCGTCCTGGTGGGACGCCAGCACCTTCTCTCGAGCGACCATCGCGTCCTTCATCTCCTGCTGCGCGGCGGACATCTTCGCGCGCGTCGCGTCGAGGCGGGCGAGGTTCTCGGCGAGGGTCGCTTCCGTCATGGCGAGGCGCCGGCGGAGGTCCTCGATGGCGGGCCGGTGGATCTCCAAATGCTCGACGTCGTTCGTCGCCGCCTGCTGATCCACCTCGCTCAGGAGTCTCGCGAGCGCGGCATGATCTCGTAGCGACGCCTGCTGCGCTCGAACCAGCTCCTGTTCCTTCGCGAGCTGCGACGCGGCCACGATCCGTAGCCACGCCTGGGACGTGGGCGCGTCGGCTGCGTCCGTCTGCTCGGTGACCGTCACCGGCACCTCGAGCGTGTCGCCGTGGCGGCGAAGCGTGAGCATCAGCGTCGCTCCCGCGCCCGAGCGGTCGAGCGCCTCGGCGAGGCTCTGGCGCGAACGGACTGGCTCGCCGGCGATCGCCGTGATCACGTCGAACGGCTCGACGCCCGCCTTCGCGGCGGGAAGGCCGTCGACCACCGAGTGGATCAGGATCCCGTGGTCGGGATCGATGCCGAGGTGACTCGCGAGCGCGTCACCGACTTCGGCGACGTGCACGCCGATCACCATCCTCGATTCGGCGGGCGGCGCCGGCGGCTTCGTCATCGTCGCGATGGCGGCGGGAAGCATCGGTCCACGCGCCGGCTTCGCGCCGTCGCCGAGCACGAGCCCGGCTCCGGCGAGGGGAGCGATCGTGAGCAGCAGGATGGGCATCGTCCAACGTCGGTTCATGGTCGATTCTCCTTTCGTCACATCTGTTCGGTCATGTCGACCGGCGTCCACGCGATCGGGCTCGGCGTCGGCGCGCCGTGTTCGTCGGTCGCGAGCCGGAAGAGCTGGTCCACCTCGACGCGCTCGAGCGTGCGGCGGAGGCAGATCACGTCGACGCCCTCGCCGGTCGCGGACGGCCGCGTGGCGAGCAGCATCGTCGGGAGCTCGCCGATGACCTCGCCGCGGGCGAGCTCGGCGTCGGGCGCGGCGGTCTCCGTCGGGTCGATGGTCGGATGCACGGCGACGTCGCCGGTCGCGAGCGACGAGCGGACGGCGACCTCGGCGCGGTCGTGCACGAGCCACGCGATCGCGATCACCGCGGCGGCGAGCCAGCCCGATGACGGTCTACGTGGTGTGCGCCGCGCGGGGGTCACGTCGAGGTCCGGCAGCTCGACCGCGTCGGCGGATTCGACGCTCGCCCGGACGCCGTGCCGCAGGCGGCACTCGTCCTCGAGGGCTCGAACCACCCGTCGCCAGACGTCGGGGTCGTCGGTCCCGATCTCGCGCAACGCGTCCCATTCCGCGGGGGCGGCCGTCATCGAGACCGCGCGGTGCGTGAGGAGTTCTTCGTTCGTCGGCATCATGAGTCGCCTCGGGTTCCGGTCAGGGGGGAGCGGAGTTCGGCCCGCTCTCGCGCATCGAGATCGTCGTCGCGCGCACCGGACAGTTCACGGCGCAGCATCCGTCGCGCGCGGACGAGCCGGGTCTCGACGGTGGTCTCATTCATCTCGAGCGCTTCCGCGATCTGGCGCTGGGAGAAGCCTTGGATGCAGCGCAGCAGGAACGGCTCGCGGTAGTCGGGATGGAGGCGCAGGGCGATCTCGAGGACCCGACGGCCGTCGGCGAGGATCGCGTCGCCGGCGCGGAGATCGGGCCGATCGAGGTCGTGCGGAGTCAGCGGCCGGAGCGCGCGGCGGGCTCGGTGGTCGCGGCGGGCAGCGGTGGTCGCGGTGTTGATCGCGACGGCGCGGAGCCAGGGGAGGAAGCGGGCGGGGTCGCGCAACGTGTGGATCTGGCGGCAGAGGGTGACGGCGACATCTTGGAGGAGGTCGTCGAGGTCGGGGGTGGAGGCGCCGTGCGAGAGGAGGATCGCGGCGACGAAGCGGCGGTGGTCGCGCCAGAGGGTGGCGAGGGCGGGGCGGTCGCCGGACGTAGCCGCGGCGGCGAGGGCGTGGGGCTGGGAAGGGGGTGGGGGTTGAGGGAGGGGCATTTGTGCATGGTGACGCTCCGCGTCGGGGGATCCGGCAGAAAGGTGGGATTTTGGGTGTCCTGGCGGAGGGTGGATGGTCCTGGCGGACGGCTGGCTCGTCCTGGCGGACGGCTGGATGGTCCTGGCGGACGGCTGGCTCGTCCTGGCGGACGGCTGGGGGTCCTGGCGGACGGCTGGCTCGTCCTGGCGGACGGCTGGATGGTCCTGGCGGACGGGGTGGCCCTGCGGGCGGCGGGGGTGAAGACGGGAGTGTGGGAGGGCGTGATTCGGCTTCGACAGAAAGGGAGCGGCGGCGGTCCTCGAATCGGAGCGGGCGGGGGACCCTGCGACCGGTGTGGAGTGAGCCTTCCAGCTACACCGACCGTGGCACGTCGCATCGAGTTCGAAGAGTGGGAGGCGTTTGAAGGAGACCACGCGTCCGTTGAAGTGGGACGGGTCGGCCCCCCTCCTGCTCGCTCCGATTCGAGGACCGCCGCCGCTCCCTTTCGCTGGCGGTCTTGAGGGGGTGGTGTGGTGTGGGGTCGGTTCGTCTTCGGAGGGGAGAAGAGGAGGATGTGGGGGATTGGGGTGTCGTGGGTCGCGGTGTTTGCGCACCTGTCGAGGCGGGCACCGGCGCGAACCCGACCGGCGACTGGATCGCGGGGTCGGCGCCGAGGTGCTGGACCGTCCCCGCGGCGTCGAAGGCGAACGTGTCGCCGGTGTCGCTACGGAGGCGTCGGTCGCGGCCCCCGAATTGGAAGAGACGGATGGACGGGATGCGACCGACAGCCGTCGAGCTTGAGACTCCCGACTTGCGACCGCGCGGCGCGTTCGCGTTGCCGAGTTTCTGGCCCTTCCGCGCGCCTTGACCGGGGATGAGGGTGGGGAGAATCCTCCTTCATCCGGCCTTCGCGAATGAAGGGGATCGAGAAGTGGGTAGCAGATCTCGCGACGGCTTCGAGCTGGACGTACGAGGGAGCGAAGCTCGTGCGGCGCCGCTGGTACGGGACGGCGGTGCACCTCCCGGCCGATCAGACCCTCGTCGCGGGAGGCGGCGGCGCCCACCAGGGATCGACCCGAGCGCCATCGAGGCGTACGAGTTCCGCTTCAGAACGGGGACGAACCCCGACGCCTGGCAATGGAACAGCGAGATCTCCGGCGGCTTTCCGCTCGAGAACCGAACGCTGGTCGCGGGGGCGTGCCAATCGGCGAGCACCTGGCTGGAGTACGGGCAGTACCCGAGACTGCTCTACCTCGCACGGATCGGGCACGTCATGCTCGTCGACGGATACGACACCCGCCTCGATGCGCCGGGAGAGCTCGGGTGCCCGTCCGGCGGCCTGCCTCCGCGTCCGTACACCGCGTTCATGGAACTGCAGAGCATCCCCTCCTGCTCGTTGACGGACTCCTTCTACCAGTACCGATGGCGGATCAACAAGCCGGCCACGGCGGAGCTGCAGAACTCGGGAGCGCACTTCGTCCACTACGTGACGTACGACGACGACACTCCGGGCGGATACGCCGCCTCGGTCCGAGACACCGTCTATCGGATCACGGGTGGCCTGCGCGAGGCGTGCCTTCCCAGCGCGCAGGTGTACGCGACGACGTGGCGCATGTCGAACCCGGCGGCATCCGACACGAGCGCGGTCGGAGCGGCGTGGCAGGATGTCGCCAAGGACGAGAACCAGAAGCGGATCCACGCGAACGTCACGATCCTCGCGGATGGATCGATCGGTCTGTTCGAACGCGTTCCAGACGCAGCTCCAGGGGATCGCCGACGGCTACGTGCTGCGGCTCGCACCCGACGGAAAGAGCCTGGTGTTCAGCACGCTCGTCGGTGGGAACGCCGGCGAAATCCACACCGGGGTCGACGTCGACGACCTGGGCGCGGCCGTGTTCGTCGGGGAATCGAACTCCACGGACTACCCGATCACTCCCGGCGCGTTCGATGGGACGCCGGACCCGACGTACAACCAGGCGTCGATCGGCCGCATCGATGCGACGGGCAAGACGCTGGAGTTCGCGACCTTCCTGGGGCAGGTGCAGAGCGCGGTCCGTCCGAGCGGCCTGCGGATCCTGCCGACGGGGAACATCGTGGTGGCCGGGCTGACGAATGGGATCCAGACGACGCCGGGGGCGTTCCAGCCGACGAAGCCGTTCGGCATCGGGAGCGATCTCTTCGTGTCGATCCTCAGCTCGGACGGGTTGCTGCTCCTGCGCTCGACGTATCTGGGCGGCGGAGCCCTGGAGGCAGGAGCGGCGCTGGACGTCGACGCGGCGGGATCGATTCTCGTCGCTGGACACTCGAAGTCTCCGAACTATCCCGCCGCGGCTCCGGTTCGATGGTGGTTCGAGAGGGCGGCGTGGAGTCGGTTTGCCTCGAGCGTCGGATCGGACCCGGCTGGAGGTCTACCTGACGGCCACGGTGATCCTGTCGATCCGGCCGGTGAACTTCGTCTCCTCCGGTCCGTAGCCGATGCCCAGCGCGACGGGTGTCTGGTTGTCGAGCCCGACGTCGGCGGTCTCGTCGGCGGAGAAGATGTTCGGCTGGGTGCGATCGATCCTGCCCTTGGCGACGGGTTGGCCGTTCACGGACAGCGTCGCTTCGCCGCCCGGGCCCGGGCCGCCGCCGTCGTAGGCGAAGTCGAGCTTCACGGTCGCTCGGCCGGGCGGCAGTGCGGCGGGACTTTCGATGACGAATCGTTCGAGGCCGAGGAAGTTGTACTCGTACCCGGGCTTGCCCTCGCGCAGATGGAGCGACCAGCCGCCAAAGCGGCCGCCCTGCACGAGCAGCGCGCCGGACGCGCCGCCCGCGGGGATCTCGATCTCGGCGGTGAGGGTCGACGAGCGGTTCTTCACGTTGATGAACGAGTTCTCGAGCATCCCCTCCATTCCTTCGTAGAGCGTCAGGGAGGTGCGCCCGCCGAGCAGGTCCGGACGGCCCGCGAGGGCGGGATTCGTCCGCTCGATGGTGCGGTCGTCGATCGGCAGGACGTGATGCTTCGCCGCCTCGGTCATGAAGAGGGCCTTCATCTCCTCGAGCCTGTCCGGGTGCTTCGCGGCGAGATCTTCGGCGAGGCTGAAGTCGCTCTTCACGTGGAAGAGCTCCCAGACGTCGGCGTCGAGCTTGGGCAGGTTCGCGACCTGCCACGGTGCGCGGTGGATCGTGCGGGCGAACCAGCCGTCGCGGTAGATCGCGCGGTTGCCGAACATCTCGAAGTACTGCGTCGTGTGGCGCTCGGGCGCCGACGCGTCGTTGAAGGTGTAGAGCAGACTGGTGCCTTCGATCGGCGCCTGCGGCGTGCCGTTGACGACTTTGGGTTCGGGCAACTGGCACGCCTCGAGGATCGTCGGCGCGATGTCGATCACGTGCCCGAACTGCGTGCGCATGCCGCCGCCCTGCCGGATGCCCTTCGGCCAGTGGGCGACCAGGCCGTTGCGGGTGCCGCCGAAGTCGGACGCCACCTGCTTCGTCCATTGGAACGGGGAGTCGAAGGCGACCGCCCAGGCCGCCGCCATGTGCGGGAAGGTCTCCTTGCTGCCCCACTTGTCGATCAGCGGAAGGAGGTCTTCGACCTTCTCGCTCACCCCGTTGAAGTACGTCATCTCGTTGTACATGCCGACCATGCCGCCCTCGGCGCTCGTGCCGTTGTCCCCGGCGACGTAGAAGACCAGCGTGTTCTCCAGCTCACCGATCTCCTCGATCGCCTTCACGAAGCGGCCGATGTGGTGGTCCGTGTGCGCCACGAAGCCGGCGAACACCTCGGCCTGGCGGCGGAACAGCTTCTTGTGCGCCTCGGGCAGCGAATCCCAGGCGGCGAGGTCCTTCGGCCGCGGCGGCAGCCTGGTGTTCGCGGGGATGACGCCCTGCTGCTTCTGGCGCTCGAACGTCGCCTCGCGGATCGCGTCCCAGCCTTCATCGAACTTGCCGTGGAACTTCGTGATCCACTCCGGCGGCACGTGGTGCGGCGCATGTGTGGCGCCCGGCGCGAAGTACATGAAGAACGGCTTGTCCGGCGTCATCGACTGCTGGGCCCTGACCCAGTTGATCGCCTGGTCCGTCATGTCCTCGGTGAAGTGGTAGTTCTCCTTCTTCGGAGGATTGATCTTCTTCACGCCGTCGTAGATCAGCGGCGCCCACTGGTCGGTCTCGCCGCCGATGAAGCCGTAGAACTTGTCGAAGCCTTGGTGCGTCGGCCAGCGGTCGAAGGGGCCGGACACGCTGGTCTCCCACGCCGCCGTCTCGTGCCACTTGCCGAACGCGGCGGTGCTGAAGCCGTTCAGGCGCAGCATCTCGGCCAGCGGCGCGACCCGATTCGGGACGGCGCCGGAGTTGCCGGGATAGGCCGTCGACGTCTCCATGATCGAGCCGGCGTTGGCCGTGTGGTGGTTCCGGCCGCACTTGATCGCGACCCGGGTCGGCGAGCAGAGCGCGGTCGTGTGGAAGTTGTTGAAGCGCAGGCCGGATCGTGCGAGCCGATCCAAGGTCGGCGCCGGGACGGGTCCGCCGAAGGTCGAGGTGGCACCGAAGCCCAGGTCGTCGATCAGGATGATCACGACGTTGGGCGCACCCGCGGGGGCGTTGACCTCGAAGCGCGGGGGCGGCGTCGTGTCGCGCACGTCGAGCTCGGTGCAGGGCGAATACACCGGCTCCGCGATCGGCAGGACCGTGCGATCGAGGTCGCCGCCCGCACCCGTTCCCTCACCCTGGGGGGTGACGATCGATGTGACGAGGCAAAGCAGCGCCAGTGTCTTCTGCGACGTTCTCGGCAAGTGCATGTCGGGATCCATCTTTCCTTCGCGGTGATGAGTCGAGGGCAGGCAGTCTACCGATCCGCCTCCGTATCGCTCGGCCCGCTTCTCATGGATCGGCGGTGACGGCATGGATCGGGCGGTCGGGGAAGCCGAGGCGGCCGATGAGGGGGAGCTTCAACGCGGGGGCCCGGAGGTCGAGGCCGAAGACCAGGCCGGCGAGGTCGAGCTCGATGCCTTCGGCCCAGCCGATGGTGGTGCCGAAGACGCCGAGGAGAGAGAGTTGGCCGCCGGTGTTGCTCTCGGAGATGTCGACGATGCCGCCGCCTTCGAGCCAGTCCTTGCCGACGGCGTGCGGGGGGAGCTCGACGGACAGCTCGGGGACGCGCCGGAGGACCTGCGAGACGAAGGTGTTGCTGTTGGGGCCGGGGTAGAGGCGGTATTCGCCTCGGTAGGCGTACTCGTCGACGGCCTGGAGGATCTGGGGGATGGCGCGCGCGGCGGGGGGGCCGCGGAGCTCTTGGAGGAGGGTCGGCTCGGCGCCGAACCAGAAGCGGTCGGGGACGTCCTCGCGGATACGGACGGTGTCGCCGCCGCCGCGGCGGCGGAAGCCGATGACGTCGATGACCTGAAAAGATGGAGCGTTCTCGGGCTTGATCGCGAGCCAACTATGCACGGCGAAGAGGCCGCGCCAGCCGAAGGCGCGGGCGGCGTAGACCTGGACGATCGGCTCGGCGACCTCGGACGCGAGCGGGGCGAGGTTGGCGCTCTCGCGGCTGGCGGTGCGGTAGTCGTCGGCGCGGCAGGCGGCGAAGGCAGCGAGAGCAACGATGAGGGGCGCGCGCGTCATTCGTCAGTCGGCGTTCGCAGACGCCACTCGAGGATGCCGGCGGAGGCTGCGTCCTGCAGGTCGACCTCGAGTCGGATGCGCCGGACGACGCGCGGCGCGAAGTCGACGACGTTGTAGCGGTCCAGGTCGACGCCGAAGGCGAGGCGGGCGCTGACCAGGTGGAAGCCGGCGCCGTCGTCGACGCGGACGCGCCAGGCCTTCGGCACGCGGCAGGCGCCGCGGCCGGTGTCGTCGAACCAGTACACCGCGACGCCCGACAGCTCGGCCGGTTCGGGGAGGTCGTACTGGACCCATTCGGCCGTTCCGCGGTGGTCCCAGAACGTCAGGCGGGGGACGTCGTGGTCGTTCGAGCCGTTCGGTTCGACCTCATCGTTCAGGGCGTCGACGGTGTCGTGGGAGAAGCAGTGGGAGGCCGACGCGGCGCTGCGCGAGGCGAGCGTGGGGAGCGGCGGGATGCGGGCGTGCACGACGTCCCGCGGGATCCAGACCGTCATCGGACCGAGGGCGCGGTGGGCCCAGAGCGCGTAGGGAATGGCGGTGAGTCTCGCTTCGTCCAGGGAGAGCGCGCCTGCGGCGGTTCGCCGCGCGCGGGCGCTGCGGCCCTCGAGAACGATCGCGCCGCCGAGGAGATCGTCGCGCCAGCGCGCGTCGACGACGTCGTGGTCGCGCAAGACCACGTCGCGGACGTCGCCGTCGTGATCGATCCCCTCGAGGCAGAAGACGAGCGGGCCGCGCTCGAGGGCGACGCGGCCGCGATCGTCGGCGACGGCGTCGTGCGCGACCATGCGGCGGACCTTCATCGGGAGCTCGAGCTCGACGACGTCGCCGGGAGTCCACTGGCGCGAGAGGCGCGCGTATCCGTTGACGAGGAGCGGAACGGGCACCGGGTCGCCGTTCACTCGGATCTCGAACGAGGTCGCGCCGGGGAGGAGCTCTCGGTAGAGGTCGCTCGGCACCGGGCGCCCGAGAGCCCACCCTGGGACGCGCAGGCGAACCTCGAACCGTGAGACGGTCTCCGGCGTCACGGTGACGCGGACGGCACCGTCCCACGGGTAGCGCGTTTCGATCTTCACGCTCACGTCCTCGCCCCCGACGGGCACGCGGCCCTCGCCGCCGATGTAGAGGTTGACGTACGCGGCGTCGTCCCGCGAAGCGAAGATCATCCCCGCGATGGAGGGGAGGAATCGGACGACGTTGACGGGACAGCAGGCGCAGCTGAACCACGGGCTGCGGCCGCGGACGCCCTGGTTGAACGGACGGCGTCCGTCCCACGCGAGCGGGTTGGGATAGAAGAACGTGTCGCCGCCGAGAGAAACGCCGGAGAGGAAGCCGTTGTAGATGACGCGTTCGAGCACGTCGATGTACCGAGAATCGCCGTGCAGCAGGAACATGCGGTGGTTCCACAGCGCGTTCGCGATCGCGGCGCAGGTCTCGGTGTAGGCGGACGCGTTCGGGAGTTCGTACGGCGCGCCGAACGCCTCGCCGGAGGACGTCGAGCCGATGCCGCCGGTGACGTACATCTTGCGCGACACGACGTCGGTCCACAGGCGATCGATCGCCGTGCGGTACGTGGCGTCGCCGGTGAGCGCGGCGACGTCGGCCATCGCGGTGTAGAGGTAGCCGGCGCGGACGGCGTGGCCGACGGCTTCGGTCTGCTCGACCACGGGCATGTGGTCCTGCGAGTCGTCGCCGTACAGCTCGTGTCCGTCGGCGCGGCCTCGCTGGTCGAGGAAGAACTTCGCGAGGTCGAGGTACTTGGCCTCGCCGGTGACGCGGTAGAGCTTCGCGAGCCCGATCTCGATCTCCTCGTGACCGGGGACGTCGTGGCGGCCGTTCGGACCGAAGACCGACGCGACGAGGTCGGCGTTCTTCAGCGCGACGTCCAGGAGAGATCGCTTGCCGGTGGCGAAGAAGTGCGCCACCGCGGCCTCGTACAAGTGGCCGACGTTGTAGAGCTCGTGGCTCTGCGCGAGGTACGACCAGCGCTCGGGGCCGATCGCTTCCGGCGGATCGTCGGGGTTCAGCGTGCGGATCGTGAAGAGGTATCCATCATCCTCCTGCGCCGCCGCGATCTTCGCGATCACGCCGTCGAGGTAGAGGTCGAGCTCGGGGTCGTCGGCGAGCGCGAGGGCGTAGGAGGCGCCTTCGATCACCTTGAACACGTCCGAGTCGTCGTAGCGGCGACCGATGAACTCCCCTTCCAGCCGACCGCCGGCCTTGGCGAAGTTGTCGATCCGTCCCGTCGACTCGCACTTGTCGAAGTCGTAGCGGACGGTGACGCGCCGGTTCGTCTCGAGCCGCGGCGTCCAGAAGCCGTCGTCGATGCGGACCGCGTGGAACGGGACGGGTCGGATCGGGTAGTCGTGCTCGGTCATCGTCGTCGTGCTCAGCGCGAGGGCGAGGGTGAGGATCGAGATCATCGAGGGGCCTCCGCTGTACCGTCTCGGGCATGGGTATGGGCGAAGACGAGCTTCGGGTCGACCGTGAACGAACCGGGGAAGGTGACGAGGCGGCGCGGGGCGATCCTCGCGAGGCCGACGCGCGCCGCGACGAACGCGAGGGCGGCGAAGGCGCGCCGGCGCCACGGCGATGGTCCGGTGACCAGGCCGCCGAACCCGCGCTGCAGCTTCTGGATCGCGCGCACGTCGGCCTCGCGGCGTCGCTGGACCGCGCCGAGCGCGTCGGCCGAGACGTCCCCGCGGGACAAGCAGCCGGGCAGGATCTCGGCCGCGCGGATCGCCGTTTCGACCGCGACGGAGACGCCGATCGCGCCGGCCGGCGAGCAGGTGTGGGCGGCGTCGCCGATGAGGAGGAGCCCATCCCGCGCCCACCGCTCGACGAGCTCGATCGTGCCCTGGAGGACGTTGAACGGCGTGAAGTCCTCGAGCTCGCGCGCGAACGGATGGATGAGCGGCGGTCCGGCGAGAAGATCGGCGCGAAGCGACTCGATGCCGCGGCGCTTGTACTCGCGGAACCCGTCCTTTGGGAGGAGCATGCCGCACTGGATCGCGTCGGGGTGCTTCGGCAGCGCGAGGTAGGCGCGCTTCGCGGTGAGGAACGCGCGGAACGCGACCTTCCTCGTGTCGGACGTGTCGGGCTCCGGGATGGTGAACCAGAGGACGTCGAAGTCGTGCTCCTCGTACTCGAGCTGGAAGCCGCCGAGCCGGCGCAGCCTCGAGAAGCGGCCGTCCGCGCCGACGGTGACGCGCGCGTGGACTTCGATCTCCTCGTCGTCGCGGCGCACGGACAGCCCGACGGTCCGCTCGCCGTCGAGGATTCGATCGCTCGGGCTCGCGCCGAACCAGAGATCGAACGCGTCGAACGCGCGCGCCTCGCCGGCGAGGAACTGGAGCAGGATCGGCTGCGGCATCCAGAGCGCGAACGGCACGTCGGGGTCGATGCTCGAGAGCGCGAGGCGCGCGACGCGCCGCGACCCGTAGTGGATCTCGAGCGCCTCGAGCCGCCGGTGGACGTGATCCTGGAGCCGCTCGAACAGCCCGAGGGCGCGGAGCATCTTCGTGAAGCGGGGCATCAGCACCTCGCCGCGGTACTCGCGCGCGAAGTCGTGATGGCGCTCCAGCACGAGCGTCCTCACGCCCTGCTTCGCGAGCAGCAGCCCGAGCACCATCCCGGCCGGGCCGCCCCCGACGATGAGCACGTCGACGTCATGTCGCCTCATGGTGGCGGAGTGTAGTCGAGGGGCGACCCGGCGCGGTCGGGAGAGTGGCCGGGACGCCGGGGGTGAGCCGGGCTACCGCCCGCCGATGATCTCGGCCACGAAGTCCCCGTCGCGGACCCACACGTCGAAGTACTGGCCCGGCGAGGTGCTGTGCTTCTTCACGTACCGGAAGTCCCACACCTCGTCCGTGAAGCGGTAGTGACGGTCACGAGCTGGTAGTCGTCCCTCTCGTCCCCGAGGGCCTTGATCGTCTCGGCCGTCGCGATGTTCTATGCTTCCCGGTACACGAGACCTCTCGAGCACGCGGGACATCCGACGCCGCCGCGCCGCGGCGTCGACGTTCGCGTCGGCTGGGCATCGCAGGAGAGGAGGATGATCCACGGCAAGAGCCAGCCGACCTGCTCGCCTGGCGCGGGTCGCTCGTCGACGGCCCGCAGCTCCTCTACTGGCGCACGACGGGCGGCGATGAGGTCGACCTGGTCGTCGAGTGGATGGGGCGGCTGCTGCCGATCGAAGTGAAGGCGACGCGAACGCCGCGCCTGCGCGACGCGAAGTCGCTGCGCGTGTTCCGCGACGAATACGCCGACGACACGCTCCCCGGACTGCTCGTCCACGCCGGCGACGAGACCGAGTGGATCGGCGACGGCATCCTCTCGATCCCGTGGTGGCGGCTCATCTGACGCACGAGGGAGCCGCCCGCACCACGGACGACCCGGCGGGGAACCGTTCCGCGCGCGAGGGCGCCCATCACTCCTCTTCGGTCACTCCTCCTCGATCACGCGCACGAACCCGGCGTCGACGTACTGGCCGCCGGCCGTCTGCCGGCAGTGGATCGCGAGGACGTTCTCGCCGCCGCGGACGAAGCCCATCAGCGCGTCCTCGTCGATCGGGATGCGCGCGTACGCAACGGTGTAGCCCGACCGGACCGCGACGGGCCGGCCGTTGACATAGACCTCGGCGTCCTCGTCGTGATGGAGAGCGAGCCGCAGATCGACGAGGGGGTCGGAACGTTCGAGCGTGAAGCGGCGGCGCAGCCAGATCTCGTCGCCGTGCCATGCGGTGCGGACGACGGCGCCCGGCGTCCCTTCGCGTCCGAAGCCGGCGGGCCCGTCGTTCCACGTCGAGTCGTCGAACTCGGGCGCCGTCCAACCGTCGCGCGGCGCGGCGAACGTGTAGCGCCATCGAACGGGCTCGTTCCGGGCGTCCGGGACGACCGTCACGACGCGCGGCGGCGCCGAGAAGGCGGCGCGGTTCGCGGCGACGACGGCCGCGCTGTCGAGCTTGAGCAGCGCGCGATCGTACGTCAGGAGACCATTCACCTCGATCTCGACGTCGGTGGTCTGCGTGTAGACCGCCGCGCAGAGGCCGGCGGGGATCAAGAAGCGCAGCTCCTCCATCAACGTCACGTAGGCGTCGGTCAGGGACTCTCGGTCCTTGAAGCTGCGGTAGCCCCAGTTCGCCTCGTCCTGCCACGTGTGGCCCGAGACCGGCAGACCGAAGCCGCCGAACTCGCCGAGCACCTGCGCCCGGCGCGGCTCGACGGCCGCGACGCCGGGACCCGGGTAGACGTGGACGTCGCGGACGTCGCCGACGCCTCGGTCCGCCCAGCCGCTCGTCGCGTTCACGAGCCGGGTCGGGTCGAGGTCACGCACCCGCGCCGCGATGCGCTCCGTGTCGAACTGGCCCCACCCCTCGTTGAACGGCACCCACGTGACGATCGACGGGTGGTGCGAGCGACCGGCGATCATCCGCTCGAGCTCGAGCTCGAACTGGCGCGTGGACTCGGGCGAGCGCTCGAGGTCGTCGTCGTCCGGTCCGATCGCGCGGTCGCCGCTCGGCATGTCCTGCCAGACGAGGATCCCGGCGCGGTCGCACATCCAATACCAGCGCTCCGGCTCGACCTTGACGTGCTTGCGGATCAGGTTGAAGCCGAGCTGCTTCGTCACCTCGATGTCCGAGAAGAGCGCCTCGTCGCCCGGCGCGGTGGAGAGGCCGTCCGGCCAGAAACCCTGATCGAGCAGACCGAGCATGAAGATCGGCGCGCCGTTCAGCCGGAGCCGCGGAATCCCCGCGTCGTCCGGCGCGACGGAGATCGTGCGCATGCCGAAGTAGCTCGTCGCGCGGTCGGTGACGCGGTCCGGATGGCCCGCCGCGTGGACGGCGAGGTCGACGTCGTAGAGGAACGGCGACTCCGGTGACCACGGCCGCGGCGCGGGGATCGCGACGCGCAGGTCGGCGGCGCCCGCCTCGCTCGTCGCCCGTGCGACCTCGTCGCCGTCCGCGCGGATGACGACGGCGAGCACGTTCGGCGCGCCGAGCGCCTTCGGATCGACGCTGATCGTGACGGCCGCGGCGTCGAGATCCGGCTCGACGTGGAGCTGCGACGCGTGTCCGTTCGCCGCGACCGGCTCGAGCCAGACCGTCTGCCAGACGCCGCTCGCCGGCGTGTACCAGATCCCTCCCGGGCGCGCGACCTGCTTGCCGCGCGGCTGCGCGCGCGCGTCGGTCGGGTCCCAGACCGACAGGACGATCTCGTCGCCTTCTGCCGCGTCTCCCCCGACGAGCGCGTCGGTCACGTCGAAGGAGAACGCGTCGTAGCCGCCGCGGTGCTCGCCGACGTGGACACCGTTGACGAGGACGCGCGTCTCCCAGTCGCACGCGCCGACGTGGAGGATCACGCGCCGCCCGCGCCACGCCTCGGGCACGTCGACGCGTCGCCGGTACCAGATGCGATGCTCCGTCGTCACGCGCCGCTGGACGCCGGACAGCCGCGACTCGATCGGGAACGGCACGCGGATCTCGCCGTCGTACGATTCCGGCGGCGTCCGTTCGTCCGCGCTGGTCACCGCGACGGCCCACGCGCCGTTCAACGACATCCAGTCGGCGCGCACGAGGGTCGGCCGTGGATACCCGAACTCCGCGATCCCGAGCTCGGCTTCGCGGGTCCAGCGCGTCGTGAGCCCGGACGGCGGCTCGTCCTGCGATCGACCGGCGCTCGCGCCGATCGTGAACGAAGCAACGAAGAGGACGTAGGTGCAACGCATGTCGAGCCGCTCGTGATCGGATCTGGACGGTGCGATCGTAGCGCCGCGAGACGTGGCGGAGCCGGGAGGAATCGGGGCGGCTACGGCGTCGTGGCCGCGAGGCCGTTGCTCGCCGCGAACCCGAGCGGGCCGGACGGACCGACGAACCAGTGTTGGAAGCAGATCGTGATCCCCGCCGGGACGCCGGCCGGCCACGCGCTCGAGCGGGACCGGGAACCGGGTTTCCCGGTTCTCGGTCCCGACCCGATCCTCACGGCACCAACGTCACGGGCACCGCGTTCGTCGTGCGCTGGACGTCGTAGTTCGGCGCGAACGCGACCGCGGCGTGATGCAGCGTGATCCCGGCGTAGACGGCCGGCGTGCCCGGCGGCAGGACGAACAGAGTGGTCGCGCGGCCCTGCACGTCGAGGGTGGCGAACGAGTTCTGCAGGATCGGGGTGTTGGGATGCGCGAACGTCCAAGAGAAGTAGGCGTCGGGCACGAGCGGCAGGTACTGCCCGCCCACGAACACGCCGGGGTTGAAGCCGGAGAGCGAGCCGAGGACGAGGAAGCCCGACCCCGCGAACGCCGGCCCGAGGTCGATCTGCAGCGTCTGGGTGCCGCCGGTCGAGAGCGAGATCGAGGTCTGGTCCGCCGTCAGTCCATCGAGCGGCACGGGAGAGCCGATCTCGACGAGCGTCGCGGTCTCGCCCGACCCGCCCGATGAAGAGACGCCGGTCGCGATGATCGAGCCCGAGCCGCCCTGCCCGGCGGAGTACGCGCGCAGCACGTCGGAGAACGTGTCGAGGATCACGGCGCGGCCGAGCACGTGGCTGTAGCAGCCCGCGTTCGTCGCGGCGGCGCCGAGGTAGCTTCCCACGACCGCGTACGCAGTCGCGGTCGCCAGCGACGGGTCGACGCGGGCGATCCGCGCCGACGCGCCGTTGCTGTTGTCGTCGACCGTCAGGAGCAGCTCCTGGCCGGGGCCTTGCGTGATGCCGACCGGCACCTCGCCGAACTGGTTCGGGACGACGTCGTACTGGAAGCACGTCTCGCCGACGACGCGCGAACCGTCCGCCGAGAGGGAGAGCCGGCGCAGGCTGACCGCGTCCTGGATCCCGCCCGGGCAGACCGCGACGTTGCTGCCGGTGGCGACGAACAGTGCGTTCGTCGTCGCGTCGTAGTGCATCCGGGTGATCTGGTTGACGAGCGCTCCCGGCATGTACGGGGCGGTGCCGCTCGCGTCCATCAGCGTCTTGAGCTGGTTCGTCGGGTCGAGGTACGAGATCACGCCGGGCGCGTTGTACCCGGTGAAGTAGATGATCCCGTCGCCGCGCGACGTCAGGCGGCCGAGGGTGGGCCCGCTGACGACGCCGAAGCCGAGGCTCTGCAGATTGCCGGCCGCGTCGCTGAGGTAGAGCTCGTTGTGGTTCGGAACGAGGCCGCCGAAGAAGATCAGTCGGTCGCGCCACGGGTCGTACGTCATCGCGCCCGACCCGCTCGATGAGGTGACGAGGTCGATGACGACCGACACCGACCCGCCGGCCGGATCGATGCGCACGATCGCGCCGTCGGACGAGCTGAGGCCCGAGAAGGCCGGGTTGTAGAGGTAGAGATCTCCGGACTGGAACCCGCCGCCGGCGCCCACCGCGAGGTTCGACGAGGTCAAGCCGGCCCACGCAAGCGCGGCTCCGAGGAAGAAGGTTCGATGGTTCATTCGTGGTCTCCGCGTTCGTTGGCCGTCGGACGAATCCTGAAAACTCGGCGCGCGTCTCAGCAAATCCGTCCGAACTTCGACCGGGGGCGCGGATCAGTCGCGTCGTCGTCCCGCCAGATGACGTCCGCGAGGCCGGCGGCCGACGAAGCAGCGCGGGAGGCGACCGCTCGAGCAGTGCCGGTTTGACACTCGCTCGATTCCGCCGCCTTGACGCACGCACCAGGAGCCGGCTACTTTGGGCGTTCGGCGAATCCAGCCGATAGAGACGATCGACGGACACGGACGCGACGTCGGTCGGAGGAAGGAAGGGGCGTCCGGGAATCAATGAGGAGGAAGGCATGGGAAGAGGAATGGAAGGAAGAATGGACGCGAGCGTCGGGCGCTCGGTCCGACGTTCGATCGCGGCGGTCATTGCGTTCTCGGCCGTCGGGCTTTGCGGGCCGCGGGCGACGACATATGGCCAATCCTCGGTCCAGCCGGCGCAGCCGTCGCTGTCGATCGATGCTCCGTGGGTCGTACGGGAACTGGCCGACGGCTTTCGTTTCGACGTGTTCGGGGAAGGCGTGAACGGGCCACCGTTCCGGATCACGGTTCGACTCGATGATCAACCGATCCATGGATCGATCACGCTGACGCCGTCGGTCGAGGAACGCCTCGACACGAACGGCGACGGCGTGCTCGAGCACTACCGCGTGACCTACACGCTCGACTGGAACTCGATCGATCCGGAGCAGGGCGACGTCGTGACGATCGTCGCGAGCGTGATGTCGCCGGCCGGCGTGGTCGAGGCGCGGACGGCGGTCCGGATCGAAGGCCACCTCGAGACGAAGCTCACCGATTTCGTCGAAGGCGCTGGAACCGCCACCTCGCCCGCCATGCTCGCGGTCTTCACCTTCGACGCCGCCGTCACCGCGCAGAGCGTCAAGGTCTACTCGGCCGGGCAGGACGTGACCGCGCTGGTGAACGTCACCGGGCCGTTCACGCACGACGACTTCCCGTCGAGCAAAGATCCTTCGCACGTCATCTACCGGGCGCAGCACTACGAGATCGACCTCAGCCCGCTCGCACCCGCCGCCTCGAGCCAGGTGACGACCGAGGTGACGATCTCCACCCCGAAAGGATCGTCCTCCTCCTCCGCGGCCGGCCTCGCGGTCGTGGCCGGCGCGGTCGACGAGTGGCACCAATGGGCGATCGAGCTCTGCTTGACGCGCATGAAGGTCACGAAGGAGCCCGGCGGCAAGGTGAAGATCGGCGCCACGCCGAAGGAGGTGAA
Source organism: uncultured Phycisphaeraceae bacterium (assembly GCA_964649825.1). Lineage (GTDB taxonomy): Bacteria > Planctomycetota > B15-G4 > B15-G4 > JADJEK01 > CAZYQW01. The sequence goes on along the minus strand of CAZYQW010000068.1, from coordinate 75 downwards.
GGCGGCGATCGATCAGCTCCAGCAGAACCTCGATCCCAGCCAGCCGCCGCACCCGGACAATCCCACCCCCGGCCC